>JBFGJH010000013.1:0-62083 GCA_041577335.1 Acidimicrobiia bacterium | reverse complement strand
TGAAGAAGCCGTAGAGCCAGTTGACCAGCGCCAGGGCGGCGGCGACGAAAAACGGCAGCCGCAGATGGATGCCGCCCAGGACACCGCGGTTGGGACAGTCTCACGTGGCCTGACGCCAGATCTCAGCTTCCTCCAAGGTCCGTTGGGGAACATGTCTTCGTCGTTGCTCGGAGAGTGAAATGTGAACGGGCGATTCATGGCAGTGCTGATCGGCCTCCTCTTGGTGCTGGGGGCGTGTGGGTCGGGAAATGCGGAAGCGGAGGGCGTTGCGAGCCTTGACGGCCAGTCGTCGAATGGGGTTGCGGCCGACGACCAGGCCGGGCAGGCGGCCGAGGACGCCGAAACCGAGACCGAGCTCACTCAAGAGGAAGCTCTGTTGGCGTTTGCCCAATGTATGCGGGAGAACGGCGTCGACATGGAGGACCCGACCGTTGACGCCGATGGAAACCTCGTGTTCGGTCGCTTCGGCGGGCAGGAGCCCGGCCAGGTTTCGGACGAGGATCGGGACACGCTTGGGGCCGCCCGTGAAGCCTGCTCCGCCGAGTTCGAAGGAGCTGCGCTCGGCTTCCGCGAGGTCGATCAGACCGCCCTGCAAGACAATCTGCTGGCCTTCGCCCAGTGCATGAGGGACAACGGTTATGAAGAGATGGAAGACCCCGACTTCACCGCGCTTGGCCCCGGCGCCGGTGGCGAGGGTGGTGGTGGGCCATTCGGCGATATCGATCCCTCCGACCCCAAGTTCCAGGCCGCCCAAGATGAGTGTTCGTACATCGTCGCCGGTTTCGGGCCTGGTGATGGCCGAGGACTCGGCGGAGGTCCGCCAGGCGACGACGGATGAGTCCACGGAGGGCCGCTGATTCTGCCATCGGTGAGGGAGCTCGGCTCTCCGTCACCTGGAGTGGCAGAATGCCGCCATGCAACCCAACCCGTTTCGCGAGTCCTTTTCCTCGGGAGCGTTGGCGCTCGGCGGCTGGCTGTCCATTCCCTCCTCGGTGAGCGCCGAAGCCATGGCCGGGCTCGACCTCGACTACGTCTGTATCGACACCCAACATGGCCTGATGAGCTACGACGCAGCGCTTCCCATGCTGCAGGCCCTCACCCGCGGCCGAGCCACGCCGCTGGTGAGAGTCCCCTGGAAGGGCTCGGAGCAGATCGGCAAGGCTCTCGACGCCGGAGCCATGGGTGTCATCGTGCCGATGATCAACACTCGAGCAGAGGCGGAGGAAGCCGTAGCTGCCACGAGATACCCGCCGGCCGGAGCAAGAAGCTTCGGACCCGGGCGGGCGATGGCGATCGAGGGCGCCGACTACTTCGAGTGGGCCAATGACCAGATCACCTGCGTCGCGATGGTCGAGACCGTCGAGGCGGTGGCCAACCTCGACGAGATCCTGAGCGTTGCGGGCATCGATTCGATCTACGTTGGGCCGTCGGACCTGGCTATCAGCCTCGGCGAGCGCCCGGCTACGAACGGGCCGCTTCTCAACGAGGCACTGGCGACGGTCGTGGCGGCGTGTAACAAGCACGGAGTGGTGCCTGGGATCCATGCCAGTGCCGGCTTGCTTCCTCAACGCCGCCAGCAAGGGTTCCGAATGGTGACCGTCGTTGCCGATCTCGTTTCTCTCCGCACCAAGCTCAGAGAGGATATGGCCATTGTCAGGAGCGAGACCGCCGGCCCATCGGATTCGATCTACTAGCGGCGCGGGGGTAGCCAGTAGCGTGGCTAGGTGGACTACATCTCGGAGATGCGCCAGGCTGTCGGACAGCGCCGGCTACTCATCCCATCGGTGTCGGCAATCGTGCAAGACGACGCGGGCAGGGTGCTCTTGTGCCGTCAGTTCGAACGCACCACGTGGGGCCTCGTCGGGGGCGCGATCGAGCCAGGGGAGACGCCCGCTGAAGCAGTGTGCCGCGAAGCCGTCGAGGAATGCGGTTTGGTGGTCGCGCCGGTGCGCATCGTCGGCGTATATGGCGGCGAGGATTTCTTTGTCAGCTACCCCAACGGCGACGAAGTCGCGTACGTCTCGACGGTGTTCTCATGTGAGGTCGTGGGCGGCGAGTTACGGCCCGATGGCGTCGAGGTCGAAGCGCTGCGTTACTTCGCCCAGAACGAAATCGGACCCGAGATGAATCTCATAGCTCGCACCGTGCTGCCCGACGTCTTCGCCGGCAATCCCGATTCGACGTTCCAGAGCCTCTGACTGATTCGGTCAGGCGTCGCTGCTCGTGCGCGATTGGAGCGACACGTGCGCTGCGGCCAACCGCGCGATCGGAACGCGGAACGGTGACGAGCTGACATAGTCGAGGCCGATCTCATGGAAGAACGCAACCGACGACGGATCTCCACCGTGCTCTCCGCACACCCCGATCTTGAGGTCCGGTTTGGTCTTTCGGCCCCGTTCGACGCCGATCGACACGAGCTCGCCGACGCCCTCTCTATCGATCGACCTGAAGGGGTCGGCATCGATGAGGCCACGCCGGATGTAACCGGGCAAGAATCGGCCGGCGTCATCGCGCGAGAGACCGACAGTGCTCTGGGTCAAGTCGTTGGTGCCGAACGAAAAGAATTCCGCGTGCTCTGCGATTCGACCCGCAACCAGTGCGGCGCGAGGCAATTCGATCATCGTGCCGACTGCGTAGTCAACCGACGCACCGAGTTCGGCGAAGACCTTCTCGGCCGTCTCCCGAACCAGCGCCGACTGCGAAACGAACTCGGACTCGAAGGCGACCAGTGGGACCATCACCTCGGGGAACACTGCAATGCCCTTGTCGGCGCATTGCACGGCCGCCGTGAAGATGGCGCGAGCCTGCATTTCGGTGATCTCCGGGTAGGCAATCCCGAGCCGGCACCCGCGGTGGCCGAGCATGGGATTGGCTTCGGACAAACGCTCGATCCGATCAAGCACCGTCTCGAGCTCGTTGATCCGGCCGAGCAGCGTGTTGATAGCTTCGAGGCTGGAGGCCTTCCTGAGGCGCAGCTTGAGGTTCGTGATCTCCATGATCGTCTCATGGCGGTCTGGGAGGAACTCATGAAGGGGCGGATCGAGGAGGCGGACGGTTACGGGGAACCCGTCCATTGCCTCGAAGATCCCGGCATAGTCCTTTGCCTGCAGAGGGGCTAGTTGCGTGAGTGCGTCGGCGCGAGCGATGGCATTGGGGGCCATGATCATCTCCCGCATTGCTGCAGTGCGGTCATCACCAAAGAACATGTGCTCACTGCGGCATAGGCCGATGCCTTCGGCGCCGAGTTCGCGCGCCCGTGCGGCATCGACCGGGGTGTCAGCGTTGGCACGGACCGCCAGCTCGCGGAATTCGTCGGCCCATCCCATGAGCGTCGAGTAGTTGTCGTCGAGCTCGGGTGACACGGTCTCGACCTCGCCGAGGTACACAGCGCCGGTAGTGCCATCGACCGTGACCCAGTCGCCCTTCGTGATCTCGGCTTTCGGTGTGTGGAATAGCTGTTCGGCGTAGTCGACCTCGATGTCTTCGCACCCGACCACACAACTCTTCCCCATGCCGCGTGCGACCACCGCAGCGTGCGAGGTCACACCGCCGCGGGTGGTGACGATTGCTTGGGCCGCCACCATGCCATGGAAGTCGTCAGGACTTGTCTCGTGACGAACCAGCACGACTTTCTTGCCCTCCTCGGCGAGCTCCACCGCCTCGTCGGCGTCGAACACCACCACGCCCGAGGCGCCGCCAGGGGACGCGGCCAGCCCGCGGGCCAGCACAACATCATCGGTAGACGCGTGCACAACCGGGTGGAGCAACTCTTCGAGCCTGTCGGGGGTGACTCGCAACACCGCTTCCTCTCGGCTGATGATCTTCTCGTCGAAGAGCTCGACCGCGATGCGGATGGCGGCTCTTGCGGACCGTTTGCCTGAGCGGGTCTGCAACATCCACAGCTTTCCGCGTTCCACCGTGAACTCGATATCTTGCATATCTCGGTAGTGGCTTTCGAGTCGGCCCGAGATGTCAAGCAGCTGTTGATGCACGTCCGGCATCTCGGTAGCCATCACGTCGAGGGATAGGGGCGTGCGAATCCCAGCGACAACATCTTCGCCCTGAGCGTTGTCGAGGTACTCCCCATACATCTTTCGTTCGCCCGTGCCGGGGTCGCGCGTGAACGCCACGCCCGTTCCAGACCCTTTCCCGGAGTTGCCGAACACCATTGTTTGTACGCTGACGGCGGTGCCGAGCGCGTCGGAAATTCCGTGAACGCGTCGATAGTCGACGGCACGGCGTCCGTCCCAGGAGTCGAAGACCGCAGCGATTGCGAGATGCAGCTGCTCGACTGGATCTTGCGGAACGGGCCGGCTGGCATGTCCCTCGATGATCATCTTGAGTCGAGCGGTAGCAACCTGGTCGGATGCCGCGTCGGGCTCGGCCGATCCATGGGCAGTCGCGACTGCGGCGGAAAGGCGCTCGGATGGAACGCGGAAGACAATCTCGCCGAACATGTGAACGAATCGTCGGTACGACTGCCATGCAAAATCGGAGTCTCCGGTTTGCTTGGCGAGCGCCTCGACCGTGGTGTCGTTCAGGCCCAGATTGAGGACGGTATCCATCATGCCGGGCATCGAGACGGCTGCGCCTGAACGAACCGACAGCAGCAGAGGATCGGTTGCGCCGCCGAAGGTCTTGCCGGTAACCGATTCGAGGCTGGCGATGCCGACGGCCACTTCATCCCACAGTTCCTCGGGAGCCACGCCATGTGCCGCGGTGTACGCCAGGCAGGCGCTTGTACTGATCACAAAACCCGGAGGTACCGGGAAGCCGGCTCGACGCATCTCGACAAGTCCCGCACCTTTACCGCCGAGAATGTCGCGGTCAACGGGCTCATCAGTGTTGAACGGATACACCCACGTCACTGGCTACCTCCCCTTTGGTTCAGGCGACGCCGCGGCGCCATCCGAATGATGGCAGTTGTGGCCATCCACGTACGGATCATCACATCGCTCCAGATTCGAGCACTTCGACCACCGTCCCATCGACTTCGCCTAGATATACACGATCGGAGCCGGTTCCGGCGCTTCCGCGCAGGATCACTCGGTCGCCATCTTCGAGGAAGGTTCTGACGGTCTCTCCCACCTCGAGCGGTTTAGTGCCATTGAAGGTCATCTCGATCAAGCTTCCGAATTCCCCTGGCGAGGAGCCAGAGATCGTGCCCGAGCCGAAGAAATCGCCGGATCGCACTGTGGCGCCGTTGACGGTCATGTGGGCGAGTTGCTGTTCGGCCGTCCAGTAGAGCCCCGTGGATGCGTTGACCGCCGTCACTCGAACCGGTTCTGGCTGACCTGCGGGCTGCAGCCAGACTTCCAGGTCCAGGTCGAGGCCCCACGGCTGATCGCTTTCCAGGTACGGGAGCGGAACCGGATCCGTCTGAGCGGGGTGCATGACGCGAGCATCCTCCAATGCCTCGATAGGCAGCACCCACGCCGATACCGATGAAGCGAACGACTTGCCCAAGTTCGGGCCGAGCGGCACGTACTCCCAGGCTTGAATATCGCGTGCTGACCAATCATTGAGGAGCACAACCCCGAAGATGTGATCGGCCGCGGCGCTGGTCGGCACTGTCTCACCCAACCGCGTTGTTCCCCCGAGAACGAATCCGAGTTCCAGCTCGATATCCAGGCGTCCGGTCGGAGCGAAGATTGCCCCCCCCGCCGGGTTGCGGATTTGCCCTGCCGGGCGCACGATTGGAGTCCCGCTGACCACGACGGTGCCGGCTCGCCCGTGGTAGGCGACCGGCAGCCAAAGCCAGTTTTCGAGCAACGGGGGTGCGTCGGGACGAAACATACGGCCGAGATTTTCGGCGTGCTGGCGCGACGAGTAGAAGTCGACGTAATCGGCAACGTCCCATGCCAAGACGAGGTCCACGCCGTCCTGGTCGAGCAGGTGGGGACGGACCTGAATGGCGTTACTGTGGTCGTTGATCAGCTGGAGGATCCGGGCACGAACTGCGCTCCAAGTGATCCGGCCTGCGGCCAAGAGCTCGTTGAGGCGCCCGGTCTGAAGGAGGGCGGCATGCTGGGGGTCGAAGAGCCCATCCTCCGAGGCAGAATGGAGGTCGAGGATCTGCCTGCCAATGGCGACGCCAAGTCGCCGTTCCTCGTTACGCCGGAACGCCCCATACGGCAACGCGTGCCCAGGGAACGTGGTGCCGTGGGTCGGGATCCAGGTCACGCATTGGGCTCCAATGCTCCGAGCGACCGCAGGTAGCCGGCCGGCTCTCGAAAGCTACAAGAACCGATGCTGCACACGAGCCCGCGCACCTCGTCGTCTTCAACGCTGGCCCCGACCTCGTTCCATATCGCCCGGCGAACGTCAAAGGCGGTCGGGTCTGTCTCGGAGAGGATCGGCTCGAGCTTGTCGACTCCCGCCACGGCTGCCCGCGTGGCGCTGAGCAGGTTGATGAATCCGTGCTCGGTCGCATCCTCTACGGTCGAGGGGTGTCGGAACGGATGATGCAGACCGGCGGTGGCTTTGAACGGAATGTCCAGCCGGACGCACATCTCGATGAATGCGGCGGTCTGTCGGGGAGTCGGAAAGGTATCCGCGGACGCTCCTCCGGTGCGGATCTTGGCGCGGACATCGTGTCCGCCTCTCCTCGCCTCGGCAAGAGTCCCCAACTCGTCGAACCCCGCGCCGGCGGTTGCTTCGACGTAGACGACTGGTGCCAGCTCGAGAACCGGCAGCAGCGCCGTGAACGACGGAGCTGCGACGGCGACCTCCACCTGGGTGGGAGCGCCGCTCATCGGCGCCACCTCGGCGGGGTCCATGTCGAGGACGAGGCCGAATTCGACACCGTCCAGGTCGAGCATTTGCGATTGTGAGGCACGGAGCAAGAAGGGACCGAGTAACCAGCCATCGGTCTCCGCCTTGGCGGAGCGATAGCGACGGAGCGCTTCGTCGGGGTCGTGGCTCGCCGGCGGGAATACGCCGGCGTAGTCAAACAAGCGCTCAAAAATGCGGTTGGTTTCAGGCACGCAGCACTCCTCCGGGACCGGAGCCTACCTACTGGGGCGGCGGCGCCTGGCGCCGCCCCTGGCCCTGCTACATTGGCTGTTGCTCTCGCACACACGTGCGAGCGTCACGGCTCAGCGAAGTCCGGTGCGAATCCGGCGCTGTCCCGCAACTGTGATGCCGAAAGGCTCAGCCAGGTCGCCTGGTCGTGACGGTGGGATCGCCTCCGGAGGAGGGGCTTGCTCACGGGCCGGACTCCTCCCTGAGAGGAGGCAAACCGTGAAGCGCTTCGTGTCACTCCTGGCAATGTTGGTGATCGTCGCCGCGTGTGGTGCCGGGTCGTCCTCCCCTGATCAGGTTCCCGATGACCTGGCCGCGACGACATCGCCGAGCACCGAGCCGCTCGCGGCCCCCACCTCAATGGCCTCGGACGCCCCATCAAACGACACCGACGGCGGGATCTATCCAGTGACCGTGGTCACCCCGGTCGGTGATCTCACCATCGACGAGAGGCCCGAGTCGATCCTCTCCCTGTCACCTGCGGCTACCGAGATGCTCTTTGCGATCGGCGCCGGGAGCCAGGTCGTTGCCGTCGACTCGTTGTCCAACTACCCGCCGGAGGCACCGGTGACGGAGCTTGCCGCGTTCACGCCGAATGTCGAGGCCATCCTCGAGTTCAAGCCGGATCTGGTGGTTGCCTCTTTTGACCCTGGCGAGCTTGCTTCCGGCCTCGCTGCCGCAGGCGTGCCAGTGCTGTTCCAGTTCTCAGCGGTCACGCTGGACGACGTGTACGCCCAGATCGAGCAACTCGGTCTGGTGACCGGCAACACCGGCGGAGCGGCCGAGCTCAACTCGGATCTCCAAGAGAGGATCGCTGCCGTCGTCGATACGATGCCGGAGTTCGAGCAACCTCCAACGTATTACCACGAGCTCGACCCCACCTACTTCACCGCGACCTCGTCGACGTTCATCGGCGAGATCTACGGTCTTCTCGGCCTTGCCAACATCGCCGACGCCGCCGATCCCGACGGCGAGTTCTTTGGTTTCCCCCAGCTCAGCGAGGAATTCATTCTCGAAGCCAATCCGGATTTTGTCTTCTTGGCCGACACCAAGTGCTGTGACGTAACCGTGGCGACCGTGGCTGCCCGGCCCGGATGGAGTGGGCTGGCCGCAGTGACGGAAGCCAACGTCATCGAGCTCGACGACGATGTGGCGTCCCGATGGGGCCCTCGGATCGTCGACTACCTCGAGCAGGTTGCTGCGGCCGTCGCTGAGTCGGCGGGATGAGGATGGTGCGCGCCCGACCCTCCCGGCTTCCCGTCACGTGGCTCCTCGGCATCGGGGCGGTTGCACTGATGGCGGTCGTCATCGGAATTGCGGTCGGGCCGGCCTCGCTCTCGGTTCCAGACATCTTGGGAGCATTTGGCGAGCGCTGGCTCGGGATCGAAGCATCGCCAGGGCTGTCACAGTCGCAGACCGCGATCCTCTGGGAGATCAGGCTCCCGAGAGTGGTCCTCGGGATGCTCGTGGGGGGCGGTCTGGCCGCGTCCGGGGCGGCCTATCAGGGCGTGTTCCGCAACCCGCTGGCCGACCCGTTTCTGCTCGGAGTTGCTGCCGGCGCAGGCCTGGGGGCGACCATCGGGATCGTCTTCGACCTGAACCGATCGCTGGTCCCGCTCTTGGCCTTTGTCGGCGCCCTGGCGGGGGTCGGCGCCGCCTACTTCTTGGGGTATTCGCTCCGAACGGGGCGCTCGACCGGGGCGTTGCTCCTGGCCGGAGTTGCGGTGGCTGCCTTTCTCACAGCTACCCAGACGTACCTTCAGCAGTTGAACGCCGACGCGCTTCGCGAGGTGTATGCATGGATACTGGGCCGTCTGACGACCACCGGATGGTACGAGGTGCGGCTGGCATTGCCCTATCTGGCGGTCGGCATCGCGGTCCTGGTGGCTTACCGCCGAACTCTCGACGTGCTCGCCCTCGGCGACGAGGAAGCGACCTCACTCGGCGTGAACGTCAACCAGGTCAGGACCATCGTCATCGCTGCCGCAACGCTCGTGACCGCGTCGGCAGTCGCGGTTTCGGGGCTGATTGCGTTCGTGGGGATCATCGTTCCCCATATCCTCCGATTGGTGGTCGGCACGAGCTACCGACGCCTGATTCCCCTCTCCATCCTCGCGGGAGGAGCATTCCTCGTACTCGCCGACGTCATGGCCCGATCTGTCCAGCAGCCGGCTGAGCTTCCCATTGGTGTCATCACCGCCTTCATCGGTGCGCCCTTCTTCGTGTTCGTGCTTCGCACCGCGGGGAGGACCACCTGATGTCGCTCCAGATTCGCTCGGTCTCCGTAGATGCCGGGCATGCGCGGATCCTCGAGAATGTGAGCCTGACCGTTCACGCCGGGACAACGACCGCCATCGTCGGCCCCAACGGAGCCGGCAAGACGACGCTCTTGCGGGCAATCCTCGGCCTCGTTCCGCACCGCGGTGACGTCTTGATCGATGGGCGGACCAGGTCGGCGCGGAGCCGCGCACGAGCGGTGGCGTATGTGCCGCAGCGACCCGAGCGACCGCCCGGGATGACCGTTGTCGACTACGTGTCGTTGGGCAGGACACCCCATCTCGGCTACTTCTCGCGAGAATCCGATCGCGACCTACTTGCCGTCCGCGAGGCCATGACGGTCATGGATCTCTCCGGTCTGGCGATGCGCGACGTGGCCACGCTCTCCGGAGGGGAGGCGCAACGAGTCGCATTGGCCAGGGCAGTTGCCCAACAAGTGACGATCCTGATTCTCGACGAGCCGACCACCGGCCTCGACATCGGCCGCCAGCAAGAGGTCATGGCCCTGATCGATGGGCTACGACGAGCGCGCGGCCTCACCGTGCTCGCCACCACCCATGATCTCACGCTGGCTGGGCACATCGCGGAACAGGTCGTGTTGCTGAGCGGGGGCAAACTCATCCACCATGGCCGAGCGGCAGACGTGATCACTCCTGAGATCGTTGCCACCCATTACGGCGCGGACGTTTCGGTGGTTGCCGACGAAGATGGCCACCAGCACATTGTTCCACGCCGCATCAGCCCACCGAAGGCAGCCGAGGAGACCCCAACATGAATGAAGCCCCGCCAACGGACATCGAGCGAACCAAACTCCGAGCCGTCCCATCGCTGATCCTCGTGAATACGGGCGACGGCAAAGGGAAAACGACTGCGGCGATGGGCGTGATGATTCGCGCCGCGGCGATGGGTTGGAAGGTCGCGGTCGTCCAGTTCCTCAAGTCCGGGGATTGGCATTCCGGGGAAGAGCAAGTTGCCCGCCGGCTCGACGTGGACTGGTGGAGCATCGGCGACGGGTTCACGTGGGATTCGGAGAATCTCGACGAGTCGGCAGCGATTGCTCAGGAGGCGTGGGCCAAGGCCAAGGGATTGATCGAAGCGGGCGAGCATCGACTCGTGATTCTCGACGAGATCACCTACGCCATGACCTGGGAGTGGATCGACACCGACGAGGTCGTGGCCTCTCTTCAGGCTCGGCCCGAGAAGGTCAACGTCATCATCACCGGGAGAGATTGCCCGGACGCGATCATGGAGATTGCTGACACGGTCACCGAGATGCGCTCCGTCCGACACGCCTTCGATGACGGTGTCGCTGCCAAAAAGGGCATCGATTACTGAGGCGTGAGGGACCGAGGCAGGTCACGTCTTGCGCCTCGGAGAGCGGGCCATTCTGCGGGCACCCCACACGATCCGATCGTCGGCATCCTTGGGAGGCCAGTAGTCGTCGCGCCGATAGGCCCAATACTCGAATGGATTGTTGAAGTAGGCGGCCGTTTCGATGAGCCGCCCGAGGCCGCGGCGGTACCGAGCCCAGGCGACCAACCCCCACAAGGCCCCTCCGAGCATCCACCCCACATAGGCCAGCTGAAAGGCCGGACCGAAGACCCTGTTCTGGAACACATGAAGGAACTCGTGGTTCTGGATGAACGTCCAGCGTCGCTCCCCTCGGTCGCCGTCCAAGCCAGCCTTGCCTCCGGCGTTCGAGATCACGTTTCCGGTTGAGAACGCATAGGCAGGCTTCATCGAGAAGCCTCCCTCATAGATGTGCAGGTTGGCTCGGTGCGACAGATCGAATCGGTAGCGAGCGCGGCGGTAGAACAACTGGACGATGTGGAGGATGAGGGCAATGGCGGTGCCAATCAGCGCCCAGGTGGAATCTGCCACGAATGCTCCCCAGCCGTTGGGGCGCCGCCAATCGTACATCCCGGTCATGCCTGCGATAGCGCCGTTGGCGGTGGCCAGGGCCCCGACGAGGCCGGCGGCGCCGATCAGGGATCCGAGTGCCCAGCCAAGCGCGCCCCCACCGAAAGCAACGGCCACGGTTTCAATCCCGATCCCGACCTTGGTTCGCTCTTTCACAGAATGCCCTTGTGATAGAGCGCCAGGGCATCCATCGTGGCTGCCACCGCAATGTGAAGGCCGGCTCCCCACCAGATCGAGCGGGTCTTGAGCGAGAGAGTGCCGAGCACGTAGCCGCCGATGATCGCGCCGATCGCCTCGAGTAGCGGCTTCTGATAATGGATCATGTTGTAGGGCACGATCATCACGAAGATGGCCGCATAGCCGAGGCGCCATTTGAGCCCGTGCACCATGAAGCCGCGAAAGAAGAACTCCAACGCGACGAACTGGATGGCGTACATCATCCACCACGCCGCCATGGCCGGCCACAAGCTCTCGCCCGGCGCCAAGCTGTAGAACGGATACTTCGACTGGAATCCGACGTCGAATGACGCCAGCACCACGAACGGAACAGATACTGCGAAGAGGGTGGCGTAGATCTTCCAGTGGGCGCCGATGCCACGAACTCTGAGCCCAAACTCGGCGATCGGGCGCCGGAAGGCAATGGTCAGTGCGACGGCAGGCAAAGCGACGTAAGCGACTACCTGGACTCCCGTCCAGATCGCCAGCCGGGTGAGCTGGCTGCCATTGACGGTCGACGCGACCCGGTCCGCATCGGCTCCAAAGACGCTGGTGAAGCCAGGAACCCACCCGTATCGTTTCGCGTAGAAGTTGATGAGAGTGAGGCTCAGCGCACTAACCACCAGGACGACAACCATCTGGGCATTGGCTTTCCCGGGGCCTGCTTCCTCTCGGTAGTGCGCCGACTCGGCGTCGGCATCACGAACCAGGTCTCGCACGTAGAAACGCCATATGCGATGGAGCGCCGGTTCTCCTGTGACTTGGGGCGCATCCATGTTTGGCACGTTAATAGGCGACGGCGGGCCTTTGGCGGCCCGCCGTCCAGTGGCGGAGGAGGCTACTTTGCCTATGTGCGCAATCGTGACGATGCGACGTTGCCAACTTAAGGCGCCCCGATGAACGAACGCTTAACGTTCGATGAGAGGTAGCTGGGTGCGTAATGCCCAAGCCATGTCGGTATGGCTCGAAGCAGTATTCGGCGAGCGACGGATGATTCTGACCGAACGGTACGGGAGGGGAGACCACCGGCCCACGGTTGCCGTCGTGAACCTCTTCACGATGCGGCTCCGGCAAGTGCGACGATCAACTGGTCAGCCGGTGGAAGTCCGCCACGACCTGTGCAACCGCCGGGCCTTGGTCTTCCTGAAGGAAATGACCGGCCGACGCGATCGTTGTGTGGGGTTGCCCGGATGCCCCTGGCACCAGTTTGTGGAAAACGCGATCGCCCCCGGCGGTGATCGGATCCGAATCGGAGAAGGTCGTGAGCACCGGTTTGTCCCAAGCCATCCGGACCTGCCAGGCCTCTCGTTGAGCGTCTGCCGACGGGTCGTCGGGCCTCGTTGGGACCAGAGACGGCATGATGCGTGGCCCGGCCTTGTACGTCTCGTCGGGAAACGGGGCGTCGTAGCCGGCCAGGATTGCCGGGCTCAGCTCGTTGACGGTCGCCCGGTCCACCATCGCGGCAATCGGAAATTTGGGAACGGTCGCCGCGAACGCCTGCCAGCGTAGAAAAGCATCCGGCATCTGCTGGTCGCCGGTCGGCAGGCCCGTGTTGGCCACCACCAACCGGGCAAAACGGTGTGGGAATGCCGTGGCGAGCCTGAGCCCGATGAGGCCTCCCCAGTCCTGGCAGAACAGGGTCACGTGCTCGAGGTCGACGGCTTCGAGCCACGCCGCCATCCAATCGACATGACGCTGATAGGAGTGGTCCTCGGTCCGGGCGGGCTTGTCCGACTTTCCAAACCCGACGAGATCGGGGGCCACACAGCGGAACCCGGCCTCGGTCAACGGGGGAATCATGGTGCGATACAGATACGACCACGAGGGCTCGCCGTGCATCAACAAGATCACCGGCCCCGAGCCTTCGTCGACATGGTGCACGCGAATCGGTGTCCCATGGGGAGATACGGTCGTGTAGTGCGGGCGGAAGGCATAGCCGTCCAAGTCGGCGAATCGTTCGTCGGATGTCCTGAGCACTTCCATGCGCCGACTCTAGGGGGTGTTCTGGTCGAGCCGGTGGGCGGGGCCGGGAGAGAGGGGCCTGAAAGGAAACGCGTGGAGGGCATGGCCGGGCCGGGTTGGATAAGGTCGAGCGCTTGGAACGACCGGCATGACACCAGCACCACTCACTGTCGACTCCGTGCGGCGCCGCTTTCTCATCATGCGGGGGCTGCGCTGGCTGCCGACCGGCTTCTTGATTCCGGTGATCGTCTTGGTGGTGTTGGAGCGGGGTCTGTCCATTGGCCAGCTTGGGCTGGTCTTCGCCGCGCAGGGCCTGGTGGTGTTGGTTCTCGAACTGCCGACCGGCGGCCTTGCCGATGCGGTGGGCCGCCGGCGGGTGCTGCTCGTGGCGGCTGGGTTCGATCTGGCCGCACTCGCCCTGCTCGTCGTGGCCGACACGCCTCCGCTGCTGGCGGTCGTGTTTGCACTGCAGGGCGTCTACCGCTCCTTGGAGAGCGGTCCCCTCGATTCGTGGTACGTCGACACGGCTCGAGCGTTGGACCCCGATGCCGATATCGAAGCGGCATTCTCGGCAAGTGGGGCGGTCACCGGCGTGGTGCTGAGTCTTGGATCGGTTGCTGCCAGCGTTCTCGTCGCCACCGATCCGCTTGCCGGTATTGACGCGCTGGTGATTCCCGTCCTGGCCGCGCTGGCGCTGCGCAGTGTGGACGTCATCGCCGTCGTCGCCTTGATGAGAGAAGAGAGCCGAATCAAAAGAGACACTGGCCTCCGGCAAGCAGTGGCAAAGGTCCCGGCGCTGGTTGCGACCGCTCTCCGGACGGTCCGAGCGAGCAGGGTGCTGATCGCCCTCGTCGTCGCCGAGCTCCTGTGGGGCATCGGCCTCACGGCCGTGGAGGCACTCACGCCGGCCAAGCTCGGAGACGTGCTCGAAGATTTCGACCGGGCGGCAGCGGTGCTCGGGCCGACCAATGCCGGGGCATTCCTCGTCGCCGGTGGGGGAGCTGCGGTCGTGCCGCTCCTCACCCGTCGACGCAGCGCCGGTTCCGTGGGCGCCTGGCTACGCCTTGCGCAGGCAGCGAGCGTGGCCGGCATAGCTTTGGCCGGTGGGCCGGCGGCCATCGTCGGTTTGTACGTTCTGACCATGGGTATCCACGGCGCATCTGATCCCGTACACCAGGGCCTCTTGCATAGAGGAATCAAGAGCGCCGACAGCCGGGCCACCATTGTCTCCGCCAACAGCCTGACCGGCCAGACCGGATTCATGCTCGGATCGGTGTTGCTGGGAAGGCTCGCCGATGGCACTTCGCTCAACGCTGCCATCGCGACGGGGGCGCTGATCATGGCGGTAGGCGCGCCCCTGTATCTCGTTGCTGGTCGAGGTCGGGCTAAGCCCTCCCAGGGCGTTTGACCGAGATTCTGCCTCCTGCGCATGGCAAGGCCATAAAGCCGTGCTTGACTTGATCCTGCGAGGGGCAGCGGGCGGTGTCAGTCGACCTGGAACCCCACCAAGAGCGCTGGTCAGGACGAAAAGGGAGCACATGATGGGACAGATGGTCGAGTTCGCCTCGAACGGGAAAGCCGCACAGGGCTACTTGGCATTGCCCGAGTTGGGTGCAGGGCCAGGCGTCGTTGTGATTCAGGAATGGTGGGGGCTCGTTCCCCACATCAAGGATGTCGCTGACCGGCTGGCCGCGGCAGGGTTCGTAGCGCTTGCCCCCGACCTGTACCACGGGGCCACGACGTCGGAACCCGACGATGCCGGCAAAATGATGATGAACATGGCACTCGAGACGGCATCCAAAGACATGGCCGGAGCCGTCGATTATCTCAGCGGCCTCGACGCGACCACCGGTGACGGCGTAGGGGCGGTTGGGTTCTGCATGGGAGGCGGAATGGTGCTCTGGCTGGCAACCCTGAAGCCAGAGGTGCGGGCATGTGTTCCGTTCTATGGGGCCATACCGTGGGACCAAGTCCAGCCGGACTATGAACAGTCCGTTGCAGCCTATCTGGGCCACTACGCCGTCAACGACGGGTGGGCAACCCTCGACGGAGCAAAGAGGCTCGAGGCGCACCTTCAGGATCTGGGAAAAGAGGTTTCATTCCATTACTACGAGGGCACCGACCACGCCTTCTTCAATGACAGCCGGCCTGAGGCGTACAACCCCCAGGCTTCCGCTGTCGCTTGGGAGCGGACGCTGGAGTTCTTCCGGTCGCATCTGTGACGGTGTCTGATTCGACAGCGTGGTCGGACAGCTATCACAACGACCGGACGCCGTGGGATCTCGGTGAGGCGCACCCCGAGTTGCGGCGTCGCTTGGCAATCGATTCGGGCCTGGGATGCGGGTCGGTGGGAACGGCCTATGTGCCCGGGTGCGGTCGCGGGCACGATGCCGTTGCCCTGGCCGACGCTGGATGGCGCGTGATTGCCTCCGACTTCGCCCCGGCTGTCGCGACTGAGGTCTCCCGGCTCCTCGCCCCCTCCGGGGGTGAGTTCTTGCTGGGCGATTCCCTACGTTTCGGGGGGCCGGTGGATCTGTGGTTCGACCACACCTTCTTCTGTGCGATCCCACCTGCTCGTCGTGACGAATATGGGATGGCGGCCACCAGGGCGGTGCGGCCGGGGGGTCGAGTCGTATCGATCGTGTTTCCGGTGGGCCCTTCTGACCTGGACACAGGGCCTCCGTTCTCGATGACGACTTCGGATCTCACCGTGGCTCTCGGCTCGGCGTTCGTGACCCTCGAGGACGATGAGGTGACGCGGCCGGTCGGCCGGAGGGGGCGCCATCGGTGGGCAGCCTGGCGTCGCCAATGACCCCGCGCCCGCCTGGCTTCTTTCAGCCTCTGTCCATGGCGGAGCTGACCAGATCGCTGCCGCCGGCGATTCTCTGGGCGTACGCCAGTGTGGTCGTCGGGGCCGTCTTGCTTGCCGCGGTCGGGCTGATCAGCTTTTTGTTCCTGGGCGCCGTGTGGCTGTTCGACCGTTCTCGGGAAGTCGTCGATCCCACGTGGGCGGCCGTTGCGCTGGCCGCGTGGGTTGCCGGGCCGGTCGCGTTGGGCGGGGCGGTCTTCGGTGCTGCCTATGCGTCCACGATCAGCCGTTCCATGCCCCGGACGGTCTTGGGAACGATTGCCGCGGTCGGCGTAGGCGGGGCGTTGCTCGCCCTCGGCGCAAGTGGCTTCGCCGTTGCGGCGCTCGCCATCGGCTGGGGTCTCGCCATTCCCGCCCACACCGTGGGGAGGGTGGCGCTCCGCTGCCTCATCCCGGTCGCCGCGGCCGTGGCGGCACTGGGCTCGAGCTGGGGCCAGATCGATGCTTTCCAGCTCTGGCAGCTCGGTGTCCTGGTTGTTCTCTCACCGCTCGTCGCCGCGGCCTGGGTTTGGCTGGCGGATGCGTTGTGGATGGCTGCCCGGTCGGCGCGGAGCAGCTCCGGCTCTGGTTGAGAGAGCTTGGCGACGTGGTGGGGGTCACCGGCTCATTCCGAAATCGTGGAACCCGGGAATTGCTACCGTGGTTTATGAGAAACAGGCGTTGAGAGGAGGAAAGCCAGATGATGAATGCCTATATCTTCGCGGCGGCGGTCGGCTGGCCCCTTCTCGGCATCATGCTGCTCTTTGGGGGAGACACCGAGTTTGATCTCGATACCGACGTCGACTTCGACATGGACATGGATATGGACATGGATATGGATATGGACATGGATATGGACATGGACGCCGACCTCGATGGCGACTTCGACGTCAGCGGGGGAGCGTTCGGCGACGTGTTCACTTCGATGCTGTCGATCCGTTCGATCATATTCTTTGCGGCCTTCTTTGGTGCCGCTGGCCTCCTGTTCAGCATCGGCAGCGACTCCGACACGGCCGTGTTCATCCTCGCCTTGGCTTTCGGAGTCCTCGGGGCTTTCGCCAACGGTTGGCTGACGAACTGGCTCAAGCGGTCGACGAGCACGAGCATGCTGGGGCGGCGCGCGTTCGAAGGCCAGGCCGGCCGGGTCACCGTCCCGCTTCGGGAGGGTGCCAAAGGTCAGGTTTCAGTGCTCATCGACGGGCAACCCGTCAAGATGACCGCTATCCCGTTCAAACAAAATGAAGTCTTCGAGGCCGGAGACCAGGTCGTCGTTGTCGAGATGGACGAGCGGGGCACCGCCCTCATCGCCCGCCTCGACGAGTTGGCCCACGGAGACGAGTAAAGGAAAGAAAGGACGGACTCATGTGGTTTTTGATCGGGGGGTTCCTCGTTGTTGCTCTGATCGTGATGGTTGTGGCGGTTGCCAGCAACTTGGTGGTCGTCGTTCCGCCCAACAAGGTGGCCGTGATCTCCGGTAAGCGAGCGGGCGAGAAGGGCTACCGGATCATCCGGGGTGGCCGTGCATACCGCATCCCGATATTCGAGCAGATCGAGTGGATGGATCTGAGCACCGTGGCGATCGACGTTTCCGTGAACAATGCGTATTCGAAGGGCACGATCCCGTTGAACGTTCAAGGGATCGCCAACGTGAAGATCTCCAGCCAATCGGGCATCCTCGAGAATGCCATCGAGCGGTTTCTCGGCCGCCCCACCGACATCGTTGCTCAGATCGCCAAGGAGACACTCGAAGCCAACCTGCGCGGTGTTCTTGCAACCCTCACTCCCGAAGAGGTCAATCAAGACCGATTGAAGTTCGCCAGCACGCTCATAGATGAGGCAGACGACGATGTCCGCACGCTGGGGTTGGATCTCGATGTGCTGAAGATTCAAAACGTCACGGACGAAGTGGGCTACCTCGAATCGGTGGGTCGTAGGCAGACTGCAGCGGTCATCAAGGATGCCCGTGTCGCAGAGGCGGAGCGAAAAGCGGAAGCCGAAGAGAACGAGGCCGAAGCCCGGCGGAGAGCTGAGACGGCCCGCGTCTTGGCCGATTTGGCGATCGTCGAGAAGGAGAACGATCTTCGTGTGCGCACGGCCGAGCTAGAAGCGACTGCCGTCGTGAAGGAAGAGCAAGCCAAGGTCGCCGGCGAAAAGGCCCGAGCAGTGGCCGAGCAAGAGCTGGAGGCGGAACGCATCGAGCTGCAGAGGCGGCGACTCGAAGCCGACGTAGTCACGCCGGCACGGGCCAGCAAGGAAGCAGCGGAGCTGGAAGCCAAGGGTCTTGCGGCGAGCATCATCGAAGATGGTGCCGCCCAGATCGAGGTGTTCAATCGGCTGGTGAAGCAATATCGTGATGCTGGGCCCGAGGCGGAGAAGATCTTCGTTCTCAACATGCTGCCCGAGCTGGTCAGCAAGATCACCGACACCGTCAAGGGCGTCAAGATCGATCGAGTGTCGGTCATCGACAGCGGGGGCTCGGAAGGCCTTCCGGCCATCATGAGTCAGCTGCCCGCATCGGTGATCAAAATCACCGAGCAGATCGAGAATGCCACCGGAGTCAACATTTTGTCGGCGCTGAACCAGGCTCCTGCCGCGCCTGAAGCTGAGCCAGAGGTGGCAGCGAAAGCCGAGGAGGCCCTCGCGCCGCCGGCGCCGCCATCGGTCTGAGAACGCACCGATCGAACGCAGAGAAGGAACCGCCCGGGAGGGCGGTTCCTTCGCGAGCGGGGTCACCGGCCCTCGCCTATCGGGCCAACCACTATCCTGGCGGCCTATGGCCCACGTTCGTCTATTCGCAAATCTGCGCGAGCTCGCCGGCACCTCGTCAGTCGAGCTGTCTGGCGCAACCGTTGGAGAGGTGTTGGCACTCGCTGACGCCGAGTTCGGTGAGGCTTTTGCGACCGGCGTTGCGCACTCCAAGGTCTGGCTGAACGGTGAGCCGGCCGCGGCGAGCGACGAAGTCACCGAGAGCGACGAGATCGCCGTGATACCGCCGGTGTCCGGTGGTCAAGCTGCCCGGATCGAAGAGGCGCGGTCCATCATTTGGGTGGTGGCCGCAGCCGTTGTGCTGGCGGGCGTCAACAGCTTTGCGTCGGCCCCTGTGTTTGCCGCCGCCCTGGTCGGTATCACCGCAGTCTGGGCCGTCGATGTCTGGCGAGAGACACGCGAAGGTGGCCTCGAGCTTCAGCTTGCTCCCGTGCTGGCCGCTGTCACGGTCGGCGCGGTCGCCGCGCTCGGAGCACCGGGAGCCGCTGATCGATTCAGCGGTTTCGGCATCGTGCTCGCCTTCTCGGTCATAGGACTCCTGGCGTGGGCAGTGATCGTGCCGGAGTCGCGCGACCTCACCGTGGTGGGCGTCACACTCACTGTTCAGCTACTCGCGGGGTTTGCCGTGGCTTCCCTCGTCATGCTCCGCATTGGCGACGGTGGCGCCAAGATCGTCGGTGTGTTCCTGATCCAGGTGATTGTCGCCGGTCTGGCAACGACCATCGCCTCGAGATTGGCGATTCCGTACCTCGACCCCTACGTCGCCGGGGCAGCCGGGGCAGTCGCCGCCGGCTTGGTCGCCGCGTTCGTATGGGATCTGTCGATCCTCGCCTACTTGCTTGTGGGCGCCGTGGTTGCCCTCGCTTTGATCGCCGGTCGTGGGTTTGGTGCCATGTGTCGCACCGGTGAGGTGTACCTGGTGGATCGTCCTCCGGGGTTGTTGTCAGACTTCGATGGTCCGGTCATGGCTGCGGCGATCTTCCTCCCTATCTTGCTGCTCGTGAGCTAGCGAGAACGCGAAGCGTTCTCAGCCGAGGCCTCCGTGCCGACTGTCCCCGGCCACTCCAGATGGACCTGGGCCACGCACTCGATCTGCCTCTAGGCCGGTAATATCTCGTCGCCGGGTTTGCGTGCCCATGCCCATGCCCGAGGCAGTTCCTGGTTCGAGAAGGATTGGGTGTGGCGGAAGCCCCAGACAGCGGATCGCGGGCGTTGGCGCTGTTGTCACTCGGCGCGCTCGGAGTGGTGTTTGGCGACATCGGCACCAGCCCGTTGTACGCCCTTCGAGAGGCGTTCCTGATCTCGTCCGAGGGGGGCCCGGTCACCCGCCAAGACGTGTTTGGGATGCTTTCTCTCGTTTTCTGGTCGCTCGTGCTGGTGGTCACGGTGAAGTACCTGATATATGTCATGCGAGCCGACAACGACGGCGAAGGCGGCATATTGGCTTTGACGGCGCTCATCCTTGGCGCCAGAGGTGTCAAGGTGAGCACTGTTCGCAGTTCTCTCATCGCTCTCGGGTTGTTCGGGACGGCCTTGCTGTACGGGGACGGCATGATCACGCCGGCGATCTCGGTGCTCGCGGCCGTCGAGGGCGTTCAGGTGGCGGTGCCCTCTCTCGACAGCTCCGTCATTCCGATCGCAGTGGTCATTCTCGTGGGGCTGTTCTCGATTCAACGCTTCGGCACCAGCCGAGTCGGAGCCGTGTTCGGCCCAGTCATGATCGTGTGGTTCACCACCCTCGCCTTGCTGGGCCTCGGTCAGATCGCCTCCCACCCCGACGTACTCGGCGCGATCAACCCTGGCCACGCCTTCGATTTCGTGGGGGCGAATCCGGGCATCGCGTTCCGGACGCTGGGGGCGATATTCCTGGTCGTGACCGGCAGCGAGGCGCTGTACGCCGACATGGGTCATTTCGGGCGCAAACCAATCCGGCTGGCATGGTTCGGGCTGGTGTTTCCCGCGCTGGTCATCAACTACCTGGGCCAGGGTGCGCTCGTTCTCGATGACCCGGCCGCCATCGACAACCCGTTCTTTCGGATGGCGCCCTCGTGGGCCTCGCTCCCGATGGTTTTCCTGGCAACGCTGGCGACCGTGATTGCCTCCCAGGCGCTCATCTCGGGCGCATACTCGCTGACCCTCCAGGCCGTTCAGCTCGGGTATCTGCCCAGGGTGCACATCGACCATACGTCGCCGAGCCAGTTCGGGCAGGTGTACGTGCGTTCGGTCAACTGGATTCTGATGGTGGCGTCCGTCGGTCTCGTGGTCGGATTCCAGACATCAAGCAATCTGGCCGCGGCGTATGGCATTGCCGTGACTTCGACGATGGCCATCACGTCGGTCCTTCTCTACGTCGTGATGCGGGAGCGCTGGGGGTGGGGCAGACCCGCCGCGGCGAGCCTCACTGCGGTCTTTTTGGTGGTCGACGCTGCGTTCCTGGGGGCCAATCTGTTGAAGATCGTCGCGGGAGGATGGGTGCCGCTCTTGGTTGGCATGATCGTCTTCACGATCATGCTCACCTGGCGGCGCGGTCGAGCAGGACTGGAGTGGAGGCGCCTCAAGATCCAGGCACCGTTGGAGCGGTTCATCGAGTCGATCGTCGTACACCCGCAAATTCGTGTGCCGGGGACGGCCGTCTATATGGTGTCGGAGATCGGTACCACGCCCGCCGCGCTGCTCGCCAACCTCCGGCACCATGAGGTGCTGCACGACGAGGTCGTCCTCGTGACTGTCCGGACCACCCACTCGCCGGTGGTTCTGCACGCTCGCCGAGCCACGGTGCATCAGCTCGGCGAAGGCTTCGTCCAGGTCACGCTCACGTACGGCTTCATGCAAGAGCCACGCGTTCCCGACGACCTCGCTGCCATCGTGTCCAGAGAGTTCGGTTTCGAACCGGCCAATGCTTCGTTCTTCCTGAGCAAAGAATCGATCATCGTTGAATCGCGCGGCGTGCGCGGCCTCGGCATTCGGCTGTTCGCCGTCATGCATCGAAACGCGCAATCGGCGGCCGGCTATTTTGGTCTACCGTCCCGGAATGTCATCGAAGTCGGCTCGCAAGTCACGATGTGAGAGAAGGGTGATCCATGGATGTAACGATGATCGTCGAGATCCCCAAGGGGAGCCGCAACAAATACGAGATGGATCACGAGTCCGGGCACATCTTCCTCGATCGCATGCTGTTTACCGCCACGCGCTACCCGGCTGATTATGGGTTCATACCCGACACGCTCGCCGAGGACGATGACCCGTTGGACGCGCTTGCCTTGGTTTCCGAACCAACGTTCCCTGGCTGCCGGGTGCGGATACGCCCCATCGGTTTGTTCCTCATGGAAGACCAAGGAGACCCGGATCACAAGGTTCTCGGCGTTCCCATCGGCGATCCACTTTGGGACGGCGTCGTCGACCTCGACGGGGTTCCCGGACATCTGCTCAAGGAACTCGAGCACTTCTTCACCGTGTACAAGGACCTCGAAGACAAGAAGACGGCATCTCACGGCTGGCAGCCAGCCGCCGATGCGCGGGTTGTGATCGATCAGTGCAGGCAAGCGTATCGCCCTCACTGAGGTCATCCGGGGCGGGCAGGACGCCGGATCGCCCGGGCAGCCGACTCGACGGGGCGTATTACATCGCCCGGCCGGCTGCGAGGCCGACGACGGCCGCGGTGAGGCCCGCCAGGACCGATACGAAGATGTTGATGGCCGCCCATTGGGGGCGTCCCGATTCCCAGAGCTCAACCGACTGAAGCGTGAAGGTGCTGAACGTCGTGAACCCTCCCAGCAATCCGACGGTTACTCCGTTCACCCAGGCCGGGTCAATCGTTCGGCTGGCGTAGGCGCCGACGACCAATCCGAGCAGCAGTGACCCGAGGATGTTCACTGCCCAGGTTCCCCACGGCACGCTGGTCGACGTCCATTGGCCGGCATACCACCGCAACACTGATCCAATGGCACCACCGGCCGCGATGCTCAGAGCCATCTGCATGCGCCGGGACACTAGTGGCGCCCGAATCGGCTTCATCGACTCGACCTTGGTCATTTCATTCCGGGCACTGCTCGATTACCCTGCCGAACGATGCGAACGGCATCGTCACGACTTCTTTTCTTGCTCGTATTCCTCCTCGTCGGGGTCATCGCGCAACCCGTTGCCTCCGTTACCGAGGATGAGGTCGAAGCGGCGTGCGCAGATAGCGCCGCGGCGCTCGCCATCTATGAAGGCTCTCAAGATCGATTTGATGCTGCAACGGCCGCGTTCAATGAGGTTTCTTCCGAGCTGGAGGCGGTGGCGTACCGACAGCTCGGCCTCCGGGCGCTCATCGAGGAACGAGAGGACGAGGTCCACGACACGCGACTGGCGGTCAGGGAGCGGGCGGTGGAGGTGTACATGGCCGGCGGATTGCCAGGTACCGAGGTGATCCTGGCGACTGATTCGGTGTCCCAGTTCCTTGTCGCAGCCGAGCTTCTCGACGCCGTCAGCGGCAACGATCTGGCGATCGCTTCGGAGCTCACGGCGCTCGCCAACGATGCGCAGAAACTCCGCGATGAGCTGGTCGCCACCCAGAATCAGTTGGCCGAGCTGCGCAGCCAGGCCGAAGACTTCCGAGCCGACATGGAGCGAGCTCTGGTCGAAGCCTCGAACTCATATCAGGACCTGTCGAGTGAGTGCTCACGTGTACGAGAGGAATATCAGCAACAGCTGGCTCGGGAGCGAGCGGCCGCCGCTGCGCGGGCTGCCGGCGCAGCCGGCGGATTGCCACCGGAGGCGACCCCCGGATTCATCTGTCCCATGAGCCAGCCGATCGCATTCATCAACGACTGGGGCTTTGCGCGTTCCGGCGGGCGTACTCACAAGGGCACCGACGTCTTCTCGGCCAACGGGCATCCTCAGGTCGCAGTCGCCGACGGGACCGTAGAGCTGCGGAACGGTGGGCTGGGGGGCACAGCTCTTTGGATTCATTCCGATTACGGGGTTGGTTACTATTACGCTCACCTCAGCGCCTATGCGCAAGGACTCAGCAACGGTCAAAGGGTCACGACGGGTGACGTTGTCGGATACACGGGGACCACCGGTAACGCGGTGGGCGGTGCTCCGCATCTTCACTTTGGAATGGAACCGCCCGGCGGCGGATGGGTGAACCCGTACCCGACGCTGGCTCGCAACTGCTAGGAGCAGCCTTGGAACAACATCGCCGACGAATCGACAACATCCTCTCTCCCGAATTCACGGAGGACCTGATCGACCTGCCGTTGGATGAGCTCCGCCACCGTCGTGAGCTCGCCAACGACGTCGAAACGGAGCTGTCTTACTACCGGCGCCTGCTTCATGGGCGTATGGACCTTCTCAACTTCGAGTTGTCTCGTCGACGGGGAGACGAGACGCGGTCGCTCATCGAGGCTCTTCCCGAGATTCTCGCGGCGGGTGAGACCACGGGTGGCAACTTGGGGCGGGTGCGCGGAGAGTTCTACCCGGAGCTGCCCGATGAGCGGCGCCGCCCCATCGATGATGTGTTGGAGGACGATTTCCTCACTCGCATCGCCGATCTCAGTGATGAGGACCTCGCCGAGATCCAAACCACGTTGGCCGATACGGAAGCCGACGTTTCCAAAAGCCGACGGCGCGTACAAGACGTTTTCGATGTCCTCCACGCCCAGATCACCGGCCGGTATCGCCAAGACCTCGAAGACGAGCTTGCCCAGTCTTGACTGCGGTCGTCAGGGTCCGTCGCAACGGAGTCGTCGAGGCTGAGCATCATGTCTCCGCCGCCATCGTGACGCCCTCGGGGGCGGTGGTCGGCGAGTTGGGAGATGCTCGCCGCCATTTCTTCGTGCGATCCGCGTCAAAGCCGTTCCAAGCTCGAGCTGCGCTCGATGCCGGCATCAGTCTCACCGACCAGGCACTGGCCGTTGCCTGTGCCAGCCACGGTGGTTTTCCCGTCCACTTGGCCTATGTCCGGTCGATCCTGGCGGAGGCGGGGCTCGACGAGACAGCGCTGCAAACGCCCCCGGCCTGGCCGCTGGCGCCCGCGGCACGTGACCTCGCCATTCGACGCGGGGTCACGGCTCCGACCCGGGTTTTCCACAATTGCTCGGGGAAGCACGCGTCGATGCTGGCGGCGTGCCGAACGGCAGGGTGGCCAACGGACACATATCTCGATCCAGATCACCCCCTGCAAGATCGCATCCGGTCGATATGGGAGAACGCCACTGGGGAGGCGACCGAGACGATCGGAGTCGATGGCTGTGGTGCTCCCGTGTTCACGGTGTCGACGCGCGGGCTCGCCGCCGCGTTCGCGCGCCTGGGTCAGCAGGGACCGTTTCGGAGAATCTGGTCGGCCATGCATCGATATCCCTCGCTCAGCTCGGCGAATGGTCGAATCGACTCGCGAGTCGCGACCTCCATCGATGCCGCCGCCAAAATCGGTGCCGAAGCGTGCATCGGAGTGGCGATTCGCAACGCGCATGGCGTCGGCGTCAAGTCGTGGGATGGGTCCAATCGCGGCCTCGAGGGCGGAATCATCGGATGCCTGCGCGCGTTGGGACCGGCAGTGAGCAGCGCAGCCGAACGACTTGAGCCCGGGCCGCCTGTGCTCGGCGGCGGAACCGTTCAGGGTGGGATAGACCCCGCTCGGATGCATCATGTCGGCTGACCATCCCTTTCTTCCTCCGGTCGCAGACTCGATCGGCCCGTTCGCCCAGCGGTCGTTCTTGGAGGCAACGATGGCTGCGGGAGATCCCGGCGCCGAGATGATCGTTTGCGAGAGCACCACGGGCATGGTCGTCTTTCAGAAACTCGGGCGGATTCTGTCCCTGGCCGGGCACGAAGACCTCGTCGACTATCGGTCTCCGCGTGGCCCGGGTGCTCAAGCACTGATCGCCGACGAGTTGGGACGCCATGGAGAGGGGGACACCTTTTCGTTCGACTCGTTGCCAAGAACGGCCGCGGATCTGTTTTGCGCAGCGCTCGAGGCGACGGGCCACCCCTACCTGGCCGAGGAGCACACGACATCGGCAGTCCTCCGCCTTCCCGAATCCTTCGACGCGTATCTGGCGTCACTCAGCAAGAAAGAACGGCACGAGATGCGTCGCAAACGGCGTCGCTACGAAGCCGTCATAGGGCCCACCCTGTTGAAACGGGAGGCCGAGAACGGAGGCTTGTTCGAACAGTTCGTTCAGCTTCATCGTCGGTCGCCCGGCGCCAAGGGCCAGTTCATGACGCCCAGCATGGAGGCATACTTCAAATCTCTTCTCGAGCTGCCGGGGTGGGCGATCGACGCTCTCGTGGACGACTCTGGCGCGATGATGGCCGCCGGCTTCGGCTATTACGACGAGACCGGCTACTACCTGTACAACTCCACGTACGACCCCGCTCACGGCGACGCATCACCGGGTGTGGTGCTGCTGGGTTCACTCATCGAGCTCAACATCGAACGACGATCTCCGGTCTTCGACTTCCTCAAGGGAGATGAGCACTACAAGTACCGCCTGGGAGCGCAGCCCCGGAGTCTCTATCGGGTCTCGGGCACCATATGATCAAACGCGTTGCCTACCTGAGTTTTCACACGTCTCCGCTCAGTCGTCCCGGCACCGGAAACGCCGGCGGCATGAACGTCTATGTCGACGAGCTGGCGCGCACGATGGCCGGGCGCGGCGTCGAGGTAGACGTATTCACGCGCCGATGTGATCCAGTGAGCCCAGCGATCGTCGATGTTGTCGAGGGCTACCGCGTGGTCCAAATCGAGGCGGGCCCAACACTTCCCTTGCCCGTGCGGCAACTCTCCGACCACGTCTTCGACTTTGCCGAGGAGGTCATCGAATGGGCGACGTCCGAGGACCGCAATTATGACCTGGTCCACAGTCACTACTGGTTGAGCGGCTGGGCCGGTCTGATGGTGAAGCGAGTGCTGGACATCCCACTCGCCAATTCATTCCATACCCTCGGTCGCGTCAAGGACCTCACCAAGAGAGACGATGAACCGCCGGCCGCCCTCCTCCGGATCGCCGCCGAGATCGACGTTATCGGCGGCTCAGACTGCGTCATTTCCTCAACGCCGGTCGAATTCGACGACCTGCTCGAGCACTACGGGGCCGATCCCACCCGCCTGTGCCTCAACCCGCCAGGAATCAACCACGAGCTGTTCAAGCCGGGCGATTTGAGAGCCAGCCGTACGGCAGTCGGGGTCGACCCAATGCGTGATGTCGTGCTCTTCGTCGGGCGGATTCAAGCGCTCAAAGGGATCGATGTGGCGTTGGAAGCCTTCGCGAAGGTTGCCCAAGAGCGCTCCGACGTCGATCTTCTCGTCGTCGGGGGACCGTCCGGTGAGACCGGCGAGGAGGAATACGAGGCAGCGCACCATCGCGTCGCGGAGCTCGGGATCGAGGGCCGGGTGATGTGGCGGGCTCCGGTCGAGCACCGAGAGCTCGCCTCGTTCTATCAGGCTGCCGATCTGCTCTTGCTGCCCTCGCGAAGCGAGAGCTTCGGCCTGGTTGCTGTCGAAGCGCAGGCATGTGGTGTTCCGGTTATCGCCTCAGCGATCGGTGGGCTGAGCTTCGCGGTCGCCGATGATACGAGCGGTGTCCTCATCGACGGTTGGGAGCCTGGCGACTACGCCGGGGCGATGATCGACCTGCTTGCCGACCCGCAGAAACGGGCATCGTTTTGTGACGCTGGGATCGCTCACGCGGAGAAGTTTTCTTGGACCATCACCGCCAATCGTCTTCTCGAGCTCTATGCCGGCATCACCAGCTGAGCCGAGCGAGATGATTCGCGTGCTGATGGAGCGTTGGATCGACGATCCAGACAGCCCGGTTGTCTACACCGAGCAGGTAGATGGACGCAGGGCCGTACGAATGCGCCAACAGATCCGCGATTTCACCACGGTGTGGTTCGATGTGGGTGAGCGGTCGGTTCGGATCGAGGCCTACGTCGTGCCGGCAGGCGACCAACCCGTCGAGTTGCTGCGCCAGTGCTTGGTGAGGAATCGCAACACGTGGCGCACCCGCTACTGCATCGATGAGCAGAACGGGATTGTGTTGCGAGCTCGGGTGGCTCTCGAGAACCTCGATGAAGCCGAAATGAGCTTTGTGATGGCTGAGATCTACGAGCAGATCGAAGTCGGGTTCCGGCCACTTCTGCGAGCTCTCGGCGGCTGAATTCGCCGGTCGAGAGCAGTAAAAGATTCCTTGAGAAACTTGTCTACAGCGCTTGTGCACAACCCCCTGTGGATTCCTGTGGAAACGGTGGATAACCCTGCCAAAAGCCGATATGCCAGCCGGAAGTGAGGACAAGTAGCTGAGAAAACGTCAATGACGGGGGGGATGAGCGTGGTTGACGCCACCCCGCGATCTTCGTACATTCCGACCAGGCGATGCCCAAGGTGTTGGACCAGCGAATACCTTGTTCGGGGAAGTGCGGGGACTGTCCGCATTGGCTCGATATGTTGGGCGTCGCCGAGGAGGGCGGACCGTGAGGTCCGCCCTCTCTTGTGTTCCACCCTGGTCCGATCCCTCGATGGCCTGCGACGCCGAGTGGAGCCCGAAGTGACGCCACGGCCGGACAACGGGTCAGATCTCGACGCCGAACATCACTTGCCGCAAGTTGACCGGCGCGGTGGTGTGTTCTGAAAGGTCAACCCGCACCGAGCCGAGGCGGAGGCCTTGCATGCCCTCTCCATGATTGGTGAGCACCCGGAGCACATCTTCATCATGGGTGAGAACACCGAGCCCGAGGCAGCGGCCCGTACCGTCTTGGACGCCGACCAGCACGCGATCCAGCCGGGTCAGGTCCAGCCCGGCCGGAAGAGTCGGTGCAAACACGGTTGGACGGACCCGCCAGGCCTCCATTGGCTCAGAAAGCGCAGCGGCGAGCTGCTGGCGGCGCCCGAACTCTCGTTCGTCGGCCGATCCAGGAACCAGCTCAGGGTGCACCGACGTGGTGATCACATCGGCTGAGAAGAACCTGCGCAGCATGCCGATGATGGGCTCGAGCTCGGAGCCGCGCTGGATGCAAACGATGTGGTCCGGGCGCGTCAGTTCGATCTTGTGATATTTCAGGGTTTCGCCGATCACTCCGGAGACGGTTCCGGTGGTATCGACAACGATGAGGTCGGCGTGTTCCCGCGCCTTTTCAACCAGCGTGGCGGTGGCGATGACCATTTGCAGCACCAGTCGCGAGGGATCGGTGCTCCCGACGAAACGCAGCTCGTCGGCCAGGTGCAAGCTGTCCAAGTCGGCCGGGCTGTGCACCCATTTGAGGCCCGCGCAGGTAGGGGGGCCGATCGTCGACTGGGCGACGTCGGCATCAACGTACGCTGCGGCTACTCCCGTCGATGCGGCATCGGTCAGAATCTGGCGAGCGAGTGTGGTCTTCCCGGTATCGGGGCCGCCCATGATCACGGCAACACCCTGGGCGGCGACGAGGTCTTGGATGAGCTGCTGGTGGTGGTGCGCGTCGGCCATCGGTGGCATGGTAGTGACGGCTTGGGCTCCTCCATCCGCCCCTAGGATGGCTCGATTGTGTTGCCGATCAGCTTCATTTCGGACTTTGGCACGGACGACGAGTTTGTCGGCGTGGTTCATGGGGTCATAGCCAGAATCGCCCCAGAGGTCCGGGTCATCGATGTCACCCACGGAATTGCCGCCGGCAATATTCGCGCCGGGGCTTTGGCGCTCACCAGAGCAATTCAATACCTGCCACAGGGTGTCGTGTTGGCGGTGGTCGACCCAGGGGTAGGCACCGAGCGTCGACCAATCGTGGTTGAGACAGGCTGGGGTCTGTTTGTCGGGCCCGACAATGGCCTGTTATCCCCAGCAGTTGCCATGGTCGGTGGCGCCTCGGGCGCCCATGTGATTTCCAACCCCGACTTGGTGATACCAAGCGCCGGGAGTACGTTCGACGGTCGCGACCGGTTCGGCCCTGCCGCGGCGGCTCTCGCTTCCGGCCAGGTCACCATCGCGGACGTCGGCCCAACGGTCGATCCGGCCGCCCTGACACCGACGATGCTTCCTTTGCCTTCGGCTGATGGCACAAGCGTGTCCGGGACGACGTGGTGGGTCGACCACTTTGGAAATGCGCAGACCAACATAGGTCCCGACGACATTGCCGGTCTGGGTATCTCGGTCGGTGACACCGTGACGGTTCGGCTGGGGCCGACCCACCACGAGCTGCGGTACGTCCGCGCGTACGGTGAGGTCGAGGCCGGAGAGGGGATGCTCATTGTGGACTCGCAGGGTCTCATCGCCGTTTCCGTGAGAGAAGGCCGTGCCGACCAGCGCTATCACCTCGACGAGGGCCGGTCGGTGATTGTTCAAGCAGACAGCAGCTGAAACAGGAAGACCGCGCCGGCGATGGTGAGAATCGCCAACAGCGCGATGAGCACGAAGGTGGTCGCGGGCCGCATTCCGAGATTCTATGCCGTCTGGCGTGCTGCTCGGTGATTGCCACACTCCAGGGTGCGGGCCCGTGCCACGCCGACGCTCGAGGAGGCCAGGTAAGCCGGGAATACCAATGCCCTCACGCAATTAGAAGAGTTATCAAAATCAAGGAAAATGGTTAAAGCAATGCGGGGGCAGTGCCGATACGATTGGAGAAGGCAAGCTCACTGACATCGAACCTATGCCTTGGGCACGTTCAGTACCCATGGTGTATCGGAAGCCTCCCAGCCCGCCCCGATGTCAGCTGGGATTGTCTGACGGGAGGGCGGACCGCAAGGTCCGCCCTCTCTGTTGGTTCTCGGTCGAATCGGGATTCGATCGAGCTGCGCCCCGCGGTGGGGTGGCTTCGACTTTGCGGTGTCGCCCTCGGCGCCGCCCAACTCCCCTCTTGGATCCGCTGGTGGCCGGGTGTCGGTCAGGCGGCGGAGGACTGATCGCTCCCAAGCTGCCCTCTCGAACCATCAGGAATCCAGCGAGTGTCAGCCTGCAACGAGACTTCTATCTCGAGGTACCGTTCTTCTGAGCGGCCGAATGGGAATCGAGACATCGCTGGATGCTTGTCCCCTTCAACTTGAAGCTCGAACTGAGCGAGATCGGGCGGCGGCTATTCGGTGGCAGGGGCTGCGGCCGGGGCCATGGTGGTTTCCGTGGGTGTGTTGCCCTCGGCCGGTGGTGTTTCCCCGTCGGCGGGCGCTTCGCCGTCCGCAGGTGCCTCACCATCGGCGGGTGCTTCTCCGTCGGCCGTCGCCACGAGACCGCAATCCACGAGAGCTTCGTCGGCATTGGCACCACCGAACACCACTCGCTCAAAGAGAGCTACCGACTGGATCTGCTCCTCGGTCAGGCTTCCGAATCCTGGCATGTTGCCAAAGCCACCGGTCGGTTTGTTGGTGTCGCCGTAGGTCGCTCCGATCTCGGCCGTCCAACCGGCGGTTCCCAAAGTCACCCACGTTGCGTGATCGGCGCACGACCCGAACGTCGCCACCACCGCCCCACCGCTCAGAGCCGGACCTGCTGCGCCTCCGCCGCCGTTCGACAGATGGCAGGCAGCACAGTTGGCTTCGTAGACCTCGCCGCCCAGGGCTACGAAGTTGGTCGCGCCACCGCCGCCCGGCCCGCCGGCGCCTTCATAGGCCGTGAGATCGCAGTTCACGAGTTCGTTGCGGAAGTCGACGGCCAGCTGGCCGGCCTCGCCGCATTGCGGGCCGCCAGACCCGGTGGTGATATAACCGACGGCCAGGATCGGGATGATCACGAAGAAGGCCATCAGCCAGCCCGGCACGATTGAATTGGTGCGCTCCTTCAAGCCGACCGATGGAACCGTGGTGACCATGTCGTACTCGGTTGCTTCACTCGTGGTGACCGTTGCCGGGGGTGGGGGCCCCTGTACCGTCCGAGTTGGTGCGCCGGCTGCCACCGGGACCGGTTCTCCGGAAGGTTCGGTGCTGTCAGGCTCGGGCGCCGGCGCCTCCGCGACCTCGACTGGGTCGGTTGGAACTGGCTCGTCACTCGCCTCGGGACTCGCTTGAGCGGCCGCTCCGGCCGGGGCTGCCTCGCCACCCGCCCAGGCTCGCAAGATGTCATCGACCGGTACCCCGGCGGCTTCGGCTCTCGCACGCGCAGAGCGCATGACCAGATCCTCCGGCCCGCCGACGGCGGATGCGGCTGCTGCGAGATAGTCGCTCATATCACTGGGACTCCATCAGGTACTGCACGAGGCTGTCGAGGTCGGCATCGGAAAGGTAGGCAAAGCTCGCGTGGTCGCTCCGGTCGACCACGCCCAGGGGGTCCCGCAGATATGTGCGGAGGAACGCCGCGTCGTTGGTCGGCTCGCGACTTCCCACATGAGTGAGGTCGGGCCCGAGCCGCTGATACCCGAACGTGTCGCCCGGCAAGGCAGGGGAAGTTCCCGGTTCGGTGACCGTACCGAGCCCGACGTCGGTGACGACCGTCCGCACCTGCTGGGTGTGGCAGTAGAAGCAGCCCTCCTGCATGTAGACCTGACGTCCCTCTTCGCCGAGTTCGCTGAGGATCGGGGTCGTGCCCGGGATCTGATCGGCGGCGACCGCCTGAGCGTCGCGGGCCGGCAGCGCCACGGCGCCAACGGCTCCGATGATGAAGAGGAGTGCGATGCCGGCGAGATACAACATGGGGCGGTCCGTCCGCCCGGTGAGCAGAGGAGCCGCGCCCTTGCGCTGGTCCACCACGACGACGGGCCCAGCCGTTGCCGGCGTTGCCATGTCAGGGGGCTCGGTGCGGGGCATTTCATCGACGACGGCGCCGGCCGGGGGTGTAGGCGAGAGCTGCTCCTCGAGCTCGGCCTCTGCCGGCGCAGGAGTCGCCGGCGCGGCAGTCGCGGCGGGAGCAGAGCCGCCGCCTGCCCAGGCCGCCAAGACTTCCTCGACTGGCACACCGGTTGCCTCGGCTCGGGCGCGGGCGGACCGCATCACGAGGTCCTCAGGGCCACCGACGGCGGCAGCAGCTGCGGCGAGATCACTCATTGAGCCGTCACCAAGACCTCTTGAGGAGCGGCCGCGCCACTCGTCACTGTGCGGTACATGTTCACAACGAAGGTGAGCTGGGCGGCAGCGACAACGAAGCTGAAAATGAATGCCGAGATCCGGAAAGGCCCGGTGGCGTTGAGCGTGTTGACGAAGCCCTCACCGACACTGGCGAAGGCGCCGGTGTATGAGCCGCTCAGCCATGTGTAGCCGGCAGCCAGCCCTCCGACCCACATGGACAAGACCAGCCCACCAACCCCCCACAGCGTGAGTTGCAGCTGGCGCCGGCCGAGCGACTCTGAGAAGAGCGTGCGCCCGAAGGCCCGGGGGAGGGCGTAGTAGAGGAATGCCGCGGAATACAACGAAGCGACGCCCAGGAGGAGTCCCGTCTGGGTAGCCGGCCCGAAGGAGGTTTGGCCTGTTACGACTGCGACTGACCGAAAGCCTTGCGCACTCGTGACGAGTGACAGGAAAACCGCGACCACCGCGCCCACTATTGCAAAGCGAAGATCGGACCGCTCGCGCACCAATGCCCATTTACCTTGGATGGTGCCGATGAAATTGGCGAGCACAGCCAAAGCGGGAATGATCATCCCCAGAGTGAACACGACTGCGATGGTCTCGATCCACTCGGCGGCAGCGCCGAAGATCAAGGATGCTGGGCCAGTCCAAACCTGGGCGAAGGCCAGCGACCAGAACCCCGCCAAGGCAAGGCTCCGCGAGAAGAGCGGGTTGTCGGTCGTGCGAACCACGACGTAATACGCCGCACCGATGCCAACGCCCACGGACCACAGGCCGATGAGGCCGGCGCTGTAGAAGGACCCCAGCAGTGCCGAACCGACGCCACCGATCCATGGGTTGAGGCCGACGACCATGAGTCCGACGAGCCAGAGCAGCCCGCCGAGGATGTACCACACCGAGATGAAGATCGATTCGACGGTCCGGTCCGCAACCGTGCGAAGGCAGATGAATAGTGGGACGAGATAGAAGAGAATGAGGGCGACGTCGAAGCCGACATGGAACTCGCCGAGCACCCGACCCTGGTTGGGAGTGAGTCCCGCACCGACGAGGACGATGGCCAATGCAGTGATGACTGCGCCGGGCCCGGCGGCGAGGCGGGCAAGGCGTTCTCCCCGCAACCGAGCGCCCATCAGTCGCGGGATGAGGAAATAAGCGGCTGCGATATTCGAGAATGTCAGGAATCCGAACACGAGCGTGTTCATCGCCATCGGCCAGAGGCGACCGTACGACAGGAACGGTGTCGCTGCCCCGAAGGACGGATAGGCGAGCTTCAGCGCAGCCAACAGGCCAAAGACTGCCGCCATCGCCAGAAATGCCAGGCCGATGAGCATGTGGCTGCGCGCAGCAGAATCGAGATCGGCGAGGGGTCGAGTCGGTTCAGATGTCGCAGCCAATCTGCGCTCCTTGCCTGGTTGCTGTCGAGGCCGTCTTCTTCGTCGGTCTCTGCGCCACTCACGCGCAACGACGTCGAAAGCATAATGGGTTGAGACTCGCCGTCGGTCGTACCCACGGTACCGGATTTGAGGCAGAGATCGCTCCTCGGCGGTGTCGAAGACATCAATCCGAAGGTTTCAGTGTTCGAGAGTGATTGTGCTAGTAATCTCCTGGACACGGACCAGTCAGGGCGGCTGATCCGGAAGCCGGAAGCAGCAGGCCGGGCCGGGCGCGGTCCCGTGAGAGACTCGAGACGATGAACCGACTGGCACAACTCGACGACTCCAAGAGAAGGATCGGCGGTTTCGCTCTTCTTTCGATCGGCACTGTGGCTTTGGCGCTCGGCATCTTGTGGGCCCATTACGCCCTGTTTCCCAAGACCGAGTTCGTTGACGGCGTCGAGATCGATGTCGTGGTTGACACGTTCCTCGGCAACATCCCCAGGCATTGGGCTTCTGTGACCCTCGGCCAACTCGTCGCGGTGACCGGTTCACAGATGATTGTCGTCGGTGTCCTTCTGTTGGCGGTCATCGGTAAGCCGATGACGTGGGCGCGTGCCGGGTTCACGGCATTCGTGACCTGGTTCCAGTTCGTCCTGTATTTCGGGATCATTCCTTCTGAGTGGCTCAACCTCTCGCAGGGCCCGCTGTCGTGGACGGCCCAAAAGGAGTTCTTCTCGCTCCCGGACTCACTTTCGTTTCTGCTGCTCAACAACGACGTAGCGATCAGTTTTGCAGCGGTCAAAGACGTCGTTTCGATCACCTACAACATGGCTGTGCTCGGTGCGGCCATCTTCTTCGCGATCAAGGTTCAGGACTTTGGCAAGACTGAGCCGAAAGCTGTCGAGGAGCCGAAATTGTCCCCGTATGGCCGTCCGCTCATGAAGGGCAGCCGCTGATGGCCAGTGCCCGCGACGCGTGGTTCGAGACCCCTCCAATCCGAGACGATTATCAGCTCGCCATCGTCGAGGGCGACTACCTCATCGCTCAGGTCAAGCCAAAGCAGTTTCTGCACATCGACCAGTCCGAGTGCATCCTGTGCGAAGGATGCGTCGACATATGTCCGTGGAAGTGCATTCACTACCTGTCTCTCGATGCGATCCAAGAGGCCAAGGGAGTCGCTGACCCACACTCCGACCCGGACGCCAAGGGCTTTTTTCTGGTCGATGAGAACGAATGCACGCGCTGCGCGCTCTGTATCGATCGTTGCCCCACCGGCGTCATCACCCTCGGTAAATTCGAAGGCTCACTCTCGGCTGAAGCCACCCAGGCAGGTGTGCCGGCACCCTGGGACGTCGACACAGGTCAACGAGATCACAAGAACGGTTATGTCTACGGGCTGCGGATGTAGGGGGACCCTTGGCGAACGACAAAGAACAGACGAAGCTCATGGATCGGGCGAAGAACGCCGCCTCTGATGCGTGGAGCCGCGTGCATGCGAGCCAGGTCATGGAGTCCGTGCTCCGCCCCGGCTCTCCGTTCAAGAAGGGCTATTCCGACTCTCCCCGGAACCGGTCATACGTCATCATGAACAACGTGCTCTACCACCTGCACCCGGTCAAGGTGAAGCGCCACGGTGTCCGCCTTTCGTACACATTGTGCTTGGGTGGCCTCAGCTTCTTCCTGTTCATTCTCCTGACGATCACCGGGATCTTCCTGATGTTCTATTACGCGCCGACGGTCGAATCCGCCTACGCCGACATGCAGGAGCTGTCTACGTCCGTCGCATTCGGCTCACTCGTTCGCAACATGCACCGCTGGGGCGCCCACTTCATGGTGTTGACGGTGTTCCTGCACATGTCTCGCGTCTTCTATCACGGCGCGTACAAGCCGCCCCGCGAGTTCAACTGGGTCGTAGGCGTCATTCTCCTGCTGCTGACCTTGCTCCTGTCGTTCACCGGCTATCTGTTGCCATGGGACCAGCTAGCTCTATGGGCCGTGACGGTTGGAACGAACATGGCCGGCTTCGTGCCTGTCTTTGGTGACCAAGTGAAGTTCGCCATGCTGGGATCCCTGGAGGTGTCGGCTGACACCATCTTGCGTTGGTACGTCGGGCACGTTTTGTTACTCCCATTCATCATCGTCATCTTCATGGCCGTTCATTTCTGGCGGGTCCGCAAGGATGGCGGAATCTCGGGTCCGCTCTAGGAGTACCTATGGCTGATATACCTGAACATCTCCTACAGCGATCGGCAGAGGCGAAGGCGAAGGCCCTCGGCCTGCCTGTCGAACAGGTGCTCGCGGAGATGCGTGGCGAGGCGCCGCCCACGCCGGTTGCTGCCGCACCCACGCCGCCTGAGCCGGAAGCCGCTCCCGAGCCCGCTCCAGCCCCCGAAGTGGTCGTGCCCGATCCCGAACCTGAGGTGCCGGCCGCAGCCGCTGAGCCGGCCGCCGCAGCTGTCGCGGTCGAAGAGCCGCCGTCGCCCGCTCCCGAGCCCCCGAACGGTTCAGGCAACGGAGGTCGGGTTGCGACGTCGGTATCACCTCGTCCCTCGGTGCCATCCGAGGCTGGGCCAGAGGGAGTGCGCACCCAGCGGCTTCTGACGGTGGTGAAGGCCAAGGCCATCCAGCAGGTGAAGGCCGAGCCGACCGACAAGGTCAACACTTGGCCCCACCTCATGATCGCCGAGTTCGCTTCGCTCCTCGCAGTCACCGCCGTCCTCATTGTTCTTTCGGTTATCTTGCAGGCGCCGCTGTTGGAAGCAGCCAACTTCAACGCCACACCAAATCCGTCCAAGGCGCCCTGGTATTTCCTCGGTTTGCAGGAGTTGCTGTCGTACTTCGATCCGCAAATCGCCGGTGTCACGGTCCCGACCATCATCGGGATGCTCGGTTTCATGGCGATCCCGTACGTCGATCGCAATCCGTCGAACAAGCCGGCCGACCGCAAGTACGCCATCTTTCTGTACACCTTCTTCATCATGGGATCTGCCGTTCTCACGATCATCGGGGTGCTGTTTCGAGGGCCTGGCTTCAACTGGACGTATCCGTGGGCCGACGGGATCTTCTTTGACGACCTCAAAGACTGGGTGGATTTCGAATGACGACGAATGAGTTGATCTTCGTTCTCCTGGCAGGCGCACTTCTGTTGGCAGCGCTGGCGGCGTTCGGCATCGCCTTCCGCCAGAGCGCCAAAGACGAGGAGTGGCGCAAGAACCTCGAGAAGGACGCCCGGACAGCCGACGCCGGGGTCCCGGCCGGCGTCGCGGCCGCCACCGCCGCCGCCCATCGCGAGACTTCTGTCGACGTCGTCGAGGAGGCAACTCTCGAGGTCGAGCCCGTCACCGAGCCGGTGGTTGAGGTGGCCGCTCCGGTCCAAGCCGTCGAAGCGCGACGCGTCGTCGAAATCGATCCGGAAGAAGCCGGTGTCTTGCGCCGCCAGTTCTTGAACCGGGCCATGGCCGGCACCTTCTTCTCTGCGCTGGGGATCTTCGGGCTGGCCAGCCTCGGGTTCCTGTGGCCGCGCATCAAAGGTGGTTTCGGTGCCGATATCGACGCCGGCGACGCCGCGGAGATTCTCACTTCGGTGGTCAATCCGGACGGCTCCATCACGCCGGCGTTCATTCCCGAAGCAAAGGCGTGGGTTGTGCCGGTGGGTCCCGATCAGCAAGCGGGATCCCAGTTCGAAGAGAACGCCACAGTCGCCGGGGGTCTCATGGCGATCTGGCAGCGGTGTGTGCACCTCGGTTGTCGGGTGCCCTGGTGCCAGAATTCGCAAGGGTTCGAATGCCCGTGCCATGGGTCGAAGTACAACGTTCTGGGCGAATACGAGTCCGGCCCGGCTCCGCGCAACCTCGATCGGTTTGTCGTTGAAGTCGACGAGAACAACGATTTCATCATCAGGACCAGTCAAGTGATCGCCACCGAACGTGCCCAGATCAAGAACGCGAGTTACCCGTTGGGTCCGAGCTGTATCACCATCAGCGCTCCCGAGGAAGGGTAGGCGTGAGCAGCATCGTCATCGTCGTCGTGGCGCTCGGCGCCCTGGGGTGGCTCGGCGTGCTCGTGGCCGCCGGCATACGCGGTCGCACGAAAGACGAAGTACCTCCGAATCTGGACCCATTCAAAACCGACGCCGAGCTGGAGGGCAGGCGGCTCGACCGTGTGTTGTCGGTTGCTGTGATTCTCTCCGGCCTCCTGGCGATCTCCCTGCCGGTCTATTGGCTTGGTGAACTCGATCGCCAAGAAGGCTTTGTAGAACAGTTCTCGGACGAAGCGGTGGAGCGGGGCCACGAGCACGTCATCGAGTTTGCATGCGGCGACTGTCACGGAGCCGCTCTGAACGGCGGTGTCGCCGGGTATATCGATGTTCGGTCTGGCGTGGAGGTCTCGTGGATCGCGCCCAATCTCACCGACATCTTCTATCGCTATGACGAAGACGAGGTGCGGTTCTGGCTCGTGAACGGTCGGGCCGGGTCTCCGATGCCACCGTGGGGCCTGGAGGGTGGCGGGCCCATGAACGAACAGCAGATCGACGAGGTCATCGCGTATCTGCGATCCATTCAGGTGCCCCAGTCGCAGGTCGTCGCCGATGTCGAGACGTCTGTCGACCTTGCCCTGTCCAGCCTCGCCGGTGCTGATGACAGCGTTGACGCCCAGATCGAAACTCAGCGAGAATTGATTCGCACCGTCGAGGAAGCCCCGGCTCTGGTGGCTGCGCTCCAGCCCTTGGCTGAGCGCGCTCGCAGCGTCCTCGATGACGCCGGCGGTGTTGATGTCGATGAGGACGGGGTAACCGACCGGGCCGAGACCGAACTGGCTGCGCTGGCCGAGCAGGTTGCGGCTATCGACCCCTCGCTGGCCGCGGTGGTCCTGGATCCGCGCAATCCGGCCAGCGACCCGACCGGAGCATCCGACTCGCAGACGGCCTCCACATGGGTGGCGGCTCTCGAATCCCGGTTGACCGGCTTACAAATCACCGTCGACCGCAAAGACGCCATCCTGGCCACGGCCGAAGAAGGTCTCGCATTTCTGGAGGAAGCGAGGGCAGAGCGACTCTACGCAATCGACTTGCAGGCGGTGGCGGACGCCACATTCGACGGCAATCTCGATGATGCCACTCGCGCTGTCGGCATTTTCCAGTCGCAGTGCGCTCGATGCCACACCTCGGGTTACTCCGAGGGTCCCGCGTTCGCTCAACCTGTTGGGTCAGGCGCCCTTGGCCCGGCTCTCTGGGATGGCCGGGCCAACGTCCAGTTCCTCGACGAAGCTCAGATGAAGGAGTTCCTGAGCATGGGTAGCGAAGTCGGCAAGGGTTACGGAGTGAATGGAATCGGGCGAGGGTTCATGCCCGGATTCGGACAGGTCCTATCCGAAAGTGACCTGGACCTGGTTATCCAATACCTGAGAGGCGAGGTGCTTCGCTGATGCGAGAGCTCATGCGCGACATCCTGTCGCAGAACCTCATGTTCACGGGCATCTTCCTGTTCGTGGTGTCGATGATCGTATTCTTCGGCTCCGGGTACCTCATCCTCGCCACGAACCTCGGCAAGCGGCTCGGGTTCCTCGTTGCGGGAGCCGGTGTTTTCGGTTGGGGCGTTCTCAATTCGCTGCTCTTCGTGCTGTATGCGCCTCGGGGGCCTCGGCCCACCGACTTCGAGGGTCTGAATGCGTTCGAGATCCGCATCCTTCCGCTCACGTTCATGCTGGCGTGCGTCATTCTGTTTGCCATGTTCCTCGTTGCGCTGAACCGGTATGAGGCGGAACAGAACCGGGAGCTCGAGGCCTGATTCGCTGATTCTGCTCAACATGGCAACGCCACTATGGTGAGCTTGTGAAAAGGATCACAATTCCGAGGGCGACCGTGGCTCGCCTACCTGTGTACCTGCAATGTCTCGAGTCGCTTCCTGGCCGTCCGGCAACCGTTTCCTCCCAAACCCTGGCAGACATCGCCAGCGTCACCTCCGCCAAGGTTCGCAAAGACCTCTCCTATCTCGGCTCGCACGGTGTGCGGGGCGTCGGCTACGACAAGGAACAACTTTGCCTTTTGATCCGCAAGGAACTGGGCCTCACCGAAGATTGGCCCGTGGTGATCGTCGGCGCCGGCAACTTGGGATCTGCGCTCGCCAATTACGGTGGCTTTGGATCGTCGGGGTATCGGGTCGTGGGTGTCTACGACGCCGACCCATCCAAGATCGGGCAGCCGCTCGGTGGTCTGACGGTGCAGGCGCTTGTTGATATTCCCGGTGATGTGGAAAGCAACGGAGTATCCATCGGCGTCATCGCCACTCCTGCCTCAGCGGCTCAGGAAACCGCCGATCTGCTCACGACAGCCGGCGTCGGCTCGATCCTGAATTTCGCACCGGTCGTCGTTCGAGTTCCTTCCACTACCAGGGTGCGAAACGTCGACCTGGCGACCGAGTTGCAGATTCTGTCGTATTACTCGGTCCACGCGCGGTGAGCCGAGTCACGACATCGCACCGGCCCCGGTAGGATTTGAGCATGCGCACAACCTTTGATGTCATTGTTGTGGGAGGGGGGCCGGCCGGTGCCTCGGCAGCCTTCTGGGCGGCCCGCCGCGACCTCACCGTTCTCATGGTCGAGAAGTCCGAATATCCTCGTGAGAAGACTTGCGGCGACGGGCTCACCCCTCGATCGATCTACGAGCTCGATCAGATGGGGTTTGATTTCGGTGCAGCAGAGTTTCACAAGATCGTCGGCCTTCGTAGCTATGCAGGTGACACGCTGCACCTCGAGATGGAGTGGCCCGATCATTCCAGGTACCCGAGTTGGGGAGGTGTGATTCGGCGCCTCGACCTCGATCATTCCGTCGCCCTCCTCGCCGAGAAGGAAGGCGTGGTGATCCGCCAGGGCACGACCGCGACACCCTGGATGGTGGACGGTCAGCTCGCCGGCGTCGAGCTCGCGGTTGGAGACGATGTCGAACAGATCGGCGGACGGGTCGTCGTGATCGCCGACGGATCAACCAGCAGGTTCGGACGAGCGATGGGAACCGTGCGCGACAAGGACTACCCCCTCGGGCTGGCAGCGCGCGGCTACTTCGAGTCCCCGATGTCCAACGATGGGTTCATGGAGAGCCAACTCGACATTCGTGACGAAAACGGCGCCTCCATGCCCGGGTACGGGTGGGTGTTCCCGCTCGGCGACGGGACCGTCAATGTCGGAGTGGGCCTGTTGTCGACATTCCGACACTGGAAGGACGTCAACACCACCAAGATGATGGCTGACTATGTGCGCTCGGCACCGGCGCATTGGGAGCTCTCCGACGACGCTCAGCTCACCGACCCGAAGGGCGGAAAGCTGCTCATGAGCTTCTCCAAGGGGCCCCGGGCCGGGAGCAGTTGGGTCACCGTCGGCGACGCCATGGGCGCCATCAATCCTTGGAACGGTGAGGGAATCGCCTATGGCTACGAGACGGGTCGGATCGCGGCCGGGTTCATTGCTGACGCCATTGCGGCCGACGATCTTTCGCTGCTGCAGCGCTATCCGGCGTACTTGGACGATGTCTTCGGCGACTACTACCGCATGGCGCGCGTGTTCGTGAAAGCCATTGGTTACCCCTCGGTGATGCGGACCCTGGCGCATACCGGCCTGCACTCCAAACCGCTGATGGAGTGGGTCCTGAAAGTCATGGCCAACCTCCTCGAAGAGGAGGACAAGGGTGTCGGCAAGCGGGCTTACACCACGCTCGAAACCCTGGTGCGAGTCGCCGGCATCGACCGAATGAGGGTGCCCACAAAGGCGTGACCACATTCACGACGGCTGAGGGCGGGAGTGTTTGCCTGGCGACTGATCGGGTTCAGGGGTGTTTCAGCGGTATCCCATATCTTCTGAGTAGTCACAAAAGGGGGGCGAATGCTCAGAAAGATCTGGATCGCTGGCGCACTTACAGCCGCAATGGTGGTGCTCGGCGCGTGTGGAAACGTCCAAGAGGCACTGCTCGAGCAGGCTGTAGAAGGGGTGGTGGAGCAGGCTGCGGGCGAGGATATCGAGTTCAACGTGGACGACGATGGCCTCACGGTGAGCGGCGACGACGGCGAATTCCAAATTGGAACCGGCGCGTTGCCAGACGGCTTCGAGTTCGACTTTGCCGACGGGTACGAGGTGGTTTCCGGGTGGCGCCAAGAACAAGACGACAGCACGTATTTCTACGTCCAAGTCACCTACCCGGCCGAGGACTACCAGCGAGTGGTCGACCATATCGGTGGTATGAGCTGGCCGGCCGACGTCTCTACCTCGGAGACCACGGGCTCGTGGAGCAGCACCAGCTGGATCAGCAGCGAAGCGGACAAGGCTGTCACGGTCAGCCTGGTCGATGACCTGACTGTAGTCGTGGTCAACGAAGGCCTGAGCTAGTCCGGCCTCCTCGACCCGCACCCATGCGGGTCGAGGATTGCGACGCGAAACAACCCGAGATCAGACACTGGCTTCTCACAATTCGGAGACCGGGCGCACGTCCGGCGATAGGGTGATTGCTGTGGATATCGACCTGACAAGCCTGTGGGAAGGGGAGTCGATCCGGCTGGCGGCGCCGTCCGGGGCAGACGCGCCGGATCTTTCCGCTCGCAGTCGCATGTGGAGCCGGCGACTGGAGGATTCAGGGCCGGTCGCTCCGTTCAGCGTTGAGAAAGCGACGGAGCTCATCGAGCGGGACCGCGCCAATCCCAACGTGTTTCGCTTTGTCATTCGAACGGTCGCCGAAGACGCGACCATTGGGTTCTGTGGACTGAACGACATCGAATGGACCAATGGCGTTGCCTGGCTCGGGATCGGCATTTCCGATCCGGATGATTGGGGCAAGGGGTACGGCCGAGAAGCCATCGGCATGCTGCTCCGTTTCGGCTTCCACGAGCTCAATCTGCATCGCATTGCCTTAGGAGTGTTCTCGTACAACGACCGGGCGATCGAGCTGTACAGGTCGCTCGGCTTCGTCCACGAGGGAACCGAGCGCGAAAACATCCACAGAGATGGGCATCGGTATGACATGTTGATCTTCGGCATGCTCCGCCCCGAATGGCAAGCCACCCGCTGACGGGAGCTCGCCGCTTCGGCTCGTAGCATCGTGTGGAACCGTGGTGCGGCTGCGTTCGTTAGATTCCCCAGTCGTCGCAGGAGTTCTTGTTGGTCACCGAAACGCTTGGCGGTCCGCCGCCTTTGCCGGCATCGCGGCGAATCTTTGCTCGGCCTCTCCTTGCGGCGGGGTCCGCCCTCATCGTTGGCATCGGCGTCGACATGCTGGCGTTACGGCGACCCATTGGGCTCGGTGTCTCCATTGCGATGTTGATCGGCGTCGGCGTGGTTCTCGCCGGCCGAGCCGCCAACATGACCTATCCCGTGGCCTTTCGGTGGCTCCTACCTGCTGCGGCCTTCATGGCGCTGGCGATTGCGTGGCGTTCATCGGCAACACTGGGAGCGTTGAGCCTGTTCGCATATTCGGTGATCATCGCCATCAGTGTCCGGCTCTATGAAGGGGCTCCCCTCCGGTCGTGGACGCTCACCGACTACGTCTGGCGGGGAGGAGGCGCGGCCTCCGGGATCGTTGAAGGTGCTGGCAGGTTTCTCCGCTACGACGCCGCAGTCATGCGCCCGGCCTCGGGCTTCAGCCGGATTCGCCCGGCGCTCATCGGTCTGGCGGCAGCCATACCCGTATTGGCGTTGTTCCTGGCGCTGTTCGTTGCGGCCGACGCCGTCTTTGCCGAGTACGTCTCGCGCGTGTTTTCGATCGACGTGGAGGTTGCGCGGTTCGTGAGCCGGCTCGCGACATCGCTGCTGCTGGCCCTCGTGGCCGTGGGATGCGTACGCGCCGTTCGATCTGGTTTTCGCGACCGGTGGGCATTGGCACAGCGGCCGGTCGTACCCGCTGTGCCGGTGGCCACGGGCCTGGCTGCGGTGATTCTCCTCTTCGCCGCCTTTGTTGCCGTGCAGGTTCGATACTTGTTCGGTGGGGCGAGTGTTCTCGACGTCGTTGACCTCACATATTCGGAATATGCCCGTCGCGGGTTCTTTGAGATGGTGGCAGTGGCCGTGCTCGTGGTTGTGCTGATCGCTGTTGCCGACTGGTTTGTGGACAGGTCCGAAAGCAAAGCCAAACTTGTCGATGTTGGCGCTGTATCGCTCGTGCTCTTGACGATGCTGATCGTTGCGTCGGCGGCTGTCCGTATGCGGCTCTACACCGAGGTGTTCGGCCTCACCGAGCTTCGCTTCTATACGTCGGTGTTCATGGGCTGGACGGCGGTGGTGCTGGTGCTCTTGCTCGCCACTGTGCTGCGGCGCGATCGGTCCGGGTTCGCGCTGGGACTATTGGTCTCCGGTCTCGTGTTCATCGGCGCGCTCACGACGGTGAACCCGGATGCCGTGATCGTGGCCGTCAATATCGATCGCCACCTCGAAGGAGCAGAACTCGACTACGAGTACGTCGCCAACCTCGGGCCTGATGCGATCCCCACCCTCGTCGCCTCCGTCGACCAGGTCGACAACCCGTGCCTTTTGGCTGCCGTACTTGCAGACGCAGGCTCCTCGGTGGATCGCGACGAGTGGGGCTGGCGGAGCGCCACGGTGGCTCACGTCGCAGCCACCGATTCGCTCGCCTCGCTCACAGGCTGCGATTAGGGGCGAGCGCGGACTCCGGTTGAGCCGACGGATGGCCTCGTTGGTCGCCCGTCTCGTCACATGATTCTGCGGCTGCCTGGCTACGGCGACCCGGCGGTGGTGAACGCCGCCCCGGCGGGTGATGGTGACGCTCGACCACATGGCGCAGGATCGGCCGCCGAGAAGTGGTCGATGGCGACGATGGGGCAGGGGAGTCGATCCACCGTGCCAAGGTCGTCTCGAGCCGCATCGATTCGATGGGTGCGACACGGAGCGTCTTCCCGGGCGGAGCGGCGTCTCGCTTGGTAACTTGTCGGCATGCCTCTCCATCCCGTGATGGAATCGACACTCGACGAGTTGCTGACACGGTGGCGCTACCACGAGTCGCTTCGCTCGCAGCGAGCGCCCGTGCCGGTCCTGGCACGCAGTCGGCGCAGCCTCGATCAGATACGAACCGAGGCGCAAAGGCTTCGCCAGGTTCTCTACCCCAACGGTTCCGAGATGGAATCGGTGGCGGTTGCAGCACATTGCGACACCCTCGACACGATGGTGTTCTTTCAATATCACGAGGCGCGGCCGGGCCGTAATGGAATCGAATACCCGTGCCCGTGCGGCGAGACCGTAGGCTGACGACTGCCCGTCCGGCCGTTTTTGGGATTGGCCCCTGATTTCCTAATCTGGCAGGGAAGAAGAGAGGATTCTGGGTGGACCTTCCGGCGTACTTGCCGATAGCGATCATGTTCCTGCTAGCGCTTGGGTTTGTGATCGCCGCGCTGTCTCTCTCCTGGGTGATGTCCCCCAAGAACCCGACACCGGAGAAACTCGCACCCTACGAGTGCGGCATCGTGCCCGAGGTCGAGCCCACGCACCGCTTCCCGATCCAGTTCTACCTCGTCGCGATGCTGTTTGTGATCTTCGATGTCGAGATCATCTTCCTCTTTGCGTGGGCCGTCGTGTTCCCTGACCCGTCGTTCGGGTGGAAAGGCGTCCTCGAGATCTTCATTTTCACTCTGTTGGTCATGGGAACGCTCTTGTACGTGTGGGGGAGAGGCGCACTCGACTGGAATGTTCCGCTACGTGAGCGGCGTGTCCAGGACAGCATCGAGCCCGAGATGTCTCCGGTCGAGGCTGCCTGATGGCAGACACACCCCAGGTGCCGGGGGTTCTCACGGCGTCCATCAACAAGGTTGCCCGATGGGCGCAAACTCGATCAATGTTCCCTGCCACCTTCGGATTGGCGTGTTGTGCCATCGAGATGATGGCCACCGGCACCGCCCATTACGATTTGGCTCGCTTCGGCATGGAGGTGTTCCGAGCATCGCCCCGCCAAGCCGACCTCATGATCGTCGCCGGCCGTGTATCCCAGAAGATGGCGCCGGTGCTCCGCCAGGTATACGACCAGATGCCGGAGCCCAAATGGGTGATCTCGATGGGTGCCTGTGCCTCCTCCGGTGGCATGTTCAACAACTACGCGCTCGTGCAAGGTGTCGACCAGATCGTGCCTGTCGACATCTACATTCCTGGGTGCCCGCCCGGACCACAATCGCTCATGCACGGGATTCTGACTCTTCATGACAAGATCATGAGCGGGGAGCTGGCGCGTGTCTGACGAGACCATCGAACCGAGCGACGTGGAGCCTTCAGTCGATGCAGTCGCGCCGCGCCCGCTGCCGGAGCCGCCGATTCTCGCTGCGCTCGTGGCGGCGTTCGACGATGCGCACTGGCATCTGTCGCACGGTCAACACGTCGTAGTTTTACCCAAGGAGCGGCAGGCCGAGTTCGCCCACGCGGCGCACGAGGCAGGATTTGAGATGCTCGCCGACCTCACCGCCGTCGACTACCTCCGGGTGCGTCGCATCCGTTTTGAGGTCGTCACCAACCTTCTCTCCATTGCTCACAGCCTCCGCGTGCGGGTCCTGTGCCCCGTGCCCGCCGACGACACGACCATCCCCTCCCTCGTTCCCGTGTATCCCGGCGCCAATTTCTTCGAGCGCGAGGTCTACGACATGTTCGGAATCACATTCGAAGGCCATCCGGACTTGACCAGGATCTTGATGCCGGATGAGTGGGAAGGACACCCACTTCGCAAGGACTTCGGCGTCGGAGACGTGCCCGTTCAGTTCAAAGAAGCGAACAAGGTGACCTGATGACCGACACCAAAGACACGCGAGAAGAAGTCGTATGGGTCAGCGGGACCGAAGAACCTGATCCGGCGTGGATGGTGCAAGGCACCTCCGAAGGCCGTCAGAGCATGCGACCCGAGGAAACGGCAGAGCGGCTCAAGGAACAGCTCGGAACTCGGATTGTCGACGACGTCCTCTACGAAGAAGACATCGACGAGGACGATCGCATGATCATCAACATGGGCCCGCAACACCCGTCAACCCACGGTGTGTTGCGGCTCCATCTCGAGCTAGAGGGCGAAATCGTGCGACGTGTCAAGCCGATCATCGGCTATCTGCACACCGGAATGGAGAAGACCGGCGAAACTCTCACTTTCATGCAGGGCCCCACCAACGTCACTCGCATGGACTACCTGGCGCCGCTGCACAACGAATTGTGCTTTTCGCTGGCCGTGGAACAGCTACTCGGAATCGATATCCCCCCACGCGCCCAAGCAATGCGGATACTCCTCACGGAGCTGAATCGCATCTCGAGCCATCTCGTGGCCTTGGCGACCAATGGCATGGACGTCGGGGCGCTGTCCATGATGCTGTACGGGTTCCGGGAGCGAGAGATGATCCTGGCATTCTTCGAGAAGACGACCGGGCTGCGGATGAACCACAACTTCATTCGCCCGGGAGGTTTGGCCGCCGACCTCCCACCCGACTGGGAGGACGACGTCGAGGAAATCCTCGACACCATGCCAGGCAAGCTCGCCGACTATGACGACCTGCTCAAGGCGAATCCCATCTGGCTGCGCCGCACCCGCGATGTGGGCGTCATCACCACCGAAGAGTGCCTTGCCTACTCCATCACCGGGCCAACGTTGCGATCCACCGGCTACGCCCACGACCTTCGCAAGCTGATGCCCTACTCCGGCATCGAACAGTACGAATTCGACGTCGCCGTGGGGAGTCGCGGCGATTCGTACGATCGATACCGCGTCAAAGTGAACGAGATCCATGAATCTCTGCGCATTGTCCGCCAGGTGGCCAACTCGATGCCGCCTGGCGACTACAAGACTGACGACCGCAAGGTGGTGCCTCCACCTCGCAAACGAATCGACGAGTCGATGGAAGCATTGATCCACCACTTCAAGATCCATACCGACGGTTTCAAGGTGCCGGAAGGCGAGACGTATGTTGCCATCGAGTCTCCTCGCGGCGAGCTCGGCTGCTACCTGGTCTCGGACGGTGGTAGCCGACCGCTCCGGATGCACACCAGGGCGCCCTCGTTTGCCAACCTCCAGTCGATCCCGATCTTGCTGGCCGACTCACTCGTTGCTGACACAGTGGCGTCTCTGGCGAGTCTCGATCCGGTGATGGGGGACGTCGACCGATGACACGAATCTTCGATTCGTGTCATCGGATTGCAGTTTCGTCCTACGAAACTGCGACCGGACCTGTCGGATCACGGAGCTCAGAAGGAGCAGCATACTGCATGCTGCTCCGCAGGAGCAGACCGTGACCTGGTCTCCTGAGACGCTCGAGCGCGCCGACGCCATCATCTCCAAGTACCCCGATCGACGATCGGCGCTGATGCCGATGCTGTACCTCGCCATGCGGGAGGACGGTTACCTCTCAGAAGAGGGGATGCGGACGGTGGCCGAGCTCATCGGGATCACGCCCGCCCAAGTCCAATCGGTGGCGTCGTTCTATGTGATGTACAAACAGGAGCCCATCGGCAAGTACCTCATCTCGATGTGCACCTCCATCTCGTGTTTCCTGATGGGGGCAGATGACGTGCTGGCGGCCTTGGAGCAGGCGTCGGGAGTGCCGGCCGGTGAGACCGACGGAGAGATCGCCGTTGAACACGCCGAGTGCATCGGTGCTTGTGGCGGCGCTCCGGCTTGTTTGGTCAACTATGAGCTCATCGAGGGGCTGAGCGCAGAGAAGGCAACGGAGCTGGTCCAATGGCTGCGGAACGGCAAGCCTGAGACGATCAACACCGACGAGATGCAGACCCTCTTCGGAGGCCGGACGAGCTTTGATTGGGCGATCAAGGAGGACAACGCCGCCGTTGGCCCTTACCCGGCGTTTCCGCCGTTTGGTACCGCAGCCGAGAACAGTCCCGCACTCGAGCCAGGGAGAGGTTCGTGAGCTATCCGAAGGTGATCACCAAGCTGATGGAGGAGCATCCCTCCGATTCGCACACGTACCAGCGGTATGTCGCCTCGGGTGGTTATGAGGCGGCCAAAGCCTCCTTGGCCAAAACCCGCGACGAGCTGGTCGAAATCGTGAAGGATTCGGGCCTCATCGGTCGAGGAGGAGCGTTGTTCTCGACCGGCATGAAGTGGTCGTTTCTTGCCCCACCGCGGCCCTCCTACCTGGTCGTCAACGGCGACGAGTCGGAGCCGGGTACCTTCAAAGACCGCCAGCTTCTCGAACGCGACCCGCACCAGCTCATCGAGGGCATCATCATCGCCGCGTTTGCCAACGAAGTGCACGAAGCCTTCATCTACATCAGAGGCGAATACCCCAAACCGGCCCGCCGCGTGCAGCAGGCCGTGGATGATGCCTACTCCGAAGGCCTGCTCGGCAAAGGCATATTCGGGACCGACTATGACCTCGAAGTCACGGTCCACCTCGGAGCCGGCGCCTACATCTGCGGTGAAGAGACCGCCCTTCTCAATTCGCTGGAGGGAAAGCGCGGTGAGCCTCGGCTCAAGCCTCCCTATTTCCCCGCCGCCAAGGGCCTTTACATGATGCCCACCATTGTCAACAACGTCGAGACGATCGCCAATCTGCCGCATATCATCAACCACGGCCCCGAGTGGTACAAGGAGCTCAGTGCCTGCGAAGACACGGGCACGTTCCTCGCCTCCGTCTCGGGGCACGTGAAGAAACCCGGCAACTACGAGCTTCCCCACGGAATCACCTGGCGCGAACTCATCTACGATGTCGCAGGTGGAATTCGCGACGACAACGACCTGAAGGCGTGGATCCCGGGAGGCGCCTCGGCTCCCTGGTTCGTGCCTAGCCTCCACCTCGATGATCCCATAACCAAGGCCGATTGTGCCGCGGCCGGGTCGATGCTTGGTTCGGGCGCGATCATCGTGATGGACCACACGACCAACGTCGTTGCCGCCGCGGAACGACTCGTCCGGTTCTTTGCAGAGGAATCGTGTGGCCAGTGCACCCCCTGCCGAGAAGGCACGACCTGGCTCGACATGATCCTGCAGAGGATGCTGAATGGTGGCGGCCGGGAGGTCGACCTCGACCTTCTGCACGACGTCTCCGATGGCATTTCGATCGGGCTCGGATGGCCTCCCAAGCAGACCACGATCTGCCCTCTGGGGCCATCGGCCGTTTCGGCAGTGAAGTCGATCCTCGAACACTTCCGAGACGAGGCCGAGGCTTACGCCCGATCGGCCAACCAGGTTCCCGTCACAATCGGAGGCGAAGGGTGAGCGACGACGTGGCACCGGAGCTCATCTCGATCACGATCGATGGGACGGATCGTTCGGTGCGCCCCGGCGAGCTTCTCATCAAGGCAGCCGAGGACACCGGCACCTACATCCCCCGATTCTGTTGGCATCCCCGCATGCAGCCCGTTGGCATGTGCCGGATGTGCCTGGTCGAGGTCGAAGGCCCCCGCGGAGTAGCTCTCGTGCCTGCCTGCACGACCCCCGTCGGCGACGGGATGATCGTCCACACCCAATCCGAGGTAGCCAAGAAGGCCCAAGAAGACATCCTCGAATTTCTGCTCATCAACCACCCGCTTGACTGCCCGGTATGTGACAAGGGCGGAGAGTGCCCTCTCCAAGACCAGACAATGTCGCACGGCCCCGCCGAAAGTCGATTCGTCGAAGAGAAGCGTCATTACGAAAAGCCCATCCCGATCTCGGATCTCGTGCTCCTCGATCGGGAACGATGCATTCTCTGCGCTCGTTGCACACGATTCTCCGAGGAGATCTCCGGTGACCCGCTCATCGAGTTCCAGGAACGAGGCAACAACACCCAGATCAGGACCTTCCCCGACTTGCCGTTCTCCTCGTATTTCAGTGGCAACACCGTCCAGATCTGTCCGGTCGGGGCGCTCACCGCCACCGCCTACCGGTTCCGTGCTCGACCTTGGGATCTTCGCGCCGTCGGCTCAACCTGCATGCATTGCACCGCAGGTGACTCGATGACGGTCCAGGCGTCCCAAAACGAGATACTTCGCTTCCTTGGTGTCGACAACGACGCCACCAATCACGGCTGGTTGTCGGACAAATGCCGCTTCGGATTCGAGTACATCAACAGTCCGGATCGGCTCACAACGCCGTTGCTACGCGACGCCGAGGGTGAGCTTCGCGAAGCCACCTGGTCGGAAGCCCTGCAGGAGGTCGCCGACCGCCTCGGCGCGATCACCGAGGAGCACGGCGGCCACGCCGTGGCGGCGCTCGGCGGCGCACGCGGCACCAACGAAGATGCGTATGCCCTTGCCAAGTTCATGCGAGTCGCACTTGGCTCCAACCATCTCGACGCGCAAATGGACGATGGTCTCGAACCGCAGTTTCTCGCCGCCGTCGCCGGCCGGGGCCAAATCTCCGACCTCGAGCGGGCCAAAACGATCTTGGTGTGGGGTCCCGACCTCAAAGAGGAGTTGGGGACCCTGTACCTCCGCGTTAGACGGGCGGCGCAAGAACTGGGAGCAACACTCATCGTCGTTCACCCGCGAGCTACCGGGCTCGACGACCGGGCTACCCACAAATTCGGATATCAACCCGGCACCGGGCCTGATGTGCTTCGGCGCCTAGCGGCGGGGCTCGAGGAGTTTGCCGAGGCACGGGCCGCCCTCAACGAGGGCCCAGTGGTGGCCATCGTTGGACGCAGCGGCTACTGCGAGAGCCCGGCTCTGGCCGAAGCCGTCGCCGCCTTCGCACGCGATCTTCCCGAGGCGACGGTGCTTCCGGTGGCTCGACGTGGCAACGTGTTTGGTGCGCTCGACATGGGTGTCGCTCCCAACCTCCTGCCCGGCCGGGTAGCCCTGGGAAGCGATGGCTTCGATGGGTGGGAGGTGCCTGAGCACTCCGGCAAGGGAGCAGCCGAGATATTGACCGGGCTCACAGAGGGATCCATCAAATCGGTGCTCCTCGTCGGCGCCGATCCCGTGCGCGACGTTCCCAGCGGCTCGGCAGCCGCAGCACTCGAAGCGGCCGAGTTCGTGGTGGCCATCGACTTGTTCGTCACCGATTCGGTCCGGCACGCCGACGTAGTTTTCCCGGCGCTGACCGCCACCGAGAAGGAGGGGATGGTCACCAATCTCGAGGGCAGGGTGCAGAAGGTCAACCAGGTCGTGCCTGGGCCCGGTCAGGCTCGGGCGGACTGGTCGATTCTCGATGACGTGGCGACCGCAATGGATCGGCCCATTCACCTTGCTTCGGCGGAGGCGATCGCCAAAGAGATCGGCAGTGTGGCACCCGCCTACCGTGGGGTCACCTGGGATCTGGTCACTTGGGACGAGCCCGACGGCGTGGTCGTTCCGCTCAATGGCGCCGAGGTATTCGAATACGTGCCGGTTGACGCCAAGATCGAGACCAGATCGGCGCCGCTCACGCTTCATCTCGCACGCACGCTCTACGACGACGGCGTGATGATGAGGGCCGGGCTATCTCTTCACGATCTGGCACCTGGCGTGGCCGCCTACCTGTCCACCGAGGACTCGGTAGCCGTCGGCGTGGCCGAGGGCGGGCTCATATCCATCAACGGCCATCAGATGACCGTCCAAATCGATGACTCATTGGCGCCGGGAACGCTGTACGTGCCGTTCAACCAGCCCGGTGGCCCCCATCTCGGCACCGACCCGGTCATCAGAGTCAAGGCCGTGCGCTGATGGATCAATTCGACTTCTGGCTGACCTTCGGAAAGACCGTGGCGATCTTCGGGTTGCTACTCAACGTCACAGTTCTCCTCGTGTGGGTCGAACGCAAAGTCGTCGCCGACATGCAAGATCGACTCGGGCCGATGCGGGCCGGCCCGCACGGCATCCTCCAGACGGTGGCCGACGGCCTCAAGCTCTTCTTCAAAGAACAAATCACCCCGAAGAAAGCCGAGTTGGGGGCGTACCTCCTGGCTCCAGCACTGTCGGTCATCACGGCCTTCCTCCTGTTCCTGGTCATCCCGATTGGCCGGCCGTTCACCGTGCAGACGTCGGAGGGACTTCGGGTGATCACACTCAATGCCATGGATCTCAACGTGGGCCTGTTATTCATCCTGGCCGTGTCGTCGACTGCCGTCTACGGCATCGTTCTGGCCGGCTGGTCGTCGGGCTCGAAGTATCCGCTGCTGGGCGGCGTTCGGGCCACCGCTCAGGCGATCTCGTACGAGGCAGCCATGGGCTTGGCCCTCGTATCGGTCGCCATGTACACGGCCCTCACTCGCACCGGAGGCGGAGAAGCCTCATTGTCTGTCGTCTCGATCATCGAGCAGCAACAAGGAACCTGGGCAGGCTTCATTCCCCGGTGGAACATCCTTCCATTGTTCATCCCGTTCGTCGTGTTCGCGATCGCGGCCGTGGCCGAAACGAACCGCGCTCCGTTCGACCTCGTAGAAGCTGAGCAGGAGATCGTGGGTGGCTTTCACACCGAGTATTCGGGCATGCGTTTCGCGCTGTTCTTCCTGGCGGAATACGTCAACATGTTCACGATGTCGGCGATCGGCGTCAGTTTGTTCCTTGGTGGCTGGGGAGGGCCCTTCCTCGACCAGCTCGATGGCATTCCGGCGACGCTGCTTTCGATCGGTTACTTCTTCGCCAAGGTCTTTGTTCTCATCTTCGTGTACATCTGGCTGCGAGCGTCGCTGCCACGAATGCGATACGACCAGCTCATGGAGCTCGGCTGGAAACGCCTCATTCCCGTGGCGCTCGCCTGGTTGATCTTGTCGACGCTGGTACTCGCTGTTCGCACATTCGGATTGCCTTGGGCATGACAGGGAGAGGACGATGCTGACAGATTTCGCCAAGGGCATGGCGGTCACGTTTCGGCGAATGATCGACACCGTGTTCGGGAAAGGGGCGATCACCCAGGAATACCCCAAGGAGTTTCGGGAGAAGCCGGCGCGCTTTCACGGGCGCCATGTCCTCAACCGATATGCCGACGGCATGGAGAAGTGCATTGGGTGTGAGCTCTGTGCCGGTGCGTGCCCGGCTCGGTGCATCTACGTGCGAGGAGCCGACAACCCCGAAGACCAGCCGGTGAGCCCCGGTGAGCGTTACGGGTTTGTGTACGAAATCAACATGCTGCGCTGCATCTTCTGCGCATTGTGTGTCGAAGCATGCCCGACCGAGGCCATCACCATGACCCAGCTCTTCGAAATGTCGACGACGAACCGCGAGGACGCCATCTACACGAAGACCGAACTGTTGGTGGGCGAAGACGGCACGCCGGCACACATGTTCCCCAACGATCCGCTCGCCAACCTACAAGAGCTCGTCAACGCCGATGGGTGGATGCGGGCCACATCACCGCAAGGCAGAGCCGCCTACACCGGGATCGATGCATGGACACCATCGGCGGGAGTCGGGCTGCGCCCCCCTGAGCCGCCGCAGAAGGACCAGTCGAGCTGATGGAAGCGGCGCTCTTCGTCATTTTTGGGGCCGTGTCCCTGGCCGGTGCCATCGCCATGGTCACCGCCAAGAACCCTGTCTATGCGGCATTGGGGCTGATGGCGACGTTGTTCTCGCTCGCCGTGTTCTACATCGTGAATCTGGCTCATCTCGTGGCGGCCGTCCAGGTCATCGTTTATGCGGGGGCGGTGATGACACTCTTCCTGTTCGTCATCATGCTCATCGGGGTCGATCGAGCCGAAGACACCAGCGAAACCCTCCGTTTTCAACGGCCCCTGGTGTTCATCGTCGGCGCTGCGGCCGTCGGCCTCGGCGTGGCTGCCGTCGTCGCCGACGAATGGTCGTGGACTCCTCTGGCGCCTGCGGGGGCTGAAGCTCCCAACGGGACGATGGCGGCGGTGGCCGAGCAGTTGTTCAGCGTGTGGGCGCTGCCATTCGAAGCGGTGTCGCTGCTCCTCATCGTCGCCTCCATCGGCGCGATCGCTCTTGCCTTCTTTGCTCCTGTCCGACGGCGGAAGGAGAAGTCAGATGCCTGATCTCGACCCATCGTGGTACATGGGGCTGGCCGCCGCGTTGTTTCTCATCGGCGCCGTGGGCATGTTGACTCGCCGGAACGCATTGATCATGTTCATGTCGGTCGAGCTGATGTTGAACGCCGTGAACCTGACCTTCGTTGCCGCCGGGCGCGCCTATGGCGTGCTCGACGGACAGCTTGCCGTCTTCTTCGTGCTGGTGGTGGCCGCCGCCGAAGTGGTTGTCGGCCTGGCGATCATCGTGGCCGTGTTCCACACTCGAACCACCGCCAATGTCGACGCCCTGTCTGAGATGAAGGGATAGGGGTACCGTGACCGCACGCCACTTGCCTTCGCTCGCTGCGCCTTGCCACGGTCCTTTGGAGAATCGCGACGCGATTCTCCAGCTCGGTTTCGCGCCTCGCGCCTATCCGTCATCAGGGTTGCCAAGCGGTTTTGATGCTCGCGTTACTGGGGCTGCGCTCGCCGCAGGTCTGCTCGGTGGTTTTGGCTCCTCTGCATCGCTCGCAAGGGGCGTGCCGTGAACGAGGTGTATGAGTTCGTCATCGAGAACCTGTTGGGACTCATCATTCTGTTGCCGCTGCTCGGGGCGATCTTCCTTCACTTCTTCGGCCGGTTCATCGGCGAGCCGAGATCTGGCGCGTTGGCCACGTTGGCGATCGCCGGTTCATTTGGGTTGGCAATCGTTGCCTCCATTCCCATGTTTGCGGGTGGAGAGCTCGCCCACCATCCCACGACCGTCATGTTGTGGGACTGGATGCCGTCCATAGGCGCCGCGTTCGAGCTGCGATGGGATCCCTTGGCGGCGTTCATGACGTTGATCGTCACCGGCGTTGGCATGTTGATCCACATCTACTCGGTCGGCTATATGCATGGCGACGAACGTTTTCCCCGGTTCTTCACATACCTCAACCTGTTTGCCGCATCGATGCTGACGTTGGTGCTGGCCAACAACTTCGCCATGCTGTTCATCGGCTGGGAGCTCGTCGGACTGTGCTCCTACCTCCTCATCAGCTTCTGGTACACCAAGCCGTCGGCGGCCGCAGCCGGAAAGAAGGCCTTCGTGGTGAACCGCATCGGCGACCTCGGGTTCATCGTCGGCCTCATGATCGTGTTCACGTCGTTCGGCACCCTCTCGATGGGCGAGGTGCTCGAGCTACCCGGCGAGATCATCACGGCAGGTACTGCGACGGCGATCTGTCTGCTGTTCCTCGTCGGAGCAGCGGGCAAGTCGGCGCAGATCCCGCTCTACGTGTGGCTCCCCGACGCCATGGAAGGCCCCACCCCGGTTTCTGCTCTGATCCACGCGGCCACGATGGTCACGGCCGGCGTCTACCTGATCGCCAGAACGGCGGCGCTCTTCCAGCTCTCCGGAACGGCGTCGGTGGTCGTTGCCACCGTCGGAGCAGCCACGGCGCTCGTTGCCGCCACCATCGCCATCGGCCAAAACGACATCAAGAAAGTATTGGCCTATTCCACGGTCAGTCAGCTCGGCTACATGTTTCTCGCGGTCGGAGCCACCGGATACGTGGCCGGCTTGTTCCACCTGATGACGCACGCCTTCTTCAAGGCGCTCTTGTTCCTCGCTGCCGGGTCCGTGATCCATGGCATGCATGACCAGCAAGACATGCGCAAGATGGGTGGGCTCCTCAAGAAAATGCCGGTGACCGCGTGGACCATGGGCGTCGGCACTCTTGCCATCGCTGGTTTGTTTCCGCTATCAGGCTTCTGGTCGAAGGACGAAGTTCTCGCATCGGCGTTCGCGTCGGGTGGCTGGTTCATGGTCTTGTGGGTGGTCGGCATCGTGACTGCGCTCATCACCGCGTTCTACATCACTCGCCAGTTCATCATGGTGTTTCTCGGCGAGCCGCGCTGGGAGGAGGGCGTTGAGCCGCACGAATCCCCGCGCACCATGACCCTCCCACTGGTTGTTCTCGCTGTGCTGGCTGCCGTAGCCGGATTCGTGAACATGCCGAAGATCAACCCGGCCTTGGAGCATTTCCTGGAACCGTCATTGGAGGGCATCCAGATGGCTCACCTGGAGTCGTCCGCTCTGATCGTGCTCCTGGCCGCCGTGTCAGGCAGTGCCGGCATCATTGGCATTGGCCTTGCCACGCTCGTGTACTACCGGGGCGGAGCCTTCCGGCAATGGTTCCTCGACCGCACCCGACGTCCTTTCCTGGCTTGGGAGAACGCGTACTGGGTGGATCAGATGTTTGGCCGAACCATTGTGTTGCCGGGCAAACGAGCTGCGTTTCTGACGGCTCGGTTCGACGACGCGGTCGTTGATGGGAGCGTCAACGGTGTCGGCCGGCTGACGAGTCGCCTGGGTACTGCACTGCGACCGCTGCAGACGGGGTTCGTTCGGACGTATGGGGTGACGCTGGCCGCGGCCGCAGTGGGCCTGGCAATATGGCTGCTCAGTAGAGGAGCCTTGTGATGGGTTTTCCACTGCTGGCCGCCCTCATCGTCACCCCGATCGTGGGTGCCGCTGCGGTCGCCATCGTGCCGGCCGCTCGTAAAGAGCTCCACCTCCCCATCGGCGTTGCCGTCAGCCTGCTTCCGATCGCTCTCGCCGGCCTGTTGTTCGCCGAGTTTGAGCCATCGGCGAATTTCCAGTTTGTGGAATTCGCAGCCTGGTACCCGGAATGGGGCATCAACTGGCATGTCGGCGTTGATGGCATCGCCATGCCTTTGATCCTGTTGACCACACTCCTCATCCCCATCTCTTTGGCAGCGTCGGTGGCCATCACCGACCGCATCAAGCTGTTCGTGATAATGGTGTTGATGCTCGAGGCGGGACTCATCGGCGTGTTCGTGTCGCTCGACCTGATCGTCTTTTTCGTCTTTTTCGAGGCGATCCTGATTCCCATGTACTTCATCATCGGAATCTGGGGTTCCGAGGACCGGATCTACGCCGCAATCAAGTTCTTCCTGTACACGGCCTTTGGATCGGCGCTCATGTTGGCGGGAATCATTGCGCTGGGCGCCCTCAGTGCCGAACAAACCGGAGTGTGGTCATTCGACTATCTCGATCTTCTCGATCTGGAGCTGACGCGCCAAACACAAGGCTGGCTGTTCGCAGGGTTCGCCGTTGCCTTTGCCATCAAGGTGCCGATATTCCCTGTCCACACCTGGCTGCCGGATGCACACGTCCAGGCGCCGACCGCTGGATCGGTGATCCTGGCCGGGGTGATGCTGAAACTCGGCACCTACGGATTTCTCCGTTTCAACCTGCCGTTGTTCCCCCAGGCGACCGTCGACGCGATACCGATCATGGCGACGCTCGCTGTCATCGGCATCGTGTACGGAGCAGTCGTTGCGATCGTTCAACCGGACCTCAAGAAGCTGGTCGCCTATTCGTCGGTGAGCCACCTGGGCTTCATCGTTCTCGGCATCTTTGCGCTCACCCGGGCGGGTCTCGAAGGCGGCGTCATCCAGATGATCAACCACGGTCTCACCACCGGGGCGCTCTTCCTGCTCGTCGGGATGATCTATGAGCGGAGGCACACCAAGGCAATCGCCGACTTCGGAGGGCTCGCGAAGATCATGCCGATCTTCGCAGGCCTGTTCTTGTTCATGGCGTTTGCCTCGATCGGTCTTCCCGGTCTCAATGGGTTCGTTGGCGAGTTCCTGATCTTGATCGGTTCGTATGCAACATTGCCGGTCTACTCGATCATCGCGGCGTCAGGAGTGGTCCTGGCCGCCATCTATTTGCTGTGGGCATACGAACGGGTCTTCACAGGTGAGCCGACCAAAGAGGAAAACAAGGTCCTTTCCGACCTCAACCTTCGGGAAATCTCGCTGTTTGTTCCGCTCGTCGTCCTCATCATTCTGCTCGGCCTGTATCCCAACATCCTGCTCGATCGGATCTCGCCATCCACCGACGCGGTCCTGGAACGGGTGGCAGCCACTTCGAGCTACGAGCTTCCTGCGCTCGATCTGTCGGCAGGAGGGGAATAGGCATGTTCGATGCTCTCGGCGCTTCAACCTCGTGGCTGGCAATCGCCCCCGAAATCGTGCTGCTGCTGGCCGCGGTGGTGGTATTGGCCTATGACATCGTGGCGAAGCCCGACAACCACGACGTGCACGCCGCCGTGGCCATCGTCGGAATAGGCGGCGCAGCGGCATTCACCTGGGCGCAATGGCGCTCGGATCTCGTCGGCCAAGAATTCTTCCTCAACATGGCCCGTCTCGATGGCCTCTCCATTGTGGTGCGGTTCCTACTGGTCGCAGTGCTGGGACTCGCCACGGTGGCGGCATGGCCGCTGTTGCGCGAGCTCGGCCGACGTGGGGCAGAGATGCTTGCCCTCATGTTCATCGCGACGATCGGCTTCTCGTTCTTGGCGTCTTCGGGCAACTTGGTGATGATGTTCATCGGCCTCGAGATCGGATCGATCAGCTTGTACGTCCTGGCAGGGATCACCCGGGAACGGCGCCTGGCCGACGAGGCAGCCATGAAGTATTTCCTCCTCGGCTCGTTCGCGTCAGCGATCTTTCTGTACGGGGTGGCCCTGTTCTTCGCGGGGACTGGGAGCCTCTTCCTGGTGGCGTTGCCGAGCGCGCTCGCTTCGGTGGTGTTCACGAAGCCCGGGGTGATACTCGTCGCCCTTGGCTTGATGGCGGCAGGTCTGCTGTTCAAAGTCACCGCAGCCCCGTTCCACGCTTGGGCGCCTGATGTCTACCAAGGGGCACCTGCGGGGGTGGTCGGGTTCATGGCAGCCGCCGCCAAGATCGGCGGATTCGCGGCGCTTGCCCGAATCGTTTGGGAGGCGTATGGCCCGTTCCTCGACGATTGGCAGGCTCCCCTGGCCGGCATTGCCGCCATCTCGATCGTCGTCGGCACACTTCTCGCCATCGCCCAGAGCGACATAAGACGCATGTTGGCCTATTCGGGAATTGCCCACGCAGGATTCATCCTGATTGGAATAGCGACCGGCCCGGCCAGTCGCTACGCAGTTTCCTTCTATCTGGCCGTGTACACGATCCAGCTGGTAGCGGCCTTCACCGTTGCGGCCACGGTGTCAGGGCCCGGATCGTCTGGCTCGGCCCGCGAGGAATATGTGGGACTGGCTCGGCGAGCGCCGCTCCTCGCTGCAACCCTGGGATTGATGATGCTCGCCATGTCCGGGATGCCGGTGACGGCCGGGTTCGTTGCCAAGTTTGGGGTGTTCAGAGAGGGCTGGATCGGTGGTCTGGAGTGGCTCGTCATCCTGGCGCTGGTCGCTTCGGTCGCCGCCTTCTTCTTCTACCTTCGGGTCATCGTCGACATGTATTTCCGTGAGCCGGTCGAGACTCCTGGCACGCCCAAGGCCGCCCCGCAGGCTCCACCATCGGTTCGATGGATGCTGGCGATCATTTCGGTGGCGACCATCGTGTTGGGCATCTATGCGCGACCGCTGCTCGACTTTCTTGAAGCCTCGCTCTAGGCCACGCCGGTCACTGGCGCTGGCCGTGCTCGCGATGGCGGTGGCGGCTCCACTCGGGGGCGTCACCGCAGAAGCGGCGGCTTCTGATCTGGTGATCGTCAGAGAATCCGACGTGATCACCGAGGACCTGTATGCCGCGGGGGAACGGGTGATTGTCCGCGGCCGCATCGAAGGTGATCTCATTGCCGCCTCCTTCAACGACGTCACCATCGAAGGAGTTGTGGAAGGCGATGTGCTTGCCGTGGCGCAAGAAATCAACATCACCGGTGAAGTGCTCGGTTCCGTGCGCGTGCTCGCTGGGACTGTCACGATGGATGGCGAGATCCGGGATGATCTCGCCGTCGCTGCTCTCAGGTCACACATCGGCGGCAGCACGGGCCGCGACGTGCTCGGTTTCGGTTGGGATCTCGAAGTGCCCGGTGACGTTGGGCGAGAACTGCGCGCCCAAATGGCGACGGAGATCGGCGTCGCCGGCACGATAGGCGCTGACGCCGAGGTCAACGCTCGGACAATCGTGGTGTCTGGATTCGTGGGCGGAGATCTTCGCTATCGAGGCGACCTCGAGCTCGCCGAAACCGCTCAGGTCGCCGGGCTCACTACCGAGCTGGGGCGACTACCTGTGCCAATTCGAGTTCGGGCGCTGCTGCTCGGGGCGACGATCCTGTCGCTGCTGAGCGTCGTGGGGCTGGGGGCGCTGGCGATATGGCTGGCGCCGAGGGTCATTCAGCGTGCCGCTGAGGTAGCTAAACGCCCCTGGCTTGGCCTGGGAGTCGGTGTGGTGAGCCTGGTCGTGCCGCCGATTGTGATGGGGGCGTTTGTCGCCAGTTTTGCCGTCACGTCGGCCGACCTGACCGTTCCGGCGCTCCTGGCCGTTGCGCCCGTGGCAGCGGCCTATCTCGCCGCCGTTGCGCTGGCGGTGCTCGTCGGCTTCGTTCCGGCTTCGACCTCGATCGGGCGCTTCTTCTGGCGGCGACCCCAACCGCCGACGCTCGACTTTCTGGCGGGAGCCGCGTTCTGGGTCGTGCTCTCTTTGGTCCGGCCGCTCGGACTCATCCTCATCGGTATCGGCCTGATCGCAGGTATGGGTTCGGTGATCGTCGGCGCCTGGCGCCTCCGAGCTGAGCCGCCGACCTGAGGCGTTTCGATCCGAGCAGACCCGGACTGAGGCGTTTCGATCCGAGCAGACCCGGACTGAGGCGTTTCGATCCGAGCAGGCCCGGATCGAGTTCTTGTCGAGCCGCCCTTCGGCGGCACTCGTTCTGTCGTTGCGGCGTACACGCCGCCGCAACTCCGGGTCGAGGGGGCCGGAGGGATCCGCCCCCTCGAGCACCCCCAACTGGTGTACCCGCGGTTCTCAGGCACTTCACGGCTTGGCAGGGCAGCGGCAACGGCCGCCGCGCCCGACCGGCGTCTGTTCGTGCGGCGCCAGGATGGGCTCCCAACTCGGAGATCGGCACGAAGTCGGGCGCCAG
>JBFGJH010000012.1:0-66604 GCA_041577335.1 Acidimicrobiia bacterium | reverse complement strand
TTGCTCTCAGCGGGGCGATCTACATGGTGGCAGTGGCGGCCGGTCTCTTGCTCTTCATCATCCCAGGCCTCATTGCCGCGGCCCTGGGCGCCGTGGCGCAACCGGCGGTCGTGAACGAACGGCAAGATGCACTCGATGCACTCCGTCGCTCAGTCGATCTCGTGAAGACCGACTTCGCCAGGGTGATTGCATTCACAGCCACGCTGTGGTGCTTCCGCGTGATGGCGGGTCTCGCAGTTGCCCTGGCATTGCCGGGCTTTCTCCCCTATTCACTTCAACCCAACTCGACGCGGCTGATGGCAGTCGCGCTCACCGTGATCATCGCCACACTCGTCTGGCCCGTCACTTTGGCGGCGCGTGCCGTGCTCTTCACCGACCTGCGGGTGCGGGCCGAGGCACTCGATGTCGACCTGCTGATCGCCGACGCCACCATGGTCGAGGACACCAGACGGCGATGGGCTCCCTCATGATGCGCACCCTCGCACTCATCGGACTGCTGGTGGCAACACTCGCGCTCGGGCCGGTCGCATTCTCGGTTCAGGTCATCGACGGCGCGTCACAGCGCGAGCGGGCCGAGCGAATCCTCGACGAGCCCCGATTCGGAGAGACCCGGCCCACCCTGTGGGACAGATTCTCCAGCTGGTGGGACGACACGTTCCAACCGAGCAGCAACCAAGACACGAGCCCCGGTAACGGCGGCACCGCCGACGGCAGCGGTAGCGGGGGCGCCGGAGCCAACGGAAACCCGGGCTCGCCGACAGACGAAGGTGGAGCACCATCCGCCGGTGCCAACGGCCTCGACGGCGAGCCAAGCTCGCCCAGCGCGGCAGAGAACCCGGCGAGCGGATTGGCGGCATTGGGAACCGCGCTCCAGATGGGGCTCGCCGTCGGCGTGCTCGTCATGATCGGGTTGGCCGTTCGATGGCTCGTCGGCCGGCGAACGGTACGCGCCAAGCCGGCGGAGGCCGGCGCCCAAGAGGAATCACTTGCCCGCGACCCAGCCGAGCTGTTCGCCGAGGCCGACGCTGCCGCTGCCAGGGGGGATTTCGCAACCGCCATCCGTGTGCGGTTCAAAGCCGGCGTCGCCCGCCTCGGCAGGGCCGGGCTCATCAGCGCGGGCGAGGTCACGACCAACGGCGGCATCTCTGAAGAGCTGGGCATCGAGGAGTTCGATCGGCTCGCCGGGACGTTCGAGCGGATCGTCTACGGCGGTCAACCGGCCACGGCCGAGCAAGAAGGCGAAAGCCGCGCCACGTGGTCCACCGTTCTCCGAGGAGCACGCCGATGAGACCGCAGGTCAAGCGGCGCCTCATCGTGGCTGCGGCAGCCCTCGTCGCACTCAATGTGGGACTGGCTCTCGCCGACGAGCTACTCCCGCCAGGCTTCCAAACGGGCCCGGAGGGATCGTCGTTCTCGACTCGGGGATCCGGAACGGCGGCGCTGGCCGAGCTCCTCGAGCAGAACGGGCAGGCCGTGCGACGTATCACCAAGCTCACCACGCCTCTCGATCCGGACGAGACGATCATGCTCATCGACGCCCCCCTCTTCCTCACCGATATCGACCGGCTGCGCCGGTTTGTGGACTCCGGCGGGCGACTGGTTGTCACAACCCGGGCCGGCGAGCTCGGGCAACTCCTCGACGAAGCTCCCCAACCGGCGTTCGACCAAACCGGAACGACGCATAAGATCGCCGCCGGGGTCATCGAGCCGGATACGGGCTTGATCACAGGCCCGGCACGCTGGTTGTGGAATCCCCGGACGGGCGCCCAGGTACTTGCCGGGGAACGCGACGCTCCCTTCGCCTTGCTGATTCCGGTGGGGAGCGGCGAGATCGTGGCCATCGCCGACTCGGAGTTTCTGCTCAACGATGGCCTCCCCCTCAGTGACAACGCGGCCTTCGCGGTGGCCATCACCGACGGGAGGGCCACCGGCTTCATCGAGTACGCCCACGGGTTCACCTCGGCATTCGGGGGCGCCGAGATTCTCACCAGCCAACTCCGGTGGACGCTGGCTCTCCTGGTAGGTGCGGCGGCCGTCGCCATGATGTCGGTTGGAATCCGTTGGCGACCCGCCGAAGACACCCAGCGCCTCCTCGGCCCACCCCGGCACCTGTTCGTCGACTCGGTCGGCGACACTCTTGCCCGCACCGACCCCACCGCTCTCGAGCCTCTGCAATCGTCGGGTCGTTCGCTGCTGGCGGCCCGCCTCGGACGGAGCCCCTCTGATCCCCCGTCGGACCTGCTTGCCGAGGCGCCCCGGATCGGGGTTCGCCCGAATGACGCGGCCGCCCTGTTTCGGGCGGTACGAACCGAGGAAGATGCCATTGCGGTCGGGGTGGCCCATGCCGTTCTGCAGCGGCCGGCCGGCGCGGTCCGAGAAGCTAACGTCACCGGCCTGGAGGAACAGAGTGCAACAACTACGTGAACGCCTCCACCAAGAGGTCGGAAAAGTGGTGGTCGGTCAGGGACTCGTCGTCGACATGATGCTGGTCGCCCTCGCCGTCGGCGGCCACGTGCTGCTCGAGGGGGTGCCCGGGACGGCCAAGACCCTCACCGCCAACGCCGCGGCTCGGGCACTGGGAGTGGGTTTCACGCGAGCGCAATTCACTCCTGACATGTTGCCGTCGGATCTCACGGGGACCGTCACGCTACAGGGCGGATCGCTTTCCTTTCGCCCTGGGCCTGTCTTCACCAACGTCCTCTTGGCCGACGAGATCAACCGCACCCCGCCCAAGACCCAATCTGCGCTTCTCGAGGCCATGGGGGAGGGCCAAGTCTCAGTGGACGGAACGACGCACCCTCTGCCGGAGCCGTTCATGGTCGTGGCCACCCAGAACCCCATCGAATACGAGGGGACGTATCCACTCCCCGAGGCACAGCTCGACCGTTTCCTCATCAAGGTGTTGGTGACCTATCCGACGGCTGACCACGAGTTGGACATGCTTCGGATCGTTCGGACCGGACTCCGGTCGTCCACGCTCGACGACGTCTCCCCCATCACCGACCCGGCCGGCTTGGCTCGGCTCAAGGTTCTCGTCGACGAAACCGTCACCAGCGAAGCTGTTCTCGGATACGTGTCAGCCATTGTCCGCAAGACCCGCGAGCTGCCTGCGGTTGAGCTCGGCGCCAGTCCTCGCGCCGCCGTTCACCTACTGGCGGCGGCCCGGGCCGCAGCACGAATGAGCGGCCGGGAGTTCGTGGTACCGGACGATGTGGTGCGGGTGGCGCCGGCCGTTCTGCGCCATCGCCTCTTGATCCGGCCCGAGGCCGAGCTCGACCGGTATCGAGCCGACGACGCGATCTCAGCCGCCATCGGCTCGGTGCCTGTCCCCCGATGATCCCCACCCTCCGCACGGCTGTGCTGCTGGCGCTGGCCGCGGCAACGGCGCTGGTCGTGCCGGCCCCGTGGCCGCTGGTCTTGTTTCTCTCTGTTTTGGTCGCGGCCGCCGTCGACGGGTGGAGCGTGCGCGAGATGCCCGCAGTGGTGCAGCGGGTTCCCAAGCTTCTTTCGCGGGGCGTGCCTGCTGACCTCGAGCTCGCCCTCGACTCGCTCCCCGGCACCGTCGAGCTCTACCAACCAAGTGTGCCCGATCTCCGACTCGAGACCCAAGAGGCACGTCTCGGGACGCTCAGGACATCGGTCACTGCGCTGCGCAGGGGACACCACATCCTGCCGAGCCCAGCTGTACGGCGCACCGGCCTCCTCGGCCTGGCGTCCACGCGCCACCGCGTCGGCGCCGACAGGTCGGTCGTGGTCTATCCCGACATGCCGGCGGCCTACCGGCTGGTGATGTCGGTGCGTACCGGACGAACATCCGACGACGGGAGCCGCGCGCAGGGTCGCATAGGGTTGGGCACGGAGTTCGAATCGATACGGGACTACCAACCGGACGACGACATTCGCCAGGTGAACTGGCGAGCAACGGCCCGCACGGGCCGTCCGATGAGCAATCAGTTTCGGGTGGATCAGGACCGTGAAGTGATCGTCGTCATCGACGCCGGCCGTCTGATGGCCGCACCGCTGGGCAATGCCACACGTTTGGATGCGGCCGTCGACGCAGCGACGGCGGTTGCGCTCGTCGCCGACGAAGTCGGCGATCGGGCAGGCGTGGTCGCTTTCGACAGAGCCATCCTGAGGAACGTGCGCCCGTCGCGGGGCGGCGGAGACGCCGTCGTGCGAGCGATCTTCGACCTGGAGCCATCGGAGCATGACAGCAACTACGACGCGGCTTTTTCCGAGGTGGGATCATCGAAGCGGGCTTTCGTGTTGGTCCTCACGGACCTCGTCGATCTCGCCGCGGCGCGGTCGCTCATTGCGGGGGTGCCGCTGCTCGTCCGCCGACATGCCGTGGTGGTGGCCAGCATCACCGATACGGGAGTCGACGAGGTGCTGGCGACCATGCCACGCATCGCCGCCGACACATACCGTGCGGCAGTTGCTTTGGAAGTGCGCCAAGAGCGGGCGCTCGTCAAGCAGCGGTTGCGCCACGCGGGGGCCGCGGTCATCGATGCCCATCATCACCATTTCAGCGCTCGCTGCGTCAACGCCTATCTCACCGCGAAGTCGTCGGCTCGACTTTGACCGGCCTGGTGATCTGACGTCGATCGATGACGCTGCTTTCCGGTGGGATGCGACCCCGCCACACAAACATGCCCCAATACGCCGCCGCGGCGATGACCCCGACGATCGTGGCCGGCACCCAGTCCGTTCCGGTCCGGGAGAGAAACCCCTCGAGCAGGCCGGCTACCACCAGCCACGGGGCCGTGCCCAGTGCCAATTTGAAGGCCGTCGAGCCTTCGACACGTAGCGCCTCGCCCAGCCGATAGTGCCCTCGATTGAGCATCCGCCAACCGAGGCTGGCCCCCGCCGTCGATCCAACCACGATGCACGACAGCTCGAGCATCCCGTGCCCGACCACCGCCTCCCATGCCACCTCGCCGTTGCCGGCAGAGACGGCCAGCGCTCCGATCGCACCGAAGACAACCCCGTTATAGGCGAGGAGAGCGGCGGTGAGCACTCCGAACGAGACGCCGAGCACGAAGGAAAACACCGTGACCCGGATGTTGTTCGTCAGAATGAACAAAGAGAAGCCGGCGAGATCGAGGGCGCCCAGTTCCTGATCAGTGGTTGGCGCCTCGGTGATCCACAGGAAATCCTCCGGAACCAGAACGGTGGCTCCGTCCGGATTCGTCTGAGCGAGAAATGCCCCGAACGCCACCGAGCCGAAGAAGAACAGAGCTGTGACCACCAGGATCCGGCGACGAGCCCACAGGTCCTGCCAGTAGCCGGTCCAGAGGTATTCCCGAACCGTTCCCGGACGTTCGGTTGTCGAGTCATACACGGCGGTTCGCGCCATCGAAACAACCCGCTCCAGCTCATCGACGACCGCATCGTGCGGGTAGTGATTGCGAGCGTAGGCCAGGTCGGCAGCGGCGCTCCGGTAGAGGCGCGCCCGACGGCGAACTCCGGAGGGACCCAGCCGGGCCGGGTCGGAAATCGACGCCAACCGCTCGAGAGCCTCCCAGTCTCCTCTGCGCTCGTCTTCGAATCGTTTAAGGTTCATCTGTGCGGTTGTCCCCATCGGTTGAGGATCGAATCCGGATCGCGACACCGGAAGGGGTTGCGATCGAGCTCACGCTAGCGGGGCTGGCCTCACGCTCGATGGCAGGCGCCATCGACCTGACCATCATCCTCGGCGTCTGGTTCCTCTCCTTTCTCGTCCTCAGCGCAGCGCTGCTGGGTGTCTCCGACTTCTTGGCTGTTTCTCTCGCAATCACGGAACTGCTCGCCCTCGTTTTGGTGGCCCCAGCCGCGTTCGAGGTGTGGCGGTCGGGCCAGACGCCGGGCAAAAGTGCGGTCGGCCTTCGGACACTCACGCTCACCGGGCAGCCGGTTGGCTGGGGCGCGGCCCTCACCCGCAACGTCTTCCGCCTGGTTGACTTCCTCCCGCTCCTCTACGGCGTCGGCCTGGTCGCCATCGGCTCGACAGAGCTCAATCAGCGTGTTGGTGACGTGGCGGCGGGAACCATCGTTGTACGCGACAAGGAGATGACGGGGACCCTTTCCTACCTCAGCGGCGTTCGGCTTCCCATGGAGACGCCCTGGGACGTGACGCGGGTGAGCGACGATGAGGTCACCGTCGTCCGCCGCTACTTCGAACGCCGGCCCGACATGACTGAAAGCGCCCGCCAACGGCTGGCAGCCAAACTGGCTCGGCATCTGTATCCCAAGGTGATGATCACCGACCGACCCGGCAGCGACGAGGAGTTCCTCTTGCGGCTGCTCGCCGAGAAGCTTCAGCGAGCCGCTCGGCGGTGATCAATTCGGCGTGAGCTAACCTCCCCTCCATGCAAGAGGAAGAACCGGCCGAGCCGTTGCGCCCCGCCCCGGTTGCCGATTCCGGCGACGAGCCCGCCGTGTCCGAACCGACCAAGATCATTCGGATTGCCTCCATGACTCGAGCGATGCTCGATGAGGTGCGCCAGGCGCCTCTCGACGAGGCCGGGCGCCGGCGCCTCCTGGAGGTTCACGAGCGATCGCTGGCCGAGCTCGCCGGCGTGCTGTCCGAGGATCTCCGGGACGAGTTCCAGGAGATCTTCCAGCCGCTGACTTCCGATGCGCCCACCGAATCCGAGCTGAGGATCGCCCAGGCTCAGCTGGTGGGATGGCTCGAAGGCCTGTTCCACGGAATCCAGGCCAGCCTCATGTCCCAACAGCTGGCTGCGCAAGCGCAGCTCGCCGAGGTCCGCACCCGCCAACTCGAGCGTGGCGAGGGCGAGGGCGAGTACCAAAGTGGGGTCTACCTCTGATACCGTTGCCGCATGCCTACCTTTGACGTTGTCTCGGAGCTCGACATGCAGGAAGTTCGAAACGCGGTCGATCAGGCGCGCCGAGAAACGACCACCCGCTACGACTTCCGCGGCACCGACACCGAGATCCAGCTCACCGACGACTCCATCACGGTCGAGTCCGCCTCGGACGGTCGAACCGAGGCAGCCATCGACGTCCTCAAGGACAAGCTCGTCAAGCGCAAGATCTCCTTGAAAGCCATCAGCGGCGGAGAGATCAAACCCGCTGCGGGAGCTCGATCACGAGCGGCGTTCTCGCTCAACGCCGGGATCCCCCAGGACGCCGCCAAAGAGCTCTCGAAATCGCTCCGAGACACCAAGCTCAAGGTGCAAGTACAGATTCAGGGCGACCAGCTCCGCATCCAGGGCAAGAAGCGCGACGATTTGCAGGCCGCCATCGCGCACCTCAAGGAGCTCGACTTTCGGCTGCCCCTCCAGTACGTCAATTTCCGGGACTAGCTCCCTTCATCGGGCTCCGGCGACGGGGGCGCCGGCGAACGACCGAGTCGGCGTGCCCGTTCTCGCAATGTCGACCGAACCGATTCGATGTCCATTACGCAGACGGTGCTCGCCTTCCAATACGCATAGCCCGTCGGGAGAAACCCCGCCTGGAAAACCGCCAGCGCAACCGCGTAGTTCAGGGGAGCGGCAAACGCCGTGATCAATGAGACAGCAGTGATCCCGGTCAGCCAGTTGCCGGCAAAGCGGCCCATGCCGTTGGCGAAGTTGCCCAGGCCGAACACCGTCCCGCGATGCTCGGGCAGATTCACATCGGAAATGAGCGCAAACCAGTTGGGTGAGTCGGCTGAAGTCAGGATCGCCGCGACAACCGCCAGGCTGAAAGCGAGGCCGACGAGCGGTGCCGACGCGAGGTTGCCGACCGATTGGAGGGCGAGATTCCAGCTGGACGCTCCTTGCTCGACATCGAGCCCGTTGAGCGGCACGAAGAAGAACGCCAGGAAGAAGGGAATGGCTCCCAGAACTCCGATCATGCTCAGGAATGCCCGCCCTCGGAGGTCGCGCCGCTGCCATCGATCACCGAGCCAGCCGGCGGCGATCGACGACACGGCTGCCACCTGGAACATGGCGGCGTAGATCCCACCCACCCGGGTGGCTGTCACCGAGTCGTAGCCCTGTTCGAGGACCTTGGCCTGGTACAACAGAGGCACCCAGATCAGGCTGCCGTACGCCAACTGGGCGGTGACGCCCTGGACGATCAGCCAGACGTTGGTGCGCCGGCGGAAGATTTGCGGAATATCGGCAGCACTGATGACTTCGTCGTATTCGACCCCCGCCAGCTCGGGTTCGGCTCGTCCCCGGCGAGGGTTCAAGGTCGTCGCATAGACACCCGCGAACACCAGGCCAACGATGCCGATCAACCGAAACGGTGTTTGCCAGTCGACGGCTCCGAGCTGACTAGCCATGAGGCCGCCGGCCAGAGTCCCGGCACCTTGCGAGATCCCCCAGAAGCTCATCGCCAACCCGCGCCTCGCCGGAGCGATGAAGTCGCTGATGACGGAAAAGCCCACCGATGCAATCGTCCCCAGGCCGACCGCCATCAGCATCTGCCATATCGCCAACGCCAGAAGGCTGCCGGCGCCTGCGGTAGCCCACGAGCATGTCGCCCAGATCACGGTTCCGGCAACCAGCAAGTGTTTCCGGTTTCCGCGGTCGCCCCAGAACCCCCACCCGACGGCGGTAACGGCCGTGATGAATATGACAGCCGCGGTTACCCAACCGAGAGCCGCCGGCTGGACCCCAAAAGCATCAGAGACCGGTATGAGCATGCTGGGAAGAACGGCCAGTGCCGCGTTGTCCAAGGACGCGAGTATCACGAACACAACGACGGTGTACCCGACGAAGCCCGAGCGGTCACCGCGGGCGGGTTGGTTAGCTGTCACCTGCCTATTTTGGCCGCTGATCCACGCGGCCCAGTGTTTCTGGCCCCGTGCCGAGTGGGAGGATCCTCCGCTGAATTGCGAACACCGCCACCAGCACGCCGTAGGCACCGCCGACCGCAACCACTCCAGCAGCACCGGAAAAGGCCACGGTCAGAACCAACCCCGCCATCGTGATCCGCCGGGCAGACGCCAGGCGCCGGCCCAAGAGCACCATTCCCCCTACATCGGTCGGTGACAGTGGCTGTATCGGACTGATGAGGCTGCCTGCGACCAAGCCAGCGATCACGATGCCCCATTGCAGGCCGGTCGGGCTGGTCCAGATTCCGACCCCCGACGTGATCGCCAGGCCGGTCGACCCTGCCGCAATCACGACCGCAGTGAGACGCCCAAAGCGGCCCGGCTCACCGGGCAACGTGCGATCACGAGCGATTGCAAACGCCAGCGTGAGAGCGATGGGCCAGCCACCGGGCCGGGAGCCCAACAGGATGCCGAGGACGGAGAGCGCCGCCATATCGAGGATCGTCGGCGGAGGACCGACCGATCGAAGCAGTATCCGAGCCGTAGCGACCAGCCCGAAGTAGACCAGGAGTTCGGCAGGCCCGAGTAGGACGGTGATGCCAATCGCCAGCAGGGCACCGACGAGGGCGGAGATCGGCTCGTCCGGATCGAGCTCGCGTCCCAACGCCCACGCGAGAATGGCAGCTCCGCCGAGGCCAACTGCGCTTCGCCACCCGGGCGCGAAGGTGTCAGGCCCGGCGCCGAAGAAGCCGAGCACTCCCGCGACCAGCGCGACGAATGCGATGGCACGGTTGGAGCGATAGCGCAGATCGATGGATCGCACCAAGATTGTCATCCGGCCTGGCGACTTCATCTCGAAGACCCTAGAAATGACCGGCAATTATCGGTACCGGGTCCCTCACATGCCAACAGTAGGACTCGCTGTCGGGGACTCGGCGGCAAGCAGCTGCGCCGTCCGATACGGGATCTGGGCGGCAAGGGCGATAGCTGTGCTGGTGCGAGCCACATCGGGAATTGCCAGTACCTGTTCGAGGACTTCCATCAGATGGTCATTCGACCTGGCCACCAGCCGCACAAGAAGGTCCCCTTGGCCGGCGACGGAATGGACTTCGAGCACCTCAGGTATCTCCGAGAGCGGACCAACCACCGATTGCGTCTGGCCCATGGTCGTCTCGATGGTGGCGAATGCAGTGACGAGATATCCAATTGCCCGCAGATCGAGATCAGGACCAAATCCCGTGATCACGCCTGCCGCCGTCATCTTGTCCAGCCGTGCCTGGACGGTGCCTCGGGCGACCCCGATCCGCCGTGACAGTTCGAGCACCCCGATACGCGGCTCTGCCCGCATCTCGATGATGATGGCCGCGTCCACCCGATCGAGACGGTAGGCAGTTTGTCCAGGATGATCCATATGGCGGCTCAGTGTACTGAGCAATTTGCTCAATAGAAGCGTTGACTGTTGAACAACACGGGCGCAATGCGGTACAAAGAACCTGAGCACTGCCGACGAAAGGCCGATAATGACTGACGTAATGCCATTGATGGGGTACGACGCCATCGAGTTCTACGTCGGCAACGCCCGCCAAGCGGCCCACTACTACCGGACCGCGTTTGGTTTCGACGTCGTCGCCTACTCCGGTCCCGAGACAGGCGTACGGGACCGCGCGTCCTATGTTCTCGAACAGGGCGAGCTGCGATTTGTCGTGACCGCAGGCCTGGGCCCCGAGTCCCCGATCGTCACGCATCAGGCCCGGCACGGCGACGGCGTCAAAGACGTTGCGTTCTCGGTTCCCGACGCCGAAATGGCGTTCACGGTGGCAGTTGATCGTGGCGCGGTGCCGCATCTCGATCCAACCGTCACCGAGGATGAGCACGGCAAGATCGTGGTGGCGGCCATCAAGGCATACGGCGAGACAATTCACTCGTTCGTCGATCGCTCCAACTACTCGGGCCCCTACAAGCCGGGCTATCGCGCCACCAAGCATTGGCTCCCAGCCAACCCGGTTGGCCTCCGATACGTGGACCATGTTGTGTGCAATGTCGAGCTGGGCAAGATGAACGACTGGGCTCGGTATTACGCCCAGATCATGGGGTTCACGCAGCTCCACCACTTCGACGACGAGGCGATCTCGACCGACTACACAGCGCTCATGTCCAAGGTGTTGTGGGACGGCGAGGGTCGCATCAAGCTGCCGATCAACGAGCCGGCCGACGGCAAGAAGAAGAGCCAGATCGAGGAGTTTCTCGACTTCTACCGGTCGCCAGGCGTGCAACACATGGCTCTGGCCACCGACGACATCGTCGCTACGGTGCGCTTGATGCGGGCCAATGGCGTGCGGTTCCTGGGGACACCGCAGACCTACTACGAGGAGCTTCGGGACCGTCTCGACTGGTCGACGATCGACGCCGACCTCGCAGAGCTGGCGGAGCTGGGAATCCTGGTGGATCAGGACGAGGAGGGCTACCTGTTGCAGATCTTCACCAAGGCCGTCCAGGATCGTCCAACGGTCTTCTATGAAGTCATCGAACGGCACGGAAGCCGCGGCTTTGGGGTCGGGAACTTCAAGGCGCTGTTCGAGGCGATCGAGCGCGACCAGGCCGAGCGAGGGAACCTCTAGGGCGGCCTGTTACGACGTCGTGCCACGAGCCTGCGGTACGGTTGGACGGGTGACCAACCGTCAGGAGGATGTATGACCTACCCGCATGGGTTGATGTCGTGGACCGACATCTCGCTACCCGATCCAAAGACGGGCAAGGCCTTCTATACGGCGTTGTTCGGCTGGGAAGCCGAAGACCAATTCGACCCCGATGGCAACTACATCTACACGATGTTCCGCCAAGACGGTGTTGACGTGGCCGGCATGGGACCGATGCCTCCCGGGACGCAAGACGCCGGGGTCCCACCGATGTGGCAGACCTACATCTCCGTCGATGATGTCGCCGAGGCAGTGGCGACGGTTACCGAGAACGGCGGGTCGGTTGTCGTTCCCGCCATGGAGGTGATGACCTCGGGGAAGATGGCCATCGTGGCCGACCCCGAAGGGGCTGTTGCGTCGCTTTGGGAAGCGGGCGACCACCTCGGCGCAGGCGCGTTCAACGGAAACGGACAGCTCAGCTGGAACGAGCTCAACACCCGAGACTCGGCTGCCGCGCGGCGCTTCTGGGGCAACGTGATGGGGTGGACATTCTCGGAATTCGAAGGATCGCCGGCCGAGTATTGGATGATGGAGATCGACAAGACCGGCGTCCCCAATGTCGCCGACGACAAATACACCGGCGGCATCTTGACGATGGACGAGAATTTCCCCGACTACTTGCCGGCACACTGGATGGTCTACTTCCAGGTCGACGATACCGACGCGGCAGCAGCCAAGATCGTGGAGCTCGGCGGATCCGTGCCGGTTCCACCGTTCGACTCGGCCGCTGGGAGGATGGCCGTGGTCAACGACGACCAGGGCGGCACGTTCATGATCATCAGTTACTCCACGGCTGCCGAGTAGTTCACACGCGAGTCGGCCCGGCGGCAACCATCGCCTGCGCCGCGTCGTCGAACGCGAAGAGATAGCTGAGCATCCAGGTGACGCCGATGTCGGCGAGTTCGGCGATGGGCGCGCCGGGTGCGTCGACATCGGTGATGACCACGTCGAAGGCCTCGTCGGTGTCACGATGCTCCCCGATATAGGCGACGACGCCCGCCAGATCGTCGGCGCCGAGCGGGACGAGCTCGCGGCCATCGTCGCCTCGTTTGAGGGGGAACACGCCGTCGAAGCGGGCCGCCCGGCGGAACGGTCGGCGCGCCGGCCATGCCCCGGCAACCCAGATGGGGGGTCGCGGGCGTTGCACCGGTCTCGGGCCAAAACGGGTCTCTTTCACCACATAGTGCTGACCGGCATGGCTGAAGGGATCTCCCGTCCACATACCTTCGATTACTTCGAGCGCCTCATCCAGGAGGTCGGCTCGCGTTCGGGCATCAGTAGGGAGCCCAAAGGTGCCGAACTCTTCTTCTGGCGGGCTGCCAATGCCGACGCCAAGCGTGATCCGCCCGCCCGACAACCGGTCGAGCGTGGTCACCTCACGGGCGACCGACCAGGGATAACGGCGCGGGAGGGGGGTGACCAAGGGGCCAAGCCGTACTCGCTCGGTGACCGCCGCTGCGGCCGCCAGGCACACCCAGGGATCGGCGACGTCCATGCCGTCCGCAACCACGATGTGATCCCAGATGTAGACGCCGTCCCACCCGCCTGCCTCAGCCGCCGTGGCAAGCTGCACAAAGGCATGTGGGTCGGCGAACGCGCCGAAGTTGGGGACGGAAAGCCCGTATCGCATCGCCGCCGACCCTACCGCTGGGTCGGCGAACGTGAATTCCTGGTTTGTTCAGGAATCGTTCACGTGGGGGCAATGGCCGGGCTCTGGAATGGTCACCGTTCCACTAAGAGGAGGACACACATGCGATTGCGAATGATCGCGATCATGGCAGCGTTGACATTGATCGTTGCTGCGGTACCGGCGGCTGCCAACGGCGGAGGTCTCACGACCTATGAGGTGACTATCACCAACTTGGCGGCCACCCAGCCGATCTCGCCACCAGTGGTGGTGACCCACGAGCGAAGCGTCAGCTTCTGGAAGTCCGGACAGGCCGCCTCCGACGGCATCATTGCCATCGCCGAGGATGGCGACCCATCCGTGGCCGTCGCGGCCCTCGAGGGAGTCGCCGGAGTGACCGACGTCGTCAACGTTGGCCAACCTCTGACGACGGCGGGCACCGTGTTTGGTGATTTCACCGACACGGTGACGATCACCATTGAGGGATACCCCGGAGACCGAATCTCGCTCGCCGGAATGCTGATCTGCTCGAACGACGGCTTTGCCGGCCTCGACTCATTGAAGCTGCCCCGCTCCCAGCGGACCGTCGAAGCCCGCGGCTATGACGCCGGGTCGGAGATCAACACCGAACGGAGTGAAGACATCGTCGACGCTTGCTCCGACCTCGGGCCGGTCGTCCTCGACGGTGATCCGAATGGGAACGAGAACGAAGCCGTGGACGCCGACGGTGTCATCACCCGCCATCGTGGCATTGTTGGTGAGTCAGACCTGCTGGAAGCCCACAACTGGGGCCGCAGCGTTCTGCGCGTGTCGATCGCGGTTGCCAACTAACCGAGCCGGCGAAAGCCAGCGGAGTGGGGCCCGGCCTGTCCGGGCCTCACTCTTGTTGGGCAGGCGCCGGCCGCTCGCGGAGGTCGATGACAACGTCACTCTTGGCCAAGTCCCTCACCACCAAGCCACCGGCGATCAGGCCGATGCCGGCGATGATCCAGAAGTCGACGAGGCGATACACCAGCACCGGCGCCACGACCATGCCCGCCGAATACCCGAATGCCGAAATGATACCGATCAATCCGCCTTCGATGAGGCCGAGGCCGCCGGGGAGGCCGGGAGCGCCTCCCACAACCGTCGAGACCCCGTAAGCAACCATGGTCTGAGTCGGGGTCAAATCAATTCCGAAGGCGAGCATGGCACTCCACAGCACGGCGGCTTCGGCAGCGACACGCATCATCACCAAGACGAACTCCTTGACCGAAATGCCCTTGCGGACGACGCTCGCTTCAAAGTGTTTCCGTAGCCGGCGGGGCAGCTTGCCAACCAGCCAAGGCAGCAGCCTGCCTCCCGCCATCACCGCTACGCCAACGATCACCATCCCTGCCCCGACGATGATTTGACCGGCAAAAAGGGCGGGGTGTCGCCCGGTGGACACTCCCCAAAGGACGACGCCGCCCGTCATCGCGACGAGGCCTCCGTACGTGAGGACGTTGGCCCGCAGTGCCGCCCCGGCTGCGTTGTCCGCCTCAGTCTTGGCTGCCCAACCCATCGCCGAGGGGGTCAATGCGCCGCCGGCCGGGAGCAAGCGCGACACTGCCGACCCGGTGAGAGCTGCTCTCATTGCGGTCCAGAATCCGATCTCGAGGCCTGCGTGCCGAATGTCGATCTGAAACAGCAAGGTGAGCAGAACCTTTGCAAACAGCTCGAACGCCAGCGCCAGCCCGAGGAGCAGCACCACTTCCCCCGTGACGGGCGGTAAGTCCCAGCGACGAGCCGCCAACACCAGAGCCACGATATAGCCGACGAAAGCCAGCACGGCGACGAGAACCCGAACGCGGCTTGGCGCCCACCGCAGAGCGGTGTGATCGGTGCTCGCCTCGGTCTTGAGCTCGGGTATTGGTCGCCCCCTGACTAGATTGTCGCAAGCCCATGCGTATCGGAATACTCAACGACGTCACTCAATTGCAGCGACGAGTCACCCTCACACCCGATGCCGTCGCCAAGTTGACTGGAGACGGCTGGGATGTGGTGATCGAGTCCGGCGCAGGATCAGGTGCTGGGTTTGCAGACGAAGCCTACCGACAAGTCGGAGCAAAGGTCAGCTCGCGACAAGACAGCCTGGCCGCGGACGTCGTCTTGCTCCTCTCGCCACCCGATCCCGCCACTGTCGGTGACCTCTCCCCAGATGCTGTGGTCGTCGGTTTCCTGGACCCGTTGGGATCTCCAGAAGTGGCACAAACATTGGCCGATGCAGGTGTATCGGCGTTCTCACTCGAACAGATACCACGCACGACCGTCGCTCAATCAATGGATGCCCTCTCGTCGCAGGCCACGGCGGGTGGCTATGCGGCGGTGCTGGTAGCCGCCGACGAATCCACCCGATTCTTCCCGATGCTCATAACGGCGGCAGGAACGATGCCGCCTGCCAAGCTCCTCATCCTCGGAGTAGGAGTTGCCGGCCTCCAAGCAATTGCGACCGCTCGGCGGCTGGGAGCCGTCGTGTCTGCTTATGACATTCGGCCTGAGACACGCGAGCAGGTCGAAAGCCTTGGAGCAACGTTTATTGCTGCCCCGACCCAGCAGTTCCAAGCCGGCGGATATGCCCGGGCGGTGTCAGATGAGACTCAAGCAGAACAACAGCAAGCCCTGGCCGATGCTGTCGCCCAGTCAGACGTGGTCATCACGACTGCGATGGTTCCGGGACGCGTTGCGCCGCGTTTGATCACTGACGCCATGATCCGACAGATGAAGCCTGGTGCGGTGATCGTCGACATGGCGGCCGGCTCGGGCGGAAACGTCGAGCACAGCGTGCCAGACCGGCGCGTCGAAATCGACGGCGTCGTGATTCTCGGCCCCTCCGACCTGGCAAGCCGAGTCGCCGGTGACGCCAGCCGGATGCTTGCCAAGAACATCACCAGTTTCCTTGCGCTGCTCTTCTCCACGGAGGATGGGTTCGATTTCGAGAACGAGATCGTTGCTGGCTCGTGTGTCGCATACGGGGGAAGGCTTTTCGATCGGGCAGCCGGGGCTGGCATGGAGGATGCCGATGAGTGAGCTCGTCATCACCGGGATCGTTGTCTTCGTCCTCGCGGCGTTCGTCGGATTCGAAGTCATCTCGAAGGTGCCTCCCACGCTGCATACGCCCCTCATGTCGGGAGCCAACGCAATCTCGGGCATCACGATCGTCGGCGCAATCACCACTGCCGGCCTCGGCTCGGGCACCGTGGCAGCAGTCCTTGGATTCCTCGCGATCACCGCTGCGACGATCAACGTCGTGGGAGGATTCCTCGTCACCGACCGCATGTTGAGCATGTTCCGCAACCGACCCAAGGCCAAAGCGCGAGATGATTGAGCTTCTCTACCTCGCCGCGGCCGTGATGTTCATCATCGGCTTGAAACGGCTCGGGCATCCGCGCACTGCCCGCTCCGGCAACACCATCGCATCACTCGGCATGCTCGTGGCCGTAGTTGTGACCCTGGTCGACACCGAAATCGTGACATGGGCAACAGTGATCGCCGGGCTGGTGGTCGGGGGATCAATCGGCGCCGGCGTAGCCAGGCGGGTGCAAATGACGTCGATGCCCGAGCTGGTGGCGGCCTTCAATGGCTCAGGCGGTGCCGCCTCGGCCCTGGTTGCGCTGGCCGAGATGATCCGGATTGGACCAGACACGGTGGCAGTCGAAGCCGGCATCGCCACAGCGCTCTCTGTCGGAATCGGAACCGTGACTCTGTCTGGCAGCTTTATCGCCTTTGGCAAGCTGCAAGGTCTGCTACCCGGCCGGCCCATCGGGTTCGAAGGCACGAACGCACTCAATGGTGCGATCGCCGTGGGTGCCGTGGCAATCGCAGGTTGGGCTCTCGCCACGGGCTCGATCGGCGCGTGGTGGCTCTTGGCAGGCGTCACGCTCGTACTCGGAGTGCTGGCCGTGCTGCCCATCGGCGGCGCGGACATGCCAGTCGTGATCTCATTGCTCAACTCCTTTTCCGGGCTGGCGGCGGCCGCAACGGGCTTTGTCATCGCCAACTCGGCCCTGATCATCGGCGGTGCGCTGGTGGGTGCGGCCGGCCTCATACTCACGTTCCAGATGAGCGAGGCGATGAACCGCAGTCTCGCCAATGTGCTCTTCAGTAAGTTCGGCGGAGTGGCGGCCGGTCCCGCCGGGGACGCGGATGCTGTCAACCGGGCAACCACGGAGGACGTCGCCATCACCCTTGCCTACGCGAACTCGGTGATCGTGGTGCCCGGGTACGGCATGGCGGTCGCTCAAGCGCAATACGCTCTGCGCGACGTTGCCGACGCGCTCGAAGCGAGAGGCGTCAAGGTCACCTACGCAATCCACCCGGTAGCGGGCCGAATGCCCGGTCACATGAATGTGCTGCTCGCAGAGGCGGACATACCGTACGATCAGCTGCTCGACCTCGAGCAATCCAACCCGAAGTTTCACCAGACCGATGTAGTCATCGTGGTGGGTGCCAACGATGTCGTGAACCCGTCGGCTCGCGACGACGCCACCAGCCCCATCTACGGCATGCCGATCCTCGACGTCGACCACTCGAAGACGGTGGTGGTGATCAAGCGGAGCCTGTCTCCCGGCTTCGCCGGGATCGACAACCCTCTGTTCTATCTCGACAACACTCTCATGCTCTTTGCGGACGCCAAAGAAGCGCTCGAATCACTGACACGATCCGTGGTGGACGCCTAACCCGAGCTCTTCGACCTGGCAGACTGTGCCCATGACAGATGAACACACCCCTCCGCCGGCCGAAGAAAAGCGATCATTGCGCCCAGCGACGGTGGTCAAACTGATCCTGGCGATCCTCGTCATCGTCGTCATCGCCATCTTTGCCGGCCAGAACTCGGAACGCACCGAGCTCGAGTTTCTGGGATGGTCGTTCCGATCGCCGCTCATCATCATGATCCTCGGAGCGGCTCTCGCCGGGATCGTCGTGTGGGAGGCCTTCCTCGCCTTGAATCGACGCACCCGCCGGCGCGGAGGCGACGCCGAGTAGCGTCGCCTCCCGCTCGCGCGATGCGCGGCGCCGTCTACAGGCTGGGACTCCCCAGTTCTGCCAGATCGGGCTGCTCTTCTGCAGCAGCGACTGCCTCGGTGGACGAGATGTCGGCGGCTGGAATACCGACAGAGGCATCTGCCGTCGTGGGCTCGCCGTCACCTGCTGCTGTGGCACGCAGCTCGCGCAATTCGGCTCGCTCGGCGAGAACGCGGCGGCGGCGCTTGCGCCACACGAAGCCGACAGCCTCGTCCAGCACGATCGTGAAGCCGATCGTGGCGAGAATGACGGCCACCAGCGGGTACTCGAGGTCCCACACGGTGAAGCTGAATTGAACGGGCGTGGTGTTCTGAGCGGCGAGGATGACGAGGGCGACCAAGGTCACGAGGACTGCAAGAAGGCCCCAGTAGAGCCCTGTGCCTTTGTACACCTTTTTTGGTTTGTTCTTTTTGTCGCGTGCCATGAGGCACTCCCTTCTGGATGTTGAGTCTCTAAGACCCGAAGCCGAGCATGAAGTTCTCTTCGTCAGGACCGGCCTCAGGCCTCCAGCGGCCGCTGCAGGTCCACGACGTTGCGCACCGTGGGGTACGCCAAATGAAGGTCGGGATCGTCGGCGAAGGCATCGAGGATCTCAGTCCAGATTGCCTCATCAACGGCGCGCCGCTCGCGAGGGCTGATGAGAAGTCGACCAGAGAGCAGCACGCCGGAATCCTTGACCGTCATGTAGGCGATCGGCGACAGCGAGCCGACCTTGATGTTGTATTGCCTGGCCATTTTGCGCAGTGCGGCTGCACTGGTCTCGAGGTGTTCCGTACCCCACTTCTGCATCGCTTTCTCCAACACCACCCGGGCTCTTCGCCAGTCGGATTCGAAGGTGATCAGGAGCGGCACCTCGTGCCAGACATACGCAAATCCTTCAGTGAAGTTGGCCACCGGAGCCGTGAAGACCAGACCGTTGGGAACATGCACCAGCCGGCCAGTCGATTGCTCGGCATACACCCGGTCACCTCCGACCTCGAGCACCGAAAACCGAAACAACCGAATGTCGACGACGTCACCAATGAGACCCATCAATTCGATACGGTCGCCGATCTTGAAGGGACGCCTGCTGAGAATGTAGGCCCATCCGACGATGTTCTTGAGGAGATCGGAGAGTCCGATTGCAATACCAGCCGATACCAACCCGAAGTAGGTGGCGAGGTTGTCAAACGCATCGATCCAGATCCAACCCACTGCCAACACGCCGATGATCACCAGGCTGTAGGTGATCCCCTTGTTGACTCGGAACGACGCGTCGTGGTCTTCGAGTCTGGACACAGCCCGCCTGGCAGCGATTCGCACCACGACCAGAAGCGCGATGGTGACGACCGTGCCGATCATCTTGGCCGTCGTATTCGTTTCCAAGCCCGTGAGGTCGGCGAGCCATTCAATCATGCGTAGGTGAGGTTAGAGCGTGGGCAATCATGGAAGTTCCTTGTTCAGCGAGATGTTTGGAGATGGTCTTGGCTAGGACACGCGTCGAGACCAGAGGTTCTCACCAAATGAGAACTATTCCCCATCAGCGGGGTCTAAGACAGCATTCGGGACGGGATCCGCCATAAGCTTGAGAGCATCGTGCATGAACGGTCAGATCGAGAACTGGTGGAGCGCGCCCAGAGCGGAGACGTCGGAGCGTTCGAAGTGCTCGTGGTACGACACCAGGCTTTCATCACCGCCACAGCCATGCGGGTGGTCCGGAACCAGGCAACGGCCGAAGATGTTGCCCAAGAGGCGTTCTTTCGCGCATGGCGAGCCCTCCCCGAATTCAGAGGTGACGCCAAGTTTCGGTCGTGGGTCTATCGAATCGCCACGAACCTGGCCCTCAACCACATCGAGCGGAGGAGGGAACTCCCCGTTGAAGAAATGCCGGAAACAAGCACCAACCCCACCGCGGAAGACTCGGCGATGGAACACGCAATCTCGGACGCGTGGGAAGTTGCCATCGGTCAGCTCGCGCCAGAGCTTCGTGAGCCGTACGTGATGCGGGAACGCGATGGAGCGTCATATGAACAGATCGCCGCTGAGCTCGGTGTGCCCCTGAACACCGTTCGCACTCGGATCCATCGGGCCCGCCGACGCGTCGGCGACTCCATGGAAGCCTGGCGATGATCTGCAACGTCGACGACCAAGAGTTTGAGCGCTTCTTCGCCGGTCAGCGGGATGACCTCATCGACCATGTCGGCGAGTGCGAGCGTTGCCAGGAGCGAATGGAGAATGCGCTCGGGGATCGAGCGTCGGACGTCACCGAGCAAACCATGCGGGCAGTGCGAATCGACTTCTCTACCCGAGAGGTGGCAGCCACCGTCATCGACGTGGGCAGCCGCTTCGGTCGGGCATTGATCACCTACCTAGTGAGGAACGGCACATGAACTGGTACTTGATTGGAATACCGGCGGCTGTCTTGGTCGCCGGCGTTGGCATTCGTGTCTACGTGGGTCGCAAGAGCGGCAATCTCCTTTCCGAATCATCGCGACGGAACCTGACCGGGTTCGTGATCTTGGCCTCGGTGCTGGTCGGGCTCGCCGCCCTTGCTGTTGCATTGAACCCAGCGACGGCCGACACACTCGTCGTCAGCATGGTTCGCTCCCTCCCCAGTCTGTTGCTCTCGGGCATCATCGTGATCCTCGCCATCTTGTTGGGCCGTATCGCTGCCGGCTTGACAGCTAGAGCGCTCCGATCATGGTCGAGCGTCGTCGCTCAGCGGGTGGCGCGTTTCGTGAAAGCCGCGATCATCGCGGTCGGGTCGATCATTGCGCTCGACCAGCTGGGCGTATCCACCGAATTGATCGTCATCATGATCGCTGCCGTGGTCGGCGCTTTTGCCCTGGCAGGAGCACTCGCGTTCGGGCTCGGCTCAGTGCCGCTGGCCCGCCAGGTCGCCGCCGGTCGCCATGTCAGCGAACGCTTCCATGTGGGTCAGCACGTGAGAAATGGCAAGTTCGCCGGAACCATCGTCGAACTGGGCCTGTCGTCGGCACGGGTGGCCAACGACAATGGCGGCTATGTAGAAGTGCCGAACACCGTCTTTCTCGAGGAATCGATCGAAGTGGCCGGGCCGACGCCCGACTGATCTGCGGGCCGATCCCGGCAGCGCCGTCAACCCGAGGCCGACTCATCTCTGGGCTCCGCTTTGGGACCTTTTCCTCTGGACGATTTCCGCCTTGACTCGATACAACAAAAGCGTCGAGCGAGAGGCATGAGATGAACGTTCTGATCGCTGTCGCTTCCAAGTACGGCGCCACCCGCGACATCGCCGACGAGATCGCCGGCGTGCTCGAACAAAAGGGCATGGAAACCACCACACAGGCATGTGACGCGGCTACCGATGTCGACGGGTTCGATGCCGTCATCGTCGGCAGTGCCGTGTACGCCGGACGCTGGCGGCCCGAGGCAATGGCCTTCGTGAGCGACCACGCCGCCCAATTGGAATCCATTCCTGTCTGGTTGTTCTCATCGGGTCCGCTCGGTGACCCGCCCAAGCCCACGGAAAACCCCGCCGACCTCGACGACCTCACGGCGCTCGTTAAGGTACGTGATCATGCGGTGTTCGCCGGAAGCCTCGACAAAGCCAACCTGAGCCTCGGTGAGAAAGCCATCGTCAAACTCGTCAAAGCGCCGTACGGGGATTTCCGGTCGTGGGACACGATTCGGGCCTGGGCAAACCACATCGCCGAAGTGCTCTCCGCCCGGTCGATGCCGGTGCCTGCTCTCGGGCCCGACGACGGTCGGCTGCCGGCTCACCATGACCGTGAGCTACGGCCTGATTAGCCGCGGGTCATACCTGTCTCGGGGGCCCTGCGTCGCCTAACCGGTCTCGGCGAGAATCTTGATCCCCTCGACGACGGCCTGCATGTTGAAGCGGTGAACTGCGTCGCGCCGTTCAATGATGTCCTCTTCTTGGTCAGGGTATTTGGCGATGATCCGGGTGATGCCACTCGGTCCGGGACCGAGGCGGCGGCGGAAAGTCAGCTTCGTACCGTCCTCATGCGGCTCGAGAAGGTACGTCCAGGTGGCTCCCGGATCTTCGGGATCGCTCACCGACCAACCGAACGTCCGTTCGGGCTCGTAAGCCGTGACCCAAGATGTTGTCTCCCATTCACGATCTTCGCGTGCGTTCCTACCGTGGAATGTCGCGCCGAGGCCCCGCTCGGACGTGTCCCACTCAGCTCCCTGGAACTCATCCTGGAAACGGGCCGGGATATTGATGTCAGTCACCAAATTCCATACTGCGGCCGCGGGAGCATCGACCAGGACCGACACCTCAACAACCGGTGAATCTGAAAAACGTGCCATGCCTCGAGCTTAGAGGGATGCGACCGGTCGTTGCTCTCGCCACCGCACCAGGACAGTATCCGTCACTCGGAGTATTGCTTGGAGATCCGGTCGACTTCGGGGGCCGGGGGTGCACTAGCCATATCCGCATCGTCGACGCCAAGCTGACCGCCCGCTGCCTCGACTGTCCGCGTATTTCAACTAGCGTCGTGGCCATGAATGGTGACCTCACTTCGCTCGGCAAGACCGCCGGCGACCGTGCCGAGGAAATCGAACAGCTCGGTTATCTCCCCGACGACATCGCCAATGCGCTGACGGCGACCGGCCTGTGTCGAGCCTTGGCTCCAGCCGAGCTGGGGGCGGCTGAGATGCCGATCCCTGATCTCCTCCCGATGTTGGAGTCGCTGGCGTACCACGAAGGCGCGCTTGGGTGGTGTGCAATGATCTCCGCCACCACCTCGCTTGCCGCAGGCTTCCTACCCGCCGACTTCGCCGAACAGATCTACGGCCCAGCCGGGGCATGGACAGGCGGGTTCGCGGCTCCGGTCGGGAAGGCGAGAGAGACGGCCGGAGGCCTCACCGTGACTGGGCGATGGGCGTGGGGATCGGGAAGCCATCACTGCACGTTTCTCGGCGGGGGCACACTGATCGTCGATGCCGACGGTCGGCCCCAGCCTCGACCCGATGGCCTGCGCGCACCATTCGTCTTTTTCGAGCCAGGTCAGTTCGAGCTGCTCGACACGTGGCAGGTACTGGGTATGAAAGGCACCGGGTCGACCGACTATGTCGTCTCCGATGCGTTTGTCCCCGAAGGTCGCTGGTTCGAGATAGGCCAAGCTCCTCGCATCGAACGGCCCCTGTATCGGTTCCCCTTCTATGGAGCTCTCGCGGTAGGGGTCGCGGCCGTGGCGTTGGGGGTAGCCCATCGGGCCATCGACGAGCTGATCGAGCTCGCCGCCACGAAGAAGCCTGCCGGGAGCGGCCGCACCCTTGCCGAGCGACCGGTGATCCAGTCGCAGGTGGCCGAAGCGACCGCTGCGCATCGCTCGGCCCGACTCCTCCTCCACGACGGTGCGCACCGTGCGTGGGAGACGGTACAGAAAGGCGAGGCACCCGAGCGAGCACGCTTCGACTTGCGTCTCGGTGCCACCAACGCCGCCATCCAGGCTGCCAAAGCGGTCGACCTCTGCTACCACGCAGCAGGCGGGACGGCCGTGTACCGGTCCAGCCCGCTGGAAAAGGCATTCCGGGACGTGCACGTCGCCACCCAGCACGCCATGGTTGCCCCGCGTCTTTTTGAGGTGATTGGCCGGGCGACATTCGGCCTCGAGACCAGCGTCGCCCAGATCTGATGGATTTCGACCTGCCCCCTGCTGACGACCCTCGTCGTATCGAGGTGCGCGAATGGCTCGAGCTTCATCCCCACCCGACCGGAACAGACTTACGCGACGCCGGCTACGTGGTACCCCATTGGGCGCCTCCTTGGGGCCTCGGGGCCGACATCGAGCACCAATTGATCATCGACGAGGAGCTGGCGGGAGTGGCAATGCCAGACAACCCGATCGGGATCGGCTGGGCCGCCCCGACGATTTTGGCCGGTGGCACCGACCAGCAGAAGGAACGGTTCCTTCCGTCGTTGCTTTCAGGCGAGGAGTACTGGTGCCAACTGTTCAGCGAGCCGGGAGCGGGATCCGACTTGGCGTCGCTCACCACGAGGGCGGTGCGCGATGGCGACACGTACGTCATCAACGGCTCGAAGATCTGGACAACGTGGGCGCACAAAGCCGATTGGGGGATCTTGCTGGCTCGCACCGATCCTGACGCTCCCAAACACCTGGGCATCACGTATTTCTTGCTCGATATGAAAACGGACGGCGTCGAAACCCGGTTGATTCGGGAAATGACCGGCCAGGCCCATTTCAACGAGGTGTTCCTAGCGGATGTCCGGGTGCCACTGGAGCATCGCATTGGCCAAGAAGGGGAAGGCTGGACATTCGCCAACATCACGCTCGGCAACGAACGCGTCTCGTTGTCAGAGGGGGGCGTGCTGTGGGGTATGGGCCCCACCGCGGTCGACTTCTTCGACATGCTGCGTAGCCATGGTGTGACGGACCCCCTTCACCGTGATCGCGCTGCCAAGATCTACACCGAGGCGCGGATTCTGCAACTGCTCGGATACCGGATCGCGACCCAGATCAAGGCCGGCCAAAGTCCCGCAACGGTCGCCGCACTCAAGAAGTTCGTTGCCGACCAGCATGGCCAGAAGCTGATGAGCCTCGCCAAGGACCTGCGAGGCCCGGCCGGGCTCGTCGGCCCCCAACACGACGGCTCCGAGGAGGACGACATCTGGCATTGGGGATACCTGTTCTCGCGAGCGCTCACCATCGGGGGAGGAACGTCGCAGGTGCTCCGCAACATCATCGGCGAACGCATCCTGGGCCTTCCCAAAGAACCGCAGCCCTCGTGAGCGACTACGAGACCGTCCGAATCCAGCGGGACGGCGACGTGCTCATAGCGACGCTCGATCGACCGGATAGTTCCCTCAATGCCGTCGACGGTCAAATGCACCACGACCTGACCCAGCTCTTCGCAGATCTCAAGGCAGAAGAATCGGCCCGCGCCGTGCTCCTGACCGGCTCGGGCAACGTGTTCTCGGCAGGGGGCGACTTCAATTGGTTCCCGGACATGCAGGACGAGGCCAAACTTGCCGCCCTCCACGAAGACGCCCGCTCCCTCATCTATGACCTCCTCGACGTGGACCTTCCGATCGTCGCTGCGCTGAACGGCCCGGCCGTTGGCCTGGGAGCGTCAATCGCGTTGTTGTGCGATGTCGTCGTCATGGCCGAGGACTCGATGATCTCCGACCCCCATGTGCGCATGGGAATCGTGGCCGGGGACGGCGGCACCGTGGCTTGGCCGATGGCGCTCGGGCCGATGTTGGCGAAACGATTTCTCCTCACAGGCGATCCGGTCACCGCCTCAGAGGCATTCCGATTGGGTCTGGCGGCGATGGTCGTACCGTCCGATGAGCTTCTGCCGGCCGCCTTGGGTCACGCCCACCGGCTCGCCGCCGGCGCTCCGCTGGCTGTTCAATACACCAAACGTGCCATCAATGCCTGGATCAAACAGGTGGCGGCGACGTCCTTCGATCTCGCCACGTCGCTGGAAATCGACACCTTTCGGTCCGCCGATCACCAGGAGGCCCTGGCTGCGTGGCGAGAGAAGCGGCCTCCGCAGTTTGAGGGTCGCTGATGGAGTTGTACGACGCACTGATGACCACGAGAGCGATGCGTCGCCTCACCAATGACCCACCGATCACCGACCGGGAGATCTGGCACTGCCTGCGGGCCGCCATCCAGGCTCCCAGCGGCGGCAACGTCCAACCGTGGCACTTCGTCGTCGTCACCGACCCTGGCCAACGGACGAAGATCGCGGACGTCTATCGGCGGGCCACCGACCGATACCTGGCAGCGGTGCTCGATTCGCTTCCGCCGTTTCCCAACCCTGCTTCGGAGGCGTCGTTCCTGCGCGGTGTCGACCTCACCCGCCATCTTGCCAACAACCTCGAACAGACTCCGTTCGTGCTGTTCTGTCTGGCCCGATACCAGAACACGCTCGAGGATGAAGAGGGGTCACTCGATATCGGCGGCCTGGAAGCCTCGATCTTCCCCGCCGTCCAGAACTTCATGCTGGCCGCGCGCGATGTCGGCCTGGGCACCACGCTTACCACGGTCTTTCGCGTCTATCACGACGAGGTCAAGGCAATGGTGGGCCTCAAGGACCACCACGACATCGTTGCGCTGGTGCCCGTTGGGAGGCCGCTCGGTCGATTCGGCGTTGCCCCCCGCAAGCCGATCGACAAGGTCACATCATGGGATACCTACGGAAATCGGCGCCCGGCGCCAGAGCAGTGACCTGGCGAGCGGCCTAACCCCAGGCTGCGACGACGGAGCGGATCCCTTCGACGATCGCCCGCACCTCAGCGGGATCGCTCGACCGCGCGATCGCTTGCACACCGAAGCACGCCGCCACGAGCGCCTCCGCTCTCGCAGCAACCTCTGCCGCCGGGGCCGTGCCGTCCATCGCTCCCAGAAGCGCTCGGCGGATGCCGGCCCGGTACTCGGAGACGCGCTCGTCGATGACCGGATCGCCGTCGCCGGCCGACATGAGGCTCACGACGAGACACCCACGGAGGTCGGATGCGATGATCCATTCGGCGAGCGCCGCCAAAAAGGTATCAACGGCCCTGAGCCCACCCTTGGGCTCGAGGTGGACCAGCAAGTCGTCCTTGACGTTCGCTTCGTAGAGATCCAGAGCCCGCAAGAGGAGGTCACGCTTGGAGCCGAAGGTGTTGTAAAGGCTCGACTGGCCCACGCCTAGGGCCCGCTCGAGATCGCGCGTCGAGGTTTCTCGATATCCCTGCGCCCAGAACAGGTCGAGCGCACCGTCAACGACGGCATCGACATCGAATGACCGTGGCCGGCCTGGCGTGGTGGTTGCCATATCAGCCAGCCTAGAAACTCCGTGTCGGCAGTGGTTGCTCGTATCGAGAAACTTGGCGCACTGTCGTAGGTCCGACAGTATCCACCGAAAAACCCGACGTTTTGCAGCGCACGCTACAGAATTGGCGTACCTTCCCAATAGGGGCACCGACGTGTCGCCAGCCGATCAGGAGGAATTGCACATGGCCGTTTCGTACGTCGAACGGGAACAAGCTGACGAGCTCACCCAGGAGTTCTACAACGACGCCGAGCAGCGCTTCGAGCTGCTGCTGAACATCTTCAAGGTTTTCGGCCACACCCCGAAGCTCGGAAAGATCTTCACCGATTCGGTCATGGAGATGCTCCAGGACGCCGAGCTGGACTGGAAGACAAAGGAACTGCTGATCCTCAAAGCCACCCACCGCAACGAGTGCCAGTACTGCGTCGTTCAACACGAGGCCGTGTCACAGCGCCTTGGAATCACGGCCGAGAAGATCGCAGCCATCGACGGCGACAAGTACCAGACGAGCCCGCTCTTCACCGAGCCCGAGCGTGCCCTCCTCGATCTCACGGTGCAGATCGGCGTGGATGCCAACCGAGTTTCCAAAGGCCTGTGGGACCGCCTTCACGAACACTTCACCGAGGCCCAGATCGTCGAGGCGGTCTATGTGATCACCCAATACATCGCCATCAGCAAGTTCGGTGATGCGTTGGGAGTGGTTCTCGAGCCCGTCTTCTTGGGAGGCGAACCGATCCTCCACGTGGAACATGCCGGCTGAACCTGAGATGTCGGCCCCGAGAGTGGAGATGTTCTCGGGGCCCGGCTGTGCGTACTGTGCCCGCTCCCGGGAGCTGCTCGACGCGCGATCGGTGCCATTCGTGGAGTACGACGTATCGGAGCCTGAACACATGGCCGAGTACCAGGCTCGGCTGCCTCGCATTTCTGCACTTCCTCAGATCTTCATCGACGGCGAACACATCGGCAGCTTCGAGGATCTGCAGGAGCTCGACCAATCAGGCCGCCTCACCGACTGAGCGACGATCCGATCTGTGAGCAGAGCCGTCACGACTATCGTGCGCCTCTCACCTAGGGACTGACAGCAATCATGAGCGTCGGCAGCACGATCTCGCTGGCTACAGACAGGCTCACTGCCCCCGTCGAAGGGATGCATCGCGCCATTTCCGCACGTTGGTTCGCCGCGCTGGGCCCGGTCGGAGCACCGGTGCGGGTAGTACACGACGCCGTTTCCACCATCGTTTACCAGTCCATCCGCTTCGGCGCCTCAGCCGTCGGCGCATTCGTGGACGCACGGACCGGCTCGGCTTCACAGACAGCCCACTCTGCGCAGGCAATCGTCAACGGCATCTGGGGAGACACACTCGGTCGCCACGAGGAGCGCCTCGGAATCTCTCTGAGCATTCGCGACCCTCACGGGCACGCCGTGGCGTCGGATCGCGGCCTCGCCGCGGCATTCCCAGCGGCCACAGGCAAACTGGTCGTCCTGGTTCACGGGCTCTTTGAAACGGAACAGTGTTGGGAGGATCCGGCGGCAGGTGGCGGCCTCGGTCGAGCCATCGATGAGCACGACGAGCTGACGAAGGTCGCAGTGAGATACAACAGCGGTCTGCCCGTCTCCGAGTCGGGCTATCAGCTGGCAGGGTTGCTCGAATCCCTCACTCATGGTTGGCCGGTGCCCCTGGAATCAATCGCTCTGGTCGGACACTCCATGGGTGGCCTGGTGATACGGGCGGCCGTCGCCGCCGCCGATCGCGATGGCCTTGGGTGGATCCAACGACTCGACGACCTCATCACGGTGGCGGCGCCTCACCAAGGGGCTCCGATGGAGAAACTCGCCAACGCCACCTCGTGGGCACTCGGAATCGCGCCCGAGACCAGGCCCCTCGCCGACTTCCTGGAGGGACGCAGCGGCGGAATCAAGGACCTCAGATACGGCGTGGAGGCAGGGCTGACGCCCGGGGTGAGGCATCACTTTGTCGCCGGCGTTGTCACCTCAGACCCCGAACATCTGATCGGGGCAGCTCTGGGTGACCTGGTTGTGACCACGGCGAGCGCCAGCGATGCAGGCGGCGAAAAGCCGACGACTGTCGTGGCGCTGGGAGGCAGCAACCACTTCGCATTCCTCGACGATCCGAGGGTCATTGGCCAGGTCATGAAATGGCTGGAATCTCTCGGCACCTGAGCGGCACTCCGGCCGCGGCATCCGCGACCATCTGACACGCAGTACCGTTGCGTGCCGATGTTGAAGATCTTTGCTGCCTTACTCGTCGTCGTCGGCACCGGATGCTCCGCATCAACCGGGGCCACCGACGCCGCCACAACACAGGCACCGCCGGCACCCAGCGCAATCTCCACCCCCGCCACCACGATCGTCGTGCCCGAGTCGCTTCCTGCCAACCCGGAAGTCGCCGGCCTCGTGACGACACTGTTCGGAGACCACCCCCCTCCATTGCTCTTCGTCGACACCGGCTCGGACTTCTTCGCCGTCGACGACACCGGATCGGCCGAGCTCGACGTCGATGGCCCCGTTTTCTCGATAGCCGGCAACTGGGTGGCAGGCAGGGAGTTCATTGCGCCTCTCGGTAAACCCGACGAGCAGGTCGCCTACGGATGCCCCGACGTATTCAGCCGCGGCGATCAGGTCGTCATCGCTGACTGGTGTCTGGGGCCGACATTGCGACTGATCGACGCCGACACCGGCGCGGAGCTGCCGACCCCCGATTTCCCACCGCGATTGGGCGAAGACGTCATCGGTTACTGGTTCGCCGAGGCATCCGGCACCCAGGTGATCGCCATCATTGACGTCGAAGGGAACTTGAGTTCGGCCGCCACGAACGGTGGCGTCGATGTGACCGGAGTGGACTACCCCGGCGTTGCCGCGCTCAGCACCGATGGCGCGCTGTTCATCTATGGCGATCACAGCCAATCACCGTCGCCCCATTTCACCAATACGGTTACCGCCCGGGGCACTGTAGACGGGACGGTCTTCGGCACCTGGACGGTGCCGGGCGTGGTCCGAGGCATTCAAAGCGATGGGACTTGGCTGCTGATCACCGAGATCGCCGAGGAGGCAGCGCTCGAAGGCCTGGACAAGATCGTCGCCACCACCGCAATCCACTTGCTTTCGGGAGCCGAGACCCGGGTCGTGGCCCCATATGAGCTCTTCCTTCCCCGCTGAGAACGGCTGGTTCGGGAAACGAGAAATCCAATGGGAAGCCGGGCGCAAGCTACCACCGGAGTGGGGGCGGTCACTAGGTTATGGATGTGACCACGGAGATCGTCTGGACGGCTTCTGACGAGCTGGTGGCGACGGGCGCCACGGGCCGGTTCATGGCGCATCACAACATCGCCACGTACCCAGAGCTCTTGGATCGCTCCATCACCGATCCGGATTGGTTCTGGGATGCCGTGGTGAGGTTCCTCGATATCCCATTCCAGGAGCCGTACACGGTGGTTGGCGACACGAGCGCCGGCCCCCAGTTTGCGACCTGGTTCGCCGACGGGCGAATCAACCTGTCGGAGGCATGCGTCGATCGCTGGGCGGCCGAGCGACCCGAGCAGCCGGCGGTCGTAGCCGAACACGAAGACGGCTCGGTCGATCGCCTCACCTTCGCCGAGCTGAAATCCGCGGTTGAACGCCACGCCGGGGCGCTCCGGAATGTCGGCGTGGCCAAAGGTGACCGAGTGGCGGTGTACCTTCCCATGGGGGCCGACGCAATCATCGCCATGCTGGCCATCGCCCGAGTCGGCGGGGTATTTGTCCCCGTCTTTTCAGGCTTCGGCGCCGAGGCCATCGCCAGCCGAATCACCTCGTCCGAGCCCGTCGCAGTTATCGTCGCCGACGGCGTGAAGCGGCGCGGCAAGGTCGTTCCCATGAAGGAGACCGCCGACGCAGCACTCGACGCTGTCGACATCGCCCCGGCCGTTCTCGTCGTCCGGTGCCTTCCCCGAATGGAGATTCCCTGGAACGAGCGACGGGACCGCTCGATGGCCAACTTGGTCGCCGCTGCCGAACCGCTATCGGCCGTCGAGACCAACGCCGAAGACCCGGTACTTCTCACCTATACCTCCGGCACGACCGGCACACCGAAAGGCGTCGTCCACGTCCACGGCGGCCTCACCGTAAAGCTCATTCAAGAGGGTGCGTTTCAGCTCGACATCCGACCCGGCGACCGGCACATGTGGCTCACGGACATGGGATGGGTGATGGGCCAATGGACCGTGGTCGCCGCTCTGGGCAACGGCGCCACGGTGGTCACCTACGACGGAGCGCCCAACTTCCCCGACGCAGGCCGCGTCTGGAGCCTGGTGTCCGACCACCGGCTCACCTCTCTTGGCCTCTCCCCCACGTTTGTTCGCACGATCCAGCCGAGCGGCGCCCACCTCGCCCAGACCAAGGATCTCACCAGCCTGCGCGCTTTTGCCTCCACGGGCGAACCGTGGAATCCCGATCCCTGGTGGTGGCTGTTCCGCGACGTCGGCAACGAGCACATCCCGATCGTCAACCTGTCGGGAGGCACTGAGATTGGCGCGTGTCTTCTCTCGGTGAATCTCCTCCAGGGGTTGAAACCGACATCCCTCGGAGGCCCGTCCCTGGGTGTTGCCGTGGATTGTTTCGACAACGACGGCCGGCCCGTCCGCAACCAAGTGGGCGAGCTGGTGGTAACGGCGCCATGGCCCGCCATGACCCGTGGCTTCTGGCGAGACCGCCAACGGTACCTCGACACCTACTGGTCACGTTGGCCAGATGTCTGGGTCCATGGCGACTGGGCGAGCATTGACGAGGACGGATTCTGGTATCTGCACGGCCGGTCCGACGAGACTCTCAACGTGGCGGGCAAGCGGCTGGGCCCTGCCGAAGTCGAATCCGCCATCGTGGAGCATCCCGACGTGGTGATGGCTGCGGCCATCGGCGTGCCAGACGAGGTGAAAGGCGAGGCAATCGTCGCCTATGTGGTGGCGGCCGCGGGAGCGCCCACCGATTCGGCGCTCCGGGCAGCGCTCAGCGATCTGGTGGCGGACTCGCTCGGTAAGCCATTTCGACCCAAGGCCGTCATCTTCGTGGACGACCTCCCTCGCACGAGATCCGCCAAGATCATGCGTCGAGTTGTGAAGGCCAAAGCGCTCGGGCAGGCGACGGGGGACCTGTCCAGCTTGGAAAACCCCGCCGCGATCGACGCCATCCAAGCCCTGTAGGTAGTGCGGTGGATGCCCCGCACGTCGACGGCCTCGGGAGGAACAACCGGCGATGCTGGACATACGCGTCGTAGGCACTGACGACCTGACGGGCGTCGCAGGTGTCCTCATCGATTCCTGGCAAGCCGCCTACCGCGACATCGTGCCCGCTGAGCTGCTGGCAAGCCAAACAGTGGAGAGCCGCCGGGCTCATCTCGAACGCAAGCTGCGCGAAGGGATCGCCCGCCGCACCATGCTCGTCGCCTACGACGGATCGGAAGCGGTGGGGACGATCTGGGTAGGTCCCGAGCAGGGCGCTGACCTCGACACTCTCGTGGGTGAGGTGTATGCCATCTACGTCGTCGAGCGACGATGGCACGCCGGCGTTGGCAGGGCGCTGATGGAGCGAGGGATCGCCGAGCTTCGCAACGACGGGTTCACCAGCGCGGTTCTGTGGGTTCTTCACAACAACGAAGTGGCTCAACGTTTCTACGAGCGAAACGGTTGGAGGCGCACCAGCGCCATCAAGCTGGAGGAGTGGGGGACCTTCCAGCTGCAAGAGGTGCGTTACGTCTTTTCGCCCCTGTGAACGGTCGGTAGGATTCGCATCCTGATGAGTCGACTCACCCAACTGTCCGAAGGCATGCACATCCCTTATGGGGGCGACAAGGTGGCGACAGTCTCAGCCGAGTTGGCGGCAGCGTTCGCTCCCGGCGACCGACTCGTCGTCGTGCAAGACACGGGCGACCTTCTCCACATCCCGCGCGCCGTGTGGGACATCGCCGCTGCCGCAGTCGACCGGGCGGCCAAGGCCTTTACGCTTCTCGGGGGCGTCAGCGACGAGTCGGTGACCGACTTCTACAGAGCGTTCGCGCAGCGGCTCGCAGATGAAAGCAGCTTCGCTGCCATCGCAGCCGCCAACGCCGCCGACGTCGAAGCCGCCCACGCCAAGGGTCGCTCCACAACGCGCCTCGTGTTGTCAGAGAAGATGCGCGCCGACATGATCGCCGGCCTCGAAGGCTGGGCCACTGCTCCGTCGGTTCGCGGTCACATCACCGAACAGATCACCCACGAAGGCTGGTCGGTCGATCTGATCAAGGACGGTGTCGGCGTGGTGGGGTTCGTCTTCGAGGGGCGCCCCAACGTTTTCGCCGACGCCACGGGTGTGCTCCGGGCCGGCAATACCGTGGTCTTCCGAATCGGATCCGACGCCCTCGGCACAGCTGAGGCAATCGTAGAACACGCCCTCGACCCGGCATTGGCCGAAGCCGGCCTGCCCGCCGGCGCAGTGAGCCAGGTCGCCTCGCCATCACGGGCGGCCGGTTGGGCCATGATGTCCAATCCCAAGCTCGCTCTCGCTGTCGCTCGCGGGTCGGGAGCAGCCGTCGCCCAGCTCGGGGCGGTGGCCCGCCAAGCAGGCAACCCGGTGAGCCTGCACGGCACCGGGGGCGCCTGGATCATTGCCGGCTCGAACGCCAACCCCGATGACTTCGAGCTGGCGGCCTTTCACAGCGTCGACCGCAAGGTCTGCAACACGCTCAACACCTGCGTCGTCACCCGCGACAGTGCGCCCAATCTCGTGCCCCGGCTCGTCAGCGCCCTGCGCGCAAGGGGCGACAGCCTCGGCACCAATCCGAAGCTGCATGTCACCGAGGCGGCCCGGGAGTTCGTCGACGTGTCGTGGTTTGACACGGTGGCGCCCATCGCCCGAGCCGAAGGTGACGTCGACGAGCCCCTCGCCGAGCTCATCGGCGCTGACCAGCTTGGCGAAGAATGGGAGTGGGAACAGTCGCCGGAGGTGACGCTCCATGTCGTCGACTCCGTGCCTGACGCGATCGACTTGTTCAATGAACAGAGCCCCCATTTCGCCGCCTCCCTCATATCGTCTGTCGAGGCCGACCACGAGGACTTCTTCTCGCGCATCGACGCTCCTTTTGTCGGGAACGGGATGACCCGCTGGGTCGACGGCCAATACGCGCTCAGCCGCCCTGAGCTGGGCCTTTCCAACTGGCAATACGGCCGCTTGTTCGGCAGGGCCGGCGTCCTCAGCGGCGATTCGGTCTACACGATCCGCACCCGCTCCACCCAGGAGCACATGGATATCGGGAGATAGGTGTTTCGACCGAGCAGGCGCGAGCCTCGTCTTTACTCGGCCAGCGACACCAGATAGTCGCCGCGTTCGTCTGACCACACCAGGTCGATCACACCCCGGTTGGCGCCGGCCTTGGCGAACTGGAGAAAGCCAGAGAACCCAAACGTCTTCTCGCTGAAGGACTCGTCTTCCTTGCGAAGGGCGTTCTTGAGGCCAGACAGCACGATGTGATCGTCTTTGGCCTTTTTGATGACGGTGGCAAGCAGCTCAAAGGCTGCCTCCTCGGGCGTCGACTTCGATGGAAAGTCCACTTCGGGGTCGCCGTTGGCGCCCGCCGAAAGGGCGATGATGCCCTGCGATTCGAGGTGACGGAGCAGCTCGCCGAAGGCTCGGAACCCATAGTCCGCCTCCGAAAACGTCGGATCTTTCCGCAACAACGTCCGTTTGAGGTTCGATCCGAGCACCGTTCCCCCCGCCGACCGCTTGAGCCCAGACAGTGTCCGGCCAATCTGCTTTGACAGTTCCGACAGCGAATGGTCCGCGATGGGAGGCTCTTCAGTTTTGGGATCCTCCTCACGCTTCTTGGCGCTGCGCTGAGGCGGTTCGACGCCCTCGAGCGACTCGTAGAAGAGGAACTCGTCGCAGGCAGGCGGCAGCAACGCAGATGTCGACGCCTTGATACCAACGCCGATCACCCTCTTGTTGAGCTCGCGCAGCTTGTGGACAAGCGGCGTGAAGTCCGAATCACCGGTGCCCACGACAAACGTGGTCACGTAGTCGCGCTCGAACGCCATCTCCATGGCGTCGACGGCCATCTTGATGTCGGCGGCGTTCTTGCGGACGGCGCCCATCCGTTGGGGGATCTCAATCAGCTCGACGTGGTGGCGAACCAACGAGCGACGGTCGTCCTCGAACAGGTTCCAGTCGGCGTACGCACGACGAGCGACCACTCGTCCGCGTTCGGCGAGCGCATCGGCCACCGGGGTGAAGTCAAAAGTGGACCTGAGCTGGTCCCGAGCCCCGATCGCCAGGTTCTCGTAGTCGAGAAAAAGGGCAATCCGTTCTTCGTCGGTAATCATGCTCCGGACGTTAGACCTCAACCGTCTTCAAGGCGAGCTGCATCACGGGTGGGCGGGCTCTCCTCAGCGTGCCGGCCGAGTTGTCTAGGTTCCTCGCCTCAGTGGTTGTCTCTGCTTTGTGCCCCAGGCGGGGCTCGCTACTTCATATGCGCATCGAGAAAGCCGATCACCGCGGCAATCGCCTCATGCTGCACGGCGTTGACGTCGTACTCCCCGTCGGGACCGCGCACCGGGAAGACGTAGCCGTGCAACGGATGGTCATATGACACCCAGTGGACGTTCTTGCCGAGCTCGTCGAGCAGCTCGTACGAAGCGCGGAAGATTCCCTGGAGGTGGTCGTCATCCCTGCCCATCACGAGGATCGGCGTGTCGATCGTCTCATTTCTCGTTGTCGCGACCTCGTGATCGATGCGGGAACGGACCTTGTCGACCTCGCTCATCTGCATGCCTTCGATGTTGCGCAGCTGAGTTTCCTCGTTGACGAACGCCGTGTCGTCGGGCGTCAGAGCCAGGTACTCGTGCGACGCCGGCTCGCTGGCCACCGCCGCCGCCACCCCGTGGTATTCAGAAGTGATCTTGAGCACCATCTCGCCGCCATGACTCATTCCAATGAGACCGACTTTGTCAGGGTCGACCCACGGCAAGGTCTTGAGGTACTCGATGATGGCGATTTCGTCTTCGTATTCGAGCGGCGATCGGTTGAACAGGTCTCGGCCCTGACGGATGTCGCGCACCAACGCTCCCCCGACGTTGTAGCCAAGCTCCACTTCGCTGCGGTATCTCAGCCAGGCGCATGCATAACCGGCCGCGAGGAGCCTTTCCATGATGTAGCCCTTGTTGGCGACCGCGTCGCGAATCCACGCCATTCCACCGCCGCCGTTACCAGAAGCGAGCAGTACGATCGGAAATGGTCCGTCCCCAGCTGGCTTGCGGACTCCGATCGGCGCGTAGAGCCCGTCCCAGGTCTCGATATACATAAGTTGCGCCGGCACCGTTGACCCGGGAACGGGCTCCGTGATGACGACGTGTTCGGGATCAACCTCTTTTGTCATGTCGGCTCCTACCTGTAGACGATGGTCGTTGGATGATCGGGGGCGATGGCGGCCCCCAAGCTCGATCCCAGATCGCTCAGGACCACCATCGCGGCGTTGCGACCAGGACCCGCTGAGACCGAGCCGCCCGGGTGCGTGGTAGCTCCGGTCTGGTACAACCCGGCGATCGGCGTGCGATGCTCAGACCATCCCGGGGCGGGACGGAGCCCGCCCATCTGGTCGGGGCTCATGTCGCCGCCATGGCACGATCCGTGCCAGTTGTGTGCGTTCATCCGCTCCAGATCGAGCGGGCTCTTGAGCGAAGAGGCGACGATGGCATCATCGGTCAGATTGGGAGCATACGATCTGAGATGTTCCAGATTGGCGGCCGCTACCTCCGGCATCAGCGAATCCCAATGCCCAGCACTTGCCTTCAGCTCGTAGGGCTGGATGCCCACGATCTTCAGAGTGTGGTCCCCGTCGGGAGCGCGAGAGGGATCGGCCACCGACGGACACAACACGAGCAGAACCGGATCATCGAGCGCCACCTCGCCACGCTGGAAGTCCTCGGCGACTCGCAGAACGCGTTCGGCCGAGGTCGGGGTACCGGAGGCAAGCGGCGTTATGCCCCCTTCGAAGGTCGGCGCCTCGGTGGTGGCGTAATGTGCCGCACACATCGAGATGCCGGCCCGCCAGCTGTCGACGCCGTCGACGAACGTTTGATCCCATGCTCCGGCCGGGGCCATGCCTATCAAATGCTTTATGTGAATCGTTGACACAACGGCGCGACTTGCCTTGAACATCGAGCCTGATTCCGTTTCGACGCCGACGCATCTTCCATCTTCGATGACCAGACGAGAGACTCGTTGTCCCGTGACGATGCTCCCGCCGTGATCTTCGATCAGGCGTCCCAAAGCGAGCGGCAGTGCCTGAGACCCGCCGACCGGCACGACCCAGGAGTGACGCTGCCGCCCATAGGCGAGGGCGTACGCCAGCCGTCCGGTGCCGGCGCGTTGCGGTGGCTGCATCGTCATCATGGCCATCCACATCATGAATGCCCTGCTGCGCCAGTCTTCAAAATGATCGAAGACGATGTCGGCAGCCGCTTGGTGTCGAATGCGTCGCCAGCGGTGACCGTTGGGTACGGAGGCGAGTCGCTCATCGAGCCCTGGCCCCCAGCCAATCGGTGTGTACCGCCAGCCGGTGAACGCAGGAGCCGCCTCTGAATAGGCGCCAATCATCGCTCGAAAGCTGGATGCGTCACCACTCGAGTATTTTGCGAACTCCGCACACGTCTGGTCGAGGTCGCGCCACATTGTGATCGAGGTTCCGTCGGGCAGCGGGATATGGACGACTGGGTCGGGTCGGATGTACTCGAGCCCGTAATCACCGAGGCGAAGCTCGTCGCGCGTGATAGTCGGGCTCGATTGCAGCAGAGTGTGCGCGGTGGAGCAAGAGTCGTGAAGGAAGCCAGGGAGTGTCAGTTCATCGGTGGCGGTGTCGCCGCCGACACGACCCTCGGCTTCCAGCACAGTCACCTGATATCCAGCTCTCGCCAGGTAGGCCGCAGTAATCAGGCTGTTGTGCCCGGCTCCGGCTACCACGACCTCTGAATCGGCCATGACAACGCTCCCTTCAGTGAAATCGATTGTAGGAAGAAGGCGTCGTGAGATGCCCGCACAGCCGTGGTGCCGATGCCGTTTCGGCTCAACGCGTCGCCGCCTTGATTGCTTCCCAAACGAGGTAGGGAGTGAGTGGGATCTGCAGCTGGCGGACCCCCAAATGGGCGAGCGCGTCCAATGCCGCGTTGACGATGGCAGGCGGCATCCCGATGCAGCCCCCTTCGCCGGCCCCTTTGGCTCCAAGCGGGTTGGAAGGCGCTGGATGGGTGACGTGAGCGGTGTGCAGCGGAGGCATCTGCATCGCGGTCGGTAGGAGATAGTCGACGAACGTCGCAGCCAGGGGTTGTCCGTCCGTTGCGTACTGAATTCGTTCGAAGAGGGCCGCACCTACGCCCTGCATGACCGACCCGTGCAGTTGCCCGGCAACGAGCATTTCGTCAAGGATCGTACCGACGTCATCGACCGCAACCAGCGAGAGTGGGGTAATCACGCCCGTATCCGTGTCCACCTCGACGACTGCCACGTGAACTCCGTATGGGAAGGTCTGAGCTCCCGGCGAGTAGCGCTCTTCGGATCGGAGCTCGACTCGCCGCTCGGCTGCGAAGCCCGCTACGGCGGCGAGCCCGACCAGGGGCTCGGGCACTCCTGCCACGTGAAACGCCCCATTGCTGATCTCGATATCGACGGGTGACGCCTCCAGCATGTCGCCAGCGAGATCGGCTGCGGCCACCCGGACCCGCTCAGCACAACGCCACAGGGCGGATGCGCCGATCTGAGCCGATCGGCTGGCAAAGCTCCCGACCGAATCGGCGACAGACGAAGTATCACCGGAGTAAACATCCACCTGCGTCGGGGCAACATCGAAGACCTCGGCAACGACGCGTCGTAACACGGTCTCGTGGCCTTGTCCCGCCGACGTCGAACCCGTGCGTGCCAGGATCCTTCCGTCGTGCCCGATCTCCACCTCGCCAAATTCCCACGAATCGGCTTGGCCGCCGGCCCGCTCGACGAAAGCGCCGATACCGATTCCGATCGGTCTTCCGCCGCCGCGGCGGCGCGCCTCCTGCTCTGATCGGAAGTCGTAATAGCCGGCCAGTTGCAGCGCTCGGTCGAGAACCGCTTGGTAGTCGCCCGAATCCAGCCGAGCTCCGGTCGGAGTGAGATGCGGCAGATCCTGGATCAAGTTCCGTCGCCGCAGATCGGCGGGGTCGATGTCCAGCTCGAGAGCCAGCGCCTCAATGGCGCGTTCTATGGCGAGTGCTGCCTCTGGCCTCCCGGCCCCCCTGTATGGCGCTGTCGGAGTCAGATTCGTCACAGCCGCAATGATTTCGAAGTCGACCATTGGGATGTCGTAGAGGCCAGAGGCAACGAGTCGGGTGAACATTGGAATCATCGCGCCCCGGTGCGGGTATGCCCCTGTGTCGGTGAGCAGCTGCATCCGCGCCCCGTGGATATCGCCATCGGCCGAGGCGTACAACGTCACCGTATGGCGCTGGCCGCGTCCGTGCGAGCCGGCTGAGAAGATGTCGCGGCGGGACTGAGCCCACAACACACTCCTCCCGAGCCGTAGGGCTGCTTTGGCAATCACCGCGTACTCCGGGTAGAAGCGCTTCATCCCGAAAGCCCCGCCGACGTCCGGGACCTCTACACGAACGTCATCGACGGCCAATTCGAGCAGCGACGCCAAGTCGCGCTGGAGCTGATGAGGGCTCTGCACTCCAACTTGGACATGAACACCATCGCCCATCGGTTTCGCCAACACCGCCAAAGCCTCGATAGGAGACGGCGCCAGGCGTGGATGCTCGACCACCACGGTCACCTCGACGAGGCCCGCCGGTAGCTCGGGGCCCGAGACCGTGCGGTCCTGAAAGACGATGTTGGTGCCGACCTCGGGATGTACCAGCGTCTCGCCACGGATGGCGTCTTCGACCGCGACGACAGGATCGGTGGGCTCGATGTCCAGGAACACCAGGCTGGCGGCGTCCTCGGCGATGGCGGCCGACTCGGCAAGCACCACTGCGACCGCCTCTCCAACAAATGCGACCCGGTCTCGCGCCAGCATCGGGCGCGCCGGGCCAAGCGCGGCGCCGGGCCGTGGGGCTGGCTGGTCACTGATACCAAGCTCCGTCGCCGTGTACACCGCGACCACACCGGCCAGCTCCCCGGCCGCGGTGGTGTCCACACCAATGATCGTCCCGCTCGCAAACGGGCTTCGAACGAAACACGCCGCCAGCGCATCTGCGGGTGCCAAATCTGCAACAAACCTGCCGCGGCCTGTGATCAGCCGTTCGTCCTCGTGGCGGCGCCCCACGGGCGGCATACGGTCGGGCCCGGTACGGATCGTCACATCGCCGCCGAATCCGGGTTGTCGTGCCATGCGGTCCTCTACCGTCGGGGCCGGTGTCCGAATCTGTCCGAACGGCTGCAGTTTGCTGCTCGCGGAGATCCTGCAATCGATTGTAGCCATTAGAACAGTCCGGTCCGATACCCCGGCAGGATCTCTCATCACAGGGGTTACGATCGGCTGCATTGCTCGAATGTCTAGACCCCAGTCGGTTTGCGCACCCACATCATTTCAGTCTTGACGCCGGCATCGGTGATGAGATTGAACACCGGACATCGAGCCTCTGTCTCTGCGACGACCTCGGCCAGGCGCTGCTGGCTTTCGTCTGTGGTGACGGTTGCTTGAACTCGAACCGTTTGAAAGTGGGCGGCCACGTCCCGCTTGCCGAGACGCCCGCGAATGTCAATGGTGAAAGCAGCCGTGAACTCAATCCGCTCGTACGCGAAATCAAAATCGGTGGCCGTGCGACGGAAGGTGACGGCCTCGCAGCCACACAGCGCTCCAAGCACCGCCTGCAAAGGCGAAGGGCCCTCGCCGGTGCCACCGTGCTCGATTGGCTCATCGGTGGCGAAATGTCCGTACTCGCCAAAATCGATGAGCGTCATCATCGAGGCGTCCGTGCTGGCTTCAAGGGACTTGCGCCGGATTATCGGCTCAGTGAGCTGTTCAACGTTCTTGATTTCTGTGCCCACGGCCAACTCCCCTCGCCTTTCGTTGTCGAAGACAGTATCTGCCAAGGCGATAGGCGCATACTCGTGTCTCGTCGCTGCGGTCGCAAACACCCGAGTACCATTGCTCGCAGTCTCTGCAGCAAGGTGCTGTTGCGTCGCCGAGCGCCGCGCGGCAGCCGATCCTCACGTCCAAAGAAAGGGCCGCGATGTCGAACCTCAACTTCGCGGTGTGACACATGCACGGTGAGGAATCGAGTGGCCTGCGGCTCATAGCGCAGTCCGACTTGGGGGGCTACGGCGACGGGATGCAGTTGATGCGCTCCGGCGATGCCCTGTACGTCGGTCACTTTGGTCCGTCCGGCATGGGCACGTCGATTCTCGATGTGTCCGATCCCGCCAACCCGACCCTGGTCAAACAATGGCAAGCACCGAGCAACAGCCACACCCACAAGGTACAGGTCGCCGACGGGCTGTTGCTCACCAATCATGAGCGTTTTCGCAGTGACCGCCCGTGGTCGGCGGGTCTGGCGATCTACGACCTCACCGATCCGTTCAATCCGGCGAGGATTGGGTTCTGGGAGTCAAGTGGTCGCGGCGTACATCGCATCGTCTACGAGGGCGGACGCTACGCCTACCTCTCCGCCACACCTGATGGATTCGATGAGCGAATCTGGCTGATCGTCGATGTTGGCGAGCCCACCAAACCGGTTGAAGCTGGACGGTGGTGGTGGCCCGGGCAATGGCGGGGCGGGGGTGAGACCACGACGTGGCCACCAGACGAGAATTGGAACACACATCACGCCATGGTCCACGGCGATCGAGCATATGTGGGCTTCTGGGACGGGGGCATGGTGATTCTCGACATCTCGGATCTGACCAGCCCGACATTCGTCTCTCATCTCAATTGGGACGAAGGCGGCAACACCCACACCTGCCTTCCGCTGCCCAGCCGCAAGCTCGCAGTCGTGTCCGACGAGGCAACCACCGACGGGTGCGAAGGACCCCCCCACATGGTTCGAGTGGTCGACATCGCCGACGAGCAGGACCCGCGGGTGATCGCGATCTGCCCGCCCCCCGAGGGCGACTTCTGCGAGCGTGGCCTCCGGTTCGGAGCACACGCCCTACATGAGAATCGGCCAGACAGTTACCGCAGCGAGGAACTGATATTCGTGAGCTACTTCAATGCCGGACTTCGGGTTTACGATCTCGCCGACCCCACGGCGCCCGCCGAGGTGGCGCACTTCATCCCCGAGTGCCCGTCGGGTCAACAGGCGATCCAGGTCAATGATGTCTGGGTGGGCGCTGACAATCTGGTCTACATCTCCGACCGGATACAGGGCGGCATCTACATACTCGAGCCCGACGAAAGGTTGACTCGACGGATGGAGGAGGCAGCCATATGAGTATCGACGTCCATGCCCACGCCGTACCCGCGGAGCTGCTCGACGCGCTGGCTGCCGACGGCTCCGACTTCGGCATCGAACTGACGCCCGACCGCCGGGCGGTCATCGCCGGTGGCACGCCGACGATGGCTATCCGCCATGATCTCGTCGACTTCGACTCCAGATTGGCTGCGATGGATCGTGCCGGCATCGAACTCCAGGTCCTGTCGAGTTGGATCAACCTGACTGCCTACGGACTGGACCCGTCAAAGGGCGCACGCTGGTCGCGCCGGGTCAACGAATCTCTGGCGGCCGAGGCTGGGCGCACACCAGGGCGTTTCCTTGCTCTGGCGACGGCTCCGCTTCAGCACCCTGAAATGGCAGCGGCAGAGCTCCGATATGCAACGGACGAACTTGGCATGGTGGGCGTGGAAATCGCCACCACGGTCGATGGCGTCGATCTGGTCTCTGCCGATTTGGACCCATTCTGGGAAGCCGCGGCGGAGCGAGCGAGCCTGGTGCTCCTGCACCCCTTGGAGCCGCTGGCGGGCATCGACCTGAAGCGGCATTTCCTCGACAACATGATCGGGCGCCCCGCCGAGACGACGATCGCCATCGCCCGACTCGTCATGGCGGGCCTCTTCGACAAGTACCCGGAGTTGCGCGTGTGCGTCGTCCACGGCGGAGGATTCCTACCATACCAGGTCGGCCGGATGCAACGCGGCTGGGAGGCGATGCCACGATTGGCTGCCACCGACCTGACTACGCCCCCGCGCGAGGTCGTCGGTCGGTTGTACTTCGACACCATCCTCCACAACCCACAGGCGCTCCGCTACCTCATCGATCTCGTCGGCGCTGAGCGCATCGCGCTCGGCACCGACTATCCATTCGAGGCGGGCGATCCCGACCCCATCAAGACACTCGATTCAGTTCCCGGCCTCACCGGGCAAGAACGCGAGTGGATAGTCTCGAAGACCGCCAGGAAGTTGATAGGACTCTGAGAAAATATGGTGGATCCAGCACTGGAAGTCTCGCCGGATTAGCCTCCACCCCCAATCAATCTGGAAGGAATCTGGTGACCACCGCGCTCGGTTTTTCTGCCAGCGAGGACCCTTTCGTCGTGGAGCACGGTGGGTTCTATCGCCGCTGGTTCTCGATGATCGACGACATCGGTGAGCTCGAATCAGTCGTTGGCCAACTCGAGGCCACGACGGAGGACAAGTGGATTCCGGTCTGGCGAGCGGCCGGGCAGCGTCACGAGACGGAAGGCGACCGCCACGAACAGGCGGGAGATCACGCGGCGGCACGAACGTCGTACCTCCAGGCAAAGACGTACTACGCGATTGCTCGGTTTCCCGGCGAAATCACACCCAGAAAGGCCGAGGTCAGCGCCGATTGTGCCCGCGCGTATCGCAAGGCATGTCAACACCTCGACCCGCCACTCGAGATCGTCGACGTCGAGTGCCAAGGTCAGTCGATCAGGACCCACTTCAGGGCGCCTGAGAACGCCACCGTCGACCATCCCGCACCGGCCGTGCTGATCATGTGTGGCGCCGACGTGTTCAAGGAGGATCGTGGTTGGGCCGGAGAGATGGCGCTCGACGAGGGTCTGGCCTCGCTCGTGATGGACGGGCCGGGCACCGGAGAGAATCCGTTCCCGTGGGACCCGGCATCCGTGACTGCCTGGATGGCCGCAATCGACTACCTGGCGCAACGCCCCGAGATCGATGCCGGCCGGATCGCCGCGTTCGGCATCAGCCGAGGTGGCTACTCGGTGATGCAGCTAGCCGGGACGTACCCGGAGATGGTCAAGGCGGTGGTGGCAATCGCCGGCCATCCATTCGGCTACCAAATGAGTGACGCCGAGATGGAAGCAGTCATCGAGGCCCACAACAGACGATCAACGTTTGTTTTCGGTGAGCCGGGCGGACCACCGTCGTTCCCGGCGTGGTCGCGAGAGAAGGAAGAGGCCATCTTCTCCCAATGGGCCCTGTCCGAACTCGGGATCCTCGAAAAAATCACCCAGCCGGTCCTCATGATCAACGGGAAGCATGACCATCTGGCCCCGATCGGCAATATCTACTACATGCTGGAGCATGGTCCGGTCACGGGCCGGGAGGCGCGCGTCTACCCGGACGCGGGCCACTGTGCCTTCAAGTATTACCGGGAGTGGGCCCCGGCATCGTTCGCCTGGATCAGCGACAAGCTGCGCTCGGTCTAGTCACGCAGCGGCGCCAGCGCCGCGGCGATCGCTGGGACCGTGTCGCGGTCGACGGGACCGAACGCAGTTACCAGAATGTGATCGGCGCCCGCCGCAAGGTACTGGCCGGCAAGCTCGGTGAGCTCGTGCGGGTCCGCTGGATTGCGCATCTGGACTGACACCTCGATCGTGCCCGGATCGCGACCGATTGCGGTGCATAGGTCATGAAGACGCTGGCGATGCTCGACGAGGGCCGCGGCGGGTTCCGTCGGATTGAAGTAGTTCCAATGATCGGCCCAACGGGCTACGAGCGGCATCGTTCGTTTCGGGCCGATGCCGCCGATCACGAGCGGAGGACGCGGCCGCTGAATGCACTTCGTGGCGATAACGGCATCGGTCAGCTGGAAATGGCGGCCGGCGAAGCTGTAGCGGTCGTGCGTCAGCAGCCCGTCGATGATCTCGAGCGACTCAGCGAAACGCTCCCACCGTTGTGCCGCGTCGCCAAGCTCGATGCCGAACGCAGCGTGCTCTTTCTCGTGCCACCCGGCCCCGAGGCCGATTTCGAGCCGACCGCCCGACACTCGATCGACGGTGGCCGCCATGTGTGCAAGCAGCGCCGGATGACGAAAGGTGTTTGAGCTGACCATGACGCCGAGCCTGAGGCGCGTCGTGAGGGCCGCCAACGATGCCAGCATCGTCCACGATTCCCACGTCGGCAGGATCGGCCCGCGCGGGGGGTAGAAGTGATCGAATAGCCAGGCCCCATCGAAGAACCCGGCCGCGTCGGCGTCGCGCCAGGACGACGACAGGACCTCCCATGAGACGTCGACCGGAGCCACCTTGAAGGAGAACTTCGGTGTCATCGGGTAGGCCAAACGCCTTCGAGGAGCGGGGCCACTGCTACGGCCTGGCCGTTGCGAGCAGATGACTCCAAGGCAGCTCTGACGATTGCCAGAGCGTGAATCGCCTCGTCGATCCCAACCTCGATGTGCGCTTCACCCCGGATCGCCAATGCGAACTCCTCCAGCTGCTCGCGGAACATGTCGGTGGGAGCCAGCTCAACCGGTTTGCGGGTCATGTCGCCGTAGCCCTGCGAGACGAGCGTGCTCCATCGATCAGCTTCATGTGACTCATCCCAATGGGTGAAGTCGAGGTCGTACATGAGGTTGGCCGTCGTGCCTTGCACACGCATCTGGTAGATCCCCGGCGACGCCCACCCGCAACCGATGTATCCCAGGGCGCCTGACTCGAACTCCAGCACCGCCATCACCGCATCGGGCACTTCCGACTTCGTGTACAACCGGCGAGCGTGGGCGCTCACCTGCCGAACAGGGCCAAGCAAATACTGCAGGTTGTCGGCATGATGCACTCCCAGTTGGATGAAGGTTCCCCCCGGGCTCTTGTCGGCGTACCAGCGCCACGTCTCGGGCGTCAGTTCGAGACCCCGCTCGTTTGAGAAATTGGCTTCGACCAGCGACACGTCCCCGAGCAATCCGTCGTCGATCCACCGCTTCATGGTCCGGCAGCCCGACAGCCGCCGTGCGCTGTGACCGACCGCGAGCACGCCACCGGTCCGCTCGACTGCGGCGCGCACTTCGATGGCTTGCTCGAGAGTGTGCGTAATCGGCTTGTCGGTGTAGACGGCTTTGCCCGATTCGAGGGAGGCAACGATGAGATCCCGATGGGTGTCGTTGGGAGTGGTGATCAGCACACCTTCGACGTCGTCGTCAGCCAGCAGCTCATCGAGCGTGGCGGCCGACTTGGGCACGCCAAACTCCTCCTGGAATGCTGTCCGCTTCTCTTGCGAACGACTGAAGCACGATGCCAGCTCGATGACATCGCCTCGAAGAGCCCCTCTGGCCAGGACCCGCGACCAGCGGCCCAGTCCAATCGGGGCGAGTCGCACCTTCTCAGTCATCTGGCACCTTTCATCACGTCGATATCGGTTTCTTCGATGTTCTCACTCAGGTTGGGGTTCGGGAAGAAACAGATCAATTCCATCTCCCCACCCTCGTTGGGAATGGTGGCGTGTGCGGCTCCCAATGGAATGTGCACAATGTCACCTGGCCCGACATCGTGGAACACGCCGTCGATGTAGACGGTGCCGCTTCCTCGCAGCACGTAGATCACTTCCTCGCTGTGTGGGTGGCGATGAGCGAGCCGCTGCTCTACTCGCTGCGCTCGCACGATCCGCACGCTCGACGCCGTGTCAAGACGTTGCATGGGGTCGGCAGAACGCCGGCCGGGAAGTTGATTGAACTCCAGCAGGTCGCCGGGCACGACGCTCATGTCCACAGATCGAAGATCGTCTTGACCCGGCTCACGATCTCCGCCGCGACAGCCGGTGCGAAGTCAGCGGCGAGCTCAGCCGTTGCCCAGCCCGGATCGCCATACCAGCCATCGGGGTCAATCTCGGTCACGTCGGTGATGTAGCCATAAACCTCTCGGCTACGCCGCATGGCGTCCATGGCGGCTGCCGTGGCGGGTCGTGTGCTCTCGCCGGCCCGCTCGATATGGACCAAGTCCGGGTCGTAGGCCAGCACGGCCAGAGCCTCGAGCCCGCCGCCGTGCGTCAGCTCGCCGCCCTGGTCGGCATAGAGTCGTTGCGCCACGTAACAGGCGTGTGCCGTGACAACCCTCACCTCGCCGTGGAGCTTCTGGATGTCGGTGGCGACGGCATCCATCGCCGCGATGTTTCCCTCATGCCAGTTGACGAAGACAAACCGCTCAGCGCCCATCGTGACCATTTCCTCGCAAACATCGCTCAGCAAGGCCTCGAACGTGGACCGGCGCAGACTGACGGTCCCCGGATGGCCGGCATGGATCGGTGTCACTCCATACGGACCGAATGGAACAAGCAGCGCGTCCAGTTCCGAGGCCACCTGCTCGGAAACCATTTCGGCCGCGATCGTGTCGGTGCCGTTCGGCAGATGAGGTCCGTGCTGTTCAACGCTGCCAAACGGCAAGACCGCGATGGGTACGCGCGCCAAGCAGGCAGCCACCTCGGCGCTCGTCAGGTTGTACAAGGACTGGCTCACGCGGCCTCCTCCGGCCTCGGCACAGGATGAAGCGGCGCCTTTCCGTCGAGCAGGGGACGGGTCTCTTGCGCCGTCTTCATTCGTAGCGCCCGCTCGGACTTCGGTGTACCAAGCGATGTGCGGCGACACTATCACCCGAATGAGCTCTGCGGCTTCGGTGAGCGTAGATCGTGTCCCCTGCCACTTTTCGATTGACAGCAGCGCTGCCGCTTATCTAGGTTCTATCCAACGCCCGGTCTGCAATCGTTTGCACATCTGCGGTCGGGTTGACGTGGCTAGGTTGGCTCCCAGGAGGTTTGGAAATGATTCGATCAAGGCAGCGGAACAGGTGGAGCTCTCTCGTTGGGATCCTGCTCGCTCTCGCGCTCGTTGCGGCGGGTTGCACAAGCAGCGACTCCACCGACACAACGGCTGCGTCGACGGACGAGACAACCGCCACGGGTACGGACACCACGGCCGGATCGGACGCCACGGAACCAGCCGAAACCACCGAGCCGGCGGCCTCCGGAGACGAAATCGGGAACCCAGGCGTGTTTGTCCATGCCGCAGATGACGAGCCGACGACGCTCGACCCTGCCCAGGTTGAGCCGGGCGAAGGCGGCGAGACGATGATCTTGCAGGTGTACGAGCGGCTGCTGGAGATCCCGGTCTCCGGACCCGACCCGGTGCCCGGGCTCGCCACCGAGGTTCCCACCCTCGAGAACGGCCTCATTTCGGCCGACAGTCTCACCTACACGTTCCCGATTCGCGAAGGTGTGACATTCCACGATGGCTCCCCCCTCACGGCCGATGACGTGCTGTTCTCGTGGGAGCGGGTCATGGACTTGGAGCTGCCAGGAAGTGCAGCCGAGGTACTCAGCGACGTTGTTGACAGCATGCGTGTCGTTGACGATTTCACGTTCGAGGTGACTCTGCAGGAGCCCAACGCAGCGTTTCTCAACGCAGTTGTTCCGGCGATGGTGTCTTCGATCGTGAGCCGGGAAGCCGTCGAAGCCAACGGTGGCGTGGTCCCAGGCGAGCCGAATGAGTTCATGCAAACCAACATGATCGGCACCGGCCCCTACCAGTTCGTGGCTTGGAACCGCAACGAGAATCTGCAGTTCGAGGTCTACGACGACTACTGGGGCACGCCGGCCAATCTCGATCTGCGTGTCGAGATCGGCGCCAACCCCGACATCCGGGTCCTCGGCCTGCGCGCCGGCGAATACGACACCATCGAGACGGACCCATCGTTCATCGGCGACATCGAAGGCGCCGAAGGTGTGACGATCTTCTCGGAAGGGCTCACGGTTGAGCCGATCCATATCGCCTTCAACATGAACGCACCATTGGATCAGCTGCCGGAAACGGACCGAATTCCCGAGGGGTTCTTCGACGACCCGAGAGTTCGCCAGGCGTTCAACTATGCGTTCGATTACGAGGCGTTCGTCCAGGGTGCGCTCGGCGGCTTCGGCGACTTCAACCCTCACTACATTCCGATCGGCATCTTCGGCTACGACCCGGCCGCCCCTGTCTACAACCAGCAGGATCTGGCCAAGGCCGAGGAGTTGTTCCGGGACGCCGGCGTGTGGGACACCGGCTTCTCCGTGTCGGTTGTCACCGAGGAAGCCAACCTCTTCGAGGTGGCGGCGCTGGTCCTGAAGGACTCGATCGACCAGCTGAACAATCCCAACTTCGAAGTGACCGTGGCATCAGTTGCCGAGGCGGTATTCGACGAGGCGCACGCATCCGATCCTGTCCCGTATGCAATGTGGGTGAAGAATGCTGACCCGTTCGCGGATCCACATGCCTACGTCGACGCATACACCAACCCAGACGGCGAGTGGGGCGAGATCCACGGCTTCCGCGACGCCTACGTTGATCCAGACCGAATCGCGGACCTCATTGACAGCGCCAAGGTGGAGCTCGATCCCACCGCACGTGCTGCGCTCTACTCGGAGCTGCAGCAACTCCTATACGCCGACCCGATGTGGATCATCGCCGCACAGGAAGGCGTGGTATCAGCAAGGCGTGATTGGGTGGAGGGGTTCGTATCGAATCCGCTGTGGCCCCGACCGAGCCTGAAGTTCGCCCTCATGGACAAGGGGTAGACGCAATCTGGCCTAGCTGCGCAGTCCCCGCCGAACGCGGGGACTGCGCGGTAACGCCAGAATAGGAACAAGAGACAGGACAGGCAGTGCAGATTCGGGACTACATCCTCCGACGCATGATGGTGTTGCCCCTGCTCGTGGTCGGCGTGTCGATCATCGTGTTCGGCCTCACCCGAATCGGCGGCTCGCCCATTGGCATCTACCTGTCGCACGAGATGTCCCAGGACGAAGTTGCCCAGCTCGAGGAAAAGTTCCATCTCAATGACCCCGTGCCTGTGCAGTACTTCTACTGGGCTTCCGGAGTCCTCCAAGGCGATCTCGGATGGTCGGGTGTCGCCGCGGCTCCCGTCACCGAAGTTTTCTTGCCCAAGTTGGCGGCCACGATGGAGCTCGCCATCTCTGCCGCAATCGTGGCGGTGATTCTGGGGATCGCGTTGGGAACTTTTGCCGGGGCTCGCCGCAACCGCCTTCCGGACCACCTGACGCGGATCTTTTCCATCAGCGGCGCAGCTATGCCCTTATTCTGGTTCGCGATTCTGGCGCTCATCATCTTCTGGGTGAATCTGGGCTGGTTCCCAATCGGCAGAAGTGACCCCGACATGTGGGCGCGTATCTCCCACCCGACCAATCTGTACACCGTGGACGCGCTGCTGGCCGGAGATTTCGGCGCGTTCCGCGACGCCATCTGGCATTTGGTGCTTCCGGCGCTCGTTCTCGGCTACGGCGCGACCGCCATCATCGCCCGCATGATGCGCTCCTCCCTGGTTGAGGAGCTGCAGGAGGACTATGTAGACGCAGCGCGTGCGAAGGGTCTTCCGGAGCGCCTCGTCTTGCGGAGGCACGCCCGGCGCAACGCCCTGATACCAACGGTGACCGTGATCGGCCTCAGCTTTGGCTTCTTGCTGCAAGGCAGCGTCGTCGCAGAGATCATCTTCCAGTGGCCAGGACTCGGGCGATGGATGGCCGACTCGGTGCTGCGCGGCGACCAGGCCACGATCATGGCGTACGTCCTCTTCACATCCGTGCTCTTCTTGTTCGTGAATCTGGTAGTCGACGTCATCTATGCATATCTCGACCGCCGCGTCGTGCTGGGTGAATAGCCATGGTTGACGTCCCTACCAAAGTTGCCCATATCCCGGTCAGGGAGTCGGCCTTTCGAGTCAAGGCTCGCCGGGCTGGACTGCTGGCCCTTTCGCTCCTCAAGAACCCAACAACGGTTGCCGGCCTCACATTGATTGTGCTCCTATTGGGCGTGGCGGTTTTCGCGCCGCTTCTCGCCGAGCCGAACACACCGGATGCCTATCAGATGCCGCGAGACTGGGGGGCCATTGCAGCACCGCCGGGTACTCCCGACCATCCGCTTGGCACGACGAACGTCGGCGGCGACGTCCTCTACGGCATCATCTGGGGCGCCCGCACCTCCTTGCGGCTGTCCGTCATCGTCGTCTCCATCACGGTCGTGGTGGGGGTTACCGTCGGGAGCATCGCCGGGTTCCGTGGAGGGCGGATCGATGAAGTGCTCATGCGCATCGTCGACGTGTTCCTCTCTATCCCTGAGCTGATATTCGCTCTGGCCATCGCTGCGGTCCTCGGCCCGTCGTTCCGCAACATCATCCTGGCTCTCGCGGTCGTGTTTTGGGTGAAATACGCCCGAATCATGCGAGCCCAAATCGTTCACGTGAAGGAAAACGAGTACGTCGACGCTGCTCGGGTCGTCGGCGATTCAGGGTGGCGAATCTACTTCAAGGACATTCTGCCGAATTCCATAACACCCGTCGTCGTGCAAGCGACGCTGGACATGGGGAACATCGTTCTGGTCGGAGCCACGCTCAGCTTCATCGGGCTTTCCGAAGCCGGGATCGCCGAATGGGGTGTCTTGGTGTCGGAGGGTCAAGCCGGGATTTCGGCCGGCCGCTGGTGGGCGTCGACCTTCCCCGGTCTCATGGTGTTTCTCTGGGCGCTGGCCTTCAACCTGTTCGGCGACGGCCTCCGAGACGTACTCGATCCAAAGACGGAGACATCTCGATGAGTCTGGCAGGCGCCGACTCGGCAACGCAGCCAACAGAGCGCGTTGCGGTGGCTTCGGTCGAAGATCTCCGGGTCCACTTTCGGTCCAAAGCCGGCACCGTCCACGCCGTCGACGGAGTCTCTTTCGACATCGCCGACGGGGAGACGCTCGGCCTGGTCGGCGAGACCGGCTGCGGCAAGAGTGTGACTGCCCGCTCGTTCTTGAGGCTTGTTCCGATGCCACCGGGAATACAAGCCGGCGGCTCGATCATGTTCCGTCCCCACCGCAGCTGCTCGGCCTGCCGCGGAGAAGGGTGCGAAGTGTGTCGTCATTCCGGGCGGGTACCAGAGGCGTGCCAAGCTTGCTCGGGCACAGGCTGCGAGAAATGCGAGCAAACTGGTCAACACACCGTCGACTTGCTGACTCTCTCGGAGAAGCAACTCCAGGACATCCGCGGCAACCGAATCGCCATGATCTTCCAGGATCCTGGCAAGGCTCTGAACCCGGCCCTACCGATCCGAGACCAGGTGGCAGAGGTGTTCTATCAACACCGCACCCACGACCTGCTGGCGGACGCCGGCCTCGACGATGCCGGCCCCCTCTTGATCAGACGGGCCACACTCAAGACCCGCCGGTTCGAGGATGCAATACTCGCACTGCCGCCGCTACGCGCCCGGCGCAACAAGCTGATGGCCGCCGTCGACACCCGAATTGCGGATGCCCTGGCCGAAACCCAGATTCCCAACCCCCGCAAAGTCATGGATCGCTATCCGCACGAGCTTTCGGGCGGAATGCGGCAACGAGTGATGATTGCCCAAGCGTTGGCATGCGACCCGGACCTGCTGATTGCCGACGAGCCAACGACTGCGCTCGACGTGACCGTGCAAGCTCGGATTCTCGAGTTGGTCCGGGAGCTCCAGCAGCGCCACAAGACCTCGGTTCTGTACATCAGCCACGACCTCTCGCTCGTGCGCGAGGTCTGCGACCGTATCGCAGTGATGTACGCCGGCCGCATCGTCGAAGTAGCCGCGACCGAGTCGATATTCGACGATCCCCGGCATCCCTATACCCAGGGTCTACTGGCGGCGATTCCCGCCGCCACTCACGAACGCGGCGCACTGGTCGCAATCGCCGGCAATGTTCCGGAGCTGATCGATCCACCGCCGGCGTGCCGCTTTGCTGGCCGGTGCGACTACGAAGCTTCGGCCTGCCGGGAGAACGACCCGACCCTCGCACAGGTCGCTCCGGCGCATGACGTTGCCTGCTTCATCCATCACCCTGCTCCTGGGGAGGAGCGGAATCCTTCATTCGACAGGCCGCTGCGATGACCGGCGCCGTCGGTCTCGGAACGTCTGCGCTCGTGCAGGACGACGACATCCTTCTCGCTGTGCGCGACCTCAAGAAACACTTCCCCGTCAAGGAGGGGGCGTTGCAGCAGGTGGTCGGCCAAGTCAAGGCCGTCGACGGTGTCAGCTTCGACCTGCGTCGGGGCGAGACGGTGGGCCTCGTTGGCGAGAGCGGGTGCGGCAAGACGACTCTGGGACGTTGCGTGAGTGGCCTCACCGATCCCACGTTCGGCGGTGTGTACTTCAGCCTTCCAACCGACAAGCGCCGGCAACTCGACGAGCTGCTGGCACTGCCGGCCGGGCTACGCACCGAAAGCGACCAGGCCAATCTGGCGAGGCTCGAGGAATCACATCGCGTCGATGTGATGAAGGGGGACGCGTGGCGACGCTACCGCCGCAATTGCCAGGTGGTCTTCCAAGAATCATTTGCGTCGTTGAACCCACGCCAGCTCATCAAGGACATCGTGGGTAGGCCGCTGCGCGTGCACAAGGAGGCGTCGGGGTCGGATCTGACCGAAAAGGTCGTTGAGCTCCTGGAACAGGTCGGCCTTGGCAGACAACACCTGTATCGCTATCCACATCAGTTTTCGGGCGGCCAGCGCCAGCGGATCTCGATCGCTCGGGCCCTCGCCCTCGATCCCGAACTCGTCGTCCTCGACGAGCCGACAAGTGCGCTCGATGTGTCCGTCCAGGCCCAGATTCTGAACCTACTTCACGAACTGCAGACAGAGCGCGGCCTCACCTACCTGTTCATCACGCACGACTTGTCAGTGGTGCGCCACATGGCAGATCGCATTGTTGTGATGTACGTCGGCAAGGTCGCAGAAAAGGGCCCCACCGACGTGATATTCAATCGGCCAGAGCATCCCTATACGGATGCTCTGCTCGCCTCGAGCCCCGAATTCGACCGCTCCACTGTCAGCATGCAAGCGCTCGAAGGCTCGATTCCCGATCCGGCGCGACCGCCGCAGGGATGCCGCTTTCACACGCGCTGCCCTGTCGCTACCCCGGCCTGTGGTTGGGAAGTCGACGATGTCGTGCTCTGGCTGGAAGACGTTGAAGGGACGTTCGAGGACCTGCATTCTGTGAGCCGCAACGACGCCTTCGATGCATGGCTGACCTTCGACGATCAGGGCGGTGCGCAGCGCCTGGCCGCTGCCCTCCGCACCGATGCGATCCCCGCAGCCATGCAAGCGGCGCTCGAGGAAGTGACGGTCGACGAGGCGCGCGTCCGCATACGATTCGCTGAGGTCGATGAGGTCCAGCTGACTGCTCGAGGGCCCAATCACCAGGCTGCTTGCGTGCTGGATCGAAGCGGGTCCCGGCCGCAGAATTAGGACCGCATCGCGCCCTCCCGACTGGTCGAGCGGCGGTGAGCCCTATGGGACAAACACCACGAGCTCGACCGGCTCGGGCGGGATGAGTGCGCGGTCGTTCCCATCGGCCGCGACCACCCACACCTCGTGGCGGCCCGACTCGAGGCCTTCCAGCGTGATGATCGGCCCGACGCTGTGAACGATGGTCGGATCGCCGAGCGGAACATCATCACCGGCGTCCGGCCGCGGCCGATCGACATAGGCATGGACATGAGCCGTGGCTCCAGAGATGTCGCCCGGCACGAAGTCGACCTGGAAGCCGGTGACTATGACTTCGATGACCACTTCGTCGTCGACGGTGGTGGCTGTGGCTGCCAGCCCCACTCCAGGTGTTCCGCCCTCCAGCGCATCGAAGTCGATGGCGTAGGGGTAGATCTCGGTATTGACATTGGCTTCGTCGAACACCTCGAGAAGCAGGATGGGCCCGTCCAGCGACTCGGTCAGCTCGTGCTGGTAGAAACGTCGGCTGCTCGGCGTGTCTGCCAGGGCGATCAGCGGCTCGACGGACATCGACTGCCAGGCGACGCCGTCGTTGCTCACCGCCACCCCGATGCCGAAGTCCGATAGATCGGTGAGGTCGTACAACATGACCAGCCCTTCGCCAGTGGCGAGCACCTGGGGACCACCGATCGAGCCCTGTTCCCAGCTCCGATACGGGAACAGGACCGGGTCGCTCTCTCCAAAGACCGGACCAGTGGTTGCCGGATCATCGTGCTTGGTCCAGGTGATGCCATCGTCGGACGTAGCCAGTCCGATACGGCCATTCCCTTCCGCGCTATTGAAGCCCGTGTAATACATGAACAGACGTCCGTCACGCGCGATGACCGAAGGCTCGGCAAGGCGCCGATCGTCCCACGTTCCCGGCGAGCCCGGCTCCAAAGCAGGAATGGGATCGGCAACCCATGGACCGGACGGCCCGGGAGCGGTGGCCCGGCCGATCACCGACTGGTTGAGCTCGCCATCGTAGGTGTAGTAGTAGCCCACCCACGTGCCATCGTCCGCCACGTAGCCGGAGAACATGAACACCGTGCCCTCGGCGCCGTCGACAAACTCGGTTCCGAACACTGGATCGGCTTCCGCTTCCTCCCATGCCAGCCCATCGGGCGACGTGAGAAGGGTCACGGTGGTGTCACCGGGGTACTGACTGAACGAGTTCCGGTACATGTGATACGTGTCGCCATCGAATATCACGGCCCCGGGATTGGTGAACTTGGCGTCCGAGAAGGGGCGGACGACCGCCTCCTCCGCCAGCAGAACCACCGGCTCGTCGGGCGCAGCCGGAGCCACGGTGGTGGCTGCAGGCGCCGTCGTCGTCGGGGAAACAGGCGCCGCCATGGTGGTGGCCGGAGCCGGAGCCGGCGTCGTGGTGGTTGCGCCTCCCGAGCATGCCGCCATCACGACCAGGAGGGCGCCGAGGCACGAGCGAAGGAGAGTGGGGTGGACCATGGCGCCATCCTATGCGCCGGGTTCACCGACGAGCCGGTAGCCTGGACCGATGCTGACACCTTCGCCTGAAACGTATCATTCGATCCTCGGCCTCCGCGTGGTGCGCCGCTTTGCCAACCGCCCCCTCTCTGATGAGCATCTCAGCCACATCCTCGAAGCGGCACGCTGGACCGGATCGGCCAAGAACCTCCAGCTGTGGTCCTTCATCGTCATCGACGACCCTGCGCAGAAGGAACGCTTGCTGGAAGCGGGCAACTTCATGACTCCCGTGAGAAACGCGCCGCTGGCGATTGCACTCGTCTCCCATCCCGATGGCTATGCATTCGACATGGGCCGGGTAGCGCAGAACATCATGCTGGCCGCCGCGGCCATCGGGGTTGGCAGCTGTCCGGTCACCATGCACAAGCAGGATGTTGCCCATGAAATCCTCAATATCCCCGAGGGTTACCAATGCCGGTACGCAGTCGCCCTTGGCTATCCCGACGAAGACGCCGAACTGGCGGGCCGGTCTGCTCAGCGGGCGGCGATGCCGTTGGGCCGCAAGCCGCTCGACGAATTGGTCCATCGCAACCAATTCGGTCAGTGACCACGTTCGACCCCGGGGATCTCGAGCCGCGGGACCTCTACAAACTTCTCACCGGCCTCGTGGTGCCACGCCCCATCGCCTGGGTCGCTACGGTGTCACCGGACGGTGCCCGCAACCTCGCCCCGTTCTCGTTCTTCAACGTCTTCGGCGTGACGCCGCCGATTGTCGTGTTCTCTCCGCTCGGTAGCGAAGCAAAGCACACGCTGGAGAACGTGACGCTCACCGGAGAATTCACACTCAATTCGGTCACCGAAGACGTCTTGGAGATGATGAATGCGACCGCCACCTCGGCGCGCCTCGACGAGTTCGATGTGGCTGGGCTGACGCCGCTTCCGGCCGATGTGGTTGCCGCTCCGCGGGTTGCGGAGGCGAAAGCGTCCATGGAGGCCCTGGTTCGCCAGATCATCCCGATCGGCGACGGCCCCATGCGCGCCAACCTGGTGGTCGGCGAAATTGTGCGTATCCACGTGCACGACGACCTCCTGGATGGCACTCGTGTGCTTCCCGAACGCCTGGCGGCCGTCGGCAGGATGGCCGGCCACGACTATGCCCTGACCCGCGAGCTCGTAAGCCTCGTGCGCCCGGAATGAGCCGCAGCAAGTGATCGCAGGTTTCCTGTAAGGGCACCCGAAGGTAGCCTGTTCGGGACATGCAACAAGCCCACCACCTGGTAGTCGACGCAGTGACCAAGTCGTTCGATGGCAGCCGCGTGCTGTCTGAGGTTTCCTTGTCGGTGCCGCGCGGGAAAACCCTCGCCTTGCTGGGGCCGAGTGGCAGCGGCAAGACGACTTTGCTGCGAATCATCGCCGGCCTCGAAACGCCCGACGCCGGACGGGTGCGCATCGACGACGAAGTCCTCACCGATGGCTCCCGGATCGTCGCTCCTGAGCGCCGCAACGTCGGATTGGTCTTTCAAGATGGCGCGCTGTTCCCTCACCTGTCGGTCGGCGACAATGTCGGATACGGCCTCCCCCGCTCGGATCGGCCCACCAAGGTGGCGACCGCTCTGGAGATGGTTGACCTGGCAGGGTTCGAGAACCGCAAACCCCACACGCTCTCGGGCGGGCAGGCGCGGCGGGTGGCCATCGCTCGTGCTTTGGCGCCGGAACCTCGGGTACTGCTGCTCGATGAGCCCTTTTCGAATCTCGACACGGAGCTGCGAGTCCGCGTGCGGGCCGATGTCGCTCGGCTTCTCACGGAGGTAGGCATCACCGCCGTATTCGTGACCCATGATCAGGAAGAAGCCTTCGTGGTGGGCGAGGAGGTGGCGGTGATGAACCGGGGCACCCTCATCCAGACCGGCACGCCTGCCGAGATCTACGAACGCCCCACCACGGCGTGGGTGGCGAGGTTCGTAGGAGACGCAAATCTCTTTGTAGGCAACGTGTCCGGATCCGTTGCCGCGACCACCGTTGGGCCGATCCCGGTGGCGGAGCCAGCCGACGGTTTGTGCGAGGTGATGGTCCGGCCAGAGCATTTGAGCTTGGCCGGCCGAGGAGAGGCAATCGTCACCAACGTGGCGTTCTACGGCCATGACACTTCCTATACGGTGATGATCGGGTCAGACGAGGTTCTCGTGCGTTCGATCTCAGCGCCACGCTTTCAGGTCGGCGATGCGGTCACCGTCTCGTATCACGGGTCGGAAGCGGTCACGTATCCAGCCCAATCTGCTGCTGTCAGGGTTTCCTAACGAGTTGCGTCAATGCAACTTGACGCCCGGGATGTGCCGGGGTTAGCTTGCCGATCATGCGCTTTGTGTTGAATCTCGTGATCGCGTCGCTGCTACTGGCCGCCTGCGGGGGCGGTGCGGAGACCCTCACCGTGTACTCGGGCCGCAGCGAAGAGCTCATCGGTCCGCTGCTCGAGGACTTCACCGAAGACACGGGGATACCAGTGGAGGTCCGCTACGGCGGGTCAGCCGAACTGGCTTTGTTGATCGACCAGGAAGGTGATCGAAGCCCAGCAGATGTCTTCATCTCGCAAAGCCCCGGCGCAATCGGCTTCCTCGCCGAAAAGGCTCTCTTGCAGCCCATCGCGGCAGACACACTCAGCCTGGTCGACCCCGGCTTCCGCAATTCCGACGGCCAGTGGATCGGGCTATCCGGACGAGTTCGCGTGCTCGTGTACAACTCCGAACTGGTGGAGGTCGCCGATCTTCCGACCTCGGTCTTCGATCTGACCGATCCCGCCCTGGCGAGGCAGGTCGCCCTGGCGCCTGCCAACGGCTCGTTCCAGGACTTCGTGACGGCCATGCGTCAGGTGAGCGGGGATGACGCCACGCTCGCATGGCTGGAAGGGATGGCGGCCAACAACAGCCCTGAGTACGCCAACAACTCGTCGATCGTGCAGGCCGTCGCTCGGGGCGAGGTCCCGATGGGGCTCGTGAACCACTACTACAACTTCAGGGCTTTGGCCGAAGACCCTGGTCTCTCCTCAGAGAATCACTACTTCACCGGGGACGACCTCGGCGGGCTGGTCATTGTTACCGCCGCCGGAATCCTCGACTCCTCCGATACCCAAGAGGACGCCAACATGCTTCTGGAGTATCTCCTCGGGCCTTCTGCTCAACAGTTCTTGACTGAGGAAACCTTTGAGTACCCCTTGGCTTCGGGCGTTGCTGCATGGGAGGGGTTGCCGCCGCTGGGAGACGTTGCCGGCGCCACACTCGACTTCGACAGCCTGGGCGGCGGGCTCGAGCGCACCAAAGAACTGATCGACGCCAGCGGCCTCGAAGGCCAGTAGGGCGTGCGCCGACCGACCGCGATTACGTGGGCATCGATTGGAATCGGGGCTCTCTTCCTCTTCCCCCTCGGGTATCTCGTCTATGGCACGGTCTTCGAAGCAGACGAGCCATGGTCGATCATTACCTCGCCTACCGCAGTCGGACCGTTGGGCCGATCCCTCCTCATAGCCACGACGTCGGCGGCCGGAGCAGCGGTCATCGGCACCGCCATTGCCTGGCTCGTCGTCCGGACCGACGTCCCGGGCCGACGCTTCTGGCGGGTAGCCGCCGCCCTTCCCCTCGTGATCCCCTCGTTTGTAGGGGCGGCTGCCCTACGGGCGGCGTTCGGGCCGGGCGGACTGGTTGAAGCGGTCCCTCGCCCCAATGGTTTTGTCGGTGCATGGATAGCCCTCGTTGCCCTGAGCTATCCCTACGTCTACTTGCCCGTTGCCGCCCGCCTAGCCGCTACCCCACCGAGCCTGGAGGAGGTGGCGCGAAGCCTCGGCGACAGCCGTCGCCAGGCGCTGATGCGGGTCACCCTGCCGCAAGCACGCGGCGCAATCGCCGCCGGGGCGATGCTCGTCATGCTGTACGCCTTGAGCGACTTCGGTGCTGTCTCCCTGATGCGATATGACACCCTCACCCGTGCCATCTTCTCGTCGCAGCTGTTTGCGCCATCGGTGGCGATCACCCTGGGCCTGTTGCTGGCAGTGGTGGCACTCCTCGTTTCCAGTGCCGAGCCGCTCCTCAGCGGCCGCGCCGTGGCGACCGCCGATTCGCAGCCCCCGAGAATCCACTCGCTTCGGCGCTGGCGCCCGTTGGCCGGCTTTGCCGTCGTTGCGGTGGTGTCGGTTGCCTTTCTCGCGCCCGTCGTGGTGTTCTTGGTGTGGTGGCTGCGCGGGCCGATCGCCGGCCGTCAAGACGTAGCCGACGTGGTCGCCTCGATCACCGAGCTGTCCGGGCCGGCCGTTGGATCCACCGTGGCCGGCGTGGTGGCGGCCGTTGCGGCCGTGTTGGTGACCCTTCCGGTTGCCTATTCGGCCGTGCGATCGCCCGGCCCGGTGTCCGGGCGGGTGCCCGCAGTGGTATCCAGCGTCTTTGCCCTCCCCGGCCTCGTCGTCGCTCTCGCCATTGCTTTTTTCGCGCTACGCGCTCCCGGTTTTCTCTTTTCCCTATACCAGACCTTCCCATTGCTGATCCTCGCCTATGTCCTCCATTTCGGCGCTCAGTCGATGCGGGCGAGCACCGTGGCCCTCGACTCCATGTCGCGCAACGTCACCGAGGCAGCAGGAACGCTCGGGGCGGGCCCGGCCCGCCGCTTCTTCACCATCGAGCTGCCGCTGATGGCACCGGGCCTGGCGGCGGGTGCGGGGCTGGTGATGCTGTCGGTGCTCAAGGAGCTTCCGGCGACGCTGCTGTTGGCTCCCATAGGTTTCGACACGCTCGCCACTCGAATCTGGCACGCTGCCGAAGACGGCTTCCTCGCCGACGTCGGCGCCGCCTCCCTGGCGCTGATACTGCTGTCGGGAATCCTCACGTGGCTGCTCGTTTTGCGGCCGGCGGCTTCCTGACGACTCGCCAATCCGAAAGGTACGATGACGCAATGGACACCACCTACTCGGTTCGATACCGCGAATACGTCGAGGCGATCTGGGAGATCGAGGAGGAGGGCATCCCGGTGATCCAGGCACGGATCGCCGATTGGCTGGGAGTCAGCCGAGCGAGCGTCTCGGAGATGGTGCATCGCATGGCCGAGGAGGGGCTCGTGACCACCGAAGGAGAAATCCGTCTCACCGAAGAAGGGCGCCACCTGGCCAGTGTGGTCGTGCGCCGGCACAGGTTGGCCGAACGGTTCCTCTCCGAGGTATTGAAGCTGCCCTGGGCCAAGGTTCACGCCGAGGCCGAAGTGTGGGAGACGACGATTTCCGACGACGTCGAAGAGGCCATGTGGGCGGTAATGGACGATCCCAAGACCTGCCCGCACGGCAACCCGATCCCTGGCGCGGGTTACAAGCCGCCGCTGATGAAGCCCATGGCGGACATGACGGCAGGCGAAGTGCAGCGGCTCGAGCGGATCTCCGAAGAGCTCGAGCTGGATGCCGACATGATGCGTTTCCTCGACGAATCGGGACTGCGACCAGACGCCGAAGTCGAGCTCGTGCAATCCGATCCGCATGGAGCTCTCACCGTGAAGGTCAACGGGGATGCGGTCGGAATCGGCCCGTTTGCCTCGCAGCGGTTGTTCGTCACCGCCTAGCCACTTCATTTTTGCTTGCCAAAGTGGTTTAGCGATAGTTATCATTGCTCTATGGCGATCACGATCGACCCTGGAGCGTTGCGAACACGGGCAGGCAGCCTGCGAACCATCGCCAACAACCTCGACTCCACCCGGTCGGAGATCAGCCAGGCGCTGGCGATGATCGGCAAGTCATCAGGTAGCAACGCGGCCTTGTCGGGGGTGGTCTCCAGCCTGCGGACGAGAGCGCTCGACCTCGAGTACCGGGCTTCGTTCGTGGAGCGTTTCCAGCCCATCGAGATGGTCGCCACGGCTCCTTCGTGGAACCCGACGACATATGACACGTTGGTGGGCTCTTCGCTTCAGGACGCGCGACTGCTGATCGACGACCTCGGCTATCGAATCGACAACTGGGCAGGCAGCGACAACGACCCGATTCTCGACGAGCTGATCGCCACCAAGCGGGCAATGGAGTCTTCGGCGGCCGCGCGGGCCGCCACACCTCTCGCCCAGATCGAACAGGAGATCGCCGAGCTCGAGGCCATCTCCGGCTACGTGAACGTGGCTGTGCTCATTACCGAGAAAAAGGCTGAGCTGGCCGACCTCACGGCCTCCAAGGCGGAGTCGCTCCGGCAGGCAATCGCCACCATGCAGAGTCTGGAGAGCATCCCTCACGGTGGAACTGAAGCAATCAGCGCGCTCTACCATCAAGTTCAAGTTGAGGTTGAAACTTTGCAGATCGAACTAGGAGTGACGGCCGATGACTTCCGAGCTGCGGTCGCCGCCATGAGAGAGGGTATGACGCCCGGCGAGGTGGGCCTGTCGCCGTTGTTGTTCGATCCCGCCTACCTGGAACGCACCGCCCTGGTGGAGGATGCTCAAGCCGAGGTCAGCAAGCTGGAGTCCGCACTCGCCCACCTCTACTGGCTGGCCGACAACGAGATCCCTGCTGAGCTTGGCGAGAACCGACTCCTCGACTCGCTCGTCCTCGAGGAGGCCATTGAAGACGCGGCTGCCCACGTCGACGACGTGCGCCGACAGATTGTTCCTTCGATCGGCGACCTTTCGGCGTGGATCGCCGGCTTCGATCTGGTTCGTGGCTCGACCGGTGATGCAGTGTTTGCCGAGACGCTCATCGCCTCGACCATCGACGGCGACTCAGCCGGTGCGGTGGCGATCGCCGATGCGCTCGGACGAGTTGATGCGGCGGCCGCCGGAGCGTTCTTCAACCAGTACGGCCCCGACGGGACAGCCAACCTCCCCTGGGCCATCATCGAGCAGTTCCACTACGAGTACGGCGAAGGCGTCGACACGCTGAGGAGAATCTCGATTGCCTTGGCCGACGCCCAGCGGGCCGGCCACCTCAGCTTCTCCGGGTCTGAGCTCATGAACCAGATACCAGGCGGATACCTGCCGGCCAACCTCTTCCGGTTCGGCAACTTCACGAGCGGCTATCTCGCCGAGGCAGGTGCGTTCATGGTGGGCAACGGCGACCGCGATCGCCTGTATGGCATCGCCGGCTTCGACACACCATCGCTCATGGAGCTCGGCGACCCGTGGCCGTTCGACCCCCGACTGATGATTCTCGAAAGGGTGGCCGAAGATCCGGCGGCGTCATTGCGAATGGTGGAGACGCTCGCCGGCAACGACCAGCTCCGACTGCTCATCGACCCCGAGGTCGAGTACCTGAACACCGAAGGCGCTGCGGTGGGTGAAGTCCTCGTGCACGTTGGAGTGGCCGCCGCGGGCGAGGACACGGGCGGGCGGTTCACGGACCTGCTGGCTCAGGTGGTGCTCACCACCTCGCAAGTCGACGGAACTCAGAAGGGAGTTGCCGACGGCCTGACAACCATGCTGGCACCGCACCTCGGAGCCGTCGTCCCCTTCAACAACGGGAACAGCTTCAACGGCTATCACCGTGACCTCGACCCAATCCCTCTGAACGATGTCCTGGCGTCCTTGGGACTCGACGAAAACGCTCAGGACCAGGCGTTCGACGCCCTGCTCGATGTCATTGTTGGCGGCGGCGGCGTCGATCTGCTCGAGGCCAATGTCACCAACTGGATCGCCTTCCAGACCCTGTCGCTGTATGACCCCACCGATCCCCGATCGTTTGAGCAATGGAGTGACGATTTTGGTGGGCTCATGGGCGTCTACCTGGATGCGGAGTTCGACGGCGAGCTCGCTACGGCCGAGGCCCGAGACAAGACCAACAAGATGTACCGCACGATCACCAGCATCGCCACCAGCGCCGCGCTCAGTTATGGAACCGGTGGCATCGGGTTCTTTGTTGGCAAGCCGGTGACCAAATGGGCGGCGTCGAGGATTGCTTCACAAGGGATCGGCTGGTTGCGAGACGGCTTCCTGCCGACCGACAACGGCAAGAAGGTGCTTCTGGAGCAGGTCAACGCCATCCACGAAGACATCTCGGAAGCCAACCTCCTCTTCATCGAGCTGCAGGGCTCCGACTACTTCGAGGTCCCCTACCGCTGGTACGACGACCTCGGCCATGCCTATCTGCCTCCCGATCCTGCCGACTTCAACGACTGGAAGAACGAGCTGATCGAGGCCCAGCTCGAAGCCGGCGGACACGACACGCTGCACCGCTACGACTTCGAGGTGGAAGCGATCGAGGAGATCTACGAAACCGCTCAACAGTTCGTCGGGGTCGATTGGGACTGATGGGAAAGGGGACGCAGACGTCCTCGGCGGGTCGTGTCCAGACTGCCGTGCGTGGCGCGAGGTTCTGTTCTACTTCCGCAGCCTCCAAGCAAAGAAGGCTCCCGCGAGGGCACCGATTGCGATCAATGCGATTTGGACGAGAACTGCAGCGGGTTCTTCGGAGTTCTGCACGCCTTCATAACTTGCCCCGAAGACGTTGACAGCAATCATCAGCCCTGCGAATGCACCGGCGAGGGCACCGAGCACGGCGCTCAGGCCGACAACGAGAAACGCTCTCTTCATCCTGATCGGTCCTCTTGGGTGAATGATATCCATCGCCTGCGAGGCCGAGGGCGACCCTTCGGCGTGTGAAGAGCCTGCGGCGGATATACGTGGACCGCCCGCCCTGCAGACTGCCTGATGCGGGCAACGGTCTGGCAGCTCGAGAAGGGCCTTGACAGCGCTCGCTCGATGTGCCATTATCGAACGTATGTTCGATTCGTTGCAGGGCGCGACGAAGACGACAATCAAGCGGGAACCCGGAAGGGCAACCAAGGGGGCGGCTGAGGGGCCAGCACCCATCGAGTCGGTCGGGAGCGAGTATTTGAATCTCCGGGCGGAGATCGACCGACTCGAAGCTCAGGCGGCAGGGGTGTTGGCCCGCTGCGACACCGACAGGCCCTGGCAGGCCGACGGCTACGCCTCCACTACTGCCTGGCTGACCCATCGGGCCCGCATGCGGCGAGGCCGAGCCAGACGGCTCGTCATCGAGGCCCGGGCGTTGGCCGAGATGCCGGACACGGCGAAGGCGTATACGACTGGTGGCCTGTCGACTGATCAGGCGGCCGAGTTGATCCGGGTCAGGAACGCCCTGCCCGACGAGTTTCCCGCCTACGAGCAGACACTGGTGGGGGCAGCCCGAAACCTGGGCTGGGTGGCCGACCTGAGAACTGCCTGCGACTACTGGCAGCAAGCTGTCGCCGACCCGCCTCCGGTCGACCTGGTGTCGCAGCGAGCCGCCCGCTACCTGCATGTCTCCCAGACGTTCGAGGGGATGGTCAAACTCGACGGCCTCCTCGACCCTGACACCGGCTCGAAACTGTTGGAAAAGCTGGAGGCAGCGGTGCCGCCACCCGACGGAGACCGATCGGCTCCCCAGCGAAGAGCCGACACCCTGGTCGATTTGGTCCTCGGCTATTCCACCGCACCTTCATCCACCGTCCTCGTCCACCTCGACCACAAGCAGCGGGTCCCGGACTTCGACTTCGCCACCACCAGCCGCGGCCACCTCCTCTCCCAGTCGTCGATCGACCGCACCCTGTGCGACGCACAGATCGAACGCATCCTCCACGGCCCCGACTCCCGCATTCTCGACCATGGCCGAGCAGTCAGAATCATCTCCCCCGCCATGAAACGAGCCCTCATAGCCCGAGATCGCCATTGCCGGTTCCCCGGATGCCAACGGCCACCCTGGTGGACTGAGGGACATCACATCGAACACTGGAAACATGGCGGATCGACATCGATGGAGAATCTCATCCTCCTTTGTCGGTACCACCACTCACTGGTTCACGAACACGGATTCTCGGTCCAAGGACCCGGCCACCAACCGACCTTCAGAAGACCAGACCGGACAATCCTCGAATGGCACCCACCGCCGCTCGAATGAGGTCAACCCCTCCCCGACCACTTGAGCATTTCTTCCCAGGGACGAAGGCGTGCTCCAACCGGAGCCAACATCTTCACCACGAGTCCCTGACTCCCGCCGCGCCGAGCACTTTCAGCCGCGGCCGCAGCGCGAAACAACCCCGCCGGATTGATGGGTTCGTAGGCCGTGCCTGCTGCCGTCGCCAGGTCCCAGGCGTGAATGTGCCATTCGGAGGCGGCCAACCCACAGTGCAGGCCGGTGGTAACAACCCCATAGGGGTAGGGGTAGATGTGATCCCAGTGTTTAGTAGTCCGCTCGAGGTAGCGCAGGGCGGCCTCCTCGAACCGGGCTACGGCGTCGGGGCCGCTCAGATCGGTGAGGCGTTCGAGTTCAGCGTCGTTGCGTTCGTCGATGTCGTCGCTGAGGAACGGCTGGGCCGTCTCGCCGGCGAGAGCCCGGTCCAGCCAAAGGTCGTACCACTGCGCAACGGCGAGCACGTGCCGTGCCAGCTCGGTGGCAGTCCACTTCCCACAGGCCGGGCGTGCCCACCCGTCATCGTCGAGGCCGTCAGCGACGCGCACAAACCCGGCGACCCCTTGCCGGTACTGCTCCTGGACTTTGGACATTGCGACCAATGGACCCTCCACGGGGTTTCCGACTGCGCCGGACTGCCTCCCGTCCGTGGCAGCAGCGGCGCCAGCACAAGTTTCGCATGGCGAAACTCGAACCTCTTGCGGCCTCTGGCCTGACCCGGGGCGAGCCCCGCAAGCACGAGTTTCGCAAGCGAAACTCAAACTTCTTCAGGCCTCTGGCCTGAAGAAGCGCCCTCGGCAGGATTCGAACCTGCGACCTACTGCTTAGGAGGCAGTTGCTCTATCCCCTGAGCTACGAGGGCCGGACGTACAGCTTACGAACGATCTCGACCCTCAGCGACTCGCGGCGCCGC
>JBFGJH010000011.1:0-69551 GCA_041577335.1 Acidimicrobiia bacterium | reverse complement strand
GATGCCGAGCTCGCCGCAATCGGCGCCATCGGAGGAGAGGGATCGAACGAAGAGCGCACCGCGGCAATCGACGCCCTTTTCAAGTCGTTGACAGCCACCGAGCAGCAGTTCCTCCAAGGGCTCCTGCTCGACAATATTCGCCAGGGCGCCCTGGCAGGAGTGATGGTCGACGGGGTTGCTCGGGCGACCGGGGTTCCGCCCCAGTCTGTGCGAAGGGCGGTGATGCTCAGCGGGAACATGGGCCAGGTAGCCGTCGACGCACGACTCAATGGAGCGGCGGCACTCGAGTCATATGGCCTCGAGATGTTTCGTCCGATCCAGCCGATGCTCGCCAAGACGGCACCCACGGCTTCGGAGGCAGTCGAGGCTTTCGGTTCCGCGGTGGTGGACGTGAAACTCGACGGCGCTCGCGTCCAGGTCCACAAAAAGGGCAAGGAGGTTCGTGTCTACACGCGCAGCCTGCGTGAGATCTCCGCGCCGGCAGTCGCCAGTGCCGTGCAAGGTCTCGCGCCGCAGGCGCTGGTGCTCGACGGAGAAGCGGTGGGCATCGACGAGTCCGGGGCCGTTCTGACATTTCCTGAGACGATGGGCAACCTCGAGACGGGCTCGCTCGGTGTCCCGGCTGCCCTGGCGGTCCGTTTCTTCGATGTTCTCCACATCGACGGCAGGGACGTATTCGATCTGCCGACCGCAGAGCGACTCGCCATCCTCGACGAGGCGGTGCCCGGACAGCTCTGTGTCGAACGCATTGAGACCGAAGACCCCTCGGTGGCCGAACGGTTCTTCTCCCAGGTGGTGGAGGCGGGTGCCGAAGGCGTCATGGTGAAGGACCTGGCTGCTCCCTATGCTGCCGGTCGAAGAGGAGCAGCGTGGCGCAAGGTGAAGCCCGTCCATGCGCTCGACCTGGTGGTTCTGGCGGTCGAGTGGGGTTCGGGTCGGCGAACCGGCACTCTCAGCAACATTCACCTCGGTGCCCGCGACGGCGATGGGTTTGTCATGCTGGGGAAGACCTTCAAAGGCATGACGGACGAGATGCTGCAATGGCAAACCGAGCGCTTTTTGGGATTGGAGTCGAGCCGCGACGGGCACGTCGTCCATGTCCGACCGGAACAGGTGGTCGAAGTCGCCATCGACGGTGTGTTGCCGAGCCCCCGATATCCTGGAGGTGTCTCGTTGCGATTCGCCCGGGTGAAGCGATACCGCCCCGACAAGACTGCTGCCGAGGCCGACACGCTCGAAACCGTGCGGGCGCTGCTCGACTCGTGAACTAGCTCGGGCGGCCGAGCAGCTGATCGACCGGGGCAAAACTGTCGGTCAATATGCGTGCGTCCCCGACCCAGTCGGCCAGGGCTGCGCCGGTGAGCACGACAGAGAGGGCCTCGCGGGGTTCGAGAAGAGAGGAGAGCGCCTGCGGAGCGAGTGCCTCATGCGAGGCGACCACGATGTAGTTGCCTCCGCCATCTCCATAGAAGTACCTCTCCGGCGCGATGACCATGACCTCCTCGAAGACCTCGGCAACCGTTGCCACCTCTGCCTTCACGAATTCGTGGGGCGGATAGTCGATCACGTTCATCACGTAGAACCCATCGTTGTCCAAGCGTGAGTCGACGAGTTCCAGAAACTCTGTGGTGGTCAAGTGCCACGGAACCGACGAGCCGCTGAACGCGTCCCCAACCACAACATCGAAGGCGCCCGGTGCTGTTTCGGCGATCGTGAGTCGAGCATCGCCCACCAGGATCTCGTCAATCGTGGCGGCATCGAGGCCGAGCCGGCTCTCGGCAATATCCACGAGTACGGGATCGAGCTCGAGCACGGTGTGAGTGCTGTCAGGGCGAGTGGTCTCCAGCCAGGTTGGTACCGTGAACCCTCCTCCTCCGATGTAGAGCGTTCGCAGCGGAACCTCAGGCTTCTGGCTATCGATCACGTCGGCGATGAGCTTGATATAGCGAAACTCCAGGTGAGTTGGATCATCCAGGTCGACGTACGAGTGACGCACTGTGTCGAGGACGAGAGCCCGTCCGCCGGCACGATCATCGTCGTTGAGCACTTGCGCACATACATATGGCGTCTCGTACTCGCATGGGCCCGGCACAGCAAGCGCCAGCATCCCAGCCGCAGCCGCCACTATCGCAACAACGCCGGCGGCCGCCCCAGACCACCCCCCCGCTTTCACCGTGATGGCGGCGCCTACGAAGAGGAGCGCTCCGCCCACGACGAGGACGATGGGCCGCGAGGGCCAGGCGGCGATGAGCACAAACCCGGTCACGAACGTCCCGAAGAGCGCGCCGGCAGTGCTCACGGCTGATAGCTGGCCGACCACCGACCCGGTCTCCTCCAACGTTTGCAGGCGAAGCTTCACCACAATGGGGCTCACAGCTGACAAAACAATCGCCGGAGCCAGGAACCCGAGGCTGGTCAAGATGACGATGCCCAGCGGTTCGCGACCCTGGAAGCCGGGACCGAGGGCGGCCACCACGGTGGGAGCGGCCATCGACAAGATCCCACCCGCAATGAGCAGTGGCCCGAGCAGCCGCATCGGGGGCCGCCGGTCGGCCATACGGCCGCCCCACCAACTTCCCAGGGCGATTCCCGCCAACACCGTGCCGATGATCGCCGTGAAGGTCTCCAGGCTCACACCGACATAGGGCGCCAGCAGGCGGCCCGCCAGAATCTCGAGCAGCAGCACCGAGGCCGACGCAAAGAACACCAGCGCTCTTGCCCCCAGGGCGCTCACAGCATCCTCATTCGCTTCCGAACTCGGCCATGGCCAAGACCCGTTGCATCACCTCGGTGGCTCCGCCACCAATACCGGTGAGGACATTGTCGCGATAGAACCGGGCCGTCCACGTCTCTTCCATATACCCGAGTCCGCCATGGAACTGGAGGGCCCACTCCCCCACCTGGCGCACCAGGCGACCGCTCTTCATCTTGGCGATCGTGGCGCGACGGGTGGGATCTTCACCGCGCTGGTAGGCCTCAGCGATCGCTTCGTTGTAGACGCGCAACATGTCGATCTCGGCAACGAGATCGACCAGCGTGTATTGAATGAACTGATTGGCGGCTAGCTCGCTACCAAACGCCTCCCGCTGCGTGATGTACTTCTTCGTGCGGTCGATGGCCTCCAGACACGAGCCGACCGTGCTGTACGCAGCCCACATCCGTTCGATGACGAACTGCTTCATTTGCTGCTGGAAACCCCGTCCAATCTCACCGATCGTATTGGCAACCGGGACCCGGCATTCGTCAAAGGTCAGCAGGCCGGTATCGGAAGCCCGCATGCCGAGCTTGTCGAGCTTGGCGGCTGAGAATCCGGCGGTGTCGGTGGGAAAGACGATTTGGCTCATACCGCCATAGCCGCCGCCCTCCGAGGTTCGGGCCAGCAGGCACAGCCAGTCGGCCTGCATTCCATTGGTGATGTACATCTTCGATCCCGATATCACCCATTCGTCGCCGTCTCGAGTGGCTTTCGTCGAGATCCCTGCCACATCCGAACCGGCATCTGGCTCGGTCACGGCGATCGCTGCAACCATGTCCCCGCTCAGGGCAGGGCGGAGGTACCTTTCTTTCAATTCTGGCGATCCGAATTCGTGCAGCGAGGGTGTCGCCATGTCGACTTGCACGCCGACCGCCATGGGGAGAGAGCCATGGTGGGCTCTCCCCAACTCCTCAGCGAGGATCAGCGTGAACAGGTGGTCGGCACCCTGGCCACCGTAGGCGGGGTCGTATTCGAGGCCGAGCAGGCCAAGTCCGGCCATGGCGGAGAATATGGAGTGCAGAGGCATCGTGCCGGCCTGCTCCCACGATTCGACATGGGGATTCACCTCATTGTGCACGAAAGACCGCACCAGCCTCCTGAACTCTTCGTGTTCCTGCGTATACGGCACGGACCGGCTCCTCCCGCGAAAGCGCCACTCTAAAGCGCTTGCGGTCTGTCAGCCGGCCGCCATCTAGGATCACAGCGTCAAGCCGTCGAGGCGGCCCTCGAGATTGGATGACGACCGTGGACAGCGCCGAGCGGCGAGCCCGCGTCGGGCGACGCCATCTTCTCGCCCCGAGTGCGCGGGTCGATGAGCTGGCCGCCGTAGCCGACGGCATGGTCGGCCTCCACTCCAGCGACCCGGCCACCGTGTTCCTCTCTGCTCGCGCCCGTATGCGGAACCCGTCCATCGCTGCAATCGAAGACGCCCTCTACGAGCAACGCACGGTGGCCCGCGTGCTGGGCATGAGGCGCACGATGTTCGTCGTACCGCTGGACATGGTCGCCGTCCTGGATCGTGGCGCCGCAGTTGCGTTCGTGGCCCGCGAGGAACAGCGACTTGCGGGATACGTCGAGAGCGAAGGAATCACCGACGAAGGGCTGAACTGGGTGAGGAGGGTCAAAGCAGCCACTCTGGCGGCATTGGAGGCGCGAGGAGAGGCCGTTGCCACCGAGCTGACCGAGGATGTCCCCGAGCTCGGCGAGAAACTCACATTCGGAGAGGGCAAGACCTGGGGCGGCCAAGTGGGCGTCTCGACGCGGATTCTCTTCCTCATGGCCACCGACGGTTCCATCGTGCGTGCCCGGCCGCGCGGCTCGTGGCTCAGCAGCCAGTATCGATGGGCCCTGCGACGTTCGTGGCTCAACTACGACCTGCCCGACATCAGCACGCCCACTGCCCGGGCCGATCTACTTCGGCGTTGGCTTGCCACATTTGGGCCGGGCACGCTGGCCGACATCAGATGGTGGACGGGTTGGACCAAGACCGTCGCCGTCCGCACGCTGGCCGAGCTGGAGGCGCACGAAATCGATGTCGACGGTACGCCTATGTACATCAGGGCGGATGACGCGGCGAGCATGCCCACGGAGGAGTGGGCGGCGCTGTTGCCTTCCCTCGATCCAACGCCCATGGGCTGGAAGGACCGTGACTGGTACGTCGCCGACCGTGCCGGGGAGCTGTTTGATCGAAACGGGAACATCGGTCCGACCATCTGGGCCAACGGCTCAATTGTGGGAGGCTGGGCTCAGGCCGGCGACGGCGACATCCGTCTCGAACTGTTCGACGACCTCGGCCCGTCGCTGGTCTCGATGGTCGAAGCAGAGGCCGAGGCTGTCGGAGCGTTCGTCGAGGGGGCAGTAGTGACACCCCGGTTCCGGACCCCGCTGGAAAGGCGCCTGCTGGCGTAACGAGCATTCTCCACGTAGGCTCCCTGCCATGAGCGATCTCCGGCCAGTCCCCGATCCCGAGCAAGCAGACGCCGATGAAGTCAGCGTCTTGAGAGCCCGACTGGAGGAACTCGAAGAGGAGCGAGATAAGCTCGTACGAAGCGTCGAAAAGGACCACAGGCTCCGTCCCTACCAGGTGGAACTCCTGAAACTCCAGCGTCATCTCGAAGCCCACCAGCTTCGCATGATTGTGATTTTCGAAGGGAGAGATGCTGCGGGCAAAGGTGGCACCATCCGCCGGCTCACTCGCTTCATGAACGAAAAGCACTATCGGGTGGTCGCATTGGCGAAGCCAACCGAGGAACAACGGACGCAGTGGTACTTTCAGAAATACGTGGAGCACTTCCCTCGCGGTGGCGAGATCGTGCTGTTCGACCGCTCCTGGTACAACCGAGCGATGGTCGAGCCCGTGTTCGGGTTCTGCACCGACGACGAATACCGGGCATTCCTACGCGGTGTCGTCGGCTTCGAAAAGGACCTCGTTCGGCAAGGCACGATCCTTCTCAAACTGTATTTCTCGGTCTCGAAAGAAGAGCAAGCGCGCCGCTTCGAACGCCGAATCAATGACCCGCTCCGGCAGTGGAAACTCTCAGAGGTCGATGTCCAAGCCCAGGAGCACTGGGACGAATTCACCGAGATGAAGTACCAGATGCTGAAGGCGACGTCCACGATCGCCGCTCCGTGGACGATCATCCGGTCGGAGAGCAAACAGAAGGCGCGCCTCAATGCCATGAAGGTGATCCTCAACGCGGTCGACTACGACGGCCGCAGCGACCAGTTGGATTTCATGACTGACCGCGACATCGTGGTGTCCGGAGCCCGGGAGATCGAGATCATGGAAGACGAGCGCCGGCGCCTCGGCCGATTCACACGCTAACTGGCCCGACAGACGCCACCCGCTAGGTTTCTGCGATGACTTCCCCTGCAGCTCAGATGATTGGGCTTCGCAAGATCTTCAAGAAGACGCTGGCCCTCGACGGCCTGTCACTCACGTTCCCGCGAGGCCGGCTGATCGGCTTTCTCGGGCCGAACGGTGCCGGAAAGACAACCACCTTCCGCATTCTTCTCGGCTTGGCGCGCCCCAACGCGGGCACGGCCTCCCTGTTGGGTGTCGACACGTCCAACAACCTCCAAAGTGTCATCGGGCGCGTCGGGGCAATGGTCGAGGGACCGGCGCTGTATGACACGCTGAGCGGCCGCGACAACCTGGTCGTGGCACAACGAAGCCGTGGAGATGGCGGCGATATCGTTGGCACGCTCGACCTCATTGGGCTTGCCGAACGAGCCGATGACAAAGTGAGCGGATACTCCAAGGGCATGAAGCAGCGCTTGGCCCTGGGAATGGCACTGTTGAATGACCCCGAGCTCCTTCTCTTGGACGAACCGATGGACGGCCTCGACCCGGCGGGCCAGAAGACTCTTCGCGAGCTGCTCCGGAGGCTGGTCGACGATGGCAAAACCGTGGTGGTGTCGTCGCATGTGCTCGCCGACATCCAGGCTCTGGCCGACTACGTCGTGATCATCAACCGGGGCAGGTTGGTGGCCGAAGGATCTGTCGCCGAGCTCATCGGGACCGACAAGACGCGCATTGGAGTCGACAGTTCCGAGAGCGATGAGGCGCTGACCGCACTGGCGCAAGCGGGTATAACGGCAAGCACCCGAGGGGAGCGGATCTACGCAGAGACCCTGGACGCACGCGCGGCGGGACGGGCATTGGCTGACGCCGGCGTGTACCCCTTCGAGCTCATCGTCGAAAAGCGGGGCCTGGAACAGGTCTTCCTCGAGCTCACCGAAGCCGACCGATGACCGGGCTGATACGCGCCGAGTGGACCAAGGTCACCCGCAGGAAGCTGGCTTGGATCCTCGCCCTGGTTTCCGTTGCGCTGTCCGGCATCGGAACGGCGTTCACTCTCATCCTGGCCGACATCCTGGAAGGCACCGACGAGCTGGTGCTCCCTCCGCCGACGAAGCCTGAGGCCTATGTCTCAGCGCTCCAGAGTGCCGCCGGCAACACGTGGGTTCCGATCATCCTCGTCACCATCATCGTGGCGGGTGAGTATGCCAAGGGCACCTGGCCGGTCTCACTCACGTGGGATTCGCGAAGGACTCGGCACCTCGGAGCCAAGTTCATCGTCCTCACCGCAGTCTCGGCAGCAATCATCCTGATCACGGCGGTCGTGACCTTGGCCATCACCGTCGTGCTCGCCGAGGGGAGCGGATTCCTGACCTTCGGTGAGATCTCCGTGATCATCGGGAAGGTGCTGCTCGTCCAGGTTGCTTGGGTGGGCATCGCTTTGCTCGGGTCGGTCCTGTTCCGATCGGCGGCCCTCGCCGTCGGGCTCACGCTGGGATTCTCCTTCGCAGAGCAGATCCTCGGGCTCCTACCGATCTACCGGCGGATCTCCTTGAGCAATGCGGTGACCGGGATCTTCGGCCAGTTCGACCTCACTGGGATCGTGCCCATCTACGTGCCCGATCCACCCGCCGCCGCCGCCGTGCTGGCCGGGTGGACGACTTTGGCGTTGACTGTTGCTGTCCTCATCGCAGTCCGCAGAGACGCGTAACTCTCTGATCAGACCCGATGGCGGAACCGATCAGACCTTCACCCGCTCATTGCGTGGGTCGTAGAACGATCGCAGAGAGACGGAGGCGGCAATCGGCTTGCCGGCCACTTCGATCTCGTACGACCCGGCATCGAGATACTCTGCGCTGACCCCGTCGGGGTGTTCGAGATAGGCCATTGCCAGAGCCGCATTCTGGGTGTAGCTCCACATTCCCGAGGTGGTGCGGCCCACCAGCACACCGTCCCGATACACGGGTTCGTCGTGGTAGAGCAGTCGGTCGGGGTCGTGAAGCTTCAGCTGGACAAGCCGCTTGGTGGGAACCGTGCCGCGTTGCGCCGTGAGCGCCTCCCGACCGATGAATCCGCCGGGCTTCTCCCAGCCGACAGCGAACCCGAGTCCCGCTTGGAGCGGGGTGTCTTCGTCGGTGATGTCGTGGCCCCAATGCCGGTAGCCGGCTTCGAGTCGGAGACTGTTCATGGCGTGATAGCCGGCCATCCGCAGCCCGTGAGGCTCCCCCGCGTCGACGACAGCATCGAAGACCGCTCCCGCCTCGCCGACGGGCACGTAGAGCTCCCATCCGAGCTCTCCGACGTAACTCATTCGCAGCGCCCGCACCTCATGGCCGGCCACGCCAACGACCTGCGAGGTGCCGAACGGGAAACCCTCATTGCTGAGGTCGGCCCGCGTGGTCTCGCTGAGCAGCGTCCTCGATTCCGGCCCCATGATCCCGAGGACAGCCAGCTCTTCGGTGACGTCACGTGCTGTTGCCTGTCGCCCGCGAAGGTGCCGTCGCAGACGGGTGAAATCTCGGGTGCGCACCGCCGCTCCCGAGACCACGAGAAACGAGTCCTCACTCGTATGAGTGATCGTGAGGTCGGCCTCGATACCTCCCCGGTCGTTGAGCCACTGGGTGTAGACCACCTTGCCGATCGGTACATCGATGTCGTTGGCCGACAATTCGTTGAGCACGCTCAGAGCCTCGGGGCCGGAAACCTCGAACTTGGCGAATGAGGTCTGGTCGAAGAGGCCAACGCCCGAGCGCACTGCCCGACACTCCTCGCCGCTGGCCTGGAACCAGTTTTGTTTGCCATAGGAATACTCATAAACCCGGTCTTGGCCCTCGACGGCATACCAATTGGGTCGCTCCCATCCGGCCGTTTCCCCAAACACGGCTCCGGCTTCATCGAGGCGGCTGTGCAGTGGCGACATCAGCTTTCCCCGTGCACTCTCGTACTGGCGGAACGGCCAATGCATTGCGTAGAGCAAGCCCAGCGATTCAGATATTCGTTCTTCGAGAAAGTCCGGGGTGCCCTGGAAGGGAAACGTCCTCCGAATATCCACGGGCCACAGGTCCATCGGCGGGTGGCTGTCCGCTATCCAGTCAGCCAGAACCCAACCAGCGCCGCCGGCGGACTGAATCCCGACCGAGTTGAAACCGGCCGCCACGTAGCATCGATCGACCTCGGGGCTCTCCCCCAGGTAATAGACCCCGTCGGGGGTGAACGCTTCGGGACCGTTGAAGAACAACTGGATCCCGGCATCGGCGAGGGCCGGAACCCGCTCGATCGCCTTCTCGAAAACCGGGCCAATGTGTTCCCAGTCCTCGGGCAGAGAAGCAAAGGAGAAATCGCGTGGTATGCCGCCGAGCCGCCATACCTTGCCGCGTGGCTCGAAAAAGCCCGCCATGATCTTGCCGGTCTCCTCCTTGAAATAGGTGTGGTTGCCCGGATCGCGCAGCGTCGGCATCCCCGTTTCCACCCCATCGATGGGCTCGGTTACGAGATAGAAGTGCTCGCATGCCTGAAGTGGAACATTGACGCCGGCGGTGGCCGCCAGCTGTCGTGTCCACATCCCGCCGCAGAGAACGACGCTCTCGGCCTCGACCGGGCCAAGTTCGGTGGCCACCCCAATCGCCCGCTGCCCAGAAACCAGGATCTCTGTCACGGCAATACCCTCACGGATGATGACGCCACGATCGCGAGCCCCCTTGGCAAGCGCCAGCGTTGTGTCGACCGGGCTGGTTTGGCCATCGTGGGGAAGCCACACCGCCCCGACCAGGTCGTCGACAGCCATGAGGGGCCAACGCTCCTGGGCCTCGTCCAGCGGGATCTCGTAGGCCTCCACCCCCACCGTCTTCGCCATCGACATGCCCCTCAGAATCTCTTCCCAGCGCTCGTCGTCCGCGGCTACCGAGATCGACCCCGGCGTCCGGTAACCAGTTGCCTGGCCGGTCTCGTCCTCCAGCTCTTCATACAGGCGGGCCGTATATGTGGCCAGCCGGGTGAGGCTGTGCGATGACTTGAGCTGAGATACGAGGCCGGCAGCGTGCCATGTGGTGCCACCCGTGAGCTGTCCCTGTTCGAGAAGAAGCACATCGGTGATGCCGCGCCGAGCGAGATGGTACGCAACGCTACATCCAACGATGCCGCCGCCGACCACGACCACCTGCGCGCGTTCGGGCAGATCAGCAGCAGTCATCGGCGCTGCGTTCTGTTCAATGGGACGTTCCATTCCGTAGGATGTGCCGGATGCAGACCATTGAACGAACGGTTTCGATCCTGCGGGCGCTCGCCGACACCGGAGGCGCCGGCGTGAGCCAGATCGCCCGCGTTACGGATCTTCCCAAGAGCACCGTTCACCGGATCTTGGCGAGCCTCGACGAGCTCGGCCTCGTGGAGCAGATCGATGCGTCTGGCCGGTACGCCATCGGGGCGGGCCTGACGAGCTTGACGACCACCGTGTCTTCGACTCCGGCGATCCGCGACATGTGCCGGCCGTACTTGCGCGACCTCGTTGCCGAATTTGGTGAAGCGGCCGGGCTCACCGTCGTAGAGGGCCGCCAAGCCCTCTACCTCGATCAGGTGACGAGCGACGATGCCGTCCAAACGCGCGATTGGACGGGCATGCGGCTCCCGCTTCATACCGTTGCTGGTGGATTGGCGCTCATGGCAACCTGGTCGGACGAGGGGGTCTCCGAGTACGCATCGAAAGGACTGGTGGCTCACACGGCTGCCACGGCTACCACGTTGGATCGGCTGATCGCCAAACTGGCGTCGGCTCGGCGCGACGGCTTTGTGTGGACATTCGCCGACTTCCATGAAGAGATCAACGGCGTCGCTGCGCCCATCGTGGGCAGAGATGGCCTCGCAGTTGCGTCGATCTCGGCATACGGCCCTTCGTTTCGGTACCCCGGCTCCACCGACCCGGCCGCCATCGGTGTGCGTATCTGCGAGCTGGCATCTGCAGTCAGTGCCCGCATTCGCCGCTGATCTCACCATCGAGAGCTGCCGTCGGCCATGTGCTCCGCATCGACCTTGATGGGAAAGCGAGCCCTGATCGCCTCGTCGATCTCGGGAGCAATGTGCTTGGGGTAATGGTCGGCGAGCGTGGACGCAACGTATTGGCGAGCACGGTCCGAGGCGTCCAGTGACCCACCATCTGCCCAGTTGGCAGGGGTGTCTCGATCGGCGACCACCGGATAGACGTAGTCACGCTCCATGAGACCCAGCGTCTGCTCGTGACCCAGGAAATGTCCGGGGTGCTCCACGACCTGGCGGATGACCTCCGTCGACAGCGTGTCGGGGGTCACCTCGATGCCGCGGATTGTGCGGTTGACCGACCCGAGCAGGTCGTTGTCGATCACCATCATCTCGAGCGAGCAGCCGAGTAGCGACGCCAACATGCCCGCCGACTCGTAGACGAGATTGGCTCCCGCCTGTCCCGCCAGCGTGACGGTCACGCCCTTCTCATATCCGGCCTGGCTGTCGGGCAGCTTCGAATCCGCCATCCCGGCCGCCACCCCCGAGGGAAGCCCGAGATAGTTGGCGACCTGAGCGGCCGCGGCATTCAGCACGGCCTCTTCGCCGCTGCCCCCCGTCATTGCCCCGGTCCGAAGATCGGAGACGAACGGCCAAAGGCCCATGACACACGGGTGTCCCGGCCGAATGAGGTTGACCGAGGTCAAGGCAGCCAGACACTCGGCGAGGGCCTGGACGAGTGATCCGGCGAGAGCTGCCGGCGAGGTGGCACCTGCTTGGCCGGCCGACAGGAGATTGATCGGCATGCCGGTCCGAACCTGGGCAACCATTGCGGCCGCCGACTCTTCGGCAAAGCGCAACGGAGGCACGACAAAGGTGTTGTTGGCGACGAGGAACGGACGTTTGCGGAACTCCCCCTCACCCCCGAGCACCATATCGAACATCTCGACTGCCTCGTACACATGGTCGGGGTGGAAGAACGATGTGCCAATCGGTTTCGTGGTGCCCGCCAAGGTCACATAAGCGGTGTTGATATCGACGTCACGCGCTTCGACGAGGTCGCGGGTCACAACGGTTCTCACGAAGAAATGGATGTGCTCGAGCGTGTCGGCCAACCGTGCCACGTCGTAGAGATCGAGGGAGGTGGAATGGCGAAACTGCTTGGATTCGTGATCGAGCATGAGCACCGCAGCACCGGCTGTGCCGAAGTGGACTCTCTCGCCGCCGACGTCGATGCTCCGATCCTCATCGAAGCCGTGCCACACGAATGATTTGGCCGCCGTCTCGATGGCTCCCTCCACCACCGCCTTGGGATAGTGCAGCCGATCCCCCTCGACCCATCCCCCGACAGCGGTCACGGCCTCGATGAACTCTGGGATCGGGGATCCCATCCCGACGGTCTCGAGAAGGTCGAGGGCGCTGGCGTAGATCTCGCCGAGGTCGCGATCGGTGAGTGGCTTGAATGCGCCCCCCGGCAAACCGGGCCGGACGGGTCGTTCGTGCAGCGGTGGGCTTTCCGCTCGCAACGCCAACCGGCCGGCTCTGCCTCCCCCGGAACGACGGCCGCCCATCAGGCCCGCAACCGTTCATTGGACGGGTCCCAGACCGGTTCCGACAACACGGTCGCCGTCTGTCGCTCCGACATGATCTCGACATCGAACGTCGACCCCGGCTCCTGGTACGCCGGGTCAACATACGCAAAGAGAATGCTCTTACCGACCGAGTGGGCAAACGTGCCACTCGTCGTGACGCCGATCACCTTGTCTCCAGCAAGGATGGGCTCGTTGCCACGACAGTCTGCGTCGAAAGCGTCGAGCTCGGCGTACACGAGGATCATTTCGAGCGGAGCCGATCGCCTCGCCAAGGTGGCTTCCTTGCCGATGAAGTCACCGTCGAAGGCCACGAACCGCTCGAGGGCGGCTTCGATGGGCGTGATTTCTGTGGTGAGCTCCGCACCCCATGCCTTGTAGGCCTTTTCCAGTCGCATGACGTTCATGGCGTAACTGCCGAAGTCGACGAGACCCAGGTCGGCGCCTGCGGCGACGATCGCCTCATAGAGGGCGGGCATGCGGTCGAGAGGGTGGTGCAGCTCCCAACCCAACTCGCCCACATAGCTCACCCGGAGGGCGAAGCACGGAACCCCGGCGACCACGATTTCTTGGGCAGTCAGCCACGGGAACCCGCCACTCTCGAGATTCGCCTCGGTGAGGCGCTCCAGCAACTGTCGTGATCTGGGGCCGGTGACAGCGAGAATTCCGGTCGTGTCGGTCACGTCTGTCACCGTCACGTCTTCATCGGCCTCGATGTGCTGAACCAGCCAATCGAGATCGTGCAGTTGGCCGACGATCGCCGAGTTGAGATAGAACCGATCCGCCGCTTTGCGGGTGATCGTCATCTCACATTCGATGCCGCCCAGGTCGGTGAGCATGTGGACGAGGCGGATGCCTCCATCACGCGCCGGCAAGCGGTTGGCGGACAATCGGTCGAGCAACTGCGCTGCGTCGTTACCGGATACCTCGAACTTGGAAAACGCGGTGAGATCCGCAACTCCGACAGCCTCTCTGATGGCACGAACCTCTGCTCCTACCGGGTCGAATGCCGACGACCGTCGGAAGGAGAAATCCTCGGGCTCCGGCGAGAAGTACTGGGCTCGCTCCCAGCCGAAGATCTCCTGCCACTGCGCACCCTTGGAATCGAGCACTTCGTAGATCGGCGTCTGCTTCATGGGCCGGCCTGCCGGCCGGTATTCACCGGGCATCCGTACCTGGTACATCTCGTGGTACTCGTCGATCGAGCGGTCGAGCGTGTATTTGCCCGGCGCGTAGTGGCCGAACCGACGAGGGTCCATCTCCCGCACGTTGATCTCGGTCTGACCATGCACCATCCACTGGGCGAGGTACTTGCCGGCGCCTGGTCCTTGCGTGATGCCAATCGAAGCGCCGACGCACATCCAATAGTTGCGGAGGCCGGGGGCGGGCCCCATCAGGTAGCCGGCGTCCGGAGTATGGGTGATCGGCCCGGAGACAACCTGCTTGATTCCGGCGTTCTCGAAAGCGGGGATTCGTTCTCCAGCGAGCCCGAGCCACGGCAGCAGCCGCTCGATCTCCGGCGGCGTCAGATGGAAGGTCAAGTTCCAGTCGATTCCGTCGAGCCCATACGGTTTCGATCCCTCGGTTTCGTAGGGTCCGATGATGAGACCGTCGTGCTCGCGCCGGTAGTAGCAGGAGGCACGCGGATCACGAATGACGGGCAGGTCGAAATCGAGAGCTGCGACCTCGGGCATGGCCTCGGTGACGATGTACTGATGGATCATCGACACGATGGGGACCTCCAAGCCCACCATCTTCCCCAGCTGGGGACCGTAATGGCCCGCCGCGTTGACGACGTGTTCGGCCACGATCCGGCCCTTTTCGGTGATGACCTCCCACCGTCCGTCGGGCAGTGGGTTCATGTCCAGCACACGATTGTGCCGAGAGATCTCCGCTCCGAGCTGGCGAGCGCCTGCTGCCATGGCGTTGGTTGCGGCCGATGGGTCGGTCCAGCCGTCGTTCGGTGTGTGCATGCCGAGCTTCACGTCATCGACGGCGAGCAACGGATGGAGCTCGACGATCTCGCTCGGGTCAACCAGATGTGATTCGACGCCTGCGACATCGAGCACGCCCTTGACGTATCTGAACCAGTCGACCTCGTCTTCGGTGCGTGCCAACCTCACGGCTCCGCTTCCATGCCAGCCCGAGTGCAGGCCGGTCTCAGCTTCCAGCTTCGTATAGAGATCCGCTCCGTAGGCGTGGACTTTCGCCATGTTGAGACTGCCGATGAAATGAGGAACGAGCCCGGCCGCGTGCCAGGTAGAGCCCGATGTCAACTCGTCCTTTTCGACCAATACCGTATCGGTCCAGCCCTCGTGCGCGAGGTGGTAGAGAAGGCCAACGCCCATGGCCCCGCCACCGACGATGACACAGCGCGCTTCTTCTCTCATGTCCTCTCCAGGTCTATCCTGTGTTCCATCCAGTGGAACGTTCTGCTCATGCCCCAGGGTACCTTCACCGCGTCGACCGAGACCGCATTGCGGCCGTGTTCTGTGCTCGGCGCGGCAGTCGCCGGTTGCTCGGGGGCCAACGCCGCCTCCGCGCTCGCAACCCACGCCGGCGCCGGCTCGGCGTAGCTGTCCACACGGGTTTGTGAAGCGCCGGTCGCGTGCCGCAAACGCGCCGTAGGCTGTCGACAACCGAGCCATCAAGGAGAGCGCCCATGGGAAGCAAGTCAGCGATCGTCACCGCCGCCGGTTCGGGCATCGGAGCGGCGATCGCGCGACGACTCGCCAACGACGGGTGGAGTCTGACCCTCATGTCGAACAGCGGCGGGGCCGAAGGGGTCGCAGCCGAGCTCGGCGCCGTCGCCCTCACCGGATCGGTCACGTCTGCCGCCGACTTGTCCAATCTCGTCGAACTGGCGATGTCAGCTCACGGGCGCATCGATGCCGCCGTCAACAACACCGGACACGCCGCCAAGGGGCCGCTTCTCGAACTCTCAGACGACGATTGGCACGCCGGCCTCGACATGCTCCTCCTCAACGTCGTCCGGATGGCGCGATTGATCACACCGCACCTCGGCGAAGGAAGCTCCATCGTGAACATCTCGACCTTCGCGGCGTTCGAGCCAGATCCGGGGTTTCCGATTTCGGCAAGCCTGCGCGCTGCCCTCGGTAGCTTCACGAAGCTATATGCGGACACGTATGCCGCCCACGGCATCCGGATGAACAGCGTTCTTCCCGGGTTCATCGACTCCTATCCGGAGTCCGACGCGAACCTGGCGCGAATTCCCACCGGCAGGTACGGGCGGGTGGACGAGATAGCCGGAACGGTGGCGTGGCTGCTGTCGAGCGACGCCTCGTACGTCACCGGCCAGAACATCCGCGTCGACGGCGGCATCACTCGCTCCGTATGACTGACCGTTTCGACGTGGTCATCGTCGGAGGAGCGGTGATGGGTAGCGCCACGGCCTACTGGCTCCTTCGCTACGACCCGGCGATCCGCGTCGCCGTCCTTGATCGTGATATGACCTTTGCCCGATCTTCGACACTCCGTTGCGACGGCAACGTTCGAATTCAGTTCAATCTGCCTGAGAACATCGCGATTTCTCAATTCGCCATGGACTTCCTCGAGGATTTCAGCCAGACCATGGCGGTGGGCGACTGGCATCCCGATCCGAGCTGTCGGCGGCAAGGCAATCTGTTTCTGGTGCAACGAGGCGGAGAGGACGACGCTCGCCACGGCCTCGACGCCCAGACGCGGCTGGGTGAGTCGGTGGAATGGCTTTCCGCCGATGAGATCGCCGCGGCGTATCCGCCGTATACCGGGACGACCTACGTTGCCGGGACGCTGGGGAGGCGCGACGGCTCCGTTGATCCAGCCGCCGTCCTGGAAGGCTATCGCCGCAAGGCTGCATCGCTCGGGGCCCGGTACATGGAAGCCGAGGTCCGGGCCGTGCTGAGAAACGAGCAGGCGGTTACCGGTGTCGATATCGGCGGTGACATCGTGTCGGCTCCCGTCGTTGTCAATGCTGCCGGCGCCTGGTGCACCGACCTTGCCAAGACCGCAGCGATCACCCTTCCGGTGAAGCCAATCATGCGCAGCGTGTTCGTCCTGGAGGCCGATATCGACTCGGAGCACCTACCGAGCGCATTCGCTCCTTCTGGGCTCTACGTGCTCGCCGAGCCCGGAAACACCTATTTGGTGGCATGGTCGCTGCCCAACGATCCCGTCGGCTACGACTTCTCGGTCAGTCGCCAGCATTTCGATGAAACCATCTGGCCCGAGTTGGTTGGCAACTTCCCCGCGTTCGAAGCCGTGCGGGTGGTGCGTGGCTGGGCCGGGCTGTACGCCAACAACGACCTGGACGGCAATGGCATCATCGGCGAATGGCCCGAGCTCGAAGGCTTCTATCTCGCCAACGGCTTCTCGGGTCATGGGTTCCAACAGTGCCACGCGGTTGGGCGGCACCTGGCCGAGCTGATCCTCGGGCGACCCGCCTCACTGGACCTGTCGAGACTGAGCCCCGCCCGGATCCTCAGAAACGAACCGGTCTACGAGCACGCCGGACGGCTGATCTGACCCGGGGCACGAGACTGCCGGCTCATCGACCAGCACCGCGCAGGCTGCCCGTGGCTTGCGACCCGTCCAGCTCGTACACAAAGCACTGCACCGCCCGATCTCCGGCGTCCCACGACTCGTCGGTCGGCCAGAAGTAGCCGAGATCGAGCTCTGACTGCAGATAGTCGAAGTCGACGAAGGACTCGAAGGTACTGATGCACGTCTCATCAGCGAACTCCTTGACGGCATCGTCTCCTGGATAGCCACCTTCCTCGGGGAAATCGACGACTGCGTACACCTCGTTGTCGTGGGGGTCGGCGCAGTCGATGACGTCGACGTTGGTCACCGTGTCTGCGAGTCCGGGCGGATCATCAAAACAATCACCCACGTCGAGGAGCAATGCTGCCTGGCCACAGCCGGCCAGCACCAGGGCCAGCACAACTAGCGGCACCGCTCGAGTCGCATTCCATAGGGAGTCTGTTCTGCGCTGAATCACAGCCCGATCCTATCGGGTCATCCCAGAGCGCCGTGGCCTTTGCCGAGCGGCCCCTTGTACACTTCCGGTCAATGCTGATCGTGCTCTCCCCCGCCAAGAGCCTCGACTTCGACTCGAAGCCGCTCACCAAGCGCTTCACGCTCCCCCGATTTCAGGACGACTCGGAGATGCTGGTCAAGGTCATGGCCGGCCAGAGCCCCGAGGAGATCGCTCACCTGATGAGCCTCTCGAACGAATTGGCCGAGTTGAACTGGCAGCGATTCCAGGAGTGGGAGCCGGACGCTGCTGCGCCCGGCGCCCGTCAAGCGATCCTGGCGTTCAAGGGTGACACCTATCTCGGCCTCGACGTCGCCAGCTTCTCAACCCGCGATTTCACCGCCGCCCAGCGCCGACTCCGCATCCTGTCGGGGCTCTACGGTGTGCTCCGGCCGCTTGATCTCATCCAGCCTCATCGGCTCGAAATGGGGACCCGGCTTCCGACCGAGCGAGGCAAGAATTTGTATCACTTTTGGGGTGACCGGATCAGCGATGCCCTGGCGTCGGATCTGGACATCCTGCGACCTCGGGCGCTGGTGAACCTCGCCTCGCAGGAGTACTTCAGGTCCGTTCGTGCGGGCCGGCTCGGCGCCCGCATCGTCACCCCCCGTTTCGAGGATCTCAGCGGCGGCGAATACCGCGTGGTGAGCTTTTTCGCCAAGCGTGCGCGAGGAGCCATGGCATCCTGGCTCATCCTGAATCGGGTAACGACTCTCACCGGCCTGACGGCCTTCGATGGACTCGGGTATCGATTTGATCCAGGCCGCTCCGGCCGTGACCGACCCACCTTTGTTCGAGAGCCGGCTGTCTGAGCCCGGTCGCCACAAACGGTTGATGGACAAGAAGCGAGGCGAGCTCAAGAACTCCCGAGATGATCTGCAGCCAGGCGTCGCAACGTGGGGACCTCACGCCCGAACTCGTCGGCGTGCCGGAGCGCTCGGCGCAGCCGGACCGGAGCCGACCGACCCATGGAGCCGTGGTCGGGATCTGCATCGATGGCCCGCACCATCTCGGCCTTGGCGACGGCGCGATCGAATTCGTGGCCAAGCAGATCGCGTTGGAGGTCTGCGATCTCGTCCGCGACCCGTTCCGCCAGTTGACGATGTGAGTACCAGAGGTCGTGTACCGACCCTCTCGTCTCCAGCCCGGCGATATTGGCGGTGAGGATGTAGAGGTTCTTCGCCACGAGTGATTGGTCGATCTCAGATGCGGCGACCTCGTGGGCAGCGATCGCAATCGAGCTGAGTGCTGCCACCACCAGCGGGGCTTCGGGCCCGGCGACGGGAGTCGAGATGATCTGCTTCACGTCCTGGCCGGGTTTCTTCTCAAACCAAACCACCGCCACCGTCGGTGCCACGATGTCGTGGGCCAGCCAGGTTCGCGGAAGCAGCTCATTCTGAAGAAGCCCCACCGTGCTTTTCCACGGATCCGGCAACGAGTCCAGTGTCGACGACAGGTCGGCCTCGCCCACCGCCACGAGACACAACCTCGGGTCGGGCACTTGGCGGGCGACGGCGCCGGGGTCCATGGAGCGGATGACCGGAATCACACTCACACCGCGTCGCAGAAACCCGCGTGCGAACACGCCACCGAGCTCTCCCATTCCAACGATGATGACCTGTTCCACGACCGGCAGGATACTCGCCAGATACGCGCCGCCTCTCGGGATGTCGTAAGGGCTATCACCCATTCGGTCGGCGTCTGGTTGGATGACGTGCTGACTATGGGTTGATGACCGTCGCTCGCGACTCCTAGGCAGGCCGTCCGATCTGGCGCAAGACGTCATCGACCTGGCTTGCCACCGACAAGGAGGCCGACCAAGGCATTCCGGGACTCTCGATCAAGCCCTCCTCGACACAGCGCGCCACCTCGCGGATCTCGTATTCGTAGCCGTTCACCTCGAAGGGAGCAGAACGATGCTCCTCCCGCCCGGCGCCGTGGAGGGTGGCCTCTTGTGCCATCCAGAACTTCGGGATCTCGATCCAACCGTCATCGCCCCACACGATGGCCCGGCTGTCGAGCGCGATCCGGGTGGTCGCGCTCAAGTCTCCGTGGACGCCATTGCGGTACGTGCCGAGCGCCGAGACGTACTCGTCCACTCCAGACGCTCCAACCGCGGCGGCGCCCAACATGCTCACGGGAGCACCGAACAGCCACTCAGCCACATGCAGCGGATAGATCCCGATGTCGTAGAGCGCTCCGCCGCCCAGTTCCGGGTCGAACAACCGATGGGCAGGATCGAACGGTCTATGGAACCCAAAGCTCGCTCTGATGCCTCGGGGCGCTCCTATGGCACCGTCGTTGATCCAACCAAAGACGTGCTCATAGATCGGCAAAAACCTCGTCCACACCGCCTCCATGAGGAAGGCGTCATTGGTGCGCGCCAACTCGATAAGGTCCGCCGTCCGTTCCATCGACAGCGTCATTGGTTTCTCACAGAGAACCGGCACTCCGGCCGCCAGGGCTCGCGAGGCGGACTCGGCGTGAAACGGATGGGGCGTCCCGACGTAGACAGCGTCGACGTTCTCGAGCTGGGAGCCGATGTCGATTGTTGACACCGGAATGCCACGCCGGACCGCATACGCAGCGGCCCGCTCCTCGGACCTTCCGGCGACCACACCTACCTCGTGCCCGGCGAGGCCGTCGATCGCCGTCACGAATGCGCCGACGATGCCGCCGTGCCCAACCACCATCCATCGCATCGTCATCTCCTCAATCTCTCGATGCCGTAGTCATGCGGACGCACCTCATAGCGTTCGAGCGTAGACGGCAAGGGGCCTCCTGAAATCAGGGCAGCTGCCAATTGTCCCGCGGCCGGGGCGGTCTGGATGCCTGTGCCTCCCTGCCCGACGAGCCAGAAGAACCCGGGAGCGTCCTCGGCAAAGCCGACAACCATCGCCTGATCTGGGGAGAACGTCCTCAGACCGGTCCACTCCGATGTGACGGACCGGATGTCGAGCGATGTCGCCGCATTGATCCGATCGATGGCTGCGGCCACGTCCTCCGTCGCCGGCCGCGGGTCGCCGGGCGGCGCCGGCTTCTCTTCCGCCGGCGAGCACAGGAGCTGGGGTCCTTCGGGCTTGAAATACCAGCTGTGGGAGAGTTCGACCACCGCCGGCCAGGCAACCGCATCGCCGGGGGCAGGTGTCATGAACGCTGTCCTGCGAAGCGGGGTGAGACCAACCGGCTGCACACCGGCCATGAGGGCTACCTCGTCACCCCACGCACCTGAGGCATTGACGACCACTCGTGTGGTGAACGTCTCGCCGCTCGTCTCCACCGACCAGCAATCATCAGCTATTCGGCCCAGGCCGTTCACGCCGGCGGTGCGGCGCACCTCAACGCCCCGCTCCCGGGCACGCCGCACGAATGACGCGTGGAGGGCCATGACATCGATGTCCGCAACAGCTGGTTCGTACAGCCCAAGCTCGAGGGATCCCCCCAAGACGCTGCACAGTTCTTGGAGGCCGGCCAGGCCGCCAATGATCTCTGCGTTTGGGTCAACCGAGGTGGCGCGCATCGACTCGATCTCGGCCCGGAGTGATGCGCGCGCGACGGTCAGGACACCACGCTTGCTCAGAAACCCACCATCCTCGAGCACGTGTTGAGAAGCAGCAGCCAAGCGCACCGACGACGGATGCCCGTAGGACGGATAGAACAACGCCGCCGATCGGCCGGTGGAATGGGCTCCCAGCTGATCCTCACGCTCCACCAGCACCACGTCGAGCCCGGCCGGGAGGGCGGCAGCCACCGACACGCCGGCTATCCCACCTCCGATCACAACCACGTCAATCACAGCTATCGATGCTACGGCAAGGACGGAGTCTTAGACTCATCTCATGCATGCAGACACCATGGCCCGCCTCGGGGTCGATCGCCACCACGCCGGAACATTCGCCGGCGAGTGGATCGAGTCGCTCGATGCACAGCAAATCGAATCCATCAATCCGACGACCGGGGAACCGCTTGGATCGATCTCGGCGACCACCGAAGACGAATACGACCTCGTCGTCACGAAGGCTCAGGAAGCTTTTGAACGGTGGCGCATGATTCCTGCTCCCCAGCGCGGCGAGTACGTCCGTCAGATCGGAGAAGCGCTCCGAGACAACAAGTCCGAGCTCGGCAGTCTCGTCACCGCAGAAGTTGGGAAGATCACCGCCGAGGGAGAAGGCGAAGTGCAGGAGGCCATCGACATGGCCGAATTTGCGGTCGGATTGTCCCGCCAGCTCTACGGTCTGACCATGGCGTCCGAACGACCCCATCATCGGCTCTTCGAGCAATGGCACCCCCTCGGGCCGGTTGGCGTGATAACGGCCTTCAATTTCCCGGTTGCCGTGTGGAGCTGGAACGCATTCGTAGCGGCTGTTTGCGGGGACGCGGTGATCTGGAAACCGTCTTCGCACGCCCCGCTCACCTCGGTGGCGATCACTCGCCTGTGCGCCGAGGTGATGGATGGCAGCGGCTTCGAATCGATCTTTTCGCTCGTTTCCGATCCGGTCGGCAGGGCGATGGTCGACGACCGCCGTATTCCATTGATTTCGGCGACGGGGTCGACCGAGATGGGCAGGGACGTGTCGCGGCGCGTTTCCGACCGCTTGGGCCGATCACTCCTCGAGCTGGGAGGCAACAACGGCGCCATCGTCATGGAAGACGCCGATGTCGATCTGGTGACGCGCGCGGTGGTGTTCGGCGCCGTGGGCACCGCCGGTCAGCGGTGCACGACCTTGCGGCGATTGTTCGTCCACGACTCGATCGCCGAAGAAGTCGTTGGCCGCCTCAAAGTGGCATATGAGACCCTCCCCATCGGCGACCCCAGCCATCCGGACAACCTCGTTGGCCCGCTCATCTCCAATCAGGCAATGGAGAACATGCAGCGTGCTCTGGCAAACGCCGTTGACCAGGGGGGCCACATCATTGCCGGGGGCGAACCCATGGAAAGTCCGGGATACTTCGTGCAGCCCGCCATTGTTTGGATCGAGCCGACCGCCCCCATCACGCACACGGAGACGTTCGCTCCCATTCTCTACGTGAGCTCATTCGCATCCCTCGACGATGCGATGTCGGCGCACAACGCAGTCCCACAGGGACTTTCTTCCGCCATCTTCACCGACTCCCTGAAAGCGGCCGAACGTTTCCTGTCGGCATCCGGGAGCGATTGTGGGATCGCCAATGTGAACGCGGGAACGTCGGGTGCCGAAATCGGCGGAGCCTTCGGAGGCGAAAAGGACACCGGCGGCGGCCGGGAATCGGGATCCGACGCGTGGAAGGCCTACATGCGTCGCCAGACCGTCACCCTCAACTGGGGAGATGACCTACCGCTCGCGCAAGGGATCGACTTCGGCTGATCAGGACTGGCGAACGGTGTTGGCCGCGATGGCGTCTCGGACGTACTCGGCCAGCCCCGCTTCTCGCTTGTCCCAATACTCCGTGAACCGGTGGTCGGCGACGTACATCCCACCGAGGTTGTCATGCATCTCGGGGCTACACGGGTAGAACCGTTCGTCGATATGACGTCGATGGCGTTCGGCAATGTCCATGGCTGCTTCATCCTCGGCGCTCGTACCCATTCTCTTGGTACGGGCGAACGCGGCGGCGATTCCTTCCGCCTCAGCCTGAATCCCTTCCCAGTCGGATGGCGTGTAGCCGGACGCCCGCCGCATCGATTCCTGGTAAGCGTCGGTATCGCCCCACCGCTGCCTGGCTTCCTCCTCATGATCCTTGGGGTCGAAGTCTCCAAACGGAGACATCAGATCTTCCTTGCTCATGGTCACTCCTTGTTGGTCGGCGATGAGAGCCGCTTCAACCGCTTTCAGCATGCGCCCAACACGCTCTCGCTTCTCGCTGAGCAGCGCATGCTGCTCCCGGAGAGCTTCGCGTCGTGAGAACTCCGGCAGGGTCACGAGCTCGGCGATTTCGCTGAGCCCGAACCCCAATTCCCGGTAGAACAAAACCGTCTGGAGCTGCGCGAGATCGCCGTCGTCGTAGAGGCGGTATCCGTTGTCGGATCTCATTGAAGGCGAGACGAGGCCCAATTCGTCGTAGTGGTGCAAGGTCCTGACCGTTGCTCCCGACATCCGGCTCACTTCGCTGACTCGGTACTTCATACGGTTGGATCCTAGACCCTCCCGTAACGTGAGGGTCAAGGGGTCATGTCTGATCAAGTAGGCTGCCTTTCGAACAGTTACGCAGGGGAGACTCGGTGCCAACACCTCATATCAACGCAGACGACAAAGCTTTCGCCGACACGGTGCTCATGCCGGGCGATCCACTACGAGCCAAGCACATCGCAGATACGTTCCTCACCGAGGTGGCCGAGGTCACCAACGTCCGCAACATGCTCGGCTTCACAGGCTCCTATCAAGGCAGACGAGTCTCGGTCATGGGAAGCGGGATGGGGATCCCCTCCGCCTCGATCTATGCCAAGGAACTGATCACCGAATACGGGGTCGCAAAACTGATACGGGTTGGGAGTTGTGGTGGGATTGCCGAGGACGTGGCAATCCGCGATGTCATCGTCGCCATGGGAGCATGCACCGACTCGGGCGTCAACCGGGCCAGGTTCATTGGCCTGGACTATGCCGCCATTGCCGACTACGGATTGTTGCGAGCGGCGGTTGACGCCGCAGAACAGCGTGACATCTCGGTACGGGTTGGCAACGTCTTCTCGGCGGATCTCTTCTACAACCCCGTGGCAAGCGAGGTGTTCGAGGCGTGCGATCGAATGAACGTATTGGCGGTCGAGATGGAGGCAGCCGGTCTCTATGGAGTCGCCGCCGAATACAACGCTGCTGCGCTTGGGATCATGACCGTGAGCGATCACATCAAGACCGGCGCCCAAACGACGGCGGAAGAGCGTCAATCGACCTTCAATGACATGATCGAGATCGCACTCGAAGCGTCGTTGAAGGTGTGACGAGAAATGCCTCAGCGCCCGGTCGGCGTTGGACCTCACCCCGAACCGTGGCCTGACGACCCTCGCTTCGATCCCGATCTGCTGCGAGACGGTGATCGCCGGAACGTCGTTGACGATTACCGCTACTGGTCGCGCGAGGCAATCGTTGCGGATCTCGACCAGCGCCGGCATCCCTTTCACGTTGCGATAGAGAACTGGCAACACGACTTCAACATCGGCACCATTGCCCGGAATGCCAACGCCTTCCTTGCCGGCGGCATCCACATTGTCGGAAAGAAGAAGTGGAACCGGCGCGGAGCGATGGTGACGGACCGATACCAGCACATTGAGCACCATCCGACGGTTGCCGAGTTCTCCGGGTGGGCAGCCGCCCACGACCTCGTTGTCGTCGGCATCGATGTGATTCCCGAAGCGCAACCGATCGAGTCCTCCGATCTGCCGGAGCGCTGCGTCCTTCTGTTCGGCCAGGAAGGCCCCGGCCTGTCTCCAGAAGCTGTTGAGGCGTGCTCGTTTGTGTGCTCGATCACCCAATTCGGCTCTACCCGATCGATCAATGTCGGTGTCGCTTCGGGGATTGCCATGCACACCTGGGTCCGTCAGCACGTTGAGCAGGCTTGATGAAGTCGATGACCGCCTCGGTGACGATCGCCGCGCCTCCCTCGCCAGAGGTCGGACGTTCGATGCTGCGCTGACAGTCATCACGAAACAGCCGCCCGAGCATTTCGACTTCAGAGCAGAGGACGTGTCCGGCACCCTCCGTCACCGTTTTGATGTGACGGCGACCAACGATGGATGTCGGGTTACGCGGACGGTCACGCCCGTCCACCTGTCACCCGGCCGGCAGGCGCTGTATTGGCTGGTGCTGTACCCGGTGAAGCAGCCGGCACTGAAGAAGTCACTCCAGCAGCTCGCCACCCTCTACTGACGTTTCGACCCGACGCGAGTCAAGCCCGGTCAGAGATGAGCTTGAGCCTCCTGGTGGTCATCCACGGCCAGTGCGAACCGCAGCGAGCCCTCCTCCGAGTTGAGCAGGTAGATCGCCTCGATGTTGACACCGGTGTTGGCGAGCGCTTCGGTGAGCTCTGCGAGCGCGCCGGGCTTGTCCTGGAGTGTTGCGCTGATCACTCTGTGCTCGGAAAAGGCCACATCTGAGTCTCGAAGGACCTGGCGAGCTTCGTCGTCGTGGTCGACCACCATTTTGACCAGCCCGTCAGGGCCGGTGGTGATGGCTGCCAGCGATTCGATGTTCACATGGGCCTCACCAAGTCGACGGGCCAGCAGTGCGAGCTGGCCCGGACGGTTTGCTAGTTGCACGCTGAATTCAATCACGAGGCCAATATACGTGACCGATGCACGCCTGCCCAACTTTGCCTTGGGTTTTTTCCTGAGGAATCACACCCACTCGGCCAGCATGCGTAAGAGTTCGGGCGGCCCGGCGACGAGCATCGTGGTGATCACGGTGCTCTTCCAGTGCTCCAACTCGTCCTTGATCTTGGCCGGCGGGCCTACCAACGCCACGTCTTCGACCATTTCCAGCGGGATCGCCGAGATCGCCTCGGCCTTGTGCCCGGCGAGGTAGTGCCGCTGGACCCGTTCGCACACCTCTTCCCAACCCATACGCGCAAACACCTCGTAGTGGAAGTTGGCGCCTTTGGCGCCCATGCCGCCGACATACAGCGCCAGCATCGGGCGGATCATATCGGCAGCTTGGGAGACATCCGGGTTGGGCACGACGGGCACCATGCATGGGACCTCAAATGTGTCGAGCGTGTGCCGGGCATCGGTGCGTGAAAACCCTTCGGCGAGCGCCGCGCGATAGAACGCATCGCTTTTGGGAGAGAACCAAAACGGCAGCCACCCGTCGGCGATCTCCGCAGCCAACGCCACATTCTTGGGTCCCTCGGCAGCGAGCATGATCGGAAGGTCGGCCCGCAATGGGTGAACCGTCGATCGCAGCGGCTTGCCGAGACCGGTGCCCTCACGGAGCGGCAACTCGTAAAAGGCCCCGTCGAATTCGACGGGGCCTTCGCGGGCGAGGATCTGACGGATGACGCTGATGTACTCGCGAGTTCGTGCCAGAGGGCGCGCATAGGGTTGGCCGTACCACCCTTCCACCACCTGAGGGCCGGACACGCCGAGCCCCAGGATGAACCGGCCATTGCTGAGATGATCCATGGAGATCGCTGCCATGGCGGTTGCGGCGGGTGTGCGCGCCGCCATCTGGGCGATCGCAGTTCCGAGCCGGATTGACGTTGTGCCGCTCCCCCACCATGCCAGAGGGGTGAACGCGTCAGAACCGTAGGCCTCCGATGCCCACGCCGAATCGAGTCCGAGCTCCTCGGCCACCGCCAGCGTTTCGGGAACTCCGACGGGCGGCCCCGACGACCAATATCCAGTGTTCACGCCCAGCTGCAAGTGTGCTCCTTCTCAACGACGACGCCAGGTTACCGACCCCCGCACGAGACCAGTTACGATCTCGCTATGGGCTCTGTTGTATGGTTTCGGCGAGATCTCCGGATCGCCGACAATCCTGCCTGGAATGCCGCGACGGCAGCCGGCGAGGAGCTCTACCCGCTCTTCGTCCTCGATCCCGCCCTCTTCGGGGCCGCCGGCCCACATCGCGGACCACAGCTGGTCGCTCATTTGAAAGCGCTCGACGAAGAGATCCAAAGCCTTGGTGGACGGCTTCAGGTGATCCATGGGCGTCCGGCCGAGGTTCTCACAGCGATCGCCGGGGAACACGGCGCCGTATATGCCAACCGCGATTACAGCCCGTATGCGGTTGACCGTGACACAGCCGTGCAAGCCGCCGACGTTGCGGTGGCTTGGCAGGATGGCTCCTATGTGATCCCACCCGGCGACGTCACCACCGCGGAAGGGAAGCCATATCAGGTCTTCAGTGCCTTCCACCGAAGGTGGCAGTCAACGCCATGGCCCGCTTGGCCGGCGGCGAAGCCTGCCGGACCGATCGCATCGCTCATCGGTGACGGGATCCCGGATGCTCCGCCGGCATTGATGGACGGAGGCGAGCGAGCCGCCCGCGACCGACTACAGGACTATCTGGACTCGGTGGACGACTACCCGGAGCTCCGCAACCGGCCCGACCTCGACGCGACGTCCCGCCTCTCGGCCGATCTGAAATTCGGCACCATCTCCCCGCGGCGCATCATCGACGAAATTGGAACTGACACCCCTGGCCGAGAGGCATTCGTGCGTCAGATCGCCTGGCGCGAGTTCTACGCCCAGCTCATCAGAGCATTCCCGCACACGGTCGATCGTGCGCTGCGGCCGGAGTACGACCGCGTCGCATGGCGCGACGACCGTGATGGCTACCAGGCGTGGAAGGCGGGCCGGACGGGTTTTCCCATCGTCGACGCGGGCATGCGCCAGCTTGCCACCGAAGGTTGGATGCACAACCGGGTGCGGATGATCACGGCATCGTTCCTCGTCAAAGACCTCCTGATCGATTGGCGAATGGGTGAGCGGCATTTCCGCAGGCTGCTCCTCGACGCCGATCCGTCCCAAAACGTCGGCAATTGGCAATGGGTGGCAGGCACGGGCGCCGACGCCGCACCGTACTTTCGGGTTTTCAATCCAATGACCCAGTCGGCGAAGTTCGACCCAAACGGGGACTACATACGGAGATACGTGCCCGAGTTGACCGAGCTCCCCGCCCCGATCATCCACACTCCTTGGGAGGCCCCCGGCCTCGACCTGGCTGCCGCGGGGGTCACGCTCGGCGACACCTATCCGTATCCCATCGTCGATCATGCCGAAGCGCGGATTCGGACTCTGGCCGCCTACGAAGCTGCTCGCTCGGGCGATTGACCAGGGTCGCGTCCAGGAGGGCGAGCGGATCGATCTCACAGCGCAATCATTCGGAGGGCAGCTGCCACGGCAGCCACGACCAGCACCCACCGCATCCAGGCGATTGCTCCTTCTCGCAGCGCGAGGCGAGTCGCCACGAGGGCACCGGTCGAGTTTCCAGCTGCCAAGAAGAGGCCGAGGCCCAAATCAACCTGTCCGGCAGACAGAAAAATCGGCAGCGCCACGATGGTGTACGACGCGATGAGGACGACTTTGGCCCCGTTGCCTTTCACCAGGTCGAAACCGCTTCCCAGCACCAATCCGATCAGCAGCAGGAACCCGACTCCCGCCTGGACGAACCCGCCGTAGAAGCCGATCCCGAGGAATACCAGGCTCCGCCACGGTTCGGTCAGTGACGTCTGGCGACCTTCCACCCAGCGGGCGGGCCGCAGCGCCACGGATGCGGCGACCAGGATGAGGACGATGCCGAACACGCGACGCATGGCATCGGCATCGAGTCGGCTGGCGATGACGGCTCCTGAGGCGGCTCCAACGACGGCCGGCGGAATCAGCGGCCACACGCGTCGCCACAGGACCGCGCCTCCCTTGGCGTACGAAGCCGAGGCCACTCCATTGGCGATCAGGATCGCTACCCGGTTGGTCCCGTTGGCGACACTCCCGCCGACCATTTCGACGAGAATCGGAATGGTGACGGCCGATCCGCCCCCAGCCACGGCATTGATGAACCCGGCCACAGTCCCGGCAGCGAACAGCAGCAGCCCAGATCCGAGGGTCACCGTCGCGGGCAGCGATCAGGACTCGACGCCAAAAGAGACACCGAGAGAACGTGCCGCCCTGATCCAACGGTGATCGAGCGGAACGCCGCGTCTTTGCCCCGCCACCTCTTCGAGCGGCTCCGCAACCGTCTCATCGCCGCGCGTTCCAACCATGATCCCGGTTTGGCCCTGGGCGATGAACTCCACGGCATCCGCTCCGAGTCTCGTGGCGAGAAGCCGATCGACCGCAGAAGGGGTTCCGCCCCGCTGGACGTGACCGAGAATCGTGACCCGCGCCTCGAGCCCGGTGATGGCCTCCAATTCCCGGGCCAGACGCGAGGTGTTCTCCCGATACGAGTCGTGCAGACTCCGGTACTCGTCCTTGGCGGCTTGTCGCTCATCTCCGAGGGCATCACCGATGGCACTTTTGGCAGTGAGCAGGCTGTTCGTCGCCTCTCGACTGCGGGCACCTTCGGAAATCGCCACGATGGAAAAGGTGCTGCCGCGCGCCCTTCGTTCGGCGATCGAATCGGCCACCGCCTGCACGTCGTAGGGTATTTCGGGGATCAAGACCACGTCGGCCCCTCCGGCCAGGCCCGCCCCCAGGGCCAACCACCCGGCGTTGTGGCCCATGATCTCGACAACCATGATTCGGTGATGCGAATGCGCAGTCGAGTGAAGTCGATCGATCGCCTCGGTAGCGATGCTCAGCGCCGTGTCGAAGCCAAAGGTGGCGTCAGTGCCCCACACGTCATTGTCGATGGTCTTGGGAAGCGTGACGACTTTGAGGCCCTTTTGGTGAAGCCGGAGAGCGTTCTTCTGGGTGCCTCCCCCACCGAGGCATACGAGCACGTCGACGCCATGCTGGCGACAGTTGTCGAGCATCATCCCGGTCATGTCGAGTCGCTGACCCCCCACGTCCATCCGATGCGGCTTGTCCCGGCTCGTGCCGAGAATCGTGCCGCCCATCGTGAGGATGCCAGAAAGGCCGGCGTCGTCGAGGCGGACCAATCGGTTCTGCATCAACCCCCGGAAGCCGTCACGGAAACCCACGACCTGCATTCCGTGGCTGCGAATCGCCGACTTGCCGATGGCGCGAATCGCTGCGTTCAGCCCGGGCGAATCCCCGCCGGCCGTGAGGATCCCGATGTTCACAATGAGGGCCGTTCTGTCATGACGCTCATGCTATCGGGATTGGGACCGGCGAACGACCTATGTGCCAGGCCCGGTAACGTAAGAGCCTCATGACACTTCGCTCAACCAACCTCCGCCGGATCGCCTCGACCGATTTCGACACATTCATCGTGGGCGGTGGCATCAACGGGGCGGTCAGCGCCGCCGCTCTGGCAGCACGAGGCGCCTCGGTTGCAATGATCGATCGCGGGGACTTTGGCGGATTCACCAGCCAGGCTTCCTCGAACCTGGTTTGGGGGGGCTTCAAGTACCTCGAGAACTACGAATTCCTGCTGGTACGCAAACTCTGCGTGTCCCGCAACCGGCTGATCAAGTCGTATCCCGACAACATCAAAGAGATTCGGTTCTTGGCATCGCTCGACGAGACGGCCCCCTATTCACCGGCATTCGCAACACTCGGCACAGCCGGATATTGGGCGATCGGGAGCTTCGCTACCAAGCCGCCCGCCCACCGCACGCCCGCAAAGATCAAAGAGCTCGAGCCGATCATCGACACCACGAGCCTGCGGGGTGGAATCGAGTACTCCGATGCCTACCTCAAGGACAATGATGCACGTTTCGTGTTCGGCTTCGCCAGGGCCGCCATGAATGTCGGCGCTGCAGTTGCGAATTACGTCGAGCTGGCGGCAGCCGAACGCACCGGGGGCAAATGGAACCTCTCCCTGCTGGACCGCGAGACCGGCGAGACGCTCACCGCCCACGCGCGCATCCTCATCAACGCAGCCGGGCCCCACGCCGATGCCGTCAACGAGACGTACGGCGTCACGACCGACCATCGGCTCGTGTTCAGCAAGGGCATCCACCTCGTCGTGCCCAGGCTCGGGACCGGGACGCGGGTGCTTGCATTCTTCGACGACACCGAGCGGCTGTTCTACGTGATCCCGATGGGGATCCGGTCAGTGATCGGCACCACCGACACCCGCACCGCCGACCCTACAGAGGGAGTCACCGACGCCGACCGCCGGTTCTTGTTGGATCAGATCAATGCCCGCCTCGATCTCGAGGCTCCGCTCACCACTGCCGACATCATTTCCGAACGAGTCGGCGTTCGACCGCTCGTCGTGGACGCGCACGGGGACGACCGCACCGATTCGGATTGGACTGCGCTTTCTCGAAAGCACGTCATCGAGACGGACCCTCGTGCCCATGTGATCACGATCTTCGGAGGCAAACTCACCGATTGCCTCAACGTCGGCGAGGAGGTTGCCGACCAGGTCGAGCGACTCGGGGTGAGTCTCGACCCAGACCTCGGTGACTGGTTCGGCGAGCCGTCGGCGTCGACCCGAGATGAGTTCCTCCGCCAGGCCCGGCTCATGGGCCTGGCCGAGCTGCGATCAAAACACAACGACGAGCCGGTCTCCGAGCGCCTGTGGCGCCGCTACGGGCTCCGCGCGTTCAGCATGCTGGAAGCCATCCGCGATGACCCATCGATGGCCAATGACATCATGGAGAACGCCGATTACCTCCGCGTCGAGCTACACCTCGCCGCCACCACCGAGATGGTGACCCGCCTGGAGGACTTCCTGAAGCGCCGCTCGAAGATTGCGTTGGTAGTCCCCCACGACACCGTTGCAACCTCCGACGGCCTGTTTGAGGCATGCCAGATCCTCTTCGGGGAAGACGCCCATCGGAGAATGGACGAGTACTTCGGCGAAGACGCAGTCCACGACCTGTAGGCCGCAGTTCACAGTTCGCGTTTCGCGTTTCGCGTTTCGCGTTTCGCGCCGAACGGTCCCGGAATGCGACTGCCGGAGGAGGTAGGCGAATCGCGAATCTCGTTCTTGGGGTATTCCAGGGGCAGCTCCGCCGCCCTCAACGGAGGTGGAAAGAGCGCGGCCCAAGGGCCGCTCCTCGGGGAAACTCGGCCGCAATCCTGATTCGACCGAACCCTATCTTTCGACCGCTTGTGCCCAGGCTTCATCGCCGGGCGCGGTTTCGGCAAGGCGGACCGGAGTGATCGTCACCGCGTCTCGCTCGGCGACATCGGACCCGGGAAGGGCATCGCCACGGAAGGCGCCTGAGAATCGGTGGTGATACGCCCCGTCATCCCATTCGAAGAGGCCGTGATAGCCGATCCGGGCCAAGGAGGTGACCCGACGGCTGGTGGCCACGTCCGCCCCCGAGGGGATCTCGACGGCAATGACATCGGCGTCTGGCCATCCGGCAGTCTTGGTGTCCCGCACGATCTCGGTGGCGATCTCCGCCGCCCCTTGCCACATTCCCCCGGCGTCCGCCGAGCGTGACCACACCGACCAGTCGCGCCATGGCTCGGCGCGTGGCCCGACCGAGACGGCCATGGCGGGGACTCCGAGGATCCACGCTTCGATGGTGGCTCCTACGGTCCCGCTCCCGAGCAGGAAACCGGCGCCATGGTTGTTCCCGATGTTGATACCGGACACCACCAGGTCTGGTGGTCGTTCGAGGACGTTGTGAATTCCAATCTGAACGCAATCGGCCGGATAACCCGAGCAGGTGTACATTGGCACTCCGGCACGTTCCGTCTCTTCGATGTGGACCGGCTCATACCTGGAGATCGCTTTGCCGATCCAACTCCGCTCACCGGACGGCACGACCACAGTGACCTCGTCGATCTCAGCAAGAGCGGAGGCGAGGATGGGCAAGGCCGGGGCATCGACGCCATCGTCGTTGGTGACGAGAATCATGACACGAGCCTAACGCTCGGCCTTCGCCGGCCAGAGGCCTCGGTAGCCTTCTGCGATCTTCTTGGCGGCCAGCCCCCAAACCGCCGCCGCCACGATCACGGGAATGAGGTCGAAGGTCGCCACCCTTCCGAGGCTGACCAACAACGCCAGCCCGAGCACAATGGGTAGGAGTGTTGCCACCACCCTCACCCTGCGAACATACGCGGCAGCCGACGTAGGCTCGAGACGGCGATTGACGACGGACATCGACACACCCAGTGTGACACCCAGAGCGATCCCGGCAACGATGCCGAGCATGCTGCCGATGCCGATCCCGATTCCGAAGACCATCGCCACCGGGGCGTCGCCCACGAGCCCAATTCCATCTGCGCCGCCCAACGTGGCGGCCAGGAGGGCTCCGTACAGGGCTCCACCGACCGCACCCAGGGCGAGTGACGCGAGGAGCCAGCGACCGAATATTCGTCCCACAGGAGCGACGATACCTCCCTCGGAACGCTACATCGCTACTGCCACCCGGCGGGCAAACATCGCGATTTCAGGGGCGCCACTGATCGTCGAACGGCCACTCCGCCGCATCTGGATCTCACCTTTGGCGTCTGCCACGACCACCGTTGGGGCTGCCTGCACGGCATACGCCCGCACGTCGTCGACCGTGGCATCGAGCACACGAAACGTCAGTTCGGGATCTGCGAGCTGGAGCGCGTCGATCGTCTCTGGGCACATCAGGCAGCTGGGAGTGACGATGATGGTCACGCCAGGAGCCACCCGGCCGCCTCGTCCCAGCCTCCGCTCCCACGCTCGCACCGCGACCCAGGCGAGCACGAGCGCCAACCCCACCACGGCCAGCCGGATGAGAGTTTCGTCACTCATGCCACGAACCGTTCATAGAACAGGCACCCAACGCAGATCCGGGCCGCCGCGGCAAGCGTCGCCAGGACGGCGACCAGCACAGTCAGCGTCCATCCGACGACCGACCAGTCCAATGCCAGCGCAGCGAGAGCGGCGCCCGTAACCAGAACCCCTATCCATTGGCTGAAGGCGGGAGGGCGGGCATCCTCGAACTCCGTTGGCCCCTGCGGTTGCAGCCGGGGCCGAAGCAACCGGACATACAGCTGCGAGAGCGGAGCGAAGCGCGGGCCGCCGATCCTCGACGCCGCCAGCAGGACGAACGCGGCTGCTACGAGACTCGGGAGCTGAAAGACAAATGCACTCGCGGTGAGCAGCGCAACGACCGCCTGGTTGAATCGGGGGACGTTCACGTCGACGACCGGAGTGTCGACAGCTTGGTCATGAGACATGGTGGAGCTCCTGAAGAACGGCTGGGGAGGGTTGGTTCTCTCGGGCGTTCGGGTTCTATCGCGCCGTGCGACAGCGACCCGGGCTCATGGCCCGAGAGCTTCGACAGGTACAGCAACAGAATCGATACATGCTCACGACAAACCGTACCGGGCAACCCCGCGCGCCGTCAACTTGTTCCCAGCCGGCCGATCCGGTCGATCAACAACTCGAAGAATCTGTCTGCATCCACGCTTCTCATGACGGTGACATTGCGAGGCTTGTCGGTGACCGACCACCAGTCGACCACGGTCATCCCCATGGTGAGCTCCGAACCTGTCTCAACGGTCACGTTGCAGAGCCGACCGGCGAACAGTTCCGGCTCGAGCAAATAGGCGATCACGCACGGATCATGAAGCGGCGCGCCATCGATTCCGTATTTCTCGGAGTCGTACCTGTCGAAGAACCGCAGCCACTCGGCGACCACTTTCCCGATATCGGTGTTGAGCGCTTCGAAACCGCGAATGCGAGAGCTGCCGGCAAGCACCTGGTGGGTCACGTCCAGCGGCATCATGGTGATCGGAACGCCGCAGGTGAGCACGACGTCGGCAGCATGGGGGTCCACGTAGATATTGAACTCGGCGGCAGGCGTGACATTTCCGCCTTCCGAGAACCCCCCACCCATCATCACGATCTCATCGATCCGACTCGCCAAGGACGGCTGAGCCGCCAATGCCATGGCCAGGTTGGTGAGCGGCCCCAGCGTGCACATCGTGATGGGGCCCTGCTCAGCAGCACCGAGAATGGCGTCGACCGCGTGACCCTCAGCCGCGATGAGCGTGGGTTCGGCCAGCGCAGGCCCGTCGAGACCGGTCTTCCCGTGCACGTATTCGGCCGTGACCAAGTCTCGCAGGAGGGGACCAGGCGCTCCGGCATAGACGGGGACGTCGGAGCGCCCAGCCAACTCGACCACGATCAACGAGTTGCGCGTGGTCAGCGCCAGGGGAACATTCCCGGCGGTGGCTGTGACAGCGACGATGTCGAGCTCGGCCGGGCTGGCCAGCGCCAGCAGCAATGCAATGGCGTCGTCTTGGCCGGGGTCCGTGTCGATGACGATTCGCCTCACGCAATGTCCTCCGATCTGGGCAGCGCCGCCTGGGCCCCCCGCCTGCCGACGGTCCACGCCGCACACGTCGCTGCGAACTGGGCTGCCTCGACTGGCGCAGCCCCCCCAGCCAGGGCTACCGCCAAAGCTCCACAGAAGGAGTCGCCCGCCGCGGTGGTATCCACGACCGGCGCCTCGATCGCGGGGACGTGCGCAGCCTGGTCCTCGGTCACAACCAGACAGCCGTCCGCTCCGAGTGTCACCACGACGAGGGGAACCTCGAGTGCGTGCACCGCAGAGGCAATGTCATCGAGGGATCCCACTTCGCGCCCGACGATGGCCGTCAGCTCGCCGCGGTTGGGCACCAGGACGTCGATCAAACCAACCACCTCGCCGAGCGAAGTCGGCGCCGGGGCCGGGTTGAGCATGAACAACCCACCGGCGGCACGGGCGGCAGCAGCCACCGCCGCGAGGGGAATTTCCAGTTGGGCAAGCACAATGTCGGCTCGCGCGAGCGCCCATCCCGCCGCGGCGACAGATTCCGCCGATAAGGCTGCATTCGCTCCCGAGGCGACCACGATGCTGTTTTCGCCCCGGTCGTCGATGGTGATGAACGCCGCTCCCGTCGACACGCCGGTCGTCGACACGCCGGTCACATCGATGCCCTCCTCCGCGAGCGCTTGCCGAAGCCGCGTGCCGTCGGCGTCGGCACCCACGGCCCCCACCATGGCCACCTGGGCGCCGAGCCGCGCGGCCGCCACCGCCTGATTGGCGCCTTTCCCCCCGTTGTCGATCCGGAGATCGTAGCCAAGCACAGTCTCGCCCGGCTTGGGAAAGTGCGGGACCGCAACCGAGCGGTCGACGTTGAGGCTTCCCACGACCGCCACGTGCGCTCGGATCAAAACGCCGCCAACCGGTCCAGTGCCGCGCCGATCGTCTCGGCACTCGGCCGATAGGCGTCCTCGAGTGGAGGACTGAAGGGAACGGGCACATCGGCGCCGCCCAGCCTGGCAATCGGTGCGTCCAGCGCCTCGAACAAGTCCTCGGCAATGAACGCCGCGACCTCGGCGCCGACACCCCCAAGGCGGTTGGCTGCGTGAGCAATCAGCACGCGCCCGGTCCTGACGACGGATGAGGCAATCGTCTCGAGGTCGAGCGGTTTGATCGAGCGCAGATCCACCACCTCGACCGAACCAGCTGCAAAGGCATCGGCTGCCGTAAGTGCCTCATGCACCATTGCTCCATAGGTGATGATGGTGATGTCGGACCCCGATCGTGCAATGCGAGCCTCGCCAAGGGGAACCGGGCTCGGCTCTGCGGCGAGCGGTTCCTTGAGCCGGCGATACAGCGGCTTGCTCTCGAAGAAGATCACCGGATTGTCGTCACGGATCGATGTCACCAGCATTCCCCACGCGTCGAGGACTGTCGCGGGAGCCGCGATCTTCACGCCCGGTGTGTGCAAGAACCATGCCTCGGGGTTTTGACTGTGGAACGGGCCTGACCTGATGCCACCGTCGCTCGGCGCCCGGATCACCCAGGGGACCGCCGCACCCCAGCGATAGTGGGTGGTGGCAGCAAACTGAACGATCGAGTCGAAGCCTGTCGATATGAAGTCGGCAAACTGCACCTCAACTACCGGGCGCAAACCCATGAGCGCCATGCCACTGGCGGCACCGATGAATCCGAGCTCGGTCATCGGCATGTTCATGACACGCTCGTCCCCAAATTCGCCGGCGAGACTCTTGGTCACCTTGAATGCTCCCCCGAACGAACCGCCGATGTCCTCGCCGAGCACCAGCACGTTGGGATCTCTTCGCATCTCGGCTGCCAGGGCACCGGATATGGCGCCGAGGTACGAAGTTTCCCCGGCCGATGCCTGATCGCTTCCTGCAAATCCGAAGTTGTCGCTCATGGGGCGTACACCCCATCGAGCAGCGTCTCGGGATCGGGGAAAGGGCTCGCTTCGGCAAACTGCACGGCGTCGTCGACGACTTCACGAGCGTCGGAGGTGATTGCCTCGACGTCGGACTCGGTGACCACTCCTTCGTCGACGAGTCTGGCCGTGAAGCGGGCCACCGGATCACGGGCCTCCCACTCAGCGATCAACTCGGCGGGCACGTATTCGTATCCGTCGTGGATGGCATGGCCCCGCATGCGCATTGTCTTGGCTTCGACGAGCGTCGGCCCCCCACCGTGGCGAGCCTTTTCCACCGCAGCTTCCACGGCCGCAAAGACGATGTCGGCATCATTGCCGTCGATGATCTCGGTGGGCACGCCGTGAGCGGCGCCACGAACGGCGATGTCTGCGATTGCCATCTGTTGGGAGAGCGGAGTGGAGTAGGCGTACTGATTGTTCTCGACGATGACGACCAGGGGGGCCCGCTGAACCGCTGCCAAGTTGAGCGTTTCGTGGAACAGCCCCGTGTTGGAGGAGCCGTCGCCGCAGAAATTCAGCGCGACCCGCCGCTCGTTGCGATACGTGAAGCTCATCGCAGCCCCGAGTGCCACGGGCAAAGACTGAGGGAGGTGGCTGACGAAACCGATGATGTTGAGTTCGAGGTCACCGCAGCCGTGCATATTGGCGTCCCGCCCCCTCGTGACTCCCGTGGCCCTTCCGAGCTGATTGGCCATGAGCCGGCGGGGAGTCATTCCCCGGACGAGATAGCAGCCGAGATCTCGGTGCAGAGGGGCCACGACGTCGTCGATCCCCAGCGTCATGCCGGCACCGACGCTGATGGCCTCGTGCCCTCGTTGGTTGAACGTTCCCCCAAGGCCCCGCCCCTGTTTCCAGAGGTTCTCGAGGGTCTCATCGAAGACGCGCGTGAGGACCATCCACTCGAGCATGTTGCGGCGCACCGTCGACACGACCGCGAGTGTACCGAGGACGACCCACGCCCCAAGTCCATCATCGGGATTCCCGTCGCGAACTCCGCGCGGTTACGTTGGTGCATTCATGAAACCCGGGAACACCCCTCTCGTCGAATTGCGCAGCCTTGCACCGGCCGGGACGCGGCTGTTTGCCAAACTGGAGTGGCAAAACCCAACCGGATCCATCAAAGACCGGGCCGCGTGGTTCATGTTTCGCAACGCTCAGGTGATGGGCCTGCTGCGCCCCGGCCAGCCACTCATTGAGGCAACGTCGGGGAACACCGGCATCGGCCTCGCCCGGCTTGCGCTCATCGAAGGACACCCGATGGTGATCTGCCTCCCCCGGCGGTCAACCGAGGAGCGGAAGCAGATCCTCCGCGCCTATGGAGCGAGCCTCATCGAGGTAGAGGGAGGCCCCAATGACGCCATCGCCCACGCGCAGCAACTCGTGGCAGACGGTGAGGGCCACATGTGTTACCAATATGGGAATCGCTGGAACCCGTACTCACACTTCTTTGGCACCTCGCTCGAGCTCCAACGCGAGTGGACGCTCGATGCCCCTCCTTCCCGTCTGTTCGCCGCCTATGGGACGGGAGGCACGCTGACCGGGTTGAGTCGCGGACTCAACCTGGCATGGAGCGACCTCATCGTTCACGGAGTCCAGGAGGACCTCACCCAACCAATCGGGGGAATGCGTTCCCGGGAAGACCCATTCCAGCCTCCGGTTGCCGACCTCGCGCTCGTTACCGAATGGACAACCGTGACCAGCGCCGCTGCCGAAGAGGAGGTTCTCGCCATCATGCGCTACGAAGGGCATTTCGCGGGGACCTCGGCTGGGGCGGTTGTATTGGCCGCCAGGCGCCGTTTGAGCGAAGTCGGCGGCACCGCCGTAGCGGTCCTCCCTGACGGCGGCTGGAAGTACCTGAGCGGCCCTCCCTGGCGTTAGGCGGGGCCGGCTGTCGAGCCGCTAATCGGCGGTCAGCGGGTCCTCGTCGGGGTTGGCCATGCCGCAGAACTGACAACTCGGCAGGCCCGTGGCCACCATGGCCCCACACTGACGACATGGCCGGGCCCCTGCCGAGATCTTCCCGTCGGCGGCACCATCACCGGCGTCGAGCTCCCTCATGCGCGCGATGAGGTCCTCACCTGTGTAGCCCTGCTCTTCGAGCAGTGACCACATCGCCCCGACGACGAGCGTCAACCGGTCGATTCTGTCATGCAACTCGAACGACTCGTTGCGATGCCGAGCCGCCATGGCGCTGGCGTCGGAGGCCGCCATCGCCGACATTTTCTTGCCAAGCGACCGCGACCCAAACACGTATCCACCGATGAAGGGAAACACGATCAGCGGTCCTCGAAGACCGGGGGCCGTTTCTCGACGAATGCGGCCATGTTTTCCTTGGCATCGGCCGTTTGCGAAGACGCGGCCATTACCTCCGTCGCATAGGCATAGGCGGTGTCGAGCTCCAGATCCATCTGGCGGTAGAACGCCCGCTTTCCGGTGGCTTTCGACAGGGCACTCCCCCGCGTTGCCCGGCGCAGGAGCTCCTCGGTGGCCGCGGCAACCTCGTCGTCGCCCACGACACGGTTCACGAGACCCCACCGCAGCGCAGTGTCTGCATCGATCGGGTCTCCCGTCAGCAACATCTCCAGCGCGTGCTTGCGGCCAACCGCCCTGCCGAGGGCAACACCCGGAGTCGTACAGAACCAGCCTCCCCTGCCTCCTGGCACTTGGAAACGCGCCGACTCCCCGGCCACTGCCAGGTCACACGAGGCGACCAACTGGCATCCCGCCGCAGTGGCGATCCCCTCGACCTGGGCAATGACGACCTGCGGTACCGACTGGATCATCATCATGACCTGTGAGCACAGTCCGAGGAGCTGCTGCATTCCGGTGAGTGACCGGTCCACCATGTCGGAGAAGTCATGTCCGGCAGAAAACGCCGGGCCCTCACCAGACAGAATGATGCCTCGCGCCTTGCTCTCCCCGGCGGCACCGAAGGCGTGGAAAAGCTCGGTGAGGTGCTCCTCGGACAGCGCATTCCGTCGGTCCGCCCGCGCCATCCTGATCCGAACAAACTCATCATCCGACCTAACAGCAATGTTCTCATACAAGGACTCCATACGCCGACTTTACCGGCGGTTCCCGACATCGACACCTCACAACGCGACGGGCCACGCTGGGGGTGACCTAGTTCAGGCTGGGATCATCGGGGTAGCTCGCCAGCATGGAGAGCCGGCCTGGCTGGCGTCGGAGCACTGCTCGCCAGAGTTGGTCGGGTGCAACGGTGAAGAGATCAGCCATGGAGGCGTCAATGACCCACCACGCTTCTTCGTCGAGCTCGGCCTGGAGCTGGCCAGGAACCCACCCTGCGTACCCGGCGAAGTAGCGGATCCGATCGATCGACTCGGTGTCGGGAGCGACAATGCCGACCGCGCCGTCGGATAGCTCGGCCTCGATCGAGAATGGCCCGCCACCGGCAGCCAACGCCAGTCCGTGTTCTGGTTGGACCGGGCCACCCGAAAACACCGTAGCCGGCTCGGTCACATGTTCGATGAACGGCAAGTCGTCCGAAGCTGTGAGGCCGGTCGATCGGTTGAGAATGACGCCCATTGTGCCCTCGGCATCGTCCTCGACGATCAGGACCACCGTCCGGAAGAAATGCGGATCGAAGAGGGCGGGTGTGGCGACCAGGAGGCGCCCTGCCAGGCTCAGAACAGCACCCCCTGGGGATCGGGTCGCGCATACCGCTCGAGGGCCGTCCATGGCAGGTTGTCCATGAACGCCCAACTGCGCCGGTGGATCGCCGAGGGTCCGAGCGCTACCAGCGCCGCCTTGTGGCGCGGGCACGGATATCCCTTGTTGGCTTCGAACAGGTAGGCCGGGAAATGATCCGCCTCGGCCCTGAGGATACGATCCCGTGTCACCTTGGCGAGGATCGAGGCGGCGGCGATGGAGAGCGACAGCTGGTCGCCACGGACGATCAATCGAGTCCGGTCGGCCCGTACGAAGTCCCAATTCCCATCGACCAACACGACACCGGGTGACATACCCAGGCCGGCCAGCGCCCGTTCAGCGGCGAGCTTCTGTGCCGCGGACATCCCCAGTTCGTCACACTCCTGATAGCTGGCATGGCCCACCGACCAGCTCACGCACCAGTCGGCCACTCGATCGAACAATGCCTCACGCTCGTCCTCCGTGAGCATCTTGGAATCACGAATCTTGTAGACGCGCCGATCCTTCGGAACCACCGCGGCGCCCACCGAAATCGGGCCTGCCCAGGCTCCCCGACCGACTTCGTCGACGCCGACCACCACGTCGGTGCCGGCTTCCCAGATCGTTCGTTCGATCGTCAGCCCGGGAGCGGTGGCCTTGTTGGCCTTGCGCAGCTTCGGAACGGTGGTCGTCACGGCGCCATCGTACCGTGGCACGACGGCGCGGCCGGTAGGATCGCCGCAATGACTGCGGACCACGCCGACCTGGTGATCATCGGAGGCAACCCAGCCTCGTTGAGTCTGGCTGTCGAAGCACAAGAGGCGGGCCTCGGCTCGGTCCTCATTCTCGAGCGTTCCAGCGAGGTCACGCCTTCACAAGCGGTGGGCACGCATGCCTTACACGTTGAATACCACACCGGCGTCGCCAATCTCCGCGATCTCGACGACGAGGTCGAGGTCGAGCTGGAGTCGGGCCAAATCATCCACGCGCGTGCCGTGGCGGTCGCCGACATCCCTCCTGGCCATCCGCTGCCTCCCCCGTTGGACATCCCACCTACCCTGCACGACCGCGTTCACGTCGACGTCGCCGGCGTCGCGACCGGGTCAGATGTTCTGGTGGTCGGCGCGGGCACCCGGGCCGTGGAAATGACCGAACAGCTGGTTCGCTCGGGGTGCCATGTCGTTCTCGCGCTCCGAGATCGTTTCGAAGACCTCAGTCGGCTCAGCCAATCGGATTTGCGAAAACTCGAACGAGACCGCGATATCACCATCTTCTTTCACACCGGCCCCGGTGCCATCGACGACGTGGCTGGGCTCCCGATGGCCGTCTTCGAGGACCGGCGAACTCCCGATCTCCAGTTCGATCATGTCGTCTTCGCAGTCGGGGTCGAGGTTCATGACGACCCATTCGCCCTCATCGGAGTGACCGTCCAGACGGGACCCGACCACGTGTTCATCCTCCAGGACCGCTCCGACCACTATGCCCATGCAGCTGCCACGGTGATCCCTGCCGGGAACGCATGGAATGTCATCCGAGACCGGCTGTTTCAGGATCTCCCTCTGGCGCCGCCCAGCCAACCCATTTCCGAGCACGGGAGGATCGAGGAGCTGCGCCGTCAGCATTACAACGCACGAATCACGCTTCTCGAAAAGGCTCACAGCGACCTCTGGATCATTCGCGTTCGCCCCGATTCAGGCGGCGCTACCCACCGGGCCGGTCAATATGCGACGCTGGGGCTGGGGTATTGGGAGCCCCGGATCGACACCGCCCGGGATGTTCTCACCGCCGCCCAGTCCGAGAAGCTGATCCGACGCTCCTACTCGATCTCCTCGGCGATTTTCGACGAGTACGGCTACCTCGCCGACCCACACGACGAAGCCGAGTTGGAGTTCTATGTGGTGCTGGTACCGCCGTCTTCGGGCAGAGTGCCGGCACTCACCCCTCGGCTCGCCCTCAAAGAGCCAGGCGATCGCATCTATCTCGGCCCCAAGATCTCCGGCCGGTACACGCTCGACTATGTCCGTGATCCCGCCGGCACCGTCGTGTTCCTGGCAACCGGCACAGGGGAAGCACCCCACAACGCGATGATCGCCGAGCTGCTGCGTCGCGGCCATCACGGCCCCATCGTCTCGGTGGTGTCAACGCGGTTCTCAGCCGACCTCGGATACCAGGACACGCATCGTGCCCTCGAGCGCCGGTTCACCAACTACCACTATCTGGCCCAGCCCACCCGAGAGCCGGACATTCCCAAGCGCTACATCCAAGAGCTCATCGAGACCGGCGAGCTGGAACAGCGAGCCAATGTGGTGCTCGACCCGACCCGGACGCATGTGTTCTTGTGTGGAAATCCCGCCATGATCGGTCCGCCGGAGAATACCAACGGCGATCTCGTGTTTCCGAAGCCCAAGGGAGCCATCGAGGTCCTCACCGAGCGAGGCTTCACGGCAGACCGGCGGGGCTCCCCCGGCAACGTTCACTTCGAAGAGTATTGGTAGGCCCATTCGCACGGCTCGGTAAGCTGGCCCGATGAGCGAGGGCATCACCGGCGTGATCCTCAACTGGAAACGTCCCGACAACGTGAACCAGATCCTGATGGGGTGGCGCGAGTCGGGCTACGTGGGGCATGCCATCGTCTGGAACAACAACCCGGCAACCTATTTTCGGCACCCGTGGGCCCAAGCCGTCAATGCGTCCGAAGATCTGGGTCTGTACACACGCTTCGCGGCGGCGTGCCTTGCTCCCACCGAGGCAGTGTTGATCCAGGACGACGACGTTGAGCTTCCTGCCGATTCGATTCGAGACCTGCATGACGGGTGGCGGGCGGATCCCGACATCATCCATGGCGTATTTGGGCGAGGACCGCGGCCCGAAGATGGCACCTACGCTGCCAAATACCGAGGCAACGAGGACGTGCCAATCGTGCTGACGCGAGCCTTGGTGGCCTCCCGGCGCCACGCCGCGACGTTTTTTGCCGACGCTCCCGCTTTTGCGGCCCTCCAGGCGGGCTCGCAGCCGCCCGGGAACGGCGAGGACATCATTTTCAATTATGTCGCGATGCGCCACTCGGGTCGGCTCAATCGTATTCATGATGTCGCTGCCGACGAGCTGCCGGCTCCCCATTCGATCTGGGAGCGTGACCGTGCGGTTCACATGGAGCACCGAACGCAGCTCATGCGTGCTTGCCAAGCATGGCTCGCCGGCGCCGGCGTTGAACTCTGACTAATCGATCTCAGGTGCCAGCGGCAGCCTGATGCGAAACGTCGAGCCTTCACCAAGGATGCTGCTCGCCGCAACCGATCCACCGTGCGACTCCACCACATGGCGCACGATGGAGAGCCCGAGCCCTGTTCCCCCCGTTGCCCGCGACCTGGCTGGATCAACTCGGTAGAAGCGCTCAAAGACGCGCGGCAGGTCCTTGGAGGGAATCCCTGAACCTGTGTCAGTCACTTCGATGGTGACCCAACCTTCCTCGGGTAGGAGCCGTACCGTAACGGACCCGTCAGCAGGCGTATACCGGATCGCGTTCGACAAAAGATTGCCGACGGCCAGCGCCAGGTCCGACGATATGCCGACAACTTCGAGCGGAGTCGCGACCGAGTGGAAGGTCGGCGATGGTTTCGCACCGGCCCGGCGGTTGACTTCGGCGTGCACAACGCTGCCGAGCTCGATGACGCCGCCGCGTTCTACCGCCGACTCGAGTCGGGATAGGTCGAGGAGGTCGCCAACCAGATTCGACAAGCGCTCTGCACTTCCTCGCACCTTCTCCGAAAACCGTTGTGCCGCATCGAGGTCACCGTCGGCGAGCGCCAATATGACCGTCTCGATCGCTGCCCGTATCGCTGACACCGGCGTCTTCAGCTCGTGGGATGCATCGGCCACAAAATCGCGCCGAACCGCGGCCAGCCGCCTTGTTTCGGTCTCGTCTCGCACCACGACGACGGCGTAGCCGCTGTCGTCGACGATCCGAGCTGACGCGTGATACACCCGCTGCTCGATGGGATCGTCGAACGATATCTGCTGAGCTTCACCCGATTTGGCTTGCTCGGCCAAGTTGGTGAGCACGTTGTGGCGCAAGCCCCTGCCCGACAGAGCACGACCGAGAGTCTCTTCGGCAGCGGTGTTGGCGTAAACGATTTGGCCATCGGTATCGAGCAGGACCACGGCCTCAGCGATTCCTGACAGGGACTGCTCGCGCAGCCGCAACTCGGCGTTGGCGGCCTCGAGCTGTGTGCGATTGGCGTCGTTCAGGGCTTCCATCGCTACGAGCACCGATCGTTCGAGGTCGTCGGCGGGCAGCGTCGAAAGCGCCGTACCAGACATCACCTCCGCCATCATCTGAGCGAGCCTGCTCGCCGTGCGACGGCGTTGCCACCACAAGACGGCACCTACGAGCACTGCGCCGGCCAGGAGACCCGCACTGAACGCGATCATGTGGGGCCGCGAGAAAACTTGTATCCGATTCCACGAACGGTCTCGATGTACTCGGGGGCTTTGGGGTCGCGTTCGATCTTGGATCGAAGCCGTTTGATATGAACGTCGAGCGTCTTGGTGTCGCCGAAGTAGTCGTAACCCCACACGTCGCTGATGAGATCCCCTCGTGTGGCCAAGTGCCCGTTGCGCCGCATCAACGCCTCCAGCAGGGCAAACTCCTTGGGCCGAAGAGGCACTGGCTCGCCATCCACTGCCAGCTCATGGCGGCCGATGTCGAGCCTGACCTGGCCAATCTCGAGAACGTCATCCTCTGCCAGTCCTGCGCCGAGCTGCACCTCGAGCCGGCGCAGGTTCGCCCCGACGCGCGACAGCAGCTCACGCATCGAGAACGGCTTGGTCACATAGTCATCGGCACCGAGCTCGAGACCCGCCACGACATCCGCCTCGGCGTCCCTGGCGGTGACGATGATCACCGGCACGGATGACTGGGCCCTGATTGCTCGGAGCACATCGAAACCGTGCATGGTCGGGAGCATCACGTCGAGCAGAACCAAATCGGGCATGGACGCCCGCTCGAGGTCGACGGCGGTGGCGCCATCCGTGGCGGTCTCCACGAGGTAGCCCTCGCGTTCGAGGTGGTAGCGAACGGACTCGGCCAGCGCCTCCTCATCCTCGACGACCAGGATTCGTCTTTTCACCTGTCTTCGAGCAGAAGGCTCTGCGGATCCCAATCATCCGCGCTGAACTCCCGAAAGACACCACTCAACAAGAACGCGACTTGTTCGGCGATGTCGATGGCTCGAGCGCCAACACGCTCGAGGTTGCGTGCCACCACCACCATGCGAACAGCCCATTCGAGTTGGCGTTCGTTGTCCTTGCATTCGGCGACCATCCCAATCAGCTGCTTGTTGAGCTTGGTGACCGCTTTGCCCATCGAGGGGAGCGCCAAGGCTCCTTCCAGGTCACGCTGTTGCATCGCCGACAGCGAGGCCCGAACCATTGCCCTCACCCTGTTGCCGACTTCGCCGATGATCGTGAGCATCTGCTGGTGTGTCGGGAAGCCTTCTGTGATCTCGACCGCAGCAGCGGTACTGACTGCCTGATCGCCGATTCTCTCCAGCGAATGATTGGTGTGAAGTACCACAGACATGAGCCGAAGGTCACTCGCCACGGGCATCTGCAGTGCCATCGTTTCGAGCCAAGTTCTCTCGACTTCCAGATAGCGGTTGTCGAGATCATCGTCCATGGCGATCACTGCGGAGGCAGCTGCTGCGTCGCTCGTCACCAACGCAGCGACCGCATCGGCGAGCATCTGCTCGGCATACGCCCCCATGGAGAGCACTTCGGCTTCGAGCTGTTCGAGTTGTTGATGAAAGTTCGATCTCGTGTCGGTCATCCGAACCTACCGGTGATGTAGTCCTCAGTTTGTCGCTGCTCAGGGTTGGTGAAGATCTTCGGAGTATCGTCGAACTCGACCAGAACTCCCGTCCTTTGCCCATTCTCGCGAACATCAACCGTGAAGAAAGCAGTGCGGTCAGAGACGCGAGCAGCCTGTTGCATGTTGTGCGTGACAATGACAATCGTGTAGTCGCGCTTCAGCTCATCCATCAGGTCTTCGATCCTGAGCGTAGCGATCGGGTCGAGAGCCGACGCCGGCTCGTCCATCAACAACACGTCCGGGCTGGTGGCGATCGCTCTGGCGATACACAACCGCTGCTGCTGTCCGCCGGACAAGGCCAGCGCCGATTGATCGAGCTTGTCCTTGACCTCGCCCCACAGCGCTGCCTTGGTGAGCGACTCCTCGACGAGATCGTCGAGATCACCTCGGTAGCCGGCGATCTTCGGGCCAAAGACGAGGTTGTCATAGATCGATTTCGGAAATGGGTTCGGCTTCTGAAACACCATGCCGATGCGCCGCCTCACCTCCACCGGGTCGACATCGGCTCCGTACAGATCGACTCCGTGATATCGCACCGATCCTTCCACACGGGCAGACTCGATGAGGTCGTTCATCCGGTTGAAGCAGCGCAGAACGGTCGATTTGCCACAACCGGAAGGCCCGATGAATGCCGTTACCTCATTACGGCGAATGGGAAGGGTCACGTTGCGTACCGCCTGAAACGCGCCGTAGAAGACCCCCAAGTCCTCGAGAGACAACACGACCTCTTTGGCGGTCGGGTCGGCCTGCCCGTGCTCTTCGCCGGGAGTTTTGGTTTCCACAGTCATTTCCTCATCATCCATACATGCTCCGCCGTTCGAAACGGTCACGCAGCACAATCGCAGCCCCGTTCACGATGAACAGCAGGACCAGCAATACGATAATGGCTGCGGCGGTGATCTCCTGAAACTCCCTCTGCGGCTGGCGGGCCCAGTTGAAGACGATGATCGGGAGGGCGGTGTACTTTCCTTCGGTGAGCTGTTGTCCGATGCCCATGTCCCCGTTGGAGAGGAAGTTCCCGACGATGGCTCCTGCCAAGAGCAGAGGCGCCGATTCGCCGAACGCCCTGGCAATGGTGAGGACGGCGCCGGTGAAGATCGCGGGGGCCGCCACGGGCAGGACGTGATGACGAACCACCTCCCAGCGGGTCGCTCCAACGCCGTATGCCGCCTGGCGAAGCTCTTGCGGCACTGCTCGGAGCGCCTCTGATGCGGTGATGACCATGATCGGGAGCACGAGCACCGCCAGTGTCAGGCCGCCGGCGATCACCGTGCGTCCGCCGGTGACCCCCGCCATGACCTTCACGAAAACAGCCAGCCCGAGCAACCCAAACACAATCGATGGCACGCCCGCGAGATTGCGAATGTTCGCCGTCAGCACCCGAGTCAACCGGGTATCTCGGGCATATTCCTCCACGTATATCGCAGCTCCGATGCCAAGGGGGAAACTCACCACGATTACCATCACCATCAGCAGGATCGACCCGACGACTCCCTGACCCACCCCGGCCAGCGCCGGGTCGGGGTTGAGCGCACCGGTGGCAAACTCAGCGCCACGACTGGTGAGCGTCGCCCAGCCCTGGATGAGGATATCGCCGATCAGCACTGCCAGCGTGCCCAAAACGATCAGCAACCCGACCAGGAGCGCTCCCGACAACAGTGTCCCGCGCCGATCCACGCCCTTGGTGGTCAACGACTGGCGCACAACGTCGCTCGTCGTGAGGGCTCCGCTGGTCATCAGTACCTGGTCCGTACTCGACGCACGAAGCGCTCAGAGATGGCGTTGAGCCCGAGGGTGATGAGAAAAAGGAGCAGGCCAACGAAGAACAAGCTCTGGAACGCGGCATCGTCACCGGCGACCTGGTCGGAACCAATGGCGAGCGATGCCATGGCTCCCGTCATTGTTTGACCGCCGTTGAGGGGGTTCCAGCTGAGCAGGGACCCACCCGAGGCGCCCGCTGCGATGGCGACGACCATGGTCTCGCCAACAGCCCGTGACACACCGACTATGAATGAGGCGACCACTCCTGAAACCGCCGCAGGTACCACGACCCGCAATGTGGTGTGCACCTTGCGCGCTCCGAGACCGTACGCCGCCTCGCGCAGAGAGCCGGGCACCGCTCGCAGGGCATCCTCGGAGATGGATGCGATGAGTGGTGTGGTGAGAATGCCCACTCCGATGCCGGCCGCCGCCATATTGAAGATCTGGGCCGACTCGAACAGACGCTGCAAAATCTCGGGCGTGATGAAGGTGAGAGCGAAGAATCCCAGCACGACCGAAGGGATGCCGGCCAGTACCTCGAGCGTCGGCTTCACGATCCGCCGGACCCCGCGTGAGGCGTATTCCGACAGGTAGATCGCAGAGCCCAGGCCGAGCGGGATGGCGACAACCATGGCGATCGCCGAGATCAGGATCGAGTGAGCCAGGATCGTGCGGATGTCGAAGCGCCCGCGCCGCGGAAACCATCCGTCATCCCAGAGCTGGCCGAGTTCGATGTCACGGACGAAGGAGAAGGCCTCGCCTACGAGCGACACCACAATCGCCACCGACACCAAGACCGAGAACCCCGCGGCAGTGAAGAGCAACCAACGGACAGACCGCTCGCGACGGCGCCGAACCGGATCGCCTGTGAGGTCGATCCGGGCCGGCGCCTGAGGATCCCGGGTCACCGACCTGTCCATGCGGACCGGGTCTCTTCGATATCGGCCGCGGGAAGCTGCACGTATCCGGCGTCCGAGACCGAGGCGAGCCCGGTTTCCGAGAGATAGAAATCTACGTATTCCGCCAGCTCAGGCTTCTCGGCTGCCGCGTCGGTGTTGACGTAGATGAACAATGGTCGCGACAACGGATACTCAAAGGAAGCGATCGACTCGGCGGTGGGAGTCACGCAGCCGTCGCCTCCGTCGATGTCGATAGCCTTCAGCACGTCCGCATTTTCCTCGAAAAAGGCAAACCCCACCCAGCCCAGCGAGGTTGGATTTCCGGTGATCCCCTGCACGATCGTATTGTCGTTGGCTGAGGCCTGATAGTCGGCCCGAGTCGGGTCTTCCTGCCCTCGCTCTTCGAGGATATCTTCGAGCGCCAGCTCCACGAACGTATCAAAGGTCCCAGACTCTTCACCCGGAGCTGTGATGACCAGAGGAGCGTCGGGATACGGGGCGTGCCCTCCACCAACCTCAGCCGCCAAGTCGTTGGCATCCGACCAATTGGCAAAACCCTCAGATTCGGGGCCGATGAGGGCATAGAGATCGGCGTAGTCGAGGCAGGATATCGCGCCGTTGTCGGGAGAGGTCAGCACTGTGATCCCGTCGGTGGCGATATGCAACTCGACGTAGGTAACACCCGTCGAGGCGCACGCCTCAGCTTCTTCGGCCTTCATTGCCCGCGACGCGTTGGAGATATCTGTCTCACCGGCGCAGAACCGGGCGAACCCGTCACCGGTCCCAGGGCCTTCAACCGAGATCGGCACGTCCGGGTTGTCTGCGCTGAAAGCTGCTGCCACCCGCGAAGAAATCGGCTCGACCGTCGACGATCCCGAGATTTCAATCGAGGCGCTGCCTGATGCAGGTGCGCCGGCCGACGTGTCGTCAGCGCTCGAGCCACAGGCGCTCAGCACCAAGGCGAGAATCGCCAACCCTCCCAGCGCTCTCCTCGTTGGTGCCATTGTCATCTCCCGCTAGGTGGCGAGAAGCAGGCTACGGAGACGGAGTAATCGCTCCCGGACCGGAAGGTGAACGCCAGGTGAACTTTCTTCAGATGCTCAGGCGTCGACTGTGACGCGATCGGCCAAATGCTGGGGCATCTGGTCGTAATGACTGTGTTCGGCGCTGAAACGGCCGGCACCGCCGGTGATCGACTTGAGGTCGATGGCGTACCGCATGATCTCGGCTGTCGGCACTTCGGCTTCGATACGCTGTTCACCATGGAGGCTTGCCTCGGTGCCCAGAACCCGGCCCCGGCGACCACTGATGTCCTTCATCACGTCCCCCTGCAGCTCGATGGGGGCAAAGATCTCCACTTTCGACACGGGTTCCAGCAAGACCAAGCCGGCCGCAGGAAGACCCTCTCGGACCGCCAACTTGCCGGCCATCTTGAAGCTCATCTCGGAGCTGTCGACAGAGTGATACTTTCCGTCGTAGCAGGTGGCGCTGAGATCGACGACGGGATACCCGCCGAAGTAGCCCGACTCGAGCTCTTCGATGATCCCCTTCTCCACCGCCGGTATGAACTGGCGCGGGATCGAGCCGCCCACGATCTTGTCGATGAACTCGAAGCCCGAGCCGCTCTCCTTTGGCTCGAAACGAACGTACGCAATGCCGAACTGGCCATGCCCGCCGGACTGTTTCTTGTACTTGCCCTCCGCCTCGACTTCGCGGGTGATCGTCCACCGAAACGGCACCTTCACGGGCTCCTGGTCGACCTCGACTCCGAACTTCCGCCGGAGGCGGTCGATGGCAACCGCCAGATGGGTCTCCCCGGTCCCCCACAACAGCGTCTGGCCGGTTTCTGGCTGCAACTCCATTATGAGGGCGGGATCTTCGTCCTGGAGCCTGCGAAGCGACGTCGGGAGCTTGTCCTCGTCGGATTGCGTCCGAGGCACGATGGCGAACGCCAACACCGGGCTCGGGCGGGACGGCGCTTCGATGGTCACCGGCGTGCCCTTGGGCGCCAACGTGTCCCCCGTCACGGTCCCGTTCAGCTTGGCGACCGCGGCAATGTCTCCTGCTGCGAGCTGTTCGACCGGGATCTGCTCTTTGCCTCGCAGCGTCAGCAGATTGTGGAGACGCTCCTCCTGCCCTGACGATGATGCAACGAGTTGGTCGTCCCGTTTCAGGGTCCCGGTCATGACTCGAAACAACGACAGCTGCCCGACGTACGGGTCGGTGATGGTCTTGAAGACATACGCCAGGGGCGGTTGGGAACTGTCCGGCTCGACGTGGATCTCCTGATCGCCTGCCCGAACGGTGAAAGCCGTCCTGTCTTCGGGGGCAGGTCCGATCTCCACGATGAAGTCGGCAAGCCGATCGACGGCGATTGGCGCGATCGCCGAGCCACACACAACTGGAAACACGGATCCGCGGTCGACGCCGATTGCCAGCGTCTTTTCGAGTTCCTCGACCGACGGAACGTCACCTTCCAAGTATCTCTCGAGGAGGTCGTCATCGGCAACAACGATCCCCTCGACGAGATTGTCGTGGACTTCGTGCTCGAGCTCCTGCATCTCGTCGGGGATTTCCCCTTTTTCGCCGTGGCCAGAATCGTAGAGGTAGGCGGTGTCGGTGAGGAGATCGGCAATTCCGTGAAACCCGGCTTCTTTGCCGATGGGAAGCTCCAGCGGGGCGATGCCCGCTCCGAAGACCGCACGCAGCTCGTCGAGCGTTCGCTCGAAGTCTGCCCGCTCCTTGTCGAGCTTGTTGATGAAAACCATCCGAGGAACGCCGATCCGTTCGGCTACTCGCCACAGCCGCCGAGTACCGACCTCGACCCCCTCAACGGCTGAAACGACGAAGATGGCGAGATCGGCGACCTGGAGGGCGGCAGAAGCATCGCCGAGGAAATCGGCGTATCCAGGGGTATCGATGATGTTGATCTTGTGGCCTTTCCACTCGATCGGAGCAAGCGCCAACGACAGAGACTGCCCTCGAGCAGTCTCTTCTTCATCGAAATCCGTGACCGTTGATCCATCTTCGACAGAGCCGAGACGGTCGATGGCTCCGGCTCGGAACAACAGGGCTTCCGCCAGTGTCGTCTTGCCGGAGCCGGCGTGGCCCAAGAGGGCGACGTTCCGGATCTTGTCCGTTGGATATGTACGCATTGTGAACACCCTCCAGATGCAAGGCCAGCTCCCAAGTTACCGGATCAGGAACACGTATGTGCCCGCCCGACCGGCATCCCCCTGCGCTGGGCAGCAAGGAGCCTACTCAGGCACCGACCGGGGGGATGACACCGATGCACCAACCACGGGAGATCGCTAGGTTCGGAGGAGTGAAGGTGTCGTTGGCCAAACGAGACGACCTCGCATCCATCTCGTCGATTGGCTCGGCCGCAATGCGCGAGGCATATGAGACCCTGTTACGACCCGCCACCATCGAGTCACTCCTGGAGGTGGCCTACACACCGGCCGCACTCGAGAAGCGTTGGGAAGACCATCCGATTCTCATCGTCACCGACGGCGGCAAGGCGATCGCCTTCGCCGACGCCATCGTCGAGCCCGACCGTATCGTCATCGCCGCCATCCACACGCGACCGAACGCCCGAAGAAGAGGAGCGGGAACCCACCTCATCGCCCGAATCCGCCAGCTCGCCGAGGGATTGCCCACCACCGTCGACCTCATCCTCGGAAACACCTCTGGAGAGTCGTTTTTCGAGCGCCGTGGATTCGTGCCGGGAGAGTCTCTCGAGGTCTCGTTCTTTGGGGAGCCGGTGGTGGAGCGCCGCTGGTATCGCAGCGCTCTGGTGGAATCTGGAGCAACCGAGGAAGCGTCGCTCAGCGGTTGAGCGTCTCCCGCAGCCAGGAGATGATATCGGCGACGACCTCGGGACCTTCCGGCTCGTTCATCGTTTCATGGCGAAGGTTGTGATAGAGCTTGCGAGTAACACCGTCTCGTTCTCCGATGGCGACCGACGATTGAGGCGGCACGACGGTGTCAGCTGCTCCGTGGAGCACATAGGTCGGCACCGAAGGCGCCGGGAAATCTCCTGACGCCTCGATTGCCCCCAAGAGCACGGCGCCGAGCGCCGTCGTCATCTTGGTGTAAACCAGTGGATCGGCGAAGTACGCCTCGCCCACCGCCGGATCGCGTGAGAGCTGTTCCCCCTCGATGTCGTTTGGCATTGACAGTTTGGGAGCCACCTTGGCAGCCCACGGTGCGGCGAATTTCTTGATAGCCGGTGCCGACGAACCAAATGCTGGCGAGCTGAGCACCAGGGCGTCAGGCTGGGGCAGCGCCGACATCGCGTAGCGGTACGCGAGCAAACCTCCCATGCTGTGCCCGAGAATGACTGCCGGGACGTCGGGGATCCGGCCTGCGGTGAGTTCTTCTTCGATCTCGTCGAGATACACGTCAACGCTCTCGGCGAAGGCCCGCCGGCCGTCTGACGCACCAAATCCCATCAAGTCGAAAGAGCGAACGGCGATGCCGGCCTCCGAGAGCTGGGCACCGATCCTTTCGTACCTCCCCGAATGCTCGCCGAGACCATGGACGATCAAGATCGTTGTCCAAGGGTCTTCAGGAGGGGGCCACGTTCTGATCAACCGACCCGTCGTCGTGCGTTCTGTGGTGCTCACGCAGGCTCCTCGGCGCGTTCGGATCCGTCGGCGTTGAGCCGCACGATCTGTGGTTGGCCGGGAATTCGGGTGGGATGTGTAGAAATGTCGAGCTGGTCGGGCTCTTCGAGGCCGTACTTCTGGACCAGGTGGAGGTAGTCGCGTTGATAGAGAATCTTGCAGCGCACATCGGGATGGTGCTGCACCAGCAGGCGCACCTTGCGGTTCTTCTTGGTGACGAGTTTTTGGTTCATCGTGGTGATCTCGATGAACACGTCATCGTCGGGCAGATAGAAGTCCGGCGTGAACCACCTCGTCGGCTCTCCGGCGTCGTCCCAGGCAAGGGCAAATGACCGCGGCTCGTACGCCCACTCGATTCCATAGAAGTCCAGTAGTCGCGCGAACTGACGCTCGCTGTTGTGTGCGAACTCGACCTCGTCCGCGCTCTGCAACAAGTTGCTCAGATCGATGTTGTTGCCTCGGCTTCTAGAACGTCTGCCGCGGTCACGGCATCAGGAAAAAGGCGGTGTACGTCACCCTCCAACTCCTCCTGAACCGGGCCGACGGCTATGCCAAACACGCCTTGCCCTCGCCGGAAGACATCGACGACCTCGTCGGCACTGTGGGCAGCGTAGATCGAGGCGCCGTCGGACAGCAGAGTCACATCGACGAGCGGCTGATCACTATCGAGTTGCTCACGGAGAATGTCCATTGCTTGGCGGATCTTCTTGAGGCTCATTCCGGCATCCAGGAGCCGCTTGATGACCTTCAGCTGGACCACATCTATGAACGAGTAGAGGCGTTGCGAGCCAGAGCCATGGGCGTGCTGCAAGGACGGCTTGATGAGGTCGGTGCGTGCCCAGTAATCCAACTGCCGGTAGGTGATGCCCACCAGCTTGCATACTTGGGGTGCACGAAATCCATTGATCGACACTAGCGCTGTCCTCCTGCGTGGAACGAAAGGTTACACGCCCGTAATTACCCCGCCGGAGACGCTACCCGGAGGCTGAGGCAGTGTCAACGTTCTGGGGTCCGACTCGGGTAGCGAGGCCGGTCACCTTGCCGAGCTGCGGCTTGCGCCCCATCGTCACGAGCACGTCGCCTGCTTCCATCCCGGCGCCTGGATCGGGGTTGAGCATGACTTCACCATTGGCCCGCTCGATTGCGAGGACCTGGGCGCCCGTGACCTCGCGGATGTCTGCGTCGCGGAGCGACAACCCTTCCAGTCCTGAGCCGGATTGAACCTCGATCCGGGCCACCCGAAACTCGACGTGATGTCCGTGGATCACCAGATCGACGAAGTCGGCGAGGTCGGGCTGGAGCGCCATGGCCGCCAGGCGCCGCGCCCCGACTTGTTGAGGTGCGACGACTTTGTCGGCTCCCGCCAGCAGGAGCTTGGTCTCGGACTCCAAGAATTTGGCGCGAGAGACGATGCGCAGCCCGGGCTCCAATGAGCGCGCCGACAGGACGATCACGAGGTTGTCGCTGTCACTTTCCACCGATGCCACGATCGCCTTGGCACGATGGATGCCGGCCTCGATGAGCACTTCGTTGCGAGTGGCGTCACCTTCGACGACCATGGCTCCCGCCGCCCTTGCTCGGGCGGCCTTGTCCGGATCGGCCTCGACGATGACCACTCGCGCGCCGTGGCTGGCCATGTCGCGCCATGTCGCCGACCCGACGCGACCATATCCGCAGACGATGTGGTGCTGCTCCATCCGATCGATTTCCCGTTGCATCAAGGCCTTCCTTCCTCGATCACTGACCTGCTCCACGAACACTTCGAGTGCCGCGCCGGCGGTATACAGAGCCGTGCTGACGCCAACGATGATCAGACCAGCCGTGAACGCCCGACCCACTTCGCTCAGTGGAAACACCTCCTCGTAGCCAACGGTCGACACTGTGACGATGGTCATGTAGAAGGCGTCGAACCACGAGGATCGTTCGATGACCACATAGCCGGTGGTCCCCAAGGCGATCACGACGCTCACCCATACGGCCGCCCGGCGGAGCCGCACGACCGGGTTCATGATTGTCCCGTGTCTTCAAAATCATCTGGGGAGATGTCGTCGAGGAACTCGCGGAACTTCTCGATTTCCTCCTCCTCGTCTTCGTCTTTGATCTCCACTCCGGCGTCCTCGAGCACTTCTTGCGAGGCAAACAACGCTGCGCCGGTGCGAGCCGCCAAGGCAATGGCGTCGGAGGGGCGAGACGAAATCACCACTTCTCCGTCGGGGCTGGTGAGAACGAGGTCGGCGTAATAGATCGAATCGCGCATCTCGGTGACGACCACACGATCGACTTCGGCGCCGAGCGCCTCAGTTGTGGACTTGAGGAGGTCGTGGGTCATGGGACGGGCGGTGGTCACGCCCTCCAGGGCATACGCGATCGCGGTGGCTTCGACCGCGCCGATCCAGATCGGGAGATATCGGGTCCCGTTCTGTTCGCGAAGCAGCACAATGGGCTGATTACTCGGAAATTGGATACGGACTCCGACGAGTTCCAGAGGCACCATCTCGCTCATGTCCGCAGCCTATCAGCAGCACCGGCAAACGCTTTTGAATGCAAAACGCCGGGATTCGCGGCGAACTCAGCCAGATCGAGCACCGCCCACAGGCTTTGGAGATTGCGGTATTTCCCCTCCCAGTCGAGTCCGTAGCCGAGAAGGAACTCGTCTCCGACCTCGAAGCCGCGAAATGCCAGCGGGACTTCGACGAGCCGGCGAGGTACCTTGTCGAGGAGGGTGACCATGGACAAGCTGGCCGGGTCGCGCTCCTGGAGCATGTTCATCAGTGCAAGGGCGGTGAGCCCGGTATCGACGATGTCCTCCACCAAGATCACGTCGCGCCCGGTCAGCGGCGTCGCAACATCGATGGCGATGGCAACCCGCCCTCCCTCACCAAATCGCGTCAACGCCAGGAAATCGACCTCGGCGTCGATCGGCGTGGCCCGAACCAGATCTGCCAAGAAAGGCAACGAGCCGGTGAGCACTCCGACGAAGATCGGATCTCGCCCGGCATACTCCTCGGCAAGCGCCGCGCCGAGCTCCAACGCCCGGGACGCCAATGCCTGACGAGATATGACCTCGGCGACGATGTCACTCATCGGAGGACCAGAGCCTGTCCCAGTATTCGAGGGGCCACGCCAGCGCCTCGACCCAGCCCGGTGGCGGGTCCTGCCCCACGGTGCCCCCCGATGGCCCCACGACCGTGGTGCCGAAGGCGGATTCGGTTGCGGCACTGCCGGCGAGCTGCATCGCACCCGTAAAACGTCGCTCGGACACGTCAATAGCAGCCGGCGCGGTCAACGGGCCCGTATCGAGCAGCTCGAAGAGATCGAACGAGCCGAGGCCGTAGTCCAACAGCGCGGCGGCGTCGGAAAAATGCTCCTCGCTGCCCATCACCACGGCGTAGAGGGTACGACCATCGCGCTCAGCCGCCGCCACCAGGACGAGGCCGGCATCGTCGGTGAAGCCAGTTTTCACTCCGATCGCCCCCTCGTAGGTGCCGATCAATTCGTTGCGATTCAGCGCGATTCGCTCCGAGCCGTCGGGAGCCGGGTCGAGCTGGACCTCGGGCTGGGAAACGAGGCGCGCAAAGTCCGGGTTGCTCATCCCCTCCAGAGCCAGCGTCAAGAGATCGTTGGCAGAGCTGTAGTGGTTGGGGGAATCCAGCCCGTGCGGGTTGGCGAACGAGGTGTTCTCCATGCCCAGTTCTCGCGCCCGGTCGTTCATCATGCCGACGAAGACCGACTCGACCCCAGCAACGTGCTCAGCAATCGTGATCGCCGAATCATTGGCAGATTGCAGCAACAAGGCCGCAACAAGATCTTCCATCAACACCGTCTCGCCCGCCACATAGCCAATCCCGGCGCCGCCGATCGAGGCGGCCTCCTCCGAGACGAGCGCCTCGTCGGCGACCGTGGCGTTCTCGAGCGCCAGCAGGGCGGTCATCATCTTCGTGGTTGACGCCATGGGCCTCCGGACATCGGCATCGTGGCTCGCCAGCACCCTGTCCAGATCGGCGTCGTACAGCACCCATGTCACCGCCCCCACCTCGGGGCTCTGCGGGCTCTGGGCCACCACAGGCGCCGCCACTCCCCACGTGATCACCGACACCAAAGTCAGCGCAAAGAGCGTTCTCATTCGTCGAGAATTGCCCGCAGCTCTTGGCGGAGAAGGCGGAAATGAATGGTTTCGAACGACTTGGCGGCGGAAGCGAGCAACTCCATCACTTTGGTGTGCGCTTCGGGGCTCGTGTTCCTGCGAAGCGGCGCAGTCAGCTGGCGCAGAACATCCGCTTCCCGATCGGCACCAAGCCGGAGCAGGCGCAAGTGACGTCCCTCGAGGCCGAGATCAAAGAGAAGGCGGGCTTCCTTGGCTACGGCAAGCGCATCCGGATCGAACCCGCCGTCGGTCTCTCTCCGTAACAGGCCGTGGCTCACCAGCTCTCCCACTTCATCGGCCTCCAACCCCGTGCGGCGCAAGAAGTCGGCCTCACTGATGTGTTCGGCCGTCGACTCGAGGTAGCGCTCTTGGGGATCACGCTCATCGTGAACCACGTCGGCGCCGCGCTCCCAATCGGTGAGTTTGGATTTGATGACTTTGAGCGGCAAGAAATGGTCACGCTGTTGCTGAAGGATGAATCGGAGGCGAGCGATGTCGTCCTTCCCGAATTGGCGGTATCCCGAGTCGGTTCGCTCAGGCGCCACCAGTCCCTGGTTCTCGAGGAACCGGACTTTCGACACACTCACCTCGGGGAAATCGTCCCTGAGCAGACTGATCACTTCGCCGATACTCAGGGTTTGGTTAGCCATCGCCGAGGGCAACGAGAAGGTGGTACTTGCCGATGATGACCTCGTCGCCGGGTTTCAAGGGCGCTCGCTCCACGAGCACGTCGCGAACATAGGTGCCGTTCGTCGAGCCGGAGTCTTCCACCGTCAACGAGGCTCCGTCGAACTGGAAGCGGCAGTGATGGCGGCTGACGGTGACATCGTTGAGGAAGATGTCACTGTCGGGGTGCCTCCCAACGGTGGTGGTCCCCCTGTTCAACACGTAGGTCTTGCCGGCGGTTGGTCCCCGTTCGACCACCAACGCCACCCCCATCACTCCCTCGAGATGTGATGCTTCCTCTTCCGACCAGGCGGGATGTTCGGAGACGGGAATGTACATGATGGTCGGTTCCCCGGCGCCGCCGTCGGCGCAGTTCGGACACTCAGGATTGTCGTCAGGAATCTCTTCATGGCAGGTTGGGCAAATCACGACTCGTATCGTAGCTGCCGGTCCGAGCGAACCAGCTCAGTCAGCTTCCGTGAACGCGATATAGGCAGATGCGTCCAGCAGATCCTCGGCCCCGTCTCCCGATAGTTGCATCTCGACAATCCAACCGTCCGCATAGGGATCCGAGTTCACCAGCTCCGGCTGCTCGTCGAGGGCGGTGTTGGCGCCCGTGACCGTGCCCGACACAGGAGCGTAGATCTCACCGACGGATTTCGTGGACTCCACCTCGGCCAAGGTCTCGCCGGCTTGCACTGTCTTGCCCGTGTCGGGGAGGTCGACGTAGACCACGTCTCCGAGGGCATCCTGGGCGTAGTCGGTGATCCCGATGCGGACCCGGTGATCTCCGATATCAAGTACCCATTCGTGTGCTTTCGTATACCGACGGTCGTCGGGCGCGTCCATGCCCCTCCTTTGGTCCAGTTCTGCGAGATTACCCAGTCCCACCTCGTGACGCAGGCACAACCCGGCGCGCATCTCCGAGGTATTGGATGGCTGTGAGCCAGTACAGCGCCAGCCCGATGACGCCGGCTGTCCAGCCCAGGGCCCTGAACACGGCGGGAAGCACATCGGCGGCAGCAAGGTAGAACGAGGGAATGGACCCGTAGACGGCGAATGTCGCCACCTTGCCGAGGTATCGGACTTGGAGCGTGCCTTTGCCGCGAGCGACGAGCCCGGCAGTAACCACCGCCATGAGGGCCTCACGAAGCAGCAAGGGGCCGGCGATGACGCCGGGAACGATCTCGGCCAACCAACCGGCAACCACAGCGGTCACGATGGCCAGGCGGTCGGCAATCGGATCGAGCTTTCGGCCCAATTCGCTCTCTTGGTTCAATATCCGGGCAAGCGCCCCATCCACCCAGTCGGTGGCACCGATCACGATGAGAAGGAGCCCGGCTGCCCGTGGGTCGTCGCGAGCGAGCAGCAGATACACGAAGTACGGGATCGCCAACAGCCGGGCAAACGAGACGGCGTTGGGGACGGTCCACACGCGGTCAGAGAGTCGGGCCGGCGATTCCATGGCCCGCGATGGTACCGGGCGCCCGAGACGATCGAGCGACCTCGATGGCTAGATTTCTCTCGTGACCAACGCCCACCTACCGCTACCACCCGCCGTGCCCGGCGACAGCAAGGACTGGACGTGGGTATTGGAGCGCCGGTGCCCTGAATGCCGCTTCGACGTGCACTCGTTCAGTCGGACCGAAGTGGGATCGCTGCTCCGCCAGGTGACCAACACCTGGGCGGAGCTCCTCCTAAGCGACCCCGGGGAGCTTCGTCGGCGCCCCTCGCCGGAGGTCTGGTCACCTCTCGAGTACGCCGCTCACGTGCGCGACGTCCTGGCTCTGTACTCCGAGCGCCTGGAGTTGATGATGACCGAGGACGGGCCGCACTATCCCGATTGGGATCAGGACGCCACTGCCGTCGAGAAGCGGTACGACCAATCAGACCCGGGCGAGATCAGCGACGAACTGTCGACCAACGGCGCCAGCCTGGCAGAACAGTTTGACGCCGTGCCGCCGTCCGGATGGGAGCGAACCGGGTTCCGCAGCGACGGGGCAGCGTTCACGATCGAATCGTTCGCCCGCTACCTGCTCCACGATCCCGTCCACCACCTGCACGATGTTGGCGTGACTTTCGCGCCAGATTCGGGGCTTACCTGAGCGCCTCCGGGACCGGTGGCGTGCTTGGAGAGCCTTGCGCCGACATCCCGTAGACACGCCTTCCGGGCTGCCTCGTTGGGTCGGGTGGGCTGCTCTTAGACGCTGTGACGAGGCCATCGCCGCGGCCTATCTTCCCGGCCGGACGAGCTGAGACCCCGGGCCTTGCCGGGGTCTCAGCTGCCCTGTGGGGCCTCTATGCCTCAATTGGTCGAATCGAACAGGGCTCCCTCGTCGATTGGCACGTCCTTCACATCGTGTGGAACACCAACGTTGATGAGTCCGTTGCATGTACCACCGATACCGTCGTCGGCTGTGAAACCGACGTGGTACACACGGCCGTTGCCAGGCGTCTCCTTGGTGCCAGATCGCTCGGCTCTCAATTCCGCCGTATCAGTCCCGACACCCATCCCGTCTGGTGTGAATGTTCCGTCACCGTTGGTATCCGTCGGCTCGTCTTGCCAGATCGAGTCGATCGTGATGGTGATCGGATCCCCATCGGGGTCGGTGACACCCAGCACGTTGATGTCGACGAACTTGTGGTTCGGCGGCCACAGCGTGTCGAGGCTTGGAGCTGCATCAGTGCAGTCCGGCGGCCGGTTGTGCAACAGGGTGAGGTCGAACAGAACCGGGGTCGGATCAAACCCGTTCGCTCGGTCGAACATGACAGTCACTTTCAGGAACTGGCCGTCCGGTGTCGACGTCAGGTCGACCCCGTTGGTCACCGCCTCCGGCGCGCTGAACGGCCCTCCGGCATTGTTGCTCGAAGCGACCTCGACCATGATCGAGCTGCTCCCGGGTTCGTCCGCGTTCCAACTCACGTTGCTCCACGGTGCATCGGGCAACCCGCTGTCGTGCACGAATTCCCACGTGCCGGTGGTCGGCGGGGCGATCAATGTGCTGCCTGTCATGTCGCTGTAGTTGTATGGACGTGCAGGCGGCAGCACACCATCCTCGAGCCCGATGGTCAGAGCAATGGCTCCAACGGTGTAGCCGCCCGCTCCGATCGGTCCACCGTTCGGATCGATCTTGGCAACCCCACGAGTGAGACTGCTGTTTATTTCGGACGCCCAGATGAACCCGTTGGCGTCGACGGCCACTCCGGTTGTGCCCGCAAAGCCAGTGACAGTACCCACCAGCAGATGTGTTCCTGGCACACCCGGATCGGGCGCGTAGTGGGCCACACGGCTGCCGAAGATCTCGGCTACCCAGACATGGCTGTTCTGGTCGACCACCACGCCCTGCGCCCCGAAGGGCTGCGGGTACGAGTTGACGACATTCCCGGCGCCGTCGAGCTCGTAGAGCCGGCAGCACGGCCCGTCCACGCCTGAACTGAACAGACTGGACTGCCAGATATGACCTGTGTTGGGATCGATACCGAGGCCGTAATCTCCGCGGTCGTTGCCAAAGCACATTCCGGACATTCCAACGGTGTCGTACCGGAGCAGCTCTCGTGCCGACCACAGCACCCCGCCGGCGTACAAGCCGCCATAGCCGCCACACCCAAGGTTGAATTGGGTGCCGGCTACAGGCAATCCGGTGATTCCGTCAATCTTCTCGTGGGCCCGGTTGCTCAGCCCGCCAGTCCACACATCATTGTTCTCGTCGATAGCCAGGGTCCGTAAGCCGGTGCCGTTGGTCCTCGTGTAATGGATGATGCATTCATCGTCCGCCGAAGACACGCCGCCGTTGTCATCGACGCCAGCAGGGTTGAGCCACGGTTTGATGTCACCGAGGCCGGTCGAGGTGTCGATCACGCCATTCAAATTGCGGTCGACGCATCCGCCGTTCTCCAGAAGACCGATGTGGACGACTGAGCCCTTGTTTCCAGAGTTGTCTGCGCGGTTGCCTGCCCAGACACCGCCGTTTGCTTCAACGGTGGTTCTCGATGGATCTGCGGCATGACCATCTGGCGCCGACTGGTACTCGCCCAGAATCGTTCCGGTATTGGTGTCGATCTTGACGATCGTGCCACGAGCCGAAGCTGCGATCCACAAGTTGTCGAAAGCGCTGGCTTGCGAGTCCAACTGCAGCTGGTCGGCAACATCCGTGTAGTTGACGTTGATCCGGGTTCCCTCGTCGAAATGTGTATCGAGCGTGTAGGTGGCCGGGTTTCCTGCCGGCGGTGTTGCTCCCGCGGCGGATATCCCGGGGACCATCGCCATCATGAGCGCGACCGTGAAAGCGACCGCTAGAGGACCCGTCCTATTCTTCGGTATTCGTACATGCATTAGAAGTCTTCCCTTCTCGCCGCTGCACTGGGCGCGGCGATCGGTCATCAGTGGATTGACGTACGTATCGTCGTAGAGGGCTGTGCGCGGAATGCGCGGAATGCGCGGAATGCGCGGAATGCGCCACCCCCTCGGCCTCCTTCCCCCCACCAGGACAATTCCGGCCGTTTGAAAACGCCCGCAAACCACAAGCGATGGTTCTAGCTCACGGACTGGCTTAGTCAATCAGCGATCACTCGCAGCATCTAGAGCCGATAGTCCCTTTTCCGGAGCGATCGCTACGTCACGGGGTCGCCGCCTTTGATACTCGCAAGGTGCCAGGAGGCCTCCCGGCCATCGTTGGGAAAGGGTTCGAGGATCTCGCAAGGAGCGATGCCGGCAGACGTGCGGCCTGTTGGATCTCAGATGGCGACGACCGACGCCACCAGCTCGACCATCTCCTCCGACTTCTTTGACAGCGATGGAGGAATGGCCCGGCCTCGGTGAGTCACCAGACCTCAGAACACCTGCATTTCCGAAGCGAAGTAACAGGTACTCGGATGACCGACGCCGAACCGATCCTCGAGTGCGGGAACATCGCCGGCACACACATCCTCGGCCTTCCAGCACCTCGTTCGAAACGAGCAGCCAGACGGAGGATTGGCAGGGCTGGGAACATCGCCTTCCAGCACGATCCGGTTGGTGACCTCATGCTCAGGGTCGGGCACCGGGACCGCCGACAGCAACGCTTGGGTATATGGATGGACCGGATGGTCGTATACGTCCTCGTCGGTGCCGGTTTCGACGATGCGTCCGAGGTACATGACGGCCAAGCGATCGGAGATGTGCCGCACCACCGACAGATCGTGGGCGATGAAGAGGTAGGCCAGACCCAGTTCTTCTTGCAGCTCTTCGAGGAGATTGATGACCTGCGCTTGGACCGATACGTCGAGGGCGGACACCGGCTCGTCGCACACGATCACCGACGGGTTCAGTGCCAGCGCCCTGGCAACGCCAATCCGCTGCCGCTGACCACCGGAAAACTGGTGCGGGAAACGATTGATGTGGTCGGGGTTCAATCCGACCAGCTCCAGGAGCTCCTGAACGGCTGATCGGCGGTTCTCCTTGGCAACGACACCTTTGTGAATCTCCCAGGGCTCGCCGACGATATCCCCGACCGTCATGCGGGGGTTGAGGGAGGCATAGGGATCCTGAAAGATGATCTGGATCTCCCGCCGCAACTCTCGCAGCTCGCTTTTGCTCATCTCGAATATGTTCTGACCTTTGAAGTAAGCGGCGCCGCCGGTTGGCTCATGGAGGCGGAGCACCGTCCTGGCGACCGTCGACTTTCCGCATCCCGACTCCCCGACGAGCCCCACCGTTTCGCGGGGATAGAGATCGAACGAGACATCATCGACGGCTTTGATGGTGCCCACCTGCTTCTTGAATACGATCCCGCGAGTGATCGGGAAGTGCTTCACCAAACCTTCGACCCTGAGGAGCGGTTCTGCGCGGTCATTGTTTGCCAAGAGCAAGGACCTCCTCGGCGAAGTGGCAGGCGGATGCGCGCCCAGGGCGGGTGTCGGTCATGGGTGGCTCGACCTCGCTGCAGATGTCCTGCCGGTACCGACAGCGCGGGTGAAACGGGCACCCCGAGGGAACATGCAGCAGATCCGGTGGAGAGCCCACGATCGGGATCAGCTTGCCGCCTTTTTGCTCGGGACGGGCGATCGATTGCAGGAGGCCAAGCGTGTAGGGATGTCCCGGATTAAGGAAGATCTCCTTTACCGGGCCGTGCTCGACAGCCTTGCCGGCATACATCACCAGTGCCCGATCGGCCACTTCGGCGATCACAGCGAGGTCGTGGGTGATGAGGATCAGGCCCATCTTGGTCTCGTCTTGGAGGTCCTGGAGTAGATTCATGATCTGAGCCTGGACCGTCACGTCGAGGGCGGTGGTCGGCTCGTCGGCGATGAGGACCTCGGGGTCGAGCGCCAGGGACATGGCGATCATGGCGCGCTGCCGCATCCCCCCGGAAAACTCGTGAGGATAGGCGTTGACCCGTTCCTTGGCAGCTGGGATCCGGACCCGGTCAAGCAGCTCGATGGCGTGCTTGCGCGCTTCGCGCTTGGACGTGCCGCGGTGGGCGCGAAAGGTCTCGGCGATTTGCCATCCGACCGGAAAGACCGGGTTGAGGGCGGTCAAGGCGTCCTGAAAGATCATGGCGATGCGCTCGCCCCGCATCGCCCGCCGCTCGGGGTCGGGGAGCTCGAACATGTCGACACCGCGAAGGCGGGCGGCACCCTGGGTGATGTAGCCGGGTGGGGAGTCGATGATGCCCATGACCGCCTGCGCGCTGACCGTCTTCCCCGAGCCCGATTCGCCGACGATCGCCAGCGTCTCCTCTTCCCGGAGCGTATAGCTGATGCCCGAGTTCGCCTTGACGATGCCGTCCCTGGTGCGGAACTCCACATGGAGGTCCTCGACCTCCAGTAGCGGGGCCGTGGGGTCGTAGTCGAGCGGGAACACGCCACCCTCGGCCGATTGACCTTCTTCGGTGACACTCATCTCGACTTCGGGTCCAATGCGTCGCGGAGCGAGTCGCCCATGAGGATGAAGCCAAAGACGGTCACGCTGAGGAACAGGCCAGGAAACAGCAGCAGGTGAGGGGCCGAGAGAATCCTGGTCTGGGCTCCTGAGATCATGAGACCCCACGAGATCGCCGGAAGTTGCAGCCCCACCCCGAGGAACGACAACGCCGCCTCCGCAGAGATGATCACGCCCACCGTGATGGCTGCGTAGATCAGCACGGGAGCGATGGCGTTGGGCAGGATGTGCTTTGAAAGAATCCTGAAGTCACTGGCGCCGAGGGCTCGGGCCGCCTCGATGTAGTCCAGCTCCTTCACCGACAGCACCGACGAGCGATACAGCCGCAGCATGGTAGGCCAGCCGAGGATCACCAGGACGAACGAGACCTGGAAAAAGCCGCGGGTTCCCAGCAGGCTGAGAATGACGATGGCGCCGAGAATCGTCGGGATCGCAAACCAGATGTCGGTGAGCCGGGCGATCACCGAATCGGTCGCCCCGGCGTAGTAGCCGGCGAGGCTGCCCATGACCACTGCCAGGAGCCCGGCGAAGATCGTCACGGTGAGCCCGATCGATACCGATATCCGAGCGCCGTAGATAGTGCGGGCGTAGTAGTCGCATCCCTGGAGATCGAAGCCGAACCAGTGGTCGGCGCTGGGTCGAACCAACGAATTGGAGAGATCGCAGGCGCGCGGATCGGCGTTGGTGAACAGGCCCGGGGCGATCGCCATCACGCTGATGAGAATGATGATGCCAAGCGATATGAGAAACACCGGGCTGGTGCGGAGCTGCTTCCAGGCATCTGACCAAAGACTGGCTCCGGATATGCCCTGCACGTCGTCGAGTTCGACGAGTTCGGCGACCTCGAGAGACGTCTGCGGTTGCTGTCCCTCGTGCTCGGGGCCTTGGCCTTGGGAGTCACTCATATCGGATCCGCGGGTCGAGCACCGCGTACAGAACATCGACCAGGAGATTGGAGATCATGAAAACAAGCACCAGGAAGGTCACGATGCCGACGACAACGGTGCCCTCTTGGCGCAACGTCGCCTGATAGACAGCATTACCGATCCCGGGCAGGTTGAAGATCGCCTCGGTGATGATGGCACCGCCCATCAGAGCACCGAGATCGACACCGAGAAAGGTGATCACCGGGATCATCGAGTTGCGCAGAGCATGCACCCCCACCACCCGCCGCCGGCTCAGACCCTTGGCCGTCGCGGTCCGCACGTAATCGGCCCTCATGTTCTCTGCGAGGCTGGTGCGGGTGAGGCGGGCGATGTACGCCAAAGAGACGGAGCCGAGCACGATCGCCGGCATGATGTAACTGGCCTGGCCGTCACGAAGACCAGAAACCGGCAAGAGATCGAACCGCACTCCAATCAGCAACTGCGCCATGAATCCGAACACGAATATGGGTATCGATATCACTACCAGCGTGGATATTCGCACCAGATTGTCGATGAAGCCGCCGAAGTTGAGCCCGGCCAGGATGCCGGCGATGATTCCGATCACCATCTCGAACAGAAAGGCGTAAAGCGCCAACCGAAACGTGACGGGGATTCGCTCGGCCATGATCTCCCGAACGTCCCTGCCACGGAAATCCTCCCCGAAGTCGCCCTGCACGACGCCTCCGACATATAAGGCGTACTGCTGCCAGAGCGGCTTGTCGAGGTTGTACTGGGCGCGCAGGGTGTCTTGGACGGACTGCGGGAGCGGCTTGTCGCCTGACAGCGCACGGATGGGGTCGCCTGGGATCATGAAAACCAGGGCGAATATCAAAAAAGTCGCTCCAATGAACACCGGGATGAACTGCAGAACACGCCGTGTCAGGTAGCGACCCATCGGGTCATCCTAGCCAGACCGAAACTGCGCCCGTCGACTCTGTGCGGAGCTTTTAATGAGCAGGAGGGAGGCGACCAGGTCGCCTCCCTCCATTCGATTACTGCTTCGTCTTGGCTACTAGTTCGCCACCAGCGACGAGTAGTCGAGGTCGCTCTGCGAGCTGACTCTGACACCGCTCACCGTGTCATTCCATGCGTAGTCCGACTGTCCGTAGAACATGGGCACGACAGGAACGTCGTTACAGGCGATCTCTCCAACTTCCTGCCAGACCGGAAGGGCCTCGTTAAGATCGGTGATGGCCAGGGCCTCATCGATCTTGGCGTCGAAGTCCGGGTTGGTGTAGAAGCTCGAGTTGGCGCCACCTGAGTCCGAGTGGAACCGGCTGTCCAAGAGCAACTGCCAGTAGTTCTGCGGATGCAGGTAGTCCGCACCCCAGCCGAGACGGAACGGGCCATCGACCGCCTGCTCGTCCAGGCGGGTGAGGTAGTCGCCGAAAGGCTGGATGCCCTCGAACGTGATTCCACTGGTGTCGATGCCCAGGTTGGTGCCCCACTGATTGACAACGGCCTGGATCCAGTCCTCATGACCGGCGCCGGCGTTGAAGTAGAACGTCACCTCGGCTGGGAGGCCATCGGTGGAGTCGTACAGCTCCTTGGCCGCGACGGGATCAAAGCTCCACGAATCGCAGAGGCTGTCGGTCCAGGTCGGGATGACCGGCGAAATCAGGTTGTATGCCGGCTGACGACGACCATCGAAGATGGCAGTGGTAATGGCTTCCTGATCAATCGCCATCGACAGTGCTCGACGCAAGTCGGCGTTGTCGGCTCCGCCCCAGTCCGAGTCGTACGAGGGGAATGCGAAGTACGTAATCACAGACGTTGCCGTGGCATCGACATTCGGAACCTGCGATTGGACCTCGGCAAATCGCTCCGGCGGGATATTGTCGTGGATGTCCAGGTTGCCCGCCAACAGCTCATTCACGGCGGTGTTGATGTCGTCGAAGATCCGGAACTCCAGATCGGTGATCTGGGCCGGATTGTCGCCCTGGTAGTCCGGATAGGCGGTCGTGAAGATCGCCGTGTTGTGCTCCCAAGGGCTGGCCATCATGAATGGGCCGTTACCGATGGGCATCTCGTTGAAGCCCTCTGGGTCGGCGAAGAACGCCTCGGGCAGCGGGCTGTAGGCCGGGTAGAGCAACCGGATTGGGAAGAACGACTCGGCGGTACCGAGCGTGACCGTGAACTGGGTGTCGCTGTCGACTACCAGCCCGGACATGGTCTCCGTAGCCGGAGGCTGATTCTCGCAATCGGCGACCAGGATTTCGTTGCCCTCTTCGTCCTCCTCGGTGACCTCGCCACATTGCAGGTCGTCGTAGCCGACAATTCCGGAATAGAACGAGGAGTTTTGCTGGGCATTGGGGCCATAGGCACCGTAGTTCCACGCATCCGCATAGCTCTGTGCCGTGACAGCTGTCCCGTCGTGGAACGTCCATCCGGGCCTGAGGGTGACGACCCACGTCGTTCCTCCGTCGGGACTCTCGACCGACTCGGCCGCAGCCATCACCGGTTCGTTGTTCGAGTCGACATCTACCAATGGCGTGTAGAGAGCGCGGATAACCGCGAGACCCTCAGATTCCGTGAGGTTGGTCGTGGTCAAGTTCTCCGGCTCGCCGATGTACGTGGAGATGGGAGCCATCGGCTCATCATCCATTGGTTCGGTCTCCGGGGGAGCTTCGGTTGCCGCTGGAGCCTCAGTGGCCGCAGTGGTCTCGTCCGGAGCGTCGGTGGTAGCCACCGTCGTGTCGGTGCTGTCACTTCCACATGCGGTCAAAACCAGCATGAGGGCACCGAACAGCGCTATCAAGCGCGCTCGCGATCGT
>JBFGJH010000010.1:0-70246 GCA_041577335.1 Acidimicrobiia bacterium | reverse complement strand
GTCCGCCATCAGGCGGACTCTCTCCGACGAAATACGCGGGCGCCGAGAAGCGCTCTGCGCTTCTCGAACCCGAATGTCCGCCATCAGGCGGACATTCGGGCGATCATGGCATCGGCGAACTCAGATGTCTTCACCTCGGTGGCCCCCTCCATGAGGCGAGCAAAGTCGTATGTCACGATGTTCTCGCCAATGGTGGTTTCGAGGGCATTCACGATGAGATCCGCGGCCTCGGTCCAGCCCATGTAGCGAAGCATCAGATCGCCGGAAAGGATCACCGAGCCCGGGTTGACCTTGTCCTGCCCCGCGTACTTCGGGGCGGTGCCGTGCGTCGCCTCGAACACGGCAATGCCGTTCTCGTAGTTGATGTTGCCACCGGGGGCGATTCCGATCCCGCCCACCTGCGCCGCCAGAGCGTCGGAGATGTAGTCGCCGTTCAGGTTCATCGTGGCGATGACATCGTAGTTGGCAGGCCGGGTCAGCACCTGCTGCAGCATGGCGTCGGCGATCACGTCCTGGATGAGGATCTTGTCACCAGGGTCACCGCCGCTCTCTTCCCAGGAGACCACCTGGTCGGCGAACTCATCCTTGGCGACTTCATAACCCCAGTTCCGGAACGCCCCTTCGGTGAACTTCATGATGTTGCCCTTGTGGACGAGGGTGACCGACTTGCGGCCGTTGGCGATCGCATATTGGATGGCTGCTCGAACCAGCCGTTTCGAGCCGGTGATGGACACGGGCTTGAGGCCGAGCCCGGAGTCTGGCCTGATCTCCCATCCGTACTCCTTGCGCACGAACTCGATGAGCTTGGCGGCGTCGTCGCTCTCGGCTTCGAGCTCCTTGCCGGCATAGACGTCCTCGGTGTTCTCCCGAAAGATGACCATGTCAACCAGATTCGGCTCTTTGACGGGCGACGGCACACCGGTGAACCAACGCACAGGCCGAATGCACACATAGAGATCGAGGAGCTGGCGGAGCGCCACGTTGAGACTGCGGATGCCGCCGCCGACCGGCGTCGTCAGCGGGCCCTTGATGCCGACGAGGTAGGTCTGGAATGCGTCGACCGTTTCCTGGGGCAACCATTCGCCCGTTGCGTTGTAGGCCTTCTCGCCTGCCAACACTTCCCGCCACTCGATCTTGCGAGATCCCCCGTACGCTTCTTCGACTGCGCTATCGAAGACCCTGACCGCCGCCGCCCAGATGTCCGGTCCGATTCCGTCACCCTCGATGAATGGCACGATCGGATCGTCAGGCACCTGCAGGCCATCCGGCCCCATGGTGATGGCCGTTCCCATATTCACTCGCTCCTCGGTTGCATCGGGCGATTATCGCACGCCGGTGCCGAACCCACCTAGCCGGCTCGACGCTCCGCCGCCGACACCGTGTTGTCCATCAGCATCGCAACCGTCATCGGGCCCACGCCGCCGGGCACAGGAGTGATCGCCCCCGCGACGTGCACGACCGCATCGAAGTCGACGTCGCCAACCAATCGATTCTCGTCGGTTCGGTTGATCCCGACGTCGATGACGGTCGCCCCTGGTTTCACGAAGTCACCGCCGATCAACAGTGGCACACCCACGGCAGCCACGAGAATGTCGGCCTGGCGAGTGGTGGCTGCCAAATCGCGGGTCCGCGAATGAGCCAGAGTGACGGTGGCGTCGGCGCCGCGAGCCCCAAGCAGCAGGCCCAGCGGCCGTCCCACCAGGAAAGAGCGGCCCACAATGACGGCGTTGGCGCCCCGCGTCTCAATGCCGTGATGGTCGAGGATCCGCATGACGCCCCTCGGGGTGCACGGCGCCAGCAGCGGCCGGTCGAGCACGAGCAACCCGAGATTGTGCGGATGCAATCCGTCGACGTCTTTGGTGGGATCGATCAACTCCGTGATCAGATCGGAGTCGAGGCCGGCCGGCAACGGCAGCTGCACGAGTATTCCGTCCACCTGCGGGTCGTCGTTGAGTGCGAGGATCAGTTCCTCGACCTCCGCTTGTGTGGTGTCCGATGGCAACTCGTGGTGAAACGACATGATGCCGGTGGCTGCGGCCAAGCGGCGCTTATTGCGCACGTAGACGTGCGACGCCGGGTCGTCGCCAACGAGCACAGTTGCCAGGCCCACCGACATTCCCCGGTCGCCGAGCAGGGTGACTCGGGCAGTCACATCGGATTTCACGGTCTCGGCGACGGCTTTCCCGTCGAGAATCTGGGCGCTCAATGTAGGAAGTGCCTCCTATGTGTCAGCACCATCGCGATGCTCAGCTCGTTGACGGCTTCGATGACGGCGCTGTCGCCCTTCGACCCGCCCGGTTGGATGATCGCTGTCACCCCTGCGGACCCCAACAAATCGACGCCGTCCCGGAAAGGAAAGAAGGCATCGCTGGCCGCCACTGCCCCCCGGGCGCGCTCGCCGGCCTGCCGCAAGGCACGCCGGGCTGCGCCAACCCGGCTCTGGTCGCCTGCTCCAACACCAACGGCGGCGCCTCCGGCGGCAACCACGATGGCGTTCGATTTGGTGTGAGCTGCCACCGTCCAGGCGAACATCAAGTCGTCGAGCTCTGCGGCAGTTGGGGGTCGACTGCTCACGACCTCGATGTCCTCGCGGCTCAACTGAGCTCTGTCGCGATCCTGCAGGAGGAATCCTCCATCCATACGGCGCCAGTCAGGATCGTTCGGATCGGGAACCGGAGCTTTCAGGAGCCGCAGGTTCGGTTTGGCTGCGAGCCCACCGGCGTCGACGACGTCTGGGGCGATCACAATCTCGACAAACCCTGCCGCGGCGATCGCGTCCGCCGTCTTGGTGTCGAGCGGCCGGTTCAGTGCGATGACACTTCCAAACGCCGAGACCGGGTCACACGTCCAGGCTGCCTGGAAAGCAGCATCCAGCGTGGTGGCGGTGGCTGCACCGCACGCGTTGGCATGCTTCACGATCACACAGGCAGGTTGGTCGAACGATGTGACGTGACGCCACGCCGCTTCCGTGTCGGCGTAGTTGTTGAATGACATTTCTTTGCCTTGCAGCTGCTCGGCCCGAGCCCACCACCCAAAGCCCCGAGGCTCTCCATATATGGCGGCACCCTGATGCGGGTTCTCGCCGTAGCGCAACACCTTTGAGCGTCGCAGGGCAAATGCGGCACGCTCTGGCAATGGATCATGGCGCTCGAACCAGCCGACGATGGCGGCGTCGTACGCGGCCGTTTGAAAGAAGGCAGCTTTGGCCAGTTTGAGCCGCAAGCTGTCGTCGAGGCCACCGGATTCGACGGCTACGGCCACTTCGTCGTACTGCTCCGGCGAGGTGATCACGCCGACATGCGCATGGTTCTTTGCTGCCGCCCGGACCATCGTCGGGCCGCCGATGTCGATCTTCTCGATGGCTTCGGCCTCAGTGGTGCCGACCTGGGCAACGGTGTCCGCGAAGGGGTAGAGGTTCACGACGACGAGCTGGAATGCCTCGATTTCGTGCTCGACGAGGTCGCGACGATGGGAGTCATCGTCGAGGTTTGCCAGGATGCCGCCGTGGATGCGGGGGTGGAGCGTCTTCACCCGGCCGCCGAGCATCTCTGCCGCTCCCGTCACGGACTCCACAGGCGTGACCGGTATACCGGCGTCCGTCAAGGCAGACGCAGTGCCGCCCGAAGACACGATCTCAACGCCGGCTCGTGCCAACCGCGCGCCGAAGGGAACCAGCCCCGCCTTGTCGTAGACCGAGACGAGTGCTCGACGGACCTCAATCATCGGCTCGCCAATACACCACACGCCCGTCGACGCGGAGGCGGCCTTTGGCAAAGGCCCGAATCACCTCTGGGTAAAGGCGATGTTCGACCTTGCGAATCCTCTCATGGAGCGACTGGGGTGTGTCGTCGGGCTCCACGTCCACTGCCTCTTGGGCGATGATCGGACCGTGATCGACGAACTCGTCGACAAAGTGCACCGTCACTCCGGTGGTCTTGACCCCGTATGCCAATGCCTCCTCGACCGCGTTTGCTCCCGGAAATGCGGGAGATAGCGCGGGGTGGATGTTGAGGATCGGGAAGGTGGACACCGCTTCGCGACTCAATACCCGCATGAAGCCGGCCAGGATCAACGCATCAGCTCCCAAAGCCTTCGCGCCGGCAACGATTGCCCCGGTGAAGTCTTCCCGTGAGGCATGATCACCCCATCGGACCACGAGCGTGTCGACGCCGGCAGCCTCCGCCCTCTGAAGACCTCCTGCGTCGCTGTGGTCGGCGATCACGCCGACGACCTCAACTCCAAAATCGGGATCAGAGCGGACGGCGTCCAGCAACGCCTGCAGATTCGAGCCTGCGCCTGAAACAAGTACCACCACTCGCACCGGGCGATCTTAGGCCACGAAGCGCCGGATCTCGTTTCTCATCCAGGGAGCCGCGCCAACCCCTCGTTGATCGTGACCACCGGCGTGTACCCCAACTCGCGTTTCGCCTTGTCGATGGAGACAGTCGACTCACGTGACAGGAGGTAAGCGGCCAGGCGCGTGAAAGGAGGCGGACTTGCAGGCCGAAAACGCTGCCAGACCGGCTCGACGATATTCGCAGCGACCCGGGCAACAGGACCGGGGAGCGAACGATCTGTAGGCTCAGCGCCCACCGTCGCGAGATAGCGACTGACAAACTCCCGTTGGGTCAACGTTTCATCATCGGAGAGGTAATACGCCTGACCGCCTTTGCCTTGCGAGATGGCCAGCGCCACGCCGTGAACGAGGTTATCGATATGCGTCGTGGACACACGCGTGCGGCCATGGTCGATCCACACGAACTTGTTATCGCGAACCAGTTCGGCGAGCACGGGCAACACCGTGCGGTCACCGGGCCCCCATATGAGGACAGGCCGCACCGCCACCGTGCGCATAGTCGCCTCGTTGGCGGCGAGGACCAGGCGCTCCGCCTCGGCCTTGGACGCAGCGTATGGGAACGACGACCGTGGCGGATAGGGAGCCGTCTCGTCGACGTTGCGGAGATGGTCGCCGGTGAAGAGCACCGAGTCGGTGGAGACATGTAGGAAGGTCGCGACGCCAGCCTGGTGGGCGGCTGCCAGCAATCGCTCGGTTCCTGCAACGTTGGCCTGCCAGAACTCCTCGCGAGTGCCCCACTCCTCGACCCGCGCCGCGGCGTGAATCACCGTGTCACAACCTTGGAGATGGTCCGCCGTCACCGACTCGAGCGAGCATCGCACAGCCTCGGCGCCCAGCTCAGTGACCGTGGTGGCGCTGGTATCCGAGCGGGCCATCGCCTTCACGACCCCCCGCTTGGCCCAGGCACTGATGAGGGCGCCTCCCACGAAGCCCGAGCCGCCAGTGATGAACACCCCACCTATTGGATCAGCTATCTCGTCCTCCCCACCGTCAGCGTTCGAGGGCTTCCATCATGGCCGTGCCCATGTCGGTGGGAGTCGGAGCAACCACGATGCCGGCTGCGGTCATGGCCTCGATCTTGTCTGCTGCAGTTCCCTTGCCACCGGAGATGATGGCTCCCGCGTGACCCATGCGCTTTCCTGGTGGTGCCGTCGTGCCGGCGATGAAGCCCGCGACCGGCTTCGTCATGTTCGCGGTCACCCACTCTGCTGCCTCTTCCTCGGCGGTTCCACCGATTTCGCCAATCATGATGACGCCTTCGGTAGCCGGATCATTGTTGAAGAGGTCGAGGCAGTCGACGAAGTTGGTTCCGTTGACCGGGTCCCCGCCGATGCCGATGGCGGTTGTTTGGCCGAGGCCGTTGTTGGTGAGCTGGAACACTGCCTCGTACGTCAGCGTCCCGGACCTCGACACGACCCCTATCTTGCCCGGCGTGTGGATGTACCCAGGCATGATGCCGATCTTGCACTGCTCGGGGGTGATCACGCCCGGGCAATTCGGGCCCACCAGGCGCACGGCTTTGTCAGCCAGGTATCGCTTGGCCTTCACCATGTCACCGACCGGGATGCCCTCGGTGATACAAACGATCAGCTCCACGCCGGCAGCCGCCGCTTCCATGATGGCGTCGGCTGCGAAAGGTGGCGGAACATAGACCACGGATGCGTTGGCTCCCGTGGCGTCCACCGCCTCGGCCACCGACCGATGAATGGGCACGTCCACCCGGAAGCTGTCGGCACGGCCCTGGACGCCACTGTGGTCGGTCTCGCCTTCGAACGTCATCACCGTGCCGGCTCGAGAGGGATGCACCCCGCCGACGACGTTGGTCCCGTAGGCGATGGCGGTATTCGTGTGGAACTGGCCGGTCTTTCCGAGGCCTTGGACCAGCAACCTGGTTTGGATGTTGACGAGCACACTCATTTGGCCAACTCCACGATCTTCTGGGCTCCGTCCTTCATATCGACGGCGCTCACCACGTTGAGACCGGACTCATCGATGATTCGCTTTCCCAACTCCACGTTGGTGCCTTCGAGCCGCACGACCAGGGGGACCTGCAGCCCGACCTCCTTGACCGCCTCCACGACACCTTCAGCGATGGTGTCGCATTTCATGATCCCGCCGAAGATATTGACAAAGATGCCCTTCACGTTGGGGTCTTTGGTGATGATCTTGAATGCCGCCGTCACCTTGTCGGCAGTCGCGCCACCACCGACGTCGAGGAAATTGGCCGGTTCCCCACCAACGTATTTGATGATGTCCATGGTCGACATGGCCAAACCTGCGCCATTGACCATGCAGCCGATCGTGCCGTCGAGCTTGATGAACGAGAGATCGTATTCCGATGCTTCGAGCTCAGCCGGGTCCTCCTCGGACTCGTCGCGCATCTCCGCAACCTCGGGATGCCGGAAGAGGGCGCTGGCGTCGAACCCCATCTTCCCGTCAAGTGCCATGACCTCGCCACTCGTGGTGACAACCAAAGGATTGATCTCGACGAGATCGGTGTCCAGGTCGGTGGCGAGTTGGGCAAGCGCCTTCATGAAGCGAACGCCGTTCTTGAAAGCGTCGCCCTCGAGGCCGAGGCCGTAGGCAAGCGAGTTGGCTTGGAAGTCGGCGAGCCCGATGGCCGGGTCGATCTCAGCTTTGAGGATCTTCTCGGGGGTGTGCTCGGCCACCTCTTCGATCTCGGTGCCACCTTCGGTCGAGACCATGAGGATGTTTCGTGAGACCGCCCGATCCAGCACGACAGAGAGATAGAGCTCCCGGTCGATATCGATGCCCTGTTCGACGTACAGGCGATTCACCTGCTTGCCCTCCGGCCCGGTTTGGATCGTGACCAGCGTCGAGCCGAGCATCTGGCCTGCCAGTTGCCGCACGGCCGCCTCGGCAGCATCGACACCCCCAGAGATGCCGTCGGTGACGACGGTCACCCCTCCCAGATCTGGGTGCTCCTTGAATCGACCCTTGCCTCGCCCCCCGGCGTGGATTTGGGATTTCACAACGACAACGGGATTACCCGACGCCTCCACGAGCGGCCTCACTGCGTTGGCGGCCTCTTCGGCGGTCGTGACCATCGTGCCGAGCGGGACCGGGATGCCGCGCGCCTTCATGAGTTCTTTTGCCTGATATTCGTGGATCTTCATCGTGGTCTTTCTCTACTGATGGGCGGATGGGTTCGAAGAATCAGCAGTCGCGCCGTACGCGACCGCCTAAAAGCGCTCGGAAATATTGGTGTCGACCCATTCCGTTATCTCGGACAGGGGTGCTCCCGGTGTGAAGATGCCTGCCAGGCCCGCCTCGTGGAGCGGTTCGATGTCCTCATCGGGAATGATGCCGCCGCCGAAGACCACGATGTCATCGACTCCGCGAGCGGTGAGAGCCTCGACGACGCGAGGAAACAGAGTCATGTGGGCGCCGCTGAGAACCGAGAGTCCGATCGCATCGACGTCTTCCTGAATGGCTGTCTCCGCGATCTGCTCGGGCGTCTGGTGCAGACCGGAGTAGATGACTTCGTTGCCGGCGTCACGAAGCGCCCTGGCGATCACCTTGGCCCCGCGGTCGTGGCCGTCGAGGCCCGGCTTGGCGATGAGGATTCTGCGCGGCATAACGTCCGTGAGCCTAGTGGGACCGGAGGCTCCGCTTGTCGCCGACCCTGGACCGGAGACCTGCCTTGGGCGCTGCCTGAGTTGAGGCCGTCAAACCTGAGGTGAGCGGCGTGTACGCCCAGCCGACGGGGATCGTAGTTTGCTGCCCAAACTGCAAAGGATTCGCACATTGTGCGACTTCTGGCCGCACGAAGGGCGGCACGACTAACTCGGCCCGGACCCGTCCGGGCCGACCTTCACGAGGGGCGCCCAGGCAAGCAGCAGACGTTTGAGGCCATGGCCCGGGAAGGAGATTTGGGCCTCGGCGGCCGCGTCGTCACCTGCCATCTCGACAACCGTCCCCGTGCCGAACATGTCATGGCGAACGAGATCACCAATCGAGATGTCGCTCCCGGTGACGCTCGTTCGTGGCCCTGTTGCTCGTTCCCGATCGGGTTTTCGCTCCCGCTGGACCGGTTCGGCGGTTCCGTCGGGAAGCTCTGCAAGGAATCGTGAAGCGAAGTTGGAGTTGGACATGCCAAACATCATCCGGGAATCGGCGTGTGACAGGTAGAGGCTGTCCATCGCCCGAGTGATCCCGACGTAGCAGAGACGCCGCTCTTCCTCGAGCTCCTCAGGGCTTCCCAAGCTGCGCTGGTGCGGGAACACTCCCTCCTCCATGCCGACGATGAACACAACCGGGAACTCGAGGCCTTTGGCGTTATGGAGCGTCATGATCGTGACCGCATCGGCGCTCTTGTCGAACTCGTCGATGTCCGCCACCAGCGAAATCGTGGCAATGTACTGGACGAGCTGCTCCATTCCGGACAAGTCGGCCCACTCGACGCCTTCCACCAGCGACCCTTCCATGCCGGCCACGTACTCATCGACACCCGTCTGGAGCTCCCGCAGGTTTTCATAACGCCCAAGCGCTTCGATGGTCTTTTCGGCTTCGATCTCGCTGAGATAGCCAGTGTCGCTCAGCACACCTTCCAGGGCACTTTGTGGGCCCCCCTGCTCAGCTCGTTCGATCAGCAGGTCATAGAGCACCATGAACTCCTTGACCTTGCCCTTGGCGCGCGAATTCAACGGCCCAATCTCGTCGACGCGCCGCAGTGCCTCGTGAAACGTGATGCTGTGGTACTCGGCAAATCGGTCGATGTGACCGACCGTGGTGTCTCCAATGGCGCGCCGCGGCACATTGATGATGCGTTTGAGGGCGACCTGGTCGTCGGGATTCACCAGGACGCGAAGGTAGGCCAGCGCATCCTTGATCTCGCGACGCTCGTAGAACTTCAGGCCCCCGACAACGTTGTACGGAACCTGGTGACGGCCGAGCATGTCTTCGATCACCCGCGACTGTGCGTTCGTGCGATAGAAGACCGCGATGTCGGACAGGGAGCGACCGGCGGCTTCGAGTTCCCCGATCCGCTCAGCGACGAACCCGGCCTCATCATGCTCATCCTGGGCGTTGTAGACCCGGATCGGGTCGCCCTGGTCGCGGTCGGTCCACAGCCGTTTGTCTTTCCTGGCGCGGTTGTTGACGATGACGCCGTTGGCTGCTTCGAGCACGGTCGATGTCGATCGATAGTTCTGATCGAGAACGATGACCTTGGCGTCGGGGTAGTCCTTCTCGAACTCGTTGATATTGCGGATATCGGCGCCGCGGAAGGCATACACAGACTGGTCGCCGTCGCCGACGACGCACAGGTTGCGATGAATGCTGGAGAGTTGCTGGATGAGCTTGTACTGCGCGTGGTTGGTGTCCTGATACTCGTCCACCATCACGTACCGGAACTGCTGCTGGTATTGCTCGAGCGCGTCGGGAAATGCCCCGAATAGCTCAACCGTGACCTTGAGCAGGTCGTCGAAGTCCATCGCCGACGCCTCCAGCAACCGCTGCTGGTAGAGCCGGTACACATCGGCGACCTGTTCGTGGAAGAAGCCAGAGTCGCGGCCAAGGAACGTCTCGTAGTCGATGAGCTCGTTCTTGGCGTTTGAAATCGTGGCACGAATGTTGCGCGGCGGAAAGCGCTTGGGATCGAGGTCGAGGTCTTTGACACATTGTGTGATCAGCCGAAGCGAGTCGGCGGCATCGTAGATACTGAACGACGAGCGGTAGCCGAAGCGGTGCGCTTCGCGACGGAGGATGCGCACGCAAGCGCTATGAAAGGTCGACACCCACATCGCTCGGATGGCTCCCCCGACCAACGAGCCAACTCGTTCCTTCATTTCATCTGCTGCCTTGTTGGTGAAGGTGATCGCCAGAATCGATGTCGGGGATATGCCCAGATCGCGAACGAGGTGGGCGATCCGGTAGGTCAGCACGCGCGTCTTGCCGGAGCCCGCCCCGGCCACGACGAGCACCGGGCCCTCGGTGGCAGCGACGGCTTCTCGTTGGGTGGGATTCAGATCTTCAAACAGGTCAGACTCAGCTGGGTCGGCCAGGTCCGAGAACAACGTGGACACCAATTCTCCTCCGCGTTGCTCCGATGGTACCGCGGATTGGGTGCCGAAATCACATGCCTGTGATTGTCGGCTCCCCACGCGCCGGATTTCGCCGAGCAGAGGCTTGCTACAACTACCTGGTCCGCCGCTCAGCCGTATAGGACACTTCGGCGGATGTGGCCTGGTCCGGCCTGATGTCGAGCGTAAAACAGAAACGGCTACCCGTCGGAAAACGAGTTTCGTGCCAGACGTCGCCGCCCATCGCTTTTGCGAGCTGACGGGCAATCGGCAATCCCAGCCCAATGCCCTGGTTCGAACGGGCATCGCCCTTGGAGAGCTGTTCAAAGTGACGGAAGATAACGTCGCGCTCAGCAGGAGGCACCCCAGGCCCATTGTCCGAGACGACGACCATGTACTCCTCACCAACCATGGCGCCTTCGACCAGTACCTGATCGCCCCCGTACTTCCGTGCGTTGTCGAGAAGGTTGCGGAGCACCTGCCCAACCCGCTTCCTATCGGAGAATACCTCGACGCCACCGGGGATCTCGATGGCGATTTGCTGCTCGGACCCCACGGGGAAGGTGACCGCCGCAACCTCGTGCGTCAGCTCGGAGAGATCAAATGTGTCCCGCTCGAGACGCAAACGTCCAGCGTCGAGGCGCGGGATGGTGAGAATGTCCTCCACGAGATCTTGCAGGTGCTGCGACTGGACCGCAATGATCTTCAAGAACTCTTCGATCTCCTCCGGCGGCAGATCTCGCCACGCTTCCTGCAGCGTCACCGCAAACCCCTGAATCGACGTCAGCGGAGTCCTCAGTTCGTGGCTGACCATCGACACGAAGTCATTCTTGAGCACGGCGGCTCGTAACATCTCGTTCCGCGCTTCTTCGGCGGTGCGGCGCGCCATCACGGTCAACAAGATCGCGATCGCGGCCACGGTGGTGAGGCCTGCGATCAGCGCAACGGTGGTCCCGTTCATCACGTCCCTTCAACCGCTCCCGCGCGTCTTGGTCAGGAAGCTTCTTCGTCGAAAGCGTAGAGGCTGGAAAGACTCTGCCGGGCCGTATCCTGAAGCCGTCGCCGGCGATGAATCGCCGAGTCGACGACCGTGGCAATGGGTGATTCAACCGTTCTGAGCGTACGGGCCACTTGTGGTGGGTAGGCCTGATCTTGAGCGGACGCCAGCGTCAGAGTTCCGATGACTTCGTTGCGCAGGCGCAAAGTGATCGAGAACACGGACGGCCAGTTCTCCTCGATCTCGATGGGGGTGCAATCCCTGTCGGCTTCGCCGATGACGATATGAACCTGCGATGGGCTCAACCCGGAGGTCACTCGCTCGCCGAGATCGGCAACCGCCCGATCGGTGAACCGCTTGATCGCGACTTGAGAAATCGGGTGATCCAACCTCACGATCACGGTCGGATCGCTTGCTACCGAGATTGCCGCAGCATCGTATGCGACGAAGCGCCGCAAGATGAACAGAATCTCGTCCACCGTGGCCTCCAAGTCGTACGATCGGGCAGTCAATGTCATGACGTCATTCGCGATCGTCGATTCGAACAGCTTGCGATCCAGCATCTCGGTCAGCCGTGACAGCACGTCGACCTCTTCGAGCTCATGAGGATCCGCCCCGTTGTCACTCAGGTCGCTCAGTGCCCTGCTCACCAGGGCAGACTTGATGGCGGCCACGAGTTCCTCGCCCAACGATTCCTTCGTGAGGTAGCCATCGGCACCTGACTTGTCTGCCCAATAACGATCCTCTGCAGATTCGTACGCCGTGAGGATGAGAATCGGGACAGTGGCAGTCGACCAGTCGTCTTTCAACATTCGACAGGCCATGTATCCCGTCATCCGGGGCATCTGGAGATCGAGAACCACCAGATCGGGCCGTTCGGCGTAGAACGCCTGGATCGTTTCGATCCCGTCCTCTGCGGTAACGACGTCGTAATCGTGCTCGGTGAGGATGGCAGTGAGCGCGGAACGGATCACCGGACTGTCGTCGGCAACGAGAATCTTCATGTTCCGGTCCTCTGCTCATCAGGGCGGCCAAGAAGCGATCGGAGCGTGGAAGCCAGGACGCCCTCGCGGAAATCAGACTTGTCGAGATATGCGTTGACGCCGGCGGCGTAGGCCGCAGACTGATCTTCGGGGGTGGCGACGGCTGACACCATCACCACCGGCAGCAATGGCAAGCGTTGCCGGAGCAGCCCGACGAGCTCAACACCCGTGTGGCCCGGCATGCTGAAATCGCACACGACGGCATCGAAGTCCTCCTTGTCGAGGGCGACGATCGCCTCGGCTGCGTCCCCAGCGGCGATGACGTCAAAGCCGGCGGAACCGAGGGCCGCAGCGACCAGCTGGCGGGCGCCTCGAGAATCGTCGACGACGAGCAGCCTTGGCAGCCCGTCTGCCGGCTTCTGCGAGGCGGTCGGCGCGGTCAGAGCCGACGGATCAATGATGCCGATGGCCTGGCCCCCGCCGAGTACGGCGGCTCCGCCGAGGATGTTGGTGCCTCCCAACACGGGGCCGAGGTCTTTGATGGCCACTTGTCGCGGACCGAGCACGCTCGCCACGCTGAAGGCGTGGAGGCCGCCTCGAGCGGTGAGGACGACGACCTCTTCCGGAACTCCAGAAACGGCTAATCCGAGTACGTGAGCGAGAGGAACAACCGGTAGGTCGCTGTCCCGGTAGCGGACACCGTCTTGCGACTCCCCCACAACCACCACCGTGGTGTCGACTGCTGCGAGCGGTATCCCCCACTGATGCCCTCCCGCCTCGACGATCAACACACCCTGCAGCGCAAGAGATGAGGGGAGCGTCAATCGGACCGTCGTACCCTGGCCCGGCGTGGAGCCTACGGCGATGCCGCCATTCAGAGATTCGACGAGCTCAGCAGCCATGGCAAGACCTGACCCATCTCCGCTCACGTCATCGGTCTGTTGAACGGTGGTGAAGCCGGGTGCAAACAGGAAACCCTGCATCGACGCCGGGGAGGGGCTTTCCGAGTCGACCATCCCACAATCACGGGCCGCGGCGACCACGGCATCCCAATCGATGCCCCGCCCGTCGTCGCTCACCGACACCTGAATGTGATGATCGACTTTCGAGACCTCAACGATGATGGAACCCGTCGGCGGTTTGCCCGCTGCGATTCGCTCCTTGGCCGGCTCCACCCCGTGGTCTACCGCGTTCACGACCAAATGCCGGAGCGGCTCTCGCAAGCGATCGACGAGTTGCCGATCGACGAGCAGGTCGTCACCAACAACTCGCAACGTAACATCCTTATTCAGACGCCGGGAAAGGAATCGGACCAACTGCTCGAATGTCGACGTCACTTCACCAAAGGGAACGCTGGGCAGGACAAGGGCCTTCTCCTCCAGGGAGCGGAGCACCGAGTGGAACCTCTCGGCTGCCGCCTCGAGATTGCGGGTCTTCGAGTTGAGCCCCGATGTGGGCAAAGCGTGGTTCACCTCGGTCGCAATGGAAGCCGCAGCCGACACCATCGCCTGGGCGTCAAGCCGCAGTTCGACGACCTCGTTGATGAGGGCATAGAGCCGAGCCGAGTCAACCCTGGTGGTCTCGCCATCGAGTGCCAGCTCCAGCTCGGCAACGAGGCCGCCGAGGTTCTGGTTTGATACGACTACATCAAATGCCGAATCACTGTCCTTTTGGCCGACGTCGGCGTCCTTGCGGTCAACACGGACGGGAACAGGAGGCCCCTGTGGTTTCGCTTCCGGCCGTGGGAGAGTCACTCGCGGTGGAGGTGGCGGCGGCGGCGAAGACCGGGGGCTCGACGGGCGATCGAGCACTCGTTGCAGACCTTCGACAGCTGCGACGAGCTGGGTGGGGGTGTCGTTCTTCTCGATGTCGATGGCTTCGGGAAGGGCGGCGGCGACCGCCTCGATTGCGCCTCCGAGCGCCTCGGTCTGTGGCCTTCCGATCTCCTCGATGTCACGGAAAGTCCGTTCGAGGAGCTTGGCCGCTTCGGCCATGAGCGGGAATCCCATCACCAACGCGTTGCCCTTGATCGTATGGGCGTCTCTCCGGCGATCCGCTATCGCAGGCGGGTGGAGAGGCTTGATGAGCATGCATCTGCCGCCATCCCCGAGCGCGGCCGCACGGGCGACTACTTCGTCACGAAATATGGCTTGGAGTTCGGCGCTTTCCGAGAGGTCCACATCTCACCGATCAGTTCGAGTTGTTTCGTGCCCCTGCCCTGCACCTCGGTTATCGACCCGCAACAGCCCGCCCTTGAGGAAGACGTTTTCGCCGGAAAAGCGCCAAAACCTGTATGTGGCCGCCTGCCGACTACTCCCACTCGATGGTGGCCGGCGGCTTCGACGAGATGTCGTAGGCAACGCGGTTGATCCCCGGTACCTCGTTGATCACCCTGGAAGAGATCCTTTCGAGCACCTCGTACGGGAGGCGGGCCCAGTCGGCGGTCATCGCATCCTCGCTGGTGACGGCCCTGATGATGAGGGGATAGGCGTATGTGCGCCCGTCTCCCTGCACTCCAACGGTTTTGACCGCTGGGAGGACCCCGAATGACTGCCACAACTCACCGTAGAGGCCGGCTCGCCGGATCTCGTCGAGCACGATGGTGTCGGCCGATCGAAGAATATCCAGGCGCTCCTTGGTGACGTCCCCGATGATGCGAACGGCCAGGCCAGGGCCGGGGAAAGGCTGTCGCCAGACGATCTCCTCGGGAAGCCCGAGTTCCTCGCCGATCGCTCGCACCTCATCCTTGAAGAGGTCTCTGAGGGGTTCGACGAGCTCGAACTCCATGTCGTCTGGTAGCCCGCCAACGTTGTGATGCGACTTGATCTTGGCAGCATCTTTCGTGCCGGATTCGATGACATCGGGGTACAAGGTGCCCTGGACGAGGTACTTGACGTCGGGAAGCTCCGCGGCAACTTCCTCGAAGATCCTGATGAAGGTCTCCCCGATGATGTTCCGCTTCTCTTCAGGGTCGGAAACCCCTGCCAGCTTTTCGAGAAACCGATCTTCGGCCTTCACATGAATGAGGTTGGTGGCGAAATGTCTTCTGAAAGTCTCCTCAACCTGGATCCCCTCTCCTTCCCGCAGCAGACCGTGATCGACGAATATGCAGTTGAGCTGGTCACCGATGGCGTTGTGCATGAGCGCTGCGGCGACCGACGAGTCGACGCCCCCCGACAGGCCGCATACGACGTGCCCGTCACCTACCTGAGCCTTCACGGATTCGATGGCTGTCTCGATGATCGAATGGTGCGTCCACGTGGGGCGGGCATCGCATGCGTGATACAGGAAGTGTTTCAGCACGGTGAAACCGTGCGGAGTATGGGCGACTTCTGGGTGGAACTGCACGCCGAAGAGCCGACGATCTTGATTCTCCATCGCCGCCACCGGAGCTCCCTCCGTCGACCCAACAGCAACGAACCCGGGCGGCGGCTCGATGACCGCATCGCGGTGGCTCATCCAGACGTCCTGGCTCGAGGGAAGATCGTTCAACAACACGGAGGTACCCGTGACCTCGAACGCCGTCTTGCCGAATTCCGCGACCTCGGAGTGCTCGACCACGCCGCCCGCAGCCTGGGCAAGGAGCTGGTGACCATAACAAATACCCAGAACGGGAATCCCGAGGTCGAGGATCCCTGAGTCGATCCCGTATGCGTCGTCTGCATAAACCGACGCCGGCCCCCCGGACAGAATGATGCCCACCGGCCGCCTTTCGGCGACCTCCGAAGCCGAGATGTCGCGCGGGACGATCTCGGAGAACACATGAGCTTCTCGTACCCGTCGGGCGATCAGTTGCGCGTATTGGGCGCCAAAGTCGACGACGAGAATTCGATCAAAGTCGCCCGGGACACTCATCCCATACCGACGCGCTGGCTGCGCTGGAGCGACTTGCCTTCCGTCTGCAGCGACGGGGCGATCATGACCTCGGCCTTTTGAAATTCCTTCAGGTCTGCGTATCCCGTCGTGGCCATTGACGCTCGGAGACCGCCAAACAGGTTTCGGCGGCCATCGTTCTCGTGGGCGGGGCCAACGAGGATCTCTTGGAGTGTTCCCAGATCACCTGTCTGAACCCGCGCTCCTCGGGGGAGCGTTGGATGAAACGTCGCCATGCCCCAGTGTGAGCCCCGGCCGGGAGCCTCCGTGGCGGAGGCCAACGGCGACCCGATCATCACGGCATCGGCACCACACGCAATTGCTTTCGAGACATCGCCGCCGGTTCGCATTCCGCCGTCGGCGATTACGTGGACGTACCGCCCAGTCTCGTCGAGGTGCCTGATTCGCGCTCCCGCAGCATCGGCAATCGCCGTCGCTTGCGGGACCCCCACGCCGAGGACACCTCGAGTGGTGCAGGCCGCGCCGGGGCCGACACCGACGAGAACACCGACGGCTCCCGTGCGCATGAGATGCAGAGCCGTGGAATACGAGGCGCAGCCGCCAACGATCACGGGCAACTCGAACCCACCGATGAAGTCTCGGAGGTCGAGTGGCTCCGTCCTGGTCGATACGTGTTCGGCGGATACGACCGTTCCCTGGATCACCAGGATGTCGAGGCCCGCGTCGCGAACGGACGACCCAAAGCGCTCGACGTGCTGAGGTGTAAGGCTCCCAGCTGCGACGATGCCGGCCTTCTTCATCTCACGGACCCGTTGCGTCATCAGGTCCGGGTCGATTGGCTCGAGGTAGATCTCCTGCATCCGGCGCGTCGCCTTTTCGGCGGAAAGCTCGGCGATCTCGATGAGGAACTGATCGGGATCCTCATAGCGGGACCAGAGGCCCTCGAGGTTGAGGACGCCCAGCCCGCCAAGCCGGCTGATCTCGATCGCCGTGCTCGGAGAGATAGCCGAGTCCATGGCCGAACCGAGCATTGGCAACTCGAATCGAAAACCGTCCAGCTGCCAGCTGATGTCCACGTCATCTGGGTCGCGTGTCCGTCTGCTGGGAACGATCGCAATGTCGTCAAAGCCAAACGCTCGACGAGCCGATTTACCAATACCGATATCGATTTCCACCCTGAGTCTTCCTCCGCTCCTGAGGGCCGCGAGGGTACCAGACATGCTGCCGCAGCCGATCGAATCAGGATTCGATCGGATTCGGTTTCGGTCGAATCAGGATTCGACCGAGCGCCTGGAGGAGCCGCCCTGCGGCGGCACTCACCCTGTCGGTACGGCGCGCAGGTCGCCGTACCTCCCACATTGAGGGGCCGGCGGAGCCGTCCCTCAAACTCCCCATCCGAGCGCGCTCGCCTGAACACCGCCGTAGGGGGTTGGTAAGGGGAAAAGGCTCCGCCGTCCCCTTACATGGAGGTGCCGGGACCTGCGCCCGGCACCGACCAAGAAGAGTGCGGCTGGAGAGCCGCTCGAACAGAAATCCGACCCGAGCCTGCTCGGGTCGGCTATGCCATTTGGGCCCCGATCAGGGCGATCACGCCGAGGAGGTTCCAACCGCCGTGGAGAAACACCGCTCTTCCGAGCCGACCCTTCGCCAGGACGGTGGCCGTTGCGGCGATCACGCCGAAGATGGTTATGGGAACAAATGTGATCAAGGCTTGCGACCACCACACCGTGTCGGTATCCGCTGGATCCAGGAGATGGGCGAGGCCCCAAATGATGCTCGTCACCGCAACCATGGGAACGGCTGCCAGCCAACGGCCGACTGCTCGTTGGAGGACGCCGCGATAGAGGATCTCCTCGGTGATCGGCGTGAGAACCACGAGGCTCAGCACGGCAGCCAGTAGCGGCAGGCCGGATGCAACGTCACCAAATTGTTCGACCACACGCTGCGGGTTGTCCTGGACATCGAGCCAAGAAGCGAGTGGGATCGTCAGCAAACTCACCACGATCGCGACACCTGCCCCGACCCCTACCCACCAAATGTGCCTGATGTCGAGATCGAAGCCAAGAGCGGACGCAAAGGACTCCCGCTTGGCCAATACGATCATCGCAACGACGGCGAGGGTCCCGGCATGCTGAGCTGGAATCACGATCCCAAACAGCTGGTTGGCAGTCACCGAATCGAGGTCGATCAAACCGTCTGCCGTCGTGGTTGCAAGCAACCCAAACGCCACGTTGGCGGTGAGCAACCCGCCCAGAAACGCCACGGCGAAGTGCCAGAGGCGCCACACCATCGGTTGGTCGGCACCCGGCAGGGGCGGCGGTTCGCGCAGAGGCTCAGGGGCTCCCATCATCGGTGCGCATCCACTCGAGCAGCGGCTATCGAGCGGTGTCGGCCTCCACTACGAGCCCCGACAGGACCGTGGCTCCTCGCCATCTACGCCCCTAACCGGCCAGGCCGATGCGCCTGCGCACTTCGACCATGGTCTCTTCCGCCCGCATCCGGGCATCCAGCATGCCCTTCGCCATGATTCTCTTCACTTCTCCATCATCCAGTGCCAGATACGCCGATCGGATCGGAGCAAGGCCGTCGACGATGGCATCCGCCACCACCTGCTTGAACACGCCGTATTGCACCGACCCGTACTCGTTTACCAAGTCGTCGATGGAACGCTCCGTGAAAATGGCGAGAATCTCGAGCAAGTTCGATATACCTGGCTTCTCGGCCGTGTCGTAGTAGATCTCAGCGCCCGAGTCGGTCACCGCTCGCCGGCACTTCTTGACAATCGTGTCGGGGTCGTCGAAAACCAGAATGCGACTCGAAGCATCCGGGTCGGATTTCGACATCTTGTTCACCGGATCTTGGAGCGACATGATTCGAGCGCCCACCTCGGGGGTGATCTGCTCTGGAACCGGAAACGTGTCTCCGTACCTTCCGTTGAATCGCACGGCGACATCGCGGGTGAACTCGAGGTGTTGGGTTTGGTCATCGCCGACCGGAACGGCATGGACCTTGTGGAGAAGGATGTCAGCTGCCATGAGGACCGGATACGCGAAGAGGCCGTATCGCTGCCCGGCTCGGTCCGATTTCTCCTTGAATTGGGTCATCCGATTCAGGGCGCCCATCGGGGTGTCAACGCCGATGATCCAGGCGAGCTCGGGATGTTGGGGCACCTGAGATTGGTAATACAACAGGGAACGGTCGGGATCGATGCCGGCGGCCAACAGGGCTTTGGCTGTTTCCAGGCGCGATTGTTGGAGCGCCTCGGGCTCGAACGGGATCGTGATCGAGTGGAGGTCAACCACGCAGTAGACGGCGTCGTAGGTGTCCTGGAGCTTCACCCAGTTGCGGAGCGCGCCGAGGTAGTTGCCAATGTGAATCTCGCCGGTGTTCTGGATTCCGGAGAACACACGTTTTCGCTCGGTCATTGCAGCTCCTCAACAAGAAAGCCGACTCGGTTTGAGCCGGCCTGCATCACAACGCGCGGGTACCGGACCTTTAGCCGTACCACCAGTTGCTTGTTGTGCAGATCATCCGGCGGGATTGTATGAAGGCGGGCAGGTCGGCGCAACCGGGCATGAACGGTTGCCTGTGCGGCGTCTATTCTCTACGTACGCCATCCGAAAGCTCAGGCTCCATGATCATCGACGGCTTTGTCCACTCTCTACCCGACAACGATCCGGAAGAGACAAGAGAATGGCTCGATTCGCTCGACTCGGTTGCGAATGCCCGGGGCCCGGTGCGCGCCCGATTCCTCATGGCCAAGCTGCTCGAACGGGCGCGCCAACTCAACATCGGTGTTCCCGCCACCGTCAGCACGCCGTATGTGAACACCATCCCTCCCGAAGAGGAGGCGTTCTACCCCGGCGACGTGCGTCTCGAAAAGCTGATTCGGCGCTACATCCGCTGGAATGCGGCCGTCATGGTCATCAAGGCGAACCATGAAGAGCACGGCATCGGTGGGCACCTATCGTCGTTCGCCTCGTCGGCGATCCTGTACGAGGTCGGTTTCAACCATTTCTTCCGTGGCAAAGAAGACGGGCTGCCGGGAGATCATGTCTACATCCAGGGCCACGCCGCGCCTGGCGTGTACGCCCGCGCATATCTCGAAGGTCGGCTCAGCGAAACTCAGCTCGACAACTTTCGCCAAGAGATCGGTGGGGATGGCCTCTCGTCCTATCCCCACCCACGGCTCATGCCCGATTTCTGGGAGTACCCGACGGTCTCCATGGGCCTCGGGCCCATCAACTCGATCTACCAGGCCCGCTTCAACAAGTACCTCCAGAATCGCAAACTCGATGACACCGAGAACAGCCGAGTGTGGTGTTTCATCGGCGACGGAGAAATCGACGAGCCCGAGACGCTGGGATCGATTTCCCTCGGCGCCAGGGAACAGCTCGACAATCTGACGTGGGTAGTGAATTGCAACCTGCAGCGACTCGATGGACCGGTACGCGGCAACGGAAAGATCATCCAGGAGCTGGAAGCGATATTCCGTGGTGCCGGCTGGAATGTCATCAAGGTGATCTGGGGGTCGGAATGGGATGCGCTGCTCGCCAAGGACGTCGATGGCGCCCTCGTCCAGAAGATGAACACCACTGTCGACGGAGAGTATCAACGCTACAAGACGGAGTCCGGCGCGTTCGTGCGGGAGCATTTCTTCGGCCCTGATCCTCGGCTCCGGGCGCTTGTCGAGCACATGAGCGATGATCAAATCTGGAACCTGCGCCGAGGGGGTCTCGACTACCGGAAGGTATACGCCGCCTACAAGGCAGCCACCCAACTCACCGGGGCTCCGACGGTGATCCTCGCCAAGACCATCAAAGGATGGACACTCGGTCCCGACGTCGAGGGCCGCAACGCCACCCACCAGATCAAGGAACTGACCAACGCCCAACTGATGGGCCTGCGCGAGAGGCTGCATCTCCAGGAGGTAATCCCGGAAGAGTCACTGGAAGGCGACAACGAGCCGCCCTACTACCGACCGCCGGCCGACTCGCCAGAGCATCAATACCTCATGCGCCAGCGACGCGCCCTCGATGGAGCGGTGCCCAGCAGAGACCTTCCCATCCGCAAGCCAATCACTCTGCCGGATGCCTCGACCTACCAGGAAGTAAAAGCGGGCTCCGGAAAGGTCGAAGCCTCCACGACGATGGCCTTCACGCGGCTGCTGCGGACCCTGATGCGCGACGAGAGTTTTGGCAACCGGGTCGTTCCCATCATTCCCGACGAGGCACGGACGTTCGGAATGGACTCCCTTTTCCGTGAGTTCCGCATCTATGCGAGTCAGGGCCAGCTCTACGAGCCGGTCGATCACAACATGTTGCTCTCCTACTCGGAGGGCAAAGACGGGCAGATCCTCGAGGAGGGAATCACCGAAGCCGGCTCGATGGCCAGCTTCACCGCTGCGGCAACGTCGTACGCTACCCGTGGCGTGCCGATGGCTCCGTTCTTCATCTTCTATTCGATGTTCGGATTCCAGCGAGTCGGCGACCTCATCTGGGCCGCAACCGACGCACGCGCCCGTGGATTCCTGCTCGGCGCGACCGCCGGACGCACCACGCTGCAAGGCGAGGGGCTCCAACACCAAGACGGGCACAGCTTGATCCTCGCCTCGACAGTGCCGCATCTAGAGGCATTCGATCCGGCTTTTGCCTATGAAATGGGCGTCATCATCGAAGATGGCTTGCAACGGATGCATGGCGACGAATCACAGGACGCCATCTACTACCTGACCCTGTACAACGAGAACTACGTCATGCCGCCGATGCCCGAGGATGCGACTACCGGGATCTTGGCCGGCATGTACAGATTCGCCGACGCTCCCGCCGGGACCGACCATCCGGCCACCATCCTCTTCTCGGGAACCGCCCATCTTGCCGCCCACCAAGCACAAGCCGACCTCGCCGAGCATTATGGAGTCGGAGCCGAGCTGTTTTCAGCAACGTCGTACAAGCGCCTCCGAGATGAGGCTTACGAAGCGGAACGCTGGACCCGGTTACACCCCGACAAACCCGCTCGCGAACCGCTGGTAACCGAGCTCCTGCGCGATGGCGCCGGCCCGATCGTTGCGGTGTCGGATTTCATGCGCCTCGTACCGGACCAAGTGGCCCGCTGGATGCCCCGTCCCTACGTATCGCTCGGTACCGATGGTTTCGGTCGATCCGATACCCGGTCGAACCTCCGACGCTTCTTCGAAACAGACGCAGGCCACGTCGTTGTGGCCGTCCTGGCCAAGCTCGCCGAGCAAGGCGTTGTGAAGCCCGAACGTGTCGCGGACGCAATCAGGCGCTACGAGCTCGATCCCGACAGTCTCCCTCCCTGGATGCTCTGACCGTCACGACAAACGACGACGGTCGCGGCTCGGTTGTCGCTCACGGAGTGAGCTCGGCGAACTCGAAACCGAAAGCTTCGTCGGCGGTGCCCAACCCCGTAACCGTCACCGTGACATCGATCGGAACCTGATTGGGAGCTCCGTAGACGCATTTGAACGAGTTCGTCGTGTCGAGGATGACGGCATCGGCGCCACAGTCGAGGCGCCCGCCCGGAATGACGACCCCTATTGCCCCAACCGTATCTGCGAACGCTGCATCGAGCTTCGCCAACTCGGTCGGTCGGAGCACGTTGGCGGCTGCAACCTCGATCGCCCCTCCTGTATCGAAGGCAACGAACTCGAGAAGTCGTCCGTCGTCGAGAAGCACCCCACAAGAGAACGGTTCGCCCCCGATGTCACCGTCTGCACATATGGCTCGCGAGTCGCCAAATCCGAGCTCCGGCAGAATGACGTGCTCGATGATCCCCTCGGCGGCGACATCTGGTCCCAGCGCCACTTCGAACGAGAACTTCGGATCGGCGGCGTCCAGCCCATCTACCGTCACCGTGACCGGCGCGACATGCTCGGACTCGGCCACGAACTGGCAGGAGAACATGTCGTTGGCGTCTACGACGATCGAGACCGAGCCACAGTCGAGCGATCCGCTCGGCAGAGCCAATTCGGCGCTCGCCGCGGCGAACGAACTCATCACGAGGTCGATCTGGTCGGCTGCCACGACATTGAGGGTCCGCAGCGATAGCTCATCGGCGCCGACGACTCCCACGATGAGCACTCGAGCGCCGGCCGAGTCGTCGGCGACGCAGCTGATCTCGGTAGGAGGATTCGGCTCCTGACATGTTGCGTCGAGCACCAGCCCGAGGTCGTCGGCTAGTTGTTCCTCGATGAGCTGTTCGGCGGCGAGCACCTCCACAGACGGCTGCCCGCAGGCTGCCAGCACCACAACGAGTACCGCCCAAGCAGCGACGCCGATGAAAACGCGAACCATCCCACAAGTATCGCCAACCACCCTCGGGTTGGCGAACCCCTAGCGCGGGACGGTGAGGCTTGGCAATATCGCCAGGATGAGCTTCCCGAAGAGGTCCACGTGTGGGGCGCCGGGACCGCCGGCGGCGTATTGAAGCGACAGGCCCTCTGACATCGCCATCAGGAACTGGATGAGCTCCTCCATCGTGAAATCGGGATGGGGGTCACGATCGAGCGCATCCATGAGCGCTTCGAAGATCGGCGCCGATTCGGCCCGGTAATCCTCATACATGGTTTCCATCCGGCGGCCGATGTCGTCGCGCGACCGCATCATCGACCAGAGATGGGTATGGATGGCAAACGCCGGATTGGCGACGATCACTCTGATGTCCTCGCGGGCGACCAGGCGCACGAGGTCTTCGGCGTCGCCATCAAAATCACTCACGATCTCTTTGAGGGCGCTGTACGTCGGAGACCGGTCGACCGATAGGGCGTAGTCGATGAATTCCGACAGGAAGGATTCACGATTGGGCCATCGATTGTAGAAAGCACCGGTCGTCAATCCGGCTCGATGAGCAATGTCCGAGGCCTTCAATTGTTCGAGGATCTTGGCCTCGGCCGGGCGAGGTGAACCTCCGCCATAGCCAAAGGACTCCACGATCATGTCCCACGCCGCAGAGAGCATGAGCTCGCGGCTATCTCCGCCTTCATCTCGAATGGTCATGGATATCGCCAGAAACGCACTAGACGGCGCCCATCATAGTTGCTACTATGCCCCTACCAAGGGACCTACTGGGAGGTTCCGCACCACGGGGGTGCATGAGTCGCATTTTGCGGGCGGCAAGTAATCTGCTTGCCGCCTTCATGCGTAACCCGCATCTCTTCTTCACGACGGGGCTCCTTCGAGGAGTGCGCTGTCCACCACTTCTTCGACCGTGCGAAGATCGTCGCCGCTGCGAGAAACAACCGGTATCCAGCCCAAAATAGCGCTGGTCAGGACCGTCAGCGACGGAGCGTCCTCGCCTCCCACGACGCGCTGTTCCACGAATCCCATGGTCAGTGCGTTCAGGAGCGACGACACCGACGGGCCATCGAAGGGGTGCCGGTACTCCCGCCCGAGCGACGCCAAGACGGCGTCGTAGAACGGCACCATTCGATCGCGCAGCTCGACATTGAGGCGCCGGAGCCGATCGGCCACATCGGGCCGCTGCCCGCTCAACGACCATAGGTGCACCTGCACATAGAGGGTCGGGCTGGACTCGAGTTCGGCAACGTTGACCGCAACGAGGCGCTCAACCAAATCCCCGAGCGGCAAACCAGCCGATTCGGCGAAGACCTCGAACAACTGCGTCGGCCCCGGGTACCGGTCAATCGACAACGCAAAGTCGAGAAACTCATCGAGAAACTCGTCTCGAGAGGGCCACCGGTTGAAAAAGGCTCCGGTCGTCAAACCGGCTCGGGATGCGATCTCGGCCGTCTTGAGCTGATCGAGCACCTTGGCGGCCGGGGACGTCTGTCCGGTAGCGCTCAGCCCAAAGGATTCGACGGTCAGCTCCCACGCAGCTTCCAGCAGCGCGATTCGGCTGTCGCCATCGCCCATGTTGTCCCCCTATGTCGGCTTGCCGCACCTCATCATACTCACTACTATCGCCTCCACACGGGAAGGTTATGGTTCGTCAGCGACGGAGGTTCCTCACGAGAGAGGCGCCTCTGTTGCGCGTTTGGGCAGAATTGCGCCATACTGGCGGAGCGATGACCACTACGACCATCATTACCGGCTGAGCGCATACCCGCGTATGCGCAGTGACCTCTCGCCTTGCGAGAGGTTTTTTGATGGCAAGGAGAAGCATGGTGCTCGAGATCTACGACACGACGCTCCGAGATGGGAGCCAGCAAGAGGGGATCTCACTTACTGTTGGTGACAAGCTCCGCATCGCTCGCCTCCTCGACGAACTCGGCATGCACTACATCGAAGGCGGCTGGCCGGGCGCCAACCCAAAGGATGACGAGTTCTTCGCAAGGGCGCAATCCGAGTTGGACTTGTCGAACGGACAGCTGGTTGCTTTCGGATCAACACGGCGGCCGCGCGGCGCAGTCAACAATGACCCGCAGCTCGAGGCATTGCTCGCTGCGGAGACAGAGACGATCTGCATCGTGGGAAAGGCGTGGGACTACCACGTCCTCGAAGCGCTTCGCGCCGATCTCGACGAGGGCGTTGCCATGGTGGCCGAGAGTATCGCTCACCTCAGGAGCAGGGATCGGCGAGTTTTTTTCGACGCCGAACACTTCTTCGACGGCTTTGCGGCCAACCCTGATTTTGCGCTCGAGGTCTTGCGGGTCGCCCATGGAGAGGGCGCCGAACGACTGATCTTGTGCGACACCAACGGAGGACGCCTTCCCCAGGAGATTCAAGGCACGATCTCTGCCGTGCGGAGCGCACTGCCCGATGCGGAGATTGGCGTCCACTTCCACAACGATGTCGGCACTGCAGTGGCGTCCTCACTCGCCTCGATCGACCTGGGTATTCGTCAGATCCAAGGATGCATCAACGGCTACGGAGAAAGAACCGGGAACACCGATTTCTCAACGTTGCTGCCGGATCTCGCAATCAAGATGGGCCTGTCCGTCATTCCCGATGAGCGGCTCCAGCTTCTCTCACCGATCGCCCATCACATTGCCGAGATCGTGAATATCGCTCTCGATCCTCATCACCCCTATGTCGGTAGTTCGGCGTTCACGCACAAGGCTGGGCTCCATACATCGGCGCTGGCTCGAAGGCCGGATGCCTACGAGCACACCGATCCCAGCGCCGTTGGGAACCATACGCGAATGGTCGTGTCCGAGTTGGCCGGCAAGGCGAGCATTCTTTTCAAGGCAGGCGAGCTCGGCTTGGAAATGGACGACGACCTCGCTCGGAGTGTCATCGAGGAGATCAAACTGCTGGAACATCAGGGCTACCACTTCGAGGCCGCCGATGGCTCGTTCGAACTGCTCGTTCGGCGAATGACTGGCTGGCGCCAGGAATACTTCGCGCTGGAGTCCTTCCGTGTGTTCATCGAGCGAAGGGCGGACGAGGGCGTAACTGCCGAAGCCACCGTGCGGGCGACGGTGGGCGGCGAACGCATTGTCACCACTGGCGAAGGAACCGGCCCCGTTCACGCTCTCGATGAGGCCTTGCGAGCGGCGCTGCAAGGCACCTACCCCCAAATCGACGATCTTCGCCTCACGGACTATCGGGTGCGCGTGCTCGATTCGTCCGATGGAACGGGAGCGAGAGTTCGGGTGCTCCTCGAGACCAGCGACCATGCCGACAGTTGGGGAACCATCGGGGTACACGAAAACATCATCGAGGCATCGTGGGAGGCATTGACCGAAGGCTTGGTCGTTGGACTGATCAGAGCCGGTGCGTGATCTTCGCTGCGCCGGTCACCCGCCGGCGCAGCGGACATCTCGACAGCATCAGATCTCGGCGCCTCCGAGCCCGAGCAAGCGCCGCACCATCATTGCCGTCGCCCCCCACAGCACCTCACCCTCGATGTCGAAGAACCACACCCGACGCTCCCGCCAGGTCTCGGACCGCCATTGGCGTTCGTCACGCAGATCGGAGAGTGCCGGAAGGAGAACACGATCGACTTCGCGGGGGCTCGGCACGAAATCGGGCTCATCCGGCAGTCGACCCACGACCGGAGCGACATACAGCTCGAATTCCACGGTGTGGATAGGTTCCAGATATCCGAGGACTGTGACCGTCGACGGCTCGATGCCCATCTCTTCATGCGCTTCCCGCAGTGCCGTGTCGAGCGGGCCACGATCTCCGGGATCGGGGCGCCCACCTGGGAACGCCAGGTGGCCGGCGTGCGTCGGCATTGTCAGGGGTCGCTTTGTGAGCACCAATCGTGTGTGAGCACCATCCTGAAACAGCGCCAGGAGCACCGCGGCGTAGCTGACGTCTGGGACTACGTCGAGAGATGGCCGGAGCCCGGGAAACGACCACGCTGTGTCTGCCACCGCGGCATCCTATGACGGAACCCTCGGCTAGGCCGATTTTGCGGCCATGGTGGCCCGTTGCTCGGACAGGCGATAGTCTCTCCGCTCATGGATCTCGACCCAGCACCGAGACACACCAGCCGTTTCGAGCTCCGCCCGTTCAAGCGACGCGACGCCGAGCCGCTCCTCGAGGCGGTAGGCAAATCACTCCCGGAGCTGCACCAATGGCTGCCCTGGGCGCACCTCGGCTACAACCGAATCGACGCCAACCGTTTCATCCGGGAAACGGCCCGTGCGTGGAAAGAGGGTCGCGCATTCGACTTTGCCATCAGGGCGCACGCCGACCTGGATCGCCATATCGGCAATATCAGCGTCTGGCACGTGTCGCGCCCCTTTCGAGTGGGCGAAATCGGCTATTGGATCCGATCTGACGAAACGAGAGGCGGCGTCGGGACGGAAGCGACGGCACGAGTCCTGGCGGTGGCGTTCGATGAGCTCAAGATGCACCGCGTGGTTCTCCGCATCGCGGTGGGCAACCGCGGTTCGGAGAGGATCGCAGAGAAGCTCGGATTCAGTGTTGAAGGGGTCCTTCGCGAGGAGATCAAAGTGGCCGGCACATGGCTGGATCACACGGTATACAGCCTGCTCGAAGACGAATATGAGCGCCGGCGCGAAGCCATCCAGGCGGTCCATGGAGGCACCTAGCCGCGCCCCGACTGCTGCGTCTAGCCGGCGAGTTCGACCGCAGACCGAGTCAGAATGCGATTGCGGACTTGAGACGAGGTGACGATATTCGTGATTGTCTCACTGTACGGCCGCAACTGATCGAGCAGGTCCTCGAGATGAGCGGTCGAGCGGAGCACCGCGGTGAGAACGTGGCTTTCCGACCCTGTGACGCGGTGGCATTCGATCACCTCGGGGATTTCGGCGACGACGTGTCCGACCTTTCCCTCGAACTCTCCTCTCGTGCGCAGCCGGATGACCGCCAGGATCGGCAATCCGATCTGCTCGTAGTTGACAACGGCCCGATAGCCTTCGATGACCCCGCTGTTCTCCAGCTTCCGCATACGCTCGGCCACGGCAGGCGCGGTCAACCCCACGGCCTCCCCGAGTTGTCGGTACGACGCACGACCGTTCCGTTGGAGCTCTTCCAAGAGCATCCAGCTGATGTCATCCATTTCCGGTCCCTCTCGAGTTTTCGGTAAACCACATCTTCGCAACCGGCACCGAGGACGAGGCGTAGACTAGCCATGATTTCCTAAGGATATTGGCGATTGACTTTTGAATTCTATCATGATCTCTCTGTCTGCAATTGGTTATCGTCTTCAAATAGCTTGACGGGTTTGTTATTGTTATCACACAAAGAAAGGAGCACTCATGAGCACATTCGAAACCACGTTCAAGCAGCTCCTCGCTGTATGGAACGAACACCAGGACCTTCGCGCATCCGGCGCTGATTCTGCAGCACTCTACGAATCTCGAGCCCGCCTCGACGGCCTTCGATCTGAGGCAGCACTCCTCCGCATGAGCCGATAAGGCAAACAACCTCCCTCAGCAGAAAGCGGGCCTTCGGGCCCGCTTTCCTGTGTCGAGCCGGGTGTTCGAGCGCCGCGCAGTGCTCAAGCCGGACTGCAACAAAATGCGGCGGGCTCGAAAGCCCGCCGCATTTCTTTTTCGGCGAATCGCTAGGTGTGAAACGCCAACTGCTACTTGCTAGAAGCCCATGTCGTGGTCGTGGCCGCCGCCACCGCCGGGCATCGGAGGAGTGTCCTCCTTCTGCTCTGCGATGAGCGCCTCAGTGGTGAGGAGCAGCGCCGCGATCGAAGCCGCGTTCTGTACGGTCGAACGAGTCACCTTGGCGGGATCCGGCACACCGGCCGCCAACAGGTCCTCGTACACACCGGTTGCGGCGTTGAACCCGATCGGACCGGATGCCTCGCGTACCTTCTCGACCACAACGCCGCCTTCATAGCCGGCGTTGATGGCAATCTGGCGAATCGGCTCTTCGAGCGCCTTGCGCACGATGGCCCGACCAACCTTCTCCTCGTCGGTTCCGCCACGAAGCTTGTCGATGGCTTCTTGCGCACGGAGCAGCGTGACGCCACCACCGGGCACGATGCCTTCTTCGACAGCCGCCCGGGTCGCCGAAACGGCATCCTCGATGCGGTGCTTCTTCTCTTTCAGCTCTACCTCGGTAGCTGCGCCGACCTTGATGACGACAACGCCACCCGACAGCTTGGCGAGCCGCTCCTGAAGCTTCTCGCGATCCCAATCGGAATCCGAGTTGTCGATCTCGCGCTCGATCTGCTTGATCCGAGCGGCAACGTCGGCGTCAGCGCCGGCGCCATCGACGATCGTCGTGTCATCCTTGGTCAGGATCACCCGACGGGCTTGGCCCATCATGTCGATGGTCACGCCGTCCAACTTCAGGCCAACCTCTTCGGAGATGACCGTTCCGCCCGTGAGGATCGCAATGTCCTGCATCATGGCCTTGCGACGCTCGCCAAATCCTGGAGCCTTGACTGCGGCCGACGCAAAGACGCCACGAATCTTGTTGACAACGAGCACGGCCAGGGCTTCGCCCTCGACGTCCTCGGCCAAGACGATGAGCGGCTTGCCGGACTGCTGAACCTTCTCGAGCACCGGCAACAAGTCATTCACGGAGCTGATCTTCTGGTTCGCCAAGAGGATGTACGGGTTCTCCAGAACCGCCTCTTGACTGTCTGGATCAGTGATGAAGTACGGCGAGATGTAACCCTTGTCGAACTGCATGCCTTCGGTGAATTCGAGTTCGATTCCGAAGGTTTGGCCGTCTTCTACGGTGATCACACCGTCCTTGCCGACCTTGTCCATCGCTTCGGAGATCTTCTTGCCGATTTCCTTGTCGGCCGCCGAGATGGCGGCAACGTTGGCGATCTCAGCACTCGTGTCCACCGATTTCGAGAAATCGTTGATGAACTCGACCACCTTGTCGACGGCCTGCTCGATGCCGGTCTTCACGCCCATCGGGTTGGCGCCGGCCGCGACGTTGCGCAGTCCTTCGCGAACCATCGCCTGCGCCAGAACGGTCGCAGTGGTGGTGCCGTCACCCGCGACATCGTTTGTCTTGGTGGCTACTTCCTTGGCGAGCTGCGCACCCATATTCTCGTAGGGGTCGTCCAACTCGATTTCTTTGGCGATCGTGACGCCGTCGTTGGTGATCGTGGGGGCACCCCACTTCTTTTCCAACACGACATTGCGGCCCTTGGGACCGAGCGTCACCCTGACCACGTTGGCCAGTTTGTTGACGCCCTCTTCAAGTCCGTGCCGTGCCTCTTCGTTGAAACGAAGATCTTTCGCTGCCATTGTTCCTCCTGTGAGCTACTCGACTACGGCGAGTAGGTCGCGAGACGAGAGCACGAGGAGTTCTTGGCCCTCGATCTTGATCTCGGTCCCGCCGTACTTTGCGTAGACGACCCTTTGTCCGACCACTACATCTACTGGAAGCCGTTCGCCGTCGTCATTCAACGCGCCTGGGCCGACTGCCAGAACTTCACCAATCTGGGGCTTTTCTTTTGCAGTGTCAGGGATGACGATTCCGGAGGCCGTCTTGGCTTCCAGATCGTCGAGGGCCTTGACAACCACGCGATCCCCAAGAGGCTGAAGCTTCATGCCTATTCCTCCTTGCGAGACAGTTAGCACTCTCATAACGAGAGTGCTAAGAAATGTAGCACTCTCCGACCGCGAGTGCTAAACGGCAGGATAATGGCGCCAGACTTCGAGCAACGCAGTAGGGGCATGACCGAGACCTCACACGGTCCAAACAGACGCCGGCCGGACGCTCGGCCGTTGCCGCTTCGCTGCCAACCCGTCCATTACCCCGGAACCGTAATGGAGAGCCCATTGCGTTCTCCACCAAGCGCCACGAACCACGACAGACGACTCAAGTACAAGCTCAAGCCCTCTTGGGGGAGCTCGAGGGGGAGGCTGAGCCGGCCGCTCGTCCCGGAGTCACGGCAGCGTGTACGCCGTGACGACCATGAGTGCGGCCGAAGGGCCGCTCGTCCAGAATTTCGACCCTGGGCGTGCCCGGGTCGATCAGCCTCGCTCGGAGCCTGACCCGAGCGACATCCCCGCGTCCGCTCCGGCATCCCAGGCGGTGTAGTGACCTTCGGCAAGCCAGTGGGCGCCGGCGGCGCCGATCATTGCGCCGTTGTCGGTACAGAGCTCCGGCGGAGGCACGAACAGGGCTATCCCCCGTCGGTCGGCCTCTTCCTGAAGGCGCGTCCGAAGACGCCGATTGGCGAGGACCCCTCCCCCGGCGCCGACGACTTGAACACCGGTGTCCTCGACGGCGTTGAATGTCTTGTCAACGAGCACATCGACGATGGCCTCTTGAAGGGACGCGGCAACGTCGGCACGAGAGGGAAGATGACCGGCCTTCTTGCCCTTCTCGAGAAACGTGGTCACGGAGGTCTTCAGCCCGCTGAAGGAAACGTTGTATCGATCCCCGGGGAGAGCACGCGGGAACTGGACGGCGGCTGGATCTCCACCATCAGAGGCGAGATCGATTGCCGGGCCGCCTGGATAGCCCATGCCCATGAATCGGGACAACTTGTCGAACGCTTCACCGGCGGCGTCGTCGATGGTTTGGCCGAGGACCTCGTATTGGCCCCAATCGCGCACATGAACGATCTGGCTGTGGCCACCGGATGCCAGCAGCACCACTGCGGGGGGCGTGAAGTCGGGCGCGGTGAGCCGGGGAGCGAACAGATGTCCCTCCATGTGGTCGACTCCGATGAAGGGGAGCTGCCGCGCCCAGGCGGTTGCCTTGGCGAAGGAGAAGCCGACCAGCAACGCCCCGATGAGGCCGGGGCCCTGAGTTGCCGCGACCCCGTCGAGGTCATCGGGATGAACACCTGCCTCAGCCAGCGCTCGGTGCGTCATAGAGCGTATGGACTCGACGTGGGCACGAGCTGCAACCTCGGGCACAATCCCCCCAAATCGCGCATGGATTCCGACTTGGCTGGACAATACGTTCGAGAGGGCGGTCGTGCCGCGCACCACCGCCACCGCGGTCTCATCGCAGCTCGTTTCGAACGCCAGAACCGTTGGTTCAATCATGGAGACCTGCCCCGATGAGTGTGAGCCGGGAAGCGTATTCGGGGCCATCGATGTCGTTGACCCACATGATGAGGGCATCTTCGTCGATGTAGTAGTCCTTCCGGACACCCACAGGGCCCATCCCGAAACGCCGGTAGAGCGCTTGTGCGTTTCGATTCGAGGCTCGCACCTCCAAGGTGAGGTGTTTGGCCCCTGCCTTCACCGCCACTTCGGCAAGGCAGTGCATCAGTCGTGTGCCGAGGCGATGCCCGCGACGAGACTCAATGACGGCGATGGTTGTGATGTGCGCTTCGTCGATCACGATCATCATCCCGCCGTAACCGACGATTTCGTCGCCATCCTCGGCGACCACATAGGTGCGTCCCGGCTGCTGAAGTTCGGCGAAGAAGACATTCGCCGACCATGGCGCCGGGTAGATCTCCTGTTCGAGGGCCACCACGGCGTCGATGTCGTGTCGCGTCATCCTACGTAATGTGATCACGCCAGCTCCTCCCACGGCCCCTCCGATCTCAGCTGCTCCCAGCCGATTTGAACGTCGGGCTCCCGCATATAGAGCGGCCGTATCTCGTCGGGGTGCGGGTAATCCTCGGAGTGAAGACGAGCGGCCACAGACTCGATGAGAGCGTCGGCCACTGGATACCTGGGCCGGCCGGTCTTCATTCGATGCAACCCGGTGAGCGTCGACCCGGGCAGCGACTCCCAGTCACCAACGAGTAGGACGTCCTCAGGGTCCGATTCCAGCATTCCTCGAAGGGTATTGGCGGTGACGAGCTGCCCGCGCCCATCCTTCACAACACCTCCGGGGACGGGACGGTACGACGCCACCGCCCACTCTCCTCGACGGACATCGACGATCGCGTAGATATGTCGGCGGCCGGTCGTCGCCCGCAGAGCCAGAGAATCGAGGGCGTTGCCCGGAAGCAACGGCACACCGAGCGCGGCGGCCAGGCCCTGTGCCGTGGCCAGCCCGACGCGGATGCCCGTGTAGAGGCCGGGACCCACGTCGACAACCACCGCGCTGAGGTCTTGCGGCTTCCAATCGGCTTGGTCGAAGCAAAAGTCGAGCGCGCTGACGAGGAAGGCCGAATGGCCTTTCCGATCGACCTTCCCGGCCGACGCGACTATCGACCGATCTTCTGCCAGCGCCACGGACGAGGCTGGAGTGGACGTTTCGATAGCGAGAACCTTCACGCTGTCAGCTCTTTCAGGGGCCTGCTCTCCCAGTCCCCGCAGGCTACGAGCCTTATCGAGCGCTCCGATTCGGACAGTGGCTTCAGCTCGACCGTCAGATGATTGGTGGGCAGCGCCGGGGCGATGGCGTCGCCCCATTCGATCACGACAACCCCCTCGCGACCCTCCTCGTACGCCTCCAGATCCTCGAATTCCCCAAGGCTGCTGAGTCGGTAGACATCCACATGAACGAGTGGAGTGAACCCGGAGTCATAGCGCCGCATCAGGACGAAGCTGGGGCTCGTGACCGGCTCGTTGATGCCGAGGCCTTCGGCGAGGCCACCTACAAACGCCGTCTTGCCCGCGCCGAGCGGGCCGGTCAACGCAATCACGTCTCCGGGCCGCGCCAAGGAGGCGAGCCGCCTGCCCACCATCATCGTCTCCGCAACGTCTGTGGTCCGCACTTCGATCGTCACACGCTCTCCTGCATCACCATGACTGCGCGCGCCAAGTGAGATCGCATGGCCTCACGCACTTTGCTGCCTTGGCAGAGGGCGGCAGCGGGATAGAAGATCGGCACCACCATCCGCCCAGCTCAGGATACGCGGTTCCCAGCAACCGGGTGATGCCTTCGGAACTTTTCGCAGTGTGCCCGGTAGCGAAGCCCCCCGTGCGTCATCACCACGGCCGGCGCCAGGGAATGGAGCTGAAAGTCCAGATTCGGAGCGATTGCGTGGGTCTCATTGGCGAGGATGGCGATCTTCGGGCCCGGCATGTGACGATGCTTGTCATGACATCCCGAGCGGGCAATACCAAGGAAGGCCGCCAGGGCGGTGTTCCACGACGACCGACGAATGGCTCACCGAATGGATCCTCCTTCTCTCCAGGCGGTGCTCGATGACGACCGTTGGAGGCGAAGTGCCGCCGGCGGCTGCGGCTGCGGCTGCGGCTGCGGCTGCGAGCATCACGACGGGCGCGCCGCAAGAATCGCACTGCGTGTGACAGAAAAGACCACTTCGCCGAGTTGGTCGAGATCGACCTGCTTGTCACCGCACGACACAGCAAAGACCGCGTCGCCGTCGTAGCGGGTGTGAACCGGGTAGATCGAGGCAGCGAATGCATCGTGAGCGCGAATACAAAGCCTGGCCAGGTCGGATCGATCAACGGACGCGTCCGTCGCAATCACGGCCAGCGTGGTGTTGGTGAGATCGGTCTTATCGGGAAACGCAAGCGGAGCAGCGTCGAAGTTCGGATCCACGTCACCAATGGCGTTGACGACCACGAGCGCAGCAACGGTCGCATCCTCCAGACTCGCCGAGGCGCTGAACACGCCCGAAGGTACCGCGTGTTCGAATCCTCGCCATTTGCCCGTTGTGGCACCGCACCCAACTCCTACTTGCCCGATCTCAACCGGTCCGGAGGTGGCGGCGCGGAACGCAAGGGCGCCCGCTTCCGCCGTCGGCCGCACCGACGGGTCGCCAACGCCGAGGTCGTAGATGACCGCTGTCGGAACAATCGGTACTACCCCGAAGGGCGTGTCATGTCCCCGTCCCATCGCCTCGAGCTCGGCCATCACACCATCTGCACTGGCAAGTCCGTAGGCACTGCCCCCCGACAAGACAATGGCATTGGCCTCCAGGACCTTCATCCCGTGGCCCAGGAGAGCGGTTTCCCTACTCCCCGGAGCAGCGCCGCGGATGTCGATTGCCGTGATATTCGGCGAAGGAAGCACAACCACGGTGCATCCTGTGCGCGCCGTGCCGTCCGTCCAATGACCAAGTTCGATCCCCGCAACATCGGTGAGGCTCACGAATATCTCCTCGGAAGACGGGGACCAATACGGCAGACAATCTCATAGTTGATGGTCCCGAGATGCCTCGCCCATTCGTCAGCAGTGACCTTCGACCCCCCTTGTTTCCCGATCAGGACCACCTCGTCGCCTACTTCGATCGGCTCGTCACCGCAGTCCACGACTAGCTGGTCCATCGTCACCGAGCCGGCGAGTGGATAACGGTTGCCGTGGATGAGCACTTCGGCCTGATCGGAGAGCGGTCGAGGAACACCGTCGGCGTATCCGATCGGCACGGTTGCCACGTTGGAGTCCGCGGTGAGGGGGCGCCGACGCCCGTACGAGGGACGCGATCCGGCGGGTAGGCGTCGCACGTGGGTCACCTCCGACACGACTCTCATTGCTGGCCGAAGCGCCACGGGTCCCGGCCGTTGGGGATCCGGCTGCAACCCATAGAGGCCGATGCCCAGGCGAACCATGTCAAACGTCGCTTCCCGGCCGAGGTGAATCCCGGCTGTGTTGGCGACATGGCGCATGGGTGTCGGTATGTCGAGATCGGCCAGGCGCTCCAGAAATTGATCGAATCGGTCGATCTGGAGGCGCGTGAACTCGAGATCTTCCTCCGCAACGGCAAAGTGCGTCCACACGCCTTCGAGGTCCAGCTTGGGAGCGTCCCGGATCATGACTGCCACGTCGAGCGCCTCGTCAGGGCCCACTCCGACTCGGTGCATACCTGTGTCCACTTTGAGATGGAGCGGGACCCTCATCGAGAACGCCCCGAGCCCTGCACCCGCCTCACTCATCGCTTGTACGAATTCTCGGTGATATACCGTCGGCGTCAGCCGCCATTGAAGGAGGGTCGAGATGGCTTCCGTCGGAGGCTCCGACAGGAGCAGGATGGGAGCATCCAGGCCCGCTTCGCGGAGCCGGATGCCCTCCTGAACCGTTGCAACCGCCAGCGACGATGCTCCGGCTTCGAGGGCGGTTTCGGCGACCGGCACGTCGCCGTGGCCGTATCCGTCGGCCTTTACGACCGCGCAGATCTGAGCCGGAGCGACCTGACGCCGATACGCCTTCACGTTGTGGGTGATTGCCCCGAGATCTATGTCGACATACGACGGCCTCACCACACCCACTTCCTCAACTCGTCGACGAGTCGGTCGGCTGTAACCGTACCTGTAGCAGCGAGCGCGGCACCGGCATGTCCATGCCAATATGCAGCACTGGTCGCAGCCGTTCTGGGGTCGAGACCCCTGGCCGCCAAGGCAGCCAGGGCGCCGGCGAGCACGTCACCGGTGCCGATCGTAGCCAGCTCCGGTCCCCCAGTCGTTACCGCGGCAATGCCGGCGTCGCTCGCCACGAAGGTCGGTCCCCCTTTCAGAAGGACCACTGCGCCTGTCCGACCCGCCAGATCCGCGGCAGCTTGGTACGAGGCCCCAACACCGGCCAATCGCTCAAACTCACCACCATGCGGCGTGAGCACCGTCGGACCGGTCCGCTCGGCCAACTGCTCGATCGTCGTGGCCGCCAAGCCGCCTGCATCAAGGATCAGAACCTGACTGGCTTCGGCGACGACTCGCTCGATGAACGCGTCGTTGCCTTCGGCCAGGCCGGGGCCGACGACGACTGCGTCGAAGCGTTCCGCTTGCGCCAAGAAATCATCGGCGCCTGCCGCGCCGTCTGCTCGCACGGCGGTGAGCAGTTCGGGCGCGGCCCGGTAGGTGTCGACAAGGTCCGCAGTGCTGCTCACCAGTGCGGCACCGGCTCCGGCCGCCAGCGCGCTCCGAGCCGAGAGCAATGCCGCCCCGCCCATGCCCGGGCTGCCCCCTGCCACCGCCACCGCGCCGCTCGACCACTTGTGCGCTTGCCTGGCGCGAGCCGGGCGGGGTGCGTCGGCGGCCTCGGCAATCCAGAATGCCGCATCTCCGCCCCTCAGCCCAATCTCGGCAACCACCACCTCGCCGCAGAGCTCAGCGCCGGGTCCGATGCAATGTCCCACCTTGAGAGCGTGGAATGTGACGGTCCTGGTTGCCCCGAATGCGCCGTCAGCGGCCGAGCCGGTGGATGCGTTGACGCCGCTGGGAACATCCACTGACAACACCGGGCGATCGGTCGCCGACCACGCCGCCACCCCCACCGGAATATCGCCGCGAAAACCTCCACCAAAAAGGGCATCAATGATCAAGTCGGACTCGATCGGATGGTCGATCCATCCCCGAACGGGCACGCCCCCGAGGTGGGCCCGTTCAGCGGCTTCGCGGGCAATATCGGTTCGTGGCTCTTCGAGCTGGAACACGGTTACTGCGGCACCTCGCCGTCGCAACTCGGTGGCGGCAACGTAGCCATCTCCCCCGTTGTTGCCGGGCCCGGCCAGGATCGAAATACGGCTTCCGTAGCCGAAACCCAAGTCAACCGCGTTGATCGCGACTGCGTACCCGGCGCGGTCCATGAGTGTCCCGAGTTGGTCGGCGTGGGCAGCGTCGAGCTGCGCGCTCGCCTCGGCAGTGAGCACCGGTTTCATATGTCAATGCTAGAGAGGCCCCGCGCCTTCGGCGCTCGGCCTGGTTGAAACTCATGACTCATGACGCATGACCCATGACCCAAGACCCATGACTTGGATGGCATTGCGTCGCGGTTGCTCCGCAACCGCCGCTCGCTTCGCTCGCTGGAGGAGGTGACAGAGGGAGGCCCAAAGTCGGTCGACCATGAATAGAGTCTCTGCATGGACATCGTTGGCGTTGGCGTTGATTTGGCGGATATCGACCGTGTTGAGCGCGTCTTGGAGAAGTACCCGAAATTCGCACATCGGTGCTTCACCGATCATGAGCGCGAATACGCGTTTCGCTTTGCGAAGCCGGCCCGCAGGTTGGCTGCCCGATTCGCCGGCAAGGAAGCTGTCATGAAATCAATGGGAACAGGTTGGCGGCGCGTCCGTTGGAAGGATGTCGAGATCACCGGAGGCGGCAAACCGACGGTCAAGATGACCGGCACTGCTGCGACCCGGGCCCGCATGCTTGGAGTGACCCATGTCGAGGTTTCGATCACCCACACGGATACTCAGGCCATGGTGTTTGCGATCGCAGTCGCCGGTGACGATCCCGCCTGAGAGGCTGAGTCAACGAAACGTGCGCTCGGTGACTGCCACGAGCTGATCGGCGATGCTGTTGGCGGTGTCGACGGTGGCGGCTTCCACCATCACCCGGATAAGAGGCTCAGTGCCTGAAGCCCGGACGAGCACTCTGCCGTCTCCATCCATGGAGCGTTCGGCTTCTGCGACTGCCTCCCACAGTGCGCGCGCATCGTCGAGTCCGGATGTGTCTCCAACTCGGACGTTCTTGAGCACCTGCGGGTATTCGGTGATGACTTCCTGTCGGAGTTGTCGCAGTTGCTTTCCGGACGAGGCGACCACATCCATGAGCTTCACGGCGGTCAGGAGACCGTCACCGCCAGGAGCCGAGTCCAGAAAGATGACATGGCCTGACTGCTCCCCACCCAGCCCAGCTCCAATCTCCTTCATCGTCTCGAGGACATATCGATCGCCCACCTGGGTGGCGACGAATTCGATGTCCAGTTCTTCCATGGCCTTCCGGAAGCCCAGGTTGGCCATCACGGTGCCCACGATGATGTTCTGCCTGAGCTTGTCCTGGGTCTTGAGATGTCGAGCGATGATGGCCATGATCACATCGCCGTTGGCAACGCGGCCGTCTTCGTCGACGGCGATCAGCCGATCGGCATCGCCATCGAAACAGAGCCCAATGCGACCTTTGGCGTGTCGAGCGAGGTATTCGGGGTTGGTCGCCCCCACCCCTTCGTTGATGTTGGTTCCGTCAGGCGTTGCCCCAAACACCCGCGCATCGGCCTTGAGGCGCTCGAAGAGCACAGGCGCCACTGCGAACGCCGCACCGTTGGCGCAGTCAAGAGCGACCTCCACTCCTCGCAGCGAGTACGTGGATTGCTGGCGAAGAAACTCGACGTACCCCTCGGCTGCCGTGTCATGAGGCATCCGGGTGCCAACCAGAGGGCCGATCGGGGTTCTCCATGGAGGCCCCTCTCCGAGGCGTCTCTCGATCGCCCCCTCGGCCAGGTCCGAGAGTTTCTGCCCGCGACGGTCGAGGAGCTTTATTCCATTGTCAGGAGCCGGATTATGGGAAGCACTGATCACGGCACCCATGGTGGCCCCGGTCTGCTCGGTAGACCAGGCGATCCCGCCCGCCGGGAGCACGCCCACATCGAGTGTGTCGATACCCACGGAATGGAGACCGGCTTGAAAAGCCAGCGAGAGCATCTCACCGGAACGGCGGGTATCCCGGCCGACCAGCACGGGTCCCTGGTTCATGCCCTCACCGGTGGCACGGCCAAGTGCCAGCGCGAGGTCTGGTGTGAGACGGCTGTTGGCTTCGCCTCTCACTCCGTCGGTGCCAAAGAGACGCGAGCCGAAGGAGCCCATCGATCGGCCGGCTAGCGCTTGGTGTACTGCGGTGCCCGACGGGCCTTGCGAAGCCCGTATTTCTTGCGCTCGACCTTGCGCGAGTCCCTCGTGAGCAGCCCTTCCTTCTTCAGGAGCGGGCGCAACTCAGGATCGAGCTCGATCAGCGCTCGGGCAATGCCGAGGCGAATAGCGTCGGCTTGGCCAGTGGTCCCACCACCGTCGACTTGCGCTTTGATGTCGTAGCGGCCTTCACGCTCGGCAACGCGAAGCGGCTCGAGCACGCGGGCTCGCTGCGACATGGTCGGGAAATACGCCTCGAAGGGCCGGTCGTTCAGGACGATGGCCCCGGTCCCGTCGTAGAGCCGAACGCGAGCCACCGATTCTTTCCGGCGGCCGGTCGACTGCACCAGCGGTTTCACGTTGGCCATCAAGCCTCCACTTTCCGAATATCGAGATCGAGCGGCACAGGGCCCTGAGCGGCATGAGGATGATCTGGGCCTGCGTACACCTTGAGCTTGCTGCCCATCTTGCGGCCGAGCCGGTTCTTGGGGAGCATTCCCTTCACGGCCCGTTCGACGATTTGCTCGGGATGCCGCTTCTGGAGATCTTCGAACGATTCTTCTTTCAAGCCTCCCGGGAAGCCCGAATGGCGGTAATAGATCTTCGATGCCGATTTCCCCGAAGTGACCTGCACATCGGCGGCATTCACGATGATGACGTAGTCGCCAACGTCGACGTGCGGCGCGTACGTTGGCTTGTGCTTGCCCCTCAGGATCTTGGCGGTCTCCGAGGCAAGCCGCCCAAGCGGAAGGCCCGCTGCGTCGACAACGAGCCATCGGCGCTCGACTGCAGTTGGATTGGGCGAAAACGTCTTCTGCAATCGCACTTGTGAACCTCTTGACTCGATGGCTGAGCGGACGAAAAAGAACCTGGATCGGGGTATGCCTCGCGGTCGCGAAGCCGGGTAATGGTAGGCGACACCGAGGCCGTCAGACAAATCAGTCCTGGGTGCGGAGGGTCAACGCCGGCAGGAGGAGGAGCATGGCAGGCAGGGCGATCCACGGCACGTTGTGGAACACATCCAGAACTGCATCAGTGACACCCGACGACACATCGAGGTCGGCGATCCCAACCAGCACGAAACTCGTCAGTATCGACGACCCCGCTGCCATCCCGATTAGACGGAGCAGGATGATGATCGAAGAGACCGCGCCCGCTGTCTCATCCCGGGCGTCTCGCAACGGAGCTTCGGCGAGTGGGGCGAAGAGCCATCCGAGGCCGACGCCCGAAAGCACCAGCGCCGGCAGCATCGCCGGCACATTCGGCTGCCACGTCGCCAACAACAGCAGGCCCACGGTCGCAGCGACCAGCCCGGCAGCGAGCACCGATCTCGTGGCCCATTTCCCACCAATCAGCGCCGAGGCGGCCAGTGGCACGGTAAAGGCGGTCATGGTCCACCCGGTCGTCCACGCAGCCATGTCCGAGTCGGATTCGACGAGAACGGAAACGAATATCGGAACTGCGGCAAGCAACAGAAACACAACGTAGCCGACTGCCACGTTGGCGACGAGGGCCGGCCGGTTGGCCTTCATGTCGGACCATGGCAGGAGCGAATGCCGCCCGATTCGCAACCCCCATGCCAACACGCCTGCGCCGCCCAAGAGGTAGGCGGGCCGCACCGGGAGGCTGGCACCTTCGGCGCCGCCCATTCCGACGATGAGCCCAGCGAGGCCGACCGACACGAGCCCAAAGGAGCCCCACGGAAACGCCTTGGTGCCGGCGGGATCGGCCGGGATCTTTGTCAGTACGACGATCGCGATGACGGCTGCCGGGACATTCAGCCAGAAGGCCACCGGCCAATCGAAGAAACGTACGACGATGCCACCGTAGAGGTGGCCAAACGTCCATCCGAGCAGGTCCACGGCAGCGACGAAACCGAGCCACGATCTGCTGCGCAACCTCTTCCAACCAAACGCCATGCCGGCGGGGACGACTGCGCCCGCCCCAAGCGCCTGGAGGACCCGCCAACCGGTCAAAACAGCCAAGGCAGTCACGCCTGGATCCGGCCTCGCCTCAAATCCGCGATACGCGATCTGCTGCACAACGCGCACCGAGGCCGCATCCAGGAGGATCAACCCGGCTGAAGCAACTCCAAAAAGGGTCACAGCCCAAACGAGGACTCGCCGCGATCCGTAGCGGTCGCCCAGCCTTCCTCCGCCGACGATTCCAATCGCATACGCGACGAGATATCCGATGACCAGCCACGAAGCCTGTCTAACCCCGTCGGGCACCACCAAATCGAGGTCACCGATGATCACCGGGAGTACTGCAGAAATCACCGTCAGATCCAACGCACCGAGCAGCACGGGCAGCCCGACGCCGAGGTACAGCCAATGCCGTTCTGTCATTCGAAGCCGGGTGGCGGCGTCACCGAGACCGGTTCGCCGTAAGCCCACGCATCAATCGTCCACACGTTGCGGCCTTCTCCTGCCTCTACGATCACAATCCGTCGAGCCTCGCCGTCGTTGACGAACACGGTGACGGCAGCACCCTCGGAGCGCACCAATCCGCTCGTCAGCTCGTCGATGCGTGTTCCGACGATGGTGCCCGTGATCACGTCGTACGCCTCGCCGGGGAATGCCTCGAGAGCGGGGGCCGGTTCTGCTGCGCGGGCAACGCCGCCGATGCCATCCCTCAAGATCGCCGGTATTCCGTCAGGAGCGAATAGCTCGGATGCCGAGAAGGGCGCCTGGCCTGGACCGAGCTCGGTGTACTCGGTCTCCAGTGGGGCCTTCTGCCAGGCTCGGTCGCCGATTGTCACGATATCGATGCTGGCATTGAGCCCGAGGACTCCGACGCGGGCTTCTGTGCTGGCCGAGTCGGGCGCGGCGTAGACGCCGGTGAGCTGCTCGAGCGCAACACCTTCTTCGAGCTCGACGCCAGGTCCCTCGACAGAGATCTGGAACTGGAGCGAATCCGTCGAGCCAATCGCTTCGGCGACCTGATCCATGACCTGTGCGGGCATCGCAGCGGGCTCGGTTGGATCATCCCCACACGCGACGAGCGCTACAAGAAGGACGATACAACCGGTCACCGCACGCATGCGAGCAGTCTACGACCGCACGCCGCCAACGCCTGTGAGCGTCCTTGCGACGCCCGCGTCGGTTGACGCCACGGGCGCGCCAGATGTCGGTTGGTCGCAGCGGATCAGTCGCTCGAGGCAGATGACTTGTCGGTGATCTCTTGGACGATGTCGGCGTTGGCCAGCGTCGTCACATCACCGAGCTGGCGTTTTTCCGAAATGTCACGCAGCAGGCGCCGCATGATCTTGCCTGACCGAGTCTTGGGGAGATCGGCCGTGAAGACGATGCTCTTGGGCTTGGCTATGGGGCCGATCGACGCCGCGACATGGTCCCGCAGCTCTTCGATGAGTGCGGCATCGCCCTCGACATCGCCGCGCAATGTGACGAAGGCAGCGATCGCCTGACCCGTGAGCTCATCCTTGCGGCCGACCACTGCTGCCTCTGCAACGGATGGATGCGAGACGAGAGCAGACTCGACCTCCGTGGTGGATATGTTGTGCCCCGAGACAAGCATCACGTCGTCGGTCCGCCCCAACAGCCAGAAGTACCCTTCTTCATCGCGTTTGCAGCCGTCGCCGGCCAGATATCGACCGGGGAACTTCCCCCAGTACGTGTCGATGTACCTCTGGTCATCTCCATAGATGGTGCGGAGCATCGACGGCCACGGCTGGTTGAGGACCAGGAAGCCTCCCCCACCGAGCGGTACCGAATTGCCGTCTTTGTCCACGACGTCTGCATCGATCCCTGGGAAGGGCAACGTCGCCGATCCGGGCTTGGTTGTGGTGACGCCGGGGAGGGGGGTGATCATGATCGCTCCCGTCTCGGTCTGCCACCACGTGTCGACGATCGGACAGTTCTCTCGGCCGATGTGCAGGTGGTACCACATCCAGGCTTCTGGATTGATTGGTTCCCCAACGGTGCCGAGTAACCGGAGCGTCGACAGGTCGTGGCCGTCCGGATACTGGTCTCCCCATTTCATGAAAGCCCGAATTGCGGTCGGCGCTGTGTAGAAGATGGTCACGCCGTATTCGTCGATGATCGACCACAACCGGTCGAGCTCGGGGAAGTTGGGTGCTCCTTCGTACATGACACCGGTGGCTCCGTTGGCGAGCGGGCCATACACGATGTAGGAATGACCGGTCACCCACCCGATATCGGCGGCGCACCAGTACACATCGTCCGGCTTGATGTCGAACACGTAGCTGTGAGTCGTGGTGATTCCAGTCAGGTAGCCACCTTGCGTGTGGACGATGCCTTTGGGCTTTCCCGTTGTTCCTGACGTGTACAGGATGTACAGGAGGTCTTCTGCGTTCATGACCTCGGGCTCCAGCGCAGTGGGCTGGCCTTCGATCAGGTCGTGCCACCACACGTCACGTCCGTCTGCCATGACGACGTCCTGTTCAGTTCGTTTCACCACAATCGAATGCCGGATCGATGGACAACGCTCGAGAGCGATGTCGGTGTTGGCCTTGAGGGGCACCACGTTGCCGGCACGCCATGAGCCGTCTTGCGTCACGACGACACTCGCTTCGGCGTCGATGATGCGGTCGGCAAGGGCATCGGACGAGAAACCACCAAACACCACGGAGTGGGGCGCCCCAATCCGTGCGCATGCCAGCATTGCGATTGGCAGCTCGGGAATCATTCCCATGTAGATGGCGACGCGATCGCCCTTCCCGACGCCGAGGCTCTTCAGGCCGTTGGCGAATCGGTTCACTTCATGTGCGAGGTCGCGATAGGTGAGGGTGCGCGTGTCCCCTGGCTCACCGACCCAGTGGTAGGCCACTTTGTCGCCATTCGTGGCGAGGTGGCGATCGAGACAGTTGTAGGAGATGTTGAGCTCGCCATCGGAGAACCACTTGAAGAAAGGGGGATTCGAGTCGTCGAGAACAATGGTCGGCTCCTTGAACCATGAGATCCGCTCGAGCGCCTGTCGCTTCCAAAAGGCCAGATAATCGTCGGCAGCCTCTTCATGAATGCCCGGCTGAGCGTTGGCTTGAGCGGTGAAGGAGGGGGCCGGAGCGAAGGTCCGGGATTCCTGCAGTAGGTTCTCAATTGCTTCTGACACGCGTGATACTCCTGGTGTGAGTCCGTCTTCTGAACCTAGCGACTCGGCGATTTGCCAGGGAGAGCAACACGGAAGCTCCAGAAGGGACCAAAGGCCTTGCCGATCGTCTGGTCAATACTCGATGTGCCACAAGGTGAGGCCATGGGGCGGAGCCGCTCCCCGAGCTTCATTCCGGTCACGGGCGTCCCGTATGGCGCCAACGTCGTCCACATCGACGAGGCCCCGTCCGACGTCCACACACAAGGCGACGATCGATCGCACCATTTGATGACAGAACGAGGAGCCATCGATCTCGAAACGTAGCTCGGCCGCCTGTGGCTCGGTCCATTTCGCCGAAGTGACCGTGCGAACGGTGGAGCGGCCTTGGGCTTTGCGACAAAACGACGCGAAGTCGTGCTCACCCACCATGAGGCGGGCGGCCTGGTTCATGGCAAACGCGTCGAGGTCGTCTGCGACGTGCCACGACACCCTTCGGAGAAAGGGGTCAGGCAGCCGTTGGTTGAGGATGACGTAGCGGTACTGGCGTCTTGTCGCCGAGAACCTGGCCGAGAATCCGTCGGGGGCGGTTGCGATGGCCGTCACGACGATGTCGTCGGGCAGCAATCGGTTCAGCGACCTCTGGGCCGCATCAAGGTCAACGGGCGTGTCGACCACGAAACTCACCACCTGATGGCGCGCGTGCACGCCCGCGTCGGTTCTCCCGGCAACGGTGGTCTCGACCGGTCCAAACCTGTGGTCGAGCGCTCGCTCGAGCTCGCTTTGCACCGTCCGGACGTCCGGTTGCTTTGCGTAGCCCCGGAAGTCGGTTCCGTCGTAGCTCAGGTCGAGCCGAACCGTCGGCATCAGCCCAGAAGAAACCGAACCAACAGCCATCCAGCCGCCGCCAGGATGGCGGCCGCAACTGCGTTGCGGCTCTCGAGCTCGAAGAGGACCTGGCCAACCGTGTAGAGGCCGGCGCCGTACCAGACCAGCGCCACCAGGATCAACGCGCTGAAGTTGTCGGAGAAGATGATGAGGAGGCCCAATGCTCCAAAGGACAAGATGATGAATGGGAGCCATGCGTAGCCCGTCATGCGCAGCGCTTGTTCGAACCTGCCTTCGCCGTTGAACAGCTTGGTCGCCGCCAGCCACAGAATCCCTGTGGAGATCGCCCAACCAGCGAGCGAAGAAATGACGGTCGACAGCACCACCAAGACGATGGAGGCGATACCGCTACGGAATGCGATGACCAAAGCCTCGAGCACGCCGATGGCGGCGACCAGGATGACCGCGTTAGCGGTTGCGTATTGGTCGAAATACAGCCCGGAATAGGCGTTGCGGTCCAGCAATGCACATCGCCAGGCCGTTCGGAGTACGTCTCGCATTCCGAGGAGGTTATCCGATCTGGCGGCGGAGTTTTGCCGCAGCCCTCAACACGCTGTCGTCGGTGTCGAATTCATCGAGACCATCGAGCCGCGCCCACACTGCCTCGCGAACACCGTCGAGCGCCAGAATGACCGAGGAGCGAGAACGAAACGCGAAACGAACGTCGTAGTGGAGATGTTCAGGAACGTCGCCTCGCTCGGGTATCGCATGCACATCGAGATCGAGGAGCCCGAGCGACTCCACGTCCGCCACGCCCGTCTCTTCGGCTAGCTCACGCACGGCTGCGCGCTCCAACGATTCGTCGCCCTCGTCGAGGTGCCCTCCTGGCTGGAGCCACCGGTCGAGCTTCTCATGGTGGACCAAGAGGAGCGAGCCCACCTCGGGGTCGAGCGTGAATGCCGACGAGGTGAGGTGGCCGGGGAGATAGTGAGCAGGATCGGTGATGTCGTCGGCGTGTTCGAGGAGCTCCCAGAATTCGTCGATGACGGGAGACTCGCCGGGGTGACGAAAGGCATACTCGGCCAGACTTTCGCGGAGCCAGGCAACCACGTCTGGTTTCACAGCCGGCGCAGACGCACGCGGCGTACAGAATGATCGCGTGCCTTCTCGAGGATGAGGTCGGCGCGCTCGCGGGTCGGACGGATGTTGTCCCGGAGATTGGGACCATTGATGGCATCCCAGATATTCCCCGCCTCGGTGATGGCGGCGTCGTGATCGAGAGCCGCGTATTTGTGGAAGTAGGAGCCAGGATTCCGAAAAAGCGTGGCCCGCAGAGTGAGGAATCGATCGATGTACCACTGACGCACGTCGTCTTCTTTGGCATCCACGTATATCCCGAAGTCGAAGAAGTCCGACACGAAGACGCTGCCGCCGGTGTCCGCCTGGAGAACATTGAGTCCTTCGACGATGACGATGTCGGGCTGTTGCACGGCGGTGGTGACCCCGGGGACGATGTCGTAGGCCTCGTGGGAGTAGACCGGTACTTCAACCACCGACTCCCCGGATTTCACGTCTCCCAGGAAACCGAGGAGCGCCCGCACGTCATAGCTCTCTGGAAAGCCCTTGCGGTCGAGGAGGCCACGCTTTCGTAGCTCGGCGTTGGGGAAGAGGAACCCGTCGGTCGTGACCAGGTCGACCTGCGGGTGGTTGGGCCAACGGGATAGCAGGGCCTGCAGGACCCGAGATGTAGTGCTCTTGCCGACGGCGACGCTTCCGGCAACCCCGATGACGTAGGGGACCTTGGCGGTGGGTTTACCGAGGAACGTGTCGGTGACCTGATACAGCGCCTGCGACGCGGCGACGTAGAGATTGAGCAGCCGTGAGAGCGGCAGATAGATCTTGGCAACCTCGTCGAGTGACACCCGCTCGTTGATGCCGCGCAGTTTCTGAAGGTCGTCCTCCCCGAGGGTCAGCGGGGTCGAGGCGCGCAAGGCTGACCATTCGTCGTGATCGAACTCCAGAAACCGATCGGTCATGCCCCCTCCGAGGCCTGCTCGACCCACCATTCAGCGATGGCCTCGAAAGTCTCCTTCGGTTGTTCGAGCATGGGAACGTGGCCGGTCCCGACCAGCTCCGCCAACCGCCAGTCCGGGCGAATCTCCGTGAGCCATCGAGCTGAGTCGAGCGGAACCAGCCTGTCTTGATCGCCATGGATCACGAGCGTGTGAGCCATGACTCTGGACGCAATCGCTGTGAATCGTTTCCGGCTTCGATTCAGCCCTGCGATGGAACGAGCTGCTTGCGCAAAGCTCCGAGCGGCGTAGTCATGATTTCGGCGTTCCTTGGCGAATTGGATCGCCTCGGCCGTCCGCTGCGGATCGGAACGCGACGTGTCGGCATAGATGAGTTCCTGCGATCGGAGCACGAGGTCTTCGGCCGGGGTGGTTTTCCAGAGGTGGGAGAGGTACTGCGGCCCAATCACGGGCAAGGTGGGGATGGCGAGGTTCATCGCCACGATGGGCTCATATCGAGTGACGTCGACCGGCAGTGCCGGGTCTATGAGCACCAGCCTCGCCACTGCGGCAGGATGCCGCGAGGCGGCAATGATGGAGATGAGCCCACCCATCGAGTTCCCGATCAGCGTAACGGGGGCGTCTCCAGCGACGTGCCGAGCGAATCGCATGACGAGGTCGGCGTTGGCGGTCACCGTCGTCTTGCGGCCCTCTGGAGGCGACAGCCCGAATCCGGCGAGGTCGAGGGCATGGACGGCACCGAGATTCGTGAGCGGGCCGGCGAGCGAATTCCAATTCTGATGGTAGCCACCCAGCCCGTGCACAAGGATGATCGGCTCGCCCGACCCGCCGTAGTCGGCGACATGTGTGCGGCCGGCGAGATCGATGAATCGAGTGGCGGGTTGCATGTCAGGAGGGTAGACGCCTCCGCCGGCGACGTCGCCGAGTAGCGTTGCCGTCATGAGCTCAGTCCTCGTCGACGGATTTCGCCGCAATTCGAGTTATCTCGATCAACGGATAGCAGACCTCACCCACGAACAGAGCCTCACGCAGATCGGGGGGGCAGCCAACTGCGTGAATTGGTTGGTCGGCCACATGATCAACTACCGGCATGTCGTGCTGGCCGCAGCGAAGGCCGACCCGTCAGGCATTGAGCGTTTCGAGCGGTACGCCCGTGAAAGCGATCCCATTTTGAGCGACGGACCCGGGGTCCTCCCGTTCTCGACCCTGGTCGAGGAGCTCAAGGCCTCTGCGGAGGCAGTCGCCGAAGCACTGGGAAGCATCGAGCAATCGGTGCTCGCCGATCCCTCAGATCGACCTGATCGTTTCGCCACCGGCCACGATCAGATGCACTTCTACTTGTTTCACGACACGCTGCACACCGGCCAGGCGGACGTTGCCGCCTCACTCAGCATCTGAAAGTTGGCGGGGGCGTGAGCGCGCTGCCCTGAGCGGTCGTCGTTCCGGGACTACAGCCCGAGAGCCCGAACGAGGAACGCTGCCATCTGAGCACGGGTCACGCTTTCGTTTGGGCAGAACTTGCCATTGCCACACCCGGTTGTGATGCCTGCGGCGGCAAGACTGTCGATGTCGGCCTGGAAGGGGTTGCCCGAGGTGTCGGAGAATCCGTACGACTCCACCGGGGGCAGATCGAGGGCTCGCACCAAAAAGGCAGCCATCTGACCACGCGTCACGTCGTCGTTGGGGCAGTACTGGCCACTCCCGCAACCGGTGGTGACACCCGCGCCGGCGAGGCTGTCGATGTCGGAGGCAAAAGTGCTTCCCGACGTATCAGAGAACCCATACGATCCCGCTGCGGGAAGCCCCAGTGCCCGCACCAGAAAGGCGGCCATCTGCCCTCGCGTCACCGAGTCGTAGGGACAGAACATCCCAGGCCCACACCCACTGGTGATCCCGGCCAGCGCCAGCTTCTCGATGTCGGCTTCCATGATGTTGCCGTCGTCGTCCCAGAAGAGCCCGTCGCCCTCGGGGGCATAGTCGGAGGCATCGAAGAACAACTCGGTGACCCACGCCGCCGTGCCGTCGAGGTAGGCACCGAGCGCCACGAACCGAAACGAACCGTTGAGGATGTTGGCGCGATGGCCGGGCGAATCCATCAGCATCTCGTGGATGTAGTCACAGTCGGAGATAACGCTGGCGTAAGCGACGTTTTCGCCCCAGGTGATCGTCGAGTCGGGAAGCAGCCCATCGCGGGTGGAGGACGCCATGTGCTCGAAGACGTTGACCGACATCCACTCCGAATGATCCCGAACGCCGTCGATGAGATCCACAGCCATGGTGACCGAGCCGAGGCCTTCGGAAGCTCGATCGGTATTGATCTTCGTCAGCAGGCAGTCTTCGAACGAGTCTGCGTCAGAACCGGCACTCGCCGGGACGGCGACGAGCACGGCGAGAAAGGTTAGGACGACGGCGAATAGGATGGAACGGTGCTGGGAGGCGCGCACAGATATTCACTTTCGATGTTCGCCCCCAAGCTTGCGGGCGAAGGTACCGCTCCCGAAGTCGATGCTTCCTCAAGCAACAGTTAAAAACACCTTAAGCATCAGGCTCTGACGCGAAGAGTGGAATCGGCGGCTCGGACCAACCTCCACGACCCACGAGAGCTCGAGGGGGGAAGCTCGAAGGTGCGGCGGTGTGTACGCCGCAGCGACAGGACGAGCGCGGCCGAAGGGTCGGACCCGAAAGGAATCCGAGCAAGGCCTGCCTCGCTCGGCTAGACCAACTCGATGACCGCCATCTCGGCGTTGTCGCCGCGACGCGGGCCGATCTTCACGACCCGTGTGTATCCGCCGTTCCGATCGGCATATCGTGGACCGATGTCGTCGAAGAGCTTGGTGACCACGTCGTTGTCGGTGATGTGGGCGAGCACCTGGCGACGGTCGTGGAGTGACCCGGATTTCGCCTTGGTGATCAGCTTCTCAGCGTACGGACGCATGGCCTTGGCCCTGGTGACGGTGGTCGTGATCTTCTCGTCCCAGAAAAGCGATGCCGACAAGTTGGCCAGCATGGCTTTCTGGTGGCTCGGGCTGCCGCCCAACCTTTTGCCTTTGGTGGGGCGCGGCATCACACGGCTCCAGCAGAGGTCTCGGCGCCGGTCGAGAGGCTCAGGCCCAACTCGTCGAGCTTGGCGATGACCTCTTCGAGGCTCTTCTGACCAAAGTTGGTGATGTTGAGCAGGTCATCCTCCGACTTCTGCACCAGCTCGCCAACGGTCTTCACCTGGGCGCGCCGCAAGCAGTTGCGGGGCCGCTCGGAGAGGTCGAGCGCTTCAATCGGAAGGTCGAGGTCGGGAGAGCCAGAGTCGGGCGTGGATACCTCGCCGAGCTCGAGCCCGACGCCCTCGCCGATGTCGGCAAAGAGGCCCAAGAGCTCGCGGAGTGTCTTTCCAGCCGATGAGACGGCTTCTCCAGGCTCGAGCGAGCCGTCGGTTTCCACATCGAGCACGAGTCGATCGAAGTTGGTCATGATTCCAACCTGAGTGCTCTCGACGCGATAGGCCACCTTGCGGACAGGGGAAAAGATCGAGTCGATGGGGATCACACCGATGGTTTCGGTTCCCGGTGACTTCACCGCCGTCCGATAGCCGACTCCGGCTTCGACGGTCAGCTCCATTTCGAGCCGGCCACTCGCAGAAAGCGATGCGATGTGCAGGTCGGGGTTGACGATCTCAACTCCACTGGGCACCTTGAGGTCCGCTGCCGTGACCTCGCCTGCCCCTTTTGCGGAGAGGTAGAGCGTCTGGGGATCGTTGTCTTCGGTCCTCACGACGATCTGCTTGACGTTGAGAATGATGTCGACGACGTCTTCGACGACGCCTTTCACCGTCCCAAACTCGTGCTGGACACCCTCGATCTGGAGAGTCGTCACGGCTGCCCCAGGAATCCGGGACAGGAGGGTCCTGCGAAGTGTGTTGCCCAATGTGTATCCGAAGCCTGGCTCGAGCGGCTCTACGACGAACTGGGACCGGTTGTCGGCCTGCGGCCGCTCTTCAATCTGTGGGCGCTGAACAATCAACAACTTCAGTTCCTTACTTCGAGTAGAGCTCGACGATGAGCTGTTCCTGGATGGGTGTATCGATCTGGGTACGGTTGGGCAGGTCGGTCACCGAGATGCGGCGCTCGCCCGCGTCGACGCTCAGCCATTCCGGTGTGGCGGAATCCGAGGTGTCGATGGCATGCTGAATGATGATGAGGTCCGAGCTCTTTTCCTTCACGGTGACAACGTCCCCGGCACGCACCTGATACGAGGGGATATCGACCTTCCTGCCGTTGACGAGGAAATGACCATGATTGACGAGCTGGCGCGCCTGCGGACGCGTTGCGGCAAACCCGCTCCGGTAGACGACATTGTCGAGCCGACTCTCGAGAATTCGCAGCAGATTGTCGCCGGTGATTCCCTTCTGCCGCGCAGCCCGATCGTAATAGTTCCGGAACTGACGCTCCAGCACTCCATACATGTACCGGAGCTTCTGCTTTTCGCGCAGCTGCACGAGGTAGTCGGACTCGCGGATGCGACCGCGGCCGTGTTCACCGGGTGGGTAGGGACGCTTGTCGACCGGGCATTTCTTCGTCTGGCACAGAGGAGTCTGCGCTCGACGACACGCCTTGTGCTTGGGTCCGGTGTAGCGAGCCATCAGCGGTTCCTCCGCTTCTTCGGCCGGCACCCATTGTGGGGAATCGGGGTCACGTCGCGGATTCCCGACACTTCCATACCCATGTTTTGAAGCGTGCGCACGGCGGTGTCGCGACCGGAGCCGGTGCCGCTGACAATCACATCGAGCTTGCGGATCCCGTGTTCGCCGGCCCGGCGAGCTGCCTCCTCTGCCGCCACCTGCGCAGCGTAGGGAGTCGACTTGCGAGACCCTTTGAACCCGACCGACCCACCTGATGTCCAAACGACGGCGTTGCCACCGACGTCGGATATCGTGATGATCGTGTTGTTGAAACTCGCCTTGATGTGCGCGACACCGTGGGCGATGTTCTTTCGTTCCCGGCGACGAACGCGCCTCTGTTGCTCAGCCACTCAAGCCTCCGAGGACTACTTCGTTACTTTTTTCTTACCGGCAATGGCCACTCTCTTGCCCTTGCGGGTGCGCGCATTGGTATGCGTGCGTTGTCCTCGCACGGGGAGTCCCCGGCGATGACGGATACCTTGGTATGAACCGATTTCGACCTTGCGTTTGATGTTCTGGGCGACTTCACGACGCAAGTCGCCTTCGACCCGATAGTTCTGGTCGATGTGGCGACGAATCCGGAGAACCTCGTCTTCGGTGAGATCACGGGTCTTGGTGTCAGGATCGAGGTCGAGTTCGGTGATCATTTCAACCGAACGGGTCCGTCCGATCCCGTAGATGTAGGTCAAAGCGATCTCGATGCGCTTCTCTCGTGGAAGATCAACTCCTGCAATTCGAGCCATATTTCTACTTACCCCTGTCGCTGCTTGTGCCGCGGGTTTGAACAGATCACCCAAACGCGCCCATGACGCCGGATGATCCGACATTTCTCACACATCTTCTTTGCAGAAGGCCGCACCTTCATTTCAACTCTCCATGTGGTTGAGCCCACCGCGCACGCCACCCTCGCTCTTGGCAGAAGGGAACGGAAACGCCGGGTCGTGACTCGTTCGTCGCCGACCCGTTTGGAGGCTCCTCAACCTGGTTTTCGCCCATTCGGGCAGAGAAAACCGGCCCGTGACAACGGGCGGTAAGGTTAGCCGCTCCGGGCGAACGGCCACAAATCGGACGTGCGCCGCTCGGGATCGGTGAGTACCTCGACCCCGTCAGGCGTGAGCGCCACCGTGTGCTCGAAGTGTGCAGAAAGAGCACCGTCGGCGGTCACGACAGTCCACCCGTCGTCCTCGACATACGATTCATGGGTGCCGGCGTTGAACATCGGCTCGATGCAAATCGCCATACCAGTACGGAGACGCATACCGGTGCCTGGCTTCCCGTGGTTGGGAACTTCGGGCTTTTCATGCATGTTTCGCCCGATACCGTGCCCCACGTACTCACGCACGACGCCGAATCCGGCGCCATCGCCTACTGCGAACACCGCCGCCCCGACATCACCGACCCGGCCTCCATCCGCAACCGCCGCGATCCCCGCCCACATTGCCTTTTCGGTGGTGTCAATCAGTCGTTGAGCTTCGTCGTCGATGTCGCCGATGCCCATCGTGAACGCGGCGTCGGCGTGATACCCCTCAAAGATCGCCCCGGAGTCGATCGAGAGAATATCCCCGTCCCTCAGCCGATAATCGTCGGGAATACCATGGACGATCACCGAATTCGGCGAAGCGCAGATGTGCGCCGGGAAGCCGTGATAGTTGAGAAAGGAAGGGTGGCAGCCATGAGCCTCGGTGACCGAGGCGGCGGTCTCATCGAGCTGTCGCATCGAGACACCAGGTCGCGCTGCCTCGCGAACCGCCGCATGTACTGCGGCGACGCAGACGCCGGCGGTCGCCATCTTGGCGAAATCCTCTGGTTTTTTGAGCGTGATCATGACAGTCCCAACGCGGATGCTATCGCAGCCTCGATGGAGGCGAGGTCACCGACCCCATCGATGCGATGGATGGCAAGCCCCCGTCCCTCGTAGAACGCAACGAGCGGCTCTGTCTGTTCCCGGTACACGTCGAGTCGATTCCGAACGACCTCTGCTTGGTCGTCATCACGCTGGATGAGCGCTTCGCCGTCTTGGTCGCAGATGCCTGCGATTCGGGGGGGATTGTCGTCGACGTGGTACACGTGTTGCTGAGGGCATGTTCGCCGGCCCGAGATTCGGCGTACGATCTCGTCGTCATCAACGACGATCAAGACTGCCGCGTCGAGGGCATCGTCGCCGAGCTCCTGGACGAGCGCCTCTGCCTGGGCGACATTGCGGGGAAACCCGTCGAGAATGAAGCCTCCGGCTGCGTCCTCCCGGGCGATCCTGTCGTTGAGCAGGCCGATGACGAGGTCGTCGGAGACGAGGTCGCCCGCAGCCATGATGTCCTTGGCAATGAGACCGAGCTCTGTCTCGGCAGCGACGGCTTCTCGCAACATGTTGCCGGTGGCGATATGGGGAATCCCGGCTCGATCCGCAATCCGAACCGCCTGCGTCCCCTTGCCGGCCCCAGGTGGCCCCAGAAACAGCAACTTCACAATGACCTCGCCGTAGACGAGGTGACTTGAACGGCCCAGCCGTTCAAGTCAGGAATCCTTCGTAGTTCCGCATCGTCAGCTGGCTCTCGATCTGTTTCATCGTCTCGAGCGCCACACCCACCACGATGAGCAGCGACACACCGGAGAAGAAGATCTGGATATTCCAGATCACCCCGAAGATGGCCGGCAATACCGTGATCGCTCCCAAGAAGATGGCGCCTGGCAACGTGATCCGATTGAGGATGTGAGCAAGGTGCCGTTCGGTGGCAGTGCCGGGTCGAACGCCGGGGATGAAGCCGCCCTGGCGTTGGATCGTGTCAGCCTGTTTCACCGGGTCGAACTGGATAGCCGTATAGAAGTAGGTGAAGAACACCACCAGCGAAAACAGCACGATGATGTAGGTCCAGGTGCCGCCCTGCTGATTGGCCAGGTTGCGGTCGACCCAGTTGCGTATGCCGATGACGGCCGAGTTGCTCTGGGCCGGGATGATCGTTACCAGGAGTGCCGGAAACGTCAGCACCGAGGTGGCAAAGATCACGGGGATCACTCCGGCGGTGTTGACCTTGAGCGGGATGTAGGTGGCGTTTCCGCCCATGACCCGGCGGCCGCGAACCCGCTTGGCGAACTGAATCGGAATCCGACGCTGCCCTTGTTCGACATACAGGATCGCTACGACCATGAAGAGGAAGATGGCCATCATCGTGATGTACTGGCCCCACGCGCTCACTGCGGCGGTTTGCAGGTAGATCTGTCCGATCTGGCTCGGGAGTTGCGCGACGATCGACACGAAGATGATGAGCGACATTCCGTTTCCGACACCCTTCTGGGTGATCTGTTCACCCAGCCACATGATGACGGCGGTTCCCGCCGTCATCGTTGACACGATGACGAAACCCTTGAGAGGGGTGTAATCCTGGATGAGCGGTATGCCCCCGGTCAACGATCCGTTGGCGAACAGAACACTGAACGTGGTCGCCTGCAGCACTGCCAGCACGACAGTCACGATCCGGGTCAGCTCGGTGATGCGTTTCTGGCCGGATGCCCCTTCTTCCTGGAGGCGTTGGAGGTGAGGGATCACCACCGCGAGAAGCTGCATGATGATCGAGGCGGTGATGTAGGGAAGGATGCCGAGCGAGAACACGGAGAACGCTTCGAGCGCTCCCCCGGAGAAGAGGTTGATCAACCCCAGCACGCCCGCTCCACCGCCTTGGCTCGCCACCAGCTCCACCGCATCCAGGTCGGCGTACGGCACAGGGATGGTGGCGCCGAGCCGGTAGATGGCAAACACACCCAGCGTGAACAGGATCTTCTTGCGAAGATCTGGGATTGTGAACATGTGGCGATAGACGGCAAGCATGGATCGCGTTTCCTCTGATTGTTGGCAAGGACGCTACCGCGCCCTCGTTGCTAACTCCGGTAGCCGGGGTTACTCGATGATCTCGACCGAGCCGCCGGCCGCTTCGATTTTAACGATGGCTCCCTTGCTGAAGGCGTGCGCGCGCACCGTCAGCGCCCTGTCGATCTCCCCTTCGGCGAGGATCTTGACCAGGCCCTTCTTGCGAGCCAGCCCGGATGACCGGAGGTGCTCAGGTGTGACCGTGGAATTGGCCGAGAAGCTCCCGAGGTCGCCGACATTGACCACTGCGAAGATCTGCTTGTTCGGGTTCTTGAAGCCTTTGAGCTGCGGCAAGCGCCGATGCAACGGCATCCGGCCACCCTCGAACCATGGCGGGACGGTATTGCGGGCGTGGGTTCCCTTGGTTCCCCGACCTGCCGTCTTGCCACGTCGGCCACCCTCTCCCCGCCCGACCCGGATCTTCCGTGGCTTCGAACCGGCCGGGGGCTTCAGATGATGCAGCTGAAGCTGGTTTCGTTTTTCACTCATATCTGACTCTATTCCTCTTCGACCGTGACCAGATGCGCCACGCGATGGAGCATGCCGCGAATCTGGGGGGTATCGCGGTGCTCGACGGTCTGTTGCATCCTGCGGAGGCCAAGGCTGTGGACATTGGCGCGCGTTTTCGGCTTCTCGCCGATCAGGCTCTTGGTCAAGGTGACCATCAGTTTCTTGTCTGCCATGACCGTCACTTCTTCGTGTGGGCCCGAACCATTTCGGTCGAGCGGTAGGCGGCCAAGAGGCCGGGCGGCGTAACTTCCTCCGGAGACTTGCCACGAAGTTTTGCCACCTCGTCCGGGCGGCGTTGGCCTTCGAGGCCCTTCATCGTGGCAAAGGCAGTGTTCAGGTGACTCGGCGAACCCAACGACTTGGCGAGCACATCCTTGATGCCGGCTGCTTCGAGGATCTGGCGTATGGAGCCTCCGGCGATAACACCGGTACCGGGAGCGGCAGGTTGCAGCAGCACACGGGAAGCACCATGTTCTCCAACGATCTTGTGAATGATCGTCTGCCCAGCCATCGGCACGAGCTTCATCGACTTGCGCGCTTCGTCGAGGCCCTTCTGGATGGCGGCAGGCACCTCTTTCGCCTTGCCGTAGCCGATGCCAACTCGGCCGTTGCCATCGCCTACGACGCACAAAGCGGTGAACGAAAACCGACGTCCACCCTTGACCACTTTGGCGACGCGATTGATGTCGACAACTCTCTCGTCGTACTGGGACTCTTCCCTCTGGGGTCTCTGTTGACGGGCCATTAGAACTCCAATCCGGCAGATCTGGCACCGTCTGCGAGCGCCTTCACCCGGCCATGGAACGGATAGCCGCCCCGGTCGAATACCACTTCGGTGACGCCGGCTTCTTTCGCTCGGTCACCGAGCATCTTGCCGACGGTCGTCGCCGTCTCGATGTTCAGATTCTTCTTGCGAAGATCCTTCTCGAGCGACGATGCGGCGACCACGGTCGACCCGGCGATATCGTCGATGACTTGCGCATAGATGTACTTGTTCGACCGGTAGACGGCCAAACGGGGACGGGCAGCCGTGCCTCGTACCTTCTTGCGCACACGCCGATGACGCCGGATACGCGCAGCTTCGCGAGAACGACTCATCGTGCAACACCTGCCTTGCCGGCTTTGCGGCGAACGTACTCATCCACATAGCGGATGCCCTTGCCTTTGTAGGGCTCGGGTGGCTTGACCTTGCGGATGTTGGCGGCGGTCTGCCCAACCAATTCTTTGTCGATGCCCGACACCGTGATCTTGGTCGGCTCGGGCACTTCGATGCTGACGCCGTCGGGCGTATCGAGCAGCACCGAGTGGCTGTAGCCGACCTGCAGCTCCAGGCTGGATCCCTTCATGGCGGCACGGTATCCAACGCCCTGAATCGCCAACTCCTTGCTGTAGCCATTCGAGACACCGACGACCATGTTGGCGATGAGGGCACGGAACAGCCCATGTTGCGACCGGGAAGCGCGCTCGTCGTCGAACCGCTCAACCAGCACCGCTCCGTCCTCGACCTTGACGCTCACGCGATCGGTCACGTTCCGCTCGAGGGTGCCCTTCGGACCTTTCACGGTCACCGTCGAGCCGCTCACGGATACGTCAACACCCGAGGGGATCTCGATGGGTTGTTTGCCAATTCGCGACATCACCACACCTCGCAGATGATCTCGCCGCCGAGCTTGCGGCGCCGAGCCTCGCGGTCGGGGAGGAGGCCCTGGCTGGTGGAAACCACCACAACGCCGAGGCCGCCTTGCGCTCTTGGCAAGTCTGTTGACTTGGCGTAGACGCGACGCCCTGGCTTGGAGACTCGACGAATGCCGTGAATCGCCCGCTCCCGGTTGCTCCCGTAGCGGAGTTGCACCGTCAGCTCGCGCCCCGGCCCGGCCGGCTCCACGTCGTATCCGTTGATGTAGCCCTCTGTCACGAGGATCTGGGCGATTCGCTCTTTCATCTTCGAAGACGGCATCGACGCCGACTCCTTCAGCACCATGTTGGCGTTGCGGAGTCGAGTCAGCATGTCTGAAATCGGGTCGGTCATCATGACTACCACGACGCCTTTCTGACACCGGGAAGCTCCCCACGCCGGGCGAGCTCACGAACACAAATTCGGCACATTCCAAACTTGCGGAGGTATGCACGCGGGCGGCCGCATCGCTTGCACCTGTTGTAGGCACGAGACGAGAACTTCGGCTTCCTCTGCTGTTTTGCAATCATTGATTTCTTGGCCATGGAATCCTCCGATCAGGCCTGAGCGGCGGGTTGCTTGCGGAAGGGAAACCCGAACGCATCGAGCAGCGCCCTCGCCTGTTCGTCGGTTTCGGCAGTCGTGACGATGGTTATGTCCATGCCGCGGACTGCGTCGATCTTGTCGTAATCGATCTCTGGAAAAATGAGCTGTTCGGTGACGCCAAACGTGTAGTTGCCGCTTCCGTCGAACGACTTGGGGTTGAGGCCGCGGAAGTCCCGGATACGGGGAATGGCGACAGCCACCAGCCGGTCGAAGAACTCCCACATCCGATCGCCTCGGAGCGTTGCGGAGGCGCCGATCGGCATGCCTTCGCGCAGCTTGAAGTTGGCAATGGACTTGCGAGCTTTGTTGACCTTGGGCTGCTGACCGGTGATCGTTGCGAGATCTTGCACGACTGCGTCGATCACCTTCTTGTCCGCGACAGCTTCGCCACAACCGACGTTGACGACGATCTTGCTCAAGCGCGGTACCTGCATGGCGTTCTCGAGTCCGAGATCCTCTTTGAGCTTCGGCGCCACTTCCTCCGTGTATTTGGTCTTCAGTCGCGGCGTCATAGCTCCGCCCCGCACTTCCTGCATACCCGGACCTTCTTGTTGCCTTCGACCCGATATCCGATACGGGTCGGCCCGCATTTCTTGCACACGATCATCACGTTGGACGCCGCGATGGGCATGTCCTTGTCGATGATTCCACCCTGCATCGTCGATTGAGAGGGGCGGGTATGCCGCTTGGCCGTTGCGACGTTCTCCACGATGATCTTCCCCGTTTTGGGGAAGATCCGGGCGATCTTCGACTCTTTGCCGATGTCAGCACCGGTCACGACTTTCACAGTGTCCCCAACACGCAGTTTCACTTGTGCTCCTTCGTAGTGCCTTGGCGCGCGGTGAATGTTCTGTGACGAAGCACTAGATCACCTCCGGGGCGAGCGAAACGATTCGCATGAACTTGGCATCGCGAAGCTCGCGAGCCACCGGCCCAAAAATCCGGGTGCCGCGCGGCTGGCGGTTGTTGTCGATGATGACGCAGGCGTTGTCGTCGAACCGGATATAGGTTCCGTCCGGACGCCGGCTTTCCTTGGCCGTGCGGACAACCACAGCCTTTACGACCTCGCCCTTCTTGACATTGGCGTTCGGAATGGCGTCCTTGACGGTGGCGACGATGATGTCACCAACCCCGGCGTATCGACGTTTTGAGCCACCCAGGACCCGGATGCACAACACCTCTCGGGCGCCGCTGTTGTCGGCGACGCGCAGCCGGCTTTCTTGTTGAATCATCGGGCACGCTCCACGACCTCTTCGAGGCGCCACGTCTTGGACTTCGAAAGCGGGCGCGTCTCGACGATGCGAACGGTGTCGCCGATGTGGGCGTCGTTGTTCTCGTCGTGAGCATGGAATTTCTTCGATGTCCGGACGACCTTTTTGTACTTCCGGTGCATGGCCTGGCCGGCCACCTCCACCGTGATCGTTTTGTCCCTTGCCTCGGACACAACGACGCCCTGTCGAACCTTCCGGCTCAGGCGTTCTGTCATTACGCACCGTCCTCTTGCCCGGCCTGCAACGCAGCCCACGCTTCCAATTCCTGCTCGCGCACCACCGTGAGAATGCGAGCGATTTCTTTTTTGACCTGGCTGATTCGGGCAGTGTTGTCCAGTTGGTTCGTGGCCAACTGGAAGCGGAGGTTGAAGAGCTCCTCTTTGGACTCTTCAAGCTTCTCCGCCAACTCCTCGGCGGTGAATTCGCGAAGCTGTTCGGCGTTCATCCTTCCTCCCGCACGACGAATCTGGTCTTGACGGGCAGCTTGTGCCCGGCCTTGCGCATGGCCTCTCTGGCCATTTCCTCGTCCACGCCCGAAAGCTCGAACATCACACGACCCGGCTTCACTACAGCCACCCAGAACTCAGGAGAACCTTTGCCGGAGCCCATTCGGGTCTCGGCAGGCTTCGCCGTCACCGGCTTGTCGGGGAAAATGTTGATCCACACCTTTCCACCACGCTTGATGGTCCTCGTGATGGCAACACGAGCAGATTCGATCTGCCGCGACGTGATCCACCCCTCGCTCAGGGCCTGGATCCCGTAGTCGCCGAAGGTCACCCGGGTTCCACCCTTGGCGGTTCCGCGGCGGCGGCCGCGGTGTACCTTCCGGTACTTGGTCCGCTTTGGCATCAACATCTGATCACTCGCTCTCCTCGGACGCGTCGGCATCCTCGCTTGCGTCGGCGGCTCCCGCGTCGGAGTCGTCGTCGGCGGCTGTGATGACTGCCGCGCCAGCTGCGTCAGGTGCCTCGGCCTTGGCAGGGTCTGTTGAAGTGTCCTCGCTCGCGGTCTCGGCCGGTTCGGTGTCGGCGTCTTCGCCATCAGGGCTTATTTCACCGGCACCGGTGCCGACGGCATCCGCGGCGGAGGGTTCCGTCTCCGTGGACCCTGCTGCGACAGGAGCCTCAGTTGGCGTCTCCGCGCTCTCGGGCGCCGTAGGGACCTCGACTGCTTCCTCCGAAGGCTCTGCTCCCGACTCAGAGATCGCGTCGGCGTATTGTGACTTGGCTTCTGCGGGCGTCGCGGCAACGTCTTCTTTGCGTTTTCCACCACCGGCTTCGATGATGCGCTTGCCACCACCGGCCTCGATGAGACGCGGAACTCGTTCCTCGCCGGCCGCTTGCTCGGCGCGCGATTTGGCTGGAGCAACCCGACCTCGCCGGCCGCCGGTCGCCAATGCGGCTTCGGCTTCGATCTTCTGGCGGGTTGCCCGGTGCGAGCCAACAACATCGCCCTTGTAGACCCAGACCTTGACACCGATCGCGCCCACAGTCGTAGCCGCAGTAGCAGTGCCGTAGTCGATGTCGGCGCGCAGCGTGTGAAGTGGCACACGACCCTCGCGGTACCACTCGCGGCGACCCATGTCAGCTCCGCCGAGGCGGCCTTTGCATTCGACCCGGACACCCTCGGCGCCGGCTTTCATGGCCGTTTGCACGGCACGCTTCATGGCCCTCCGGAACGCGACCCGGTTGACGATCTGATCGGCGATGCCACGCGCCAGCAGTTTGGCGTCGGTCTCAGCATCCTTGATCTCGTTCACATTGAGCTTGACCTGGCGTCCTGTGAGCTTCTCCAGCCCAGCCCTGAGTCGGTCGGCTTCGGCACCCTTGCGGCCGATGACCACCCCCGGCCGAGCTGTGTAGAGCTCTACGTCGACACGACCGCGGCTGCGCTCGAGCTCGATGCGCGAGACAGCGCCTCGCTGCAGCTCGCCGTATAGGTAGTCGCGGATCTTCCAGTCCTCGTTGACGAGGTCGGTGTATTCCTTATCGCTGTACCAACGCGACTTCCAGTCAGTGACAACGCCCAGGCGGAATGCGTATGGATGTGTTTTCTGTCCCATCGGCTACTCCTCGTTCCCGTCGGAGACGACCACCGTTATGTGGCTGGTGCGCTTGTGGATCGGCGTGGCTCGACCACGAGCCCGCGGGCGCCAGCGCTTGAGCGTCGGGCCCTCGTCGGCGTAGCACTCCGATAGGAAAAGCTCGTCGGCGTCAAAACCAAAGTTGTTGTCGGCGTTGGCCAGCGCGGATTGCACGACCTTGCGCACGGGCGTTGCGGCCCGTCGTTCCGAGAACTGCAGGACCTGGAGTGCCTCGTTGGCGGGCAGACCGCGAACGACGTCCAGGACCGCCCGAACCTTTTGCGGCGACTGGCGCACGAATTTCGCTTGAGCGCGTACTTTCATCCCCGCCTCGCTGACCGATCGCCGGCGTGCCCACGGAAGGTTCGCGTTGGCGCGAACTCACCGAGCTTGTGGCCCACCATCGATTCTGTGATGTACACGGGGACGTGCTTGCGTCCGTCGTGAACGGCGATGGTGTGTCCGACCATCTCCGGGAATACCGTGGACCGTCGACTCCAGGTGCGCACGACTCTCTTTTCGCCCGACTCGTTGAGTGCCTCCACCTTTTCCATGAGGTGGTCGTCAACGAAGGGCCCTTTCTTCAAACTGCGTGCCATGTGGCTACCTCCGGCCCTTTGGTGTGCTGGCTGAATGTCGACTGGCGGGACGGACGGCAGAACCGTAGGTTCTGCAAACCGTCGCAGTGCGGGATTGCCGAGGACGGTGAAGCATCAGCGCTTCCCCTTCTTTGACCTGCGACGCACGATGTCCCGATCGGATGCTTTGTTCTTCTTGCGAGTGCGCCCTTCGGGCTTGCCCCACGGGCTGACCGGATGCCGGCCACCCGAGCTGCGGCCTTCGCCACCGCCCAATGGATGATCGACTGGGTTCATGGCCACACCACGTGTCTGCGGGCGAACGCCTTTCCATCGATTCCGACCGGCCTTGCCGATCTTGATGAGCTCGGCTTCGGTATTGCCGACCTGGCCGACGGTGGCCCGGCAGTCGAGCGACACCGTCCGCATCTCACCCGAAGGCAGTCGCAGCAGGGCCTTGTTGCCCTCCTTCGACATGAGCTGCACCGCAGTGCCGGCCGCGCGTGCGATCTTGGCTCCGCCCCCTGGCCGCATCTCGATGGCGTGCACCGTGCTACCGGCAGGGATGTTTCGCAACGGAAGAGCGTTGCCGGGTCGGATATCGGCGCCCGATCCGGATTCGAGCATGTCGCCCACCGAGATACCCAACGGAGCGAGAATGTAGCGCTTCTCACCATCCACGTAATGCAAAAGAGCGATCCGGGCGTTGCGGTTGGGGTCGTACTCGATCGCGGCGACTTTGGCGGGCACCCCGTCTTTCGTACGACGAAAGTCGATGATCCGGTACCGCCGCTTGTGGCCGCCTCCGCGGTGGCGCGAGGTGATACGGCCGTTGTTGTTGCGACCGGCCGTCTTGGCCTTCTTGGCAACGAGCGACTTCTCAGGCGTGCTCTTGGTGATCTCGGAGAAGTCCGACACCGTCTGGAAGCGACGCCCTGGCGAAGTTGGTTTGAGTTTCTTTACCGCCACAGCGTCACACTCCGAAAATGTCTATTGACTCGCCGTCGGCGAGGGTCACGTAGGCCTTTTTGGTGTCTTTCCGCTTGCCGCGGCTGAAGTACACACCTTTGGCCTTGCCCTTACGGTTGATCGTGTTCACCGAGTCGACAGAGACATCGAAGATCTCTCTGATCGCTTCCTTGATCTCCGTCTTGTTGGCTCGGCGGTCGACCTCAAACGTGTAGGTGTTGTTGTGTTCAATGAGGTCGTAGGTCTTCTCTGAGACGACCGGCGCAAAGATGATGTCGCGTGGGTTCTTCACGATCGCTCCTCTCCGGCGTCGTCGCGAACGAAGTCATCTCCGGCCACGGCATACGTGCCTGTGCCGCCGGCGCCCCCGAGGGTATCGGTGGTGAACAGCACGGTTTCCGCCCAGAGCACGTCGTACGGCGTGACATGGCCGGGCCGTGTCATGAGGACGCCCGGGATGTTGCGGAATGAAAGCTCGGCCACCGAGTCGCCGGCGCCCAAAACCACCAGGGTCTTGCGAGGTGCACCGATGGCGTCGAGCAGCTGGATGGCCGATTTCGTCTTCGGCTGGGACCAGTCGATCGTCTCGACGACCTTCACGGCCGACTCCGAGGCACGGGCCGACAAGGCGCTATAGAGGGCCAGACGCTTCATCTTCTTGGGGGTTCGCTGCTTGTAGCTGCGCGGCTTGGGACCGTGGGCAACTCCACCGCCTGCCCATTGCGGGGAGCGGATGGAGCCGTGACGCGCACGGCCGAGGCCTTTCTGGCGCCACGGCTTGCGTCCACCGCCACGGACTTCGGCGCGGGTTTTGGTCGACGCGGAGCCCGCTCGTGCTCCGGCGAGCTGAGCAGTGATGACCTGATGGAGGACGGACAGATTGGGCTCGATTCCAAAGACCGAGGCATCGAGGGCAATCTCCCCTTTTTCGCTGCCGTCGGGCCCAAACAGAGCTGCGCTGAGTTCAGCCATTGACCTTCACCGCCCCTCGTACCGCAACCAGCGACCCCTTGGGGCCGGGTACGGCACCGCCGAGGAGAAGCAGCCCGCGCTCCACGTCGACGTCGACAACTTCGAGATTGAGAACGGTTACCCGCTCGCCGCCCATCTGGCCGGCCATTCGTTTGCCCTTGAAAACACGAGCCGGAGTGGCACAAGCTCCGATAGATCCAGGAGCACGATGCACACGATGGGCGCCGTGGCTGGCCGGTTGCCCTTTGAAGTTGTGGCGCTTCATGACGCCTTGGAAGCCCTTGCCCTTGGAAATGCCGGAAACATCGGCCTTCTGGCCCTTCTCGAGCACATCCGCAATCGTGATTTCCTGCCCGATCTCGAAGGGGCCGACATCGTCGATGCGGAACTCGAGGAGATGTCGGGCAGGTGACACACCCGCGCTGGCGAAGTGGCCCTGCGCCGGCTTGTTGAGCTTGCCGGCCTTGACTTCCTTGTAAGCGATCTGGATGGCCGAATAGCCGTCGACCTCGGGCGTCTTGATCTGCGTAACAGTGCAAGGACCGGCTTTGATGACGGTGACGGGCACCGCGCGCGCTTCTTCGGTGAAGACCTGCGTCATGCCAAGCTTCTCTCCGAGGATGGTTTTCACGTCTTGATCTCCACTTCGACACCAGCAGGAAGGTCGAGGCGCATCAACGACTCGACCGTCTTGGGCGTGGGCTCGAGGATGTCGATGAGGCGTTTGTGAATGCGCATCTCGAAATGCTCACGGGAGTCCTTGTCGACGTGCGGCCCGCGGATCACGCAATACCGGTGAATCTTGGTCGGTAGCGGGATGGGACCCTTGATCTTGGCCTGGGTGCGGATCACCGTCTCGGCGATCTTGCGCGCCGACTCGTCGACCACTTCGTGGTCATACGCCTTCAGGCGGATTCTGATGGATTGTTCGTCTGCCACGGTGCCTTCCCATCTGGTTGGAAGTGCACGCACAGGCAGAGGAACGCGACTCCGAGGAGTCAGATCCACCACCTGGCGAGCGGTCCCCCGCTTTCCATTCCGAGCGGAGTACATCACGGGTTTGGTCGCGATGTTTTGGGGCACGCGCACATGGGTGCCCCAGTAACAACTTGTAAGGACTACCGGCGAAGAGCCGGCTGCGGAAGTGTAGAGAAAGCGCTGTCGGCACGCAAAACGGAGGAGGTTTCGCACCGGCCAGGCCTGGGGCAGCTCTCCGGTCGCTCGCCATCCGCGATTCGGGATTGACCTGGACACGACGAACTGCGAGCCGCGAGACGCGGACTGCTAGATCAGCAGCGCGGCCGTGATGATCTCGACGATTGCGGGGCCTTCGTGATCGAGGGCGGACCGGAGGGCACCTGGTAGCTCGGAGATTTCGGTGACTCTGACTCCGTAGCCGCCGCAGAGCTGGGCGTACTCGGCGAAGTCGGGGTTCACCAGGCTGGTCTGCCAGACCGGCCACTCCCCGGCCCTTTGTTCTTTGGAGATCTTGCCCAACTCGCTGTTGTTGAGCAGCACATGCGTGATGTTCATTTCGTACTTGACGGCGGTGGTGAATTCGGCGAGGTATTGCCCGAAGCCGCCATCGCCGCTGATCGACACGACTTGCCGTCCGGCGGCGCCTGCCCAGGCACCCATTGCTGCGGGGAATGAGAAGCCAATCGACCCCAAGTAGCCGGACATCAGGACCGTTTGGTCGATCACCTCGAAATACCTGCCGAACGAGTACGTGTTGTTGCCGACATCGACAGCAATGACGGCGTCGTCGTCAATGGCGTCCGCGAGCACAGCGAACAGGGATGCCGAATTCAGACCCTTCTGCGACGTCTTGCCTGCTCGTTTGAGCTTCTCCTCACGCCACATCGCCCAACGGCGGGCGATTTCGTCGGTTTGATCACGACAGTGGTTCTCTGCCGGGATCGACTCGGCGATCATTCGGGCCGCCTCGGCGGCATCGCCCCATACTGGCACCGTGACGGGATGGAACTTGCCGAGCGCCATTCGATCGAAATCGATCTGGATGATGTCTTTCAGTTCGTCGATTCCGGTGTGGTTGGAGAACGACGCGCCGAACACCACCAGGAGATCGCCTTTCTCCATGAGGTAACTGGCGATGGGGGTGCCACTTCGGCCGAGGACTCCGCCAGCGAGGGGGTGGGCGTCGGAGATCTGGCCCTTGGCTTTGAACGTGGTCACCACAGGCGCTCCGAGCTGCTCCGCCAGTTCGATGATCTCCCGCATCGACTCCCTTGCCCCATACCCGACGATGATGATCGGGTGTTCGGCCGCAGCGATCTTGGCCGCGGCGCCCTCGATGGAGTCGCTCGGCGGCAGGATCTTCGTCGAGCTGATCCGCCCCGCGGGAGAAGAGGCACGGACATGATCATCGGCCGGAATGCTCTGCACCTCGTCTGGGAAGATCAGGTTGCCCACGTCACGCTCGACAATGGCGGTCTTCAGGGCGAGCGCCATCAGCTCGGCATGGTCGGAATTGGGTAGTACCAGTTGCGAGAAGGCCGACACCGGTGCAAAGGCGGATGCCAAGTCGACCTCTTGGAATGCTCCCGGGCCGAAGACTTGAGTGTTGACCTGCCCGCACAGCGCCAAAACGGGAGCACGGTCCATCTTGGCGTCCCACAGACCGGTGAGCATGTTGGTTGAGCCCGGCCCGGCAATGCCGAAACAGGCAGCAGGACGCCCGGTCAGCTTGGCGAATCCCGACGCCGCGAAGGAAGCAGCCCCCTCGTGGCGAATGCCGATGTACGTCAGGTCGCCTGACTCCTCGAAGAGGCGGAAGGCGTCGGCCAGCCCGAGGTTGGAATGCCCGACCATGCCAAACACATGAGTGACGCCCCAGTTGACCATGGTCTCCACCATCACATCAGACACGGTCCGCTGGTGCGACGTTGGTTCAACGATTGCTGCGAAGAGGCCCTCGTCGGTGACCTTGCTCGGATACGTCCGCACCCGATCAGCATGATCGTCCATCGATTCGCCGGTGGTGGGATCGAACGTCCAGCCATGCCACGGGCAGCGCAGGCAGCCCTCTTCGATGAGGCCTTCGCCGAGCGGGCCACCTTGGTGGGGACACCGATTGTCGAGCACGGTGTAGGCATCGCCGACACGAGTCACGGCCACCGGAGTCGTGCCCGCCTGTGCCGTGGCCACCTCGCCCTCGGCGACGTCGGCCGGGTCGATGACTCTGTACCAGTTGGTGGTTTCGTCGGGGAAGAGCTTCTCCCCTGCGCCGTGTTTGAAACCGACTGCCCAGTGGCTGCCATCGCAGAACGGCTTGTTGGATGACGCCCCGCACCGGCACAAGGTGTAGTGCTCGTGGGACGCCCCTTCCAGCCATTCGATGCCCTCGATCTCGACGCCGCCGGTGACCAGATAGGGCCCGTCGGGAGACAGCTGAATCGCCGGCGGCCGATCCCGGTCCCGCGATTCGACACCGTCGATGGAAAAGCTCAGTGCTCCAGACGGGCACAGCTTGATCACTTCGACGATGGCCTCCTGTTCAGCGCCATCGGGGTCGATCCATGGTTCTACGCCCGTCTTCCAGACGGCTGGTAGTCCCTCGGTGCAATACCCGGCGTGTGAGCAGATGGCCCGGTTGTCGTGGATGGTGACCGCGTCGCCGTGGTAGTTCTCCCGGTCATCGGGGAGCCGGTCATCGCCCTTGGCGTCGGAGAACCCGATCCGGGCGTGTGTGCCATCGCAGAACGGTTTGGAAGAAGATCCGCCGCACCGGCACAGCCGCATCCGTTCCCGAATCTCCAGCGGTGAGCCGTCGCCGTCCGCAAAGGTTTCGAGATCCTCTACGACAACCGGTCCGTTGGGAGCGAGGCGGATGCGGGGTTTGCGGGCCATCCTCCGACGCTACACGTCGGGGGCCTTCGTGGCGCCCAGGACTCGGCGGGCACCAAGGATCAATGCAGCTCGACCACGTCTTCGTCTCGCGGCTCGTAGTCGCGACCGACTTGTTGACCGTCGAATGCGTGAGACCCCCACACTCGGGCATATTTGAAATCGCGGGCAACGTCTTTGTGGATCTGGAACGCCAGATCGTGGATCGTCTGGCCCCGCCGGATGGTGAAGGGAGGAGATCCGTCGGGCTCTTCGCCAGGCAGCTTGGTGTAGATCCGAACCACGCCCAACGATGCAAAGAGCCAGCGGCCAAGATCCTCGAGACCGTCGCCAGATATCACCGATACAGCTGCGGTGGGGAATGTCCAGCCGCCCAGTTCTTCCAATACGGCCAGCTCACCGAGCGGGTCGTCGAGCAGGTCGGACTTGTTCGCGACGAGCAGCGTCGGCAGGACCTTGGCGAACGGGTCCGAGTCGTCATCGATGACGTCTGCACCTTGGGGCCACGTCGGCGTGAGAAAGACCCGCCGTTCACGAAGAATGTCGATCACGCTGGCCGCCTCTTCTACGCACCCGGGAGCGCTCAGATCGACCACGAAAAGGCACGCGTCGGCCGGCTGCAGTGTGTTGGCGAGCCAGGGAATGGGGTGCTCAGGTGAGATCGATGGCACGTCGATGAGCTGGATTGACGAGTCGTCGATCGGGTACATGCCCGGCTGGGGAAACTGGGTCGCGAAGGGATACGGCTCGGAGGCCGTATGCGACCCGGTCAGCCGTGCATGCAGCGCCGATTTGCCGCTGTTCGGCGGGCCCACAATCGCGATCTGACCCGCACCTTCCGAGCGAAACGACGTCGGTGGCCCGCCGCGGGCACCACCCTTCTTGGGTCCCGATAGCTCGTCGGTGAGTTCCTTGATCTTCGATTTGATATCTGCCTGCAGGTGCTCGGTGCCCTTGTGCTTGGGCAGCACCTTCAGCATCTCGCGCAACAGATCCAGTCGTTCCTGCGGATCCTTCGCACGCCGAAACGCCGCCTGCGCCTTCTTGAACTCCGGCCCCGGATTGGTAGGCATGAGGTAAGTATGCCTCGCAATGGCGAGGCATACGTCTCAAGACGCACCCAGCTTGAGACCCAGGAGTCACTTGCTGAGAACGAACGTCGGCGCCACCTCCGGTGACCCCTCCGCCCCCTCCGCTTCCGCCTAACGG
>JBFGJH010000009.1:0-70462 GCA_041577335.1 Acidimicrobiia bacterium | reverse complement strand
GAGGAGGAAACCGGGGGGTGTGTGAGGGGGAAGGCTCCGCCGTCCCCCTCACAAGTGGTTGGTGGCGACCGCGTCGTCACCAACCACATCATGAGCGCCGCCGAAGTGCGGCACGTCAAGAAATCCGATCGGATCCTGATCCGATCGGCGCCTACACCTCGCGGAACAGGTACCGGCGCAGGGAGTCGATGCGCTCTTCGAAGCCGCCGGGGTGGAGATACCAGAGCGTGGCGGCGACCGATGACAGCAGCGAGTTGCCGTCCTGGGGCGTGAAACAGAAACCGACCACTTCATGCCCGTCTCTCACCGTGAGGCTGTCGACGGGAACGACGGCGTGATTGAGGATCCGGCCGTAGTAGCCATGGTCGCGGCCGAACGAAAAGACGGCGTTCGCCGAGTTCTTGTAGGTGAGGGCAACCCGGGTGTTGGAATTGAGACGGTCGATCACCTCGTCGCGGGTGATCTCACGGTCGAGCATCAACGAGAACCACATCGAATGCATGTATTGCGTATTCAGCTTCATGGCCGACGAAAAGACGGGAAGATCGTGCCCCATTGTCATGAACAGGTGATGAGCGTCGCGAGCATGATGGGTCCCGAATCGCTCGACGCCGTGGGCGCCGGCCGTGGGCGCCGGCACATAGGCATCGTCCTGGGAAATGTCGTTGGCCCGGCGCAGGCAGACGAATCGCCCATCGGCGAGCTGCGATTCGTTGTCGGTCATGGCGATGGTCTTGATGAGCGCAGAGATGTTGTGGGTGTTGCAGGAAACGATGTGCAAGAACCGGTCCGAGGCGTGATCCAGCGCTTCATCGTTGATGCCGCGGGCGTACATCTTGCCGAAGCCGAACTCCGAGCCCTGAGCCATGAACCCGAGCGGGCCGTGCGCATTGACGTAGCTCGCCTCTTTGTTGGCGAGGCCCGCCGGCGTACAGTCGATCACCACTGAGGCCCGCCCGATCGCTTCGGAGGATTCGTATTTGGCGGCGTGACCAAGCTCTTCGAATGCCGCTCGGCGATCGGCGTCAACCGCCAGGGAGGCGCCGCGGCGTTGCAGGTCTGCCACCTTGCCACGCTCTTCGCGGAGGGGTGTCCGCTTTTGGAACGTGACCTCGTCGATGCCGAAATCCTCCCGGTGATCGGCCAGCACGCCGATGAGCGGTTCGCCGATCGTTCCCGTGCCCACTACATGAACGATGTTGCTCACGATGGTCCCTTCCAGTTGGTGCCGATGCCCTCCAGGGTATCGGTACGGCGCCTTCGGCGCCAGAGTCGGTGGGCCGGCTTGTTGCCGACCCACCGACTTGCTGCGACGATCAGAACTGCTCTTCCTCGGTGGACCCCACCAGCGCCAACGTCGATGCCATCCCACCCGTGACGGTCTGCGCCACCTGGTCGAAGTAGCCGGCTCCGACCTCACGCTGGTGGCGGGTGGCCGTGTAGCCGGCACCTTCCATTGCGAACTCCGACTCCTGCAGCTTCACATACGCGGTCATTCCTTCGTGGGCGTAGCCGTTGGCGAGCTCGAACATCGACGCGTTGAGGGCATGGAAGCCTGCCAGCGTGATGAACTGGAACGAGTAGCCCATCGCGCCGAGCTCCTTTTGGAACACGGCGATCGTGGCGTCGTCGAGGTGCTGGCGCCAGTTGAACGAGGGCGAGCAGTTGTAGGCCAGCATCTTGCCGGGGAACTCGGCATGGATCGCATCGGCGAATTGACGGGCTACGTCGAGGTCCGGTGTCGACGTCTCGCACCAGATGAGATCGGCGTAGGGAGCGTAGGCCAGGCTTCTGGCGATCGCCGACTCCATCGTCGCTTCCACGTGATGGAACCCTTCCAAGCTCCGCTCGCCCGTGACGAACCGCTGGTCCCGTTCGTCGACATCGCTGGTGAGCAGGGTCGCCCCGAGAGAATCGGTGCGGGCGACGATGAGGGTCGGCACACCCGCCACGTCGGCCGCCAAGCGAGCTGACAGCAGCGTGCGGATGTGTTGGGACGTCGGCACCAGCACTTTGCCGCCCATGTGACCACACTTCTTCTCCGACGCAAGTTGGTCTTCCAGGTGAACGGCGGCGGCACCGGCCTCGATGAAGCTCTTGGTCAGCTCAAACACGTTGAGCGCCCCGCCGAATCCGGCTTCTCCGTCGGCAACGATCGGCACGAGATAATCGGTGTCGTCGTCCCCTTCGAGCCAGGCAATCTGATCGGCCCGTTTGAGGGCGTTGTTGATGCGCCGCACCAGGGAGGGAGCGCTGTTGGCCGGGTACAGGCTCTGGTCGGGATACACCTGCCCCGCCAGGTTGCCGTCGCCGGCGACCTGCCACCCTGAGAGGTAGATGGCTTTGAGCCCGCCTTTCACCATGTTGACGGCCTGTCCGCCGCTGAGTGCTCCCAATGCGTTGACATAGGGCTCATTGGCCATGAGGTTCCAGAGCTTTTCAGCGCCCCGCTTGGCCAGGGTGTATTCCTCTCGCACGGAGCCGCGGAGCTTGACGACTTCTTCGGCGCTGTAGTCGCGACTCACTCCGGTCCAGCGGGGGTTCTCGTCCCAGTCTTTCTGGAGGCGCTGAGCCTCTTCCCGGATCCGTTGGCTGGTCATATTGCTCCTTCGATTCGTTGGTAGGCGGGCAGTGTCAAAAACTCGATGAACTCGTCGGAGAGGGCGACATCGAGGAACAGGTCATGCGCCTCGTCGTACCGGCCGGCCGCGAACTGATCGCCGGTCATCTCTCGGATACGCGCCATTTCCTCGGTCGCGATCTCCCGGATTCGCTCTGCGGTGATCTCTTGACCGTCGTCGGTTCGGGAGCCGGTTCGCACCCATTGCCATATCTGGCTTCGCGAGATCTCGGCCGTGGCGGCGTCCTCCATGAGGTTGTAGAGGGCGGCGGCACCGTTACCCCGCAGCCACGAGGCGATGTAGAGAATCCCCACGTTGATGTTGGTTCGGATTCCCGCTTCGGTGATCGTTCCACCATCGACGGTCGTGGTCAGCAGGTCGGCCGCCGCAACGTCAACGTCGAGCCGGTGCCGAACCACTTGATTGGGTCGATCTCCGAGCACCGCGTCGAACTCTGCTTGGGCGACGGGAACGAGATCGGGATGGGCTACCCACGTGCCGTCACATCCGTCGTTCGCCTCGCGGCGTTTGTCGGCGGTCACCTTCTCGAGAGCGCGGGCAGTCACGTCAGGATCGCGACGGTTGGGTATGAAAGCGGCCATCCCTCCCATGGCGTGGGCGCCTCGCTTGTGGCACGTAGCCACGAGGAGATCGGTGTACGCCTTCATGAAGGGAACGGTCATCGTGATCTGGGCGCGATCCGGTAGCACCCGGGTGGGGTCATTCCGAAACTTCTTGATGATCGAGAAGATGTAGTCCCATCGGCCGGCGTTGAGGCCTGCCGAGTGATCACGCAGCTCATAGAGAATCTCATCCATCTCGAAAGCCGCCAGGATGGTCTCGATGAGGACGGTGGCTTTGATCGTCCCGTGCTCGATCGCCAACCATCGTTCGGACTCGGTGAAGACGTCGTCCCACAAACGAGCTTCGAGGTGTGACTCGAGCTTGGGCAGGTAGAAGTAGGGTCCCGAGCCGCGGTCGATGAGTGCCCGGGCGTTGTGGAAGAAGTAGAGGCCGAAGTCGACGAGGCTCGCTGCCATGGGCCGTCCGTCGACTTCGATGTTCAACTCGTCGAGGTGCCAGCCCCTGGGGCGGATCAACAGCACGGCCGGCTCGGGGCCGACCTCGTATACCTTGTCCTTGGTCTCGTGACGCAGGTTGTCGCGCACCGCGTCGAAGGCGTTCACTTGCCCGTCCATGATGTTGTTCCACGATGGCGTGTTGGAGTCCTCGAAGTCCGCCATGAACGTCTTGGCCCCCGAGTTGAGCGCATTGATCATCATCTTGCGTTCAACCGGCCCCGTGATCTCCACCCGGCGGTCCTGGAAGTCTCCGCCGACCAGCCGCACGGTCCAATCCCCGGATCGAATCGCAGCCGTCTGTGGCAGGAAGGTGGGTACTTCCCCGCCGTCGATCCGCGCTTGGCGTTTGGCGCGTTCTTCGAGCAGCTGCATGCGCCGATCGTTGAATGTTCGGTGAAGGTGGATGAGAAACGCCAGCGCCTCCTGGCTGAGGATATGACCCGGGCCTTCTTTGCGAACCGTGATGTCTGCCGTCATTGACTCCATGCCTTCTTGAGATAACTTTGCTGTGTTTTCATCATGATGGGTCGCCTGCTGGCCGAATCGGGTACGCTGTCAGTGTTAACTTTCGGGGTTTTTACTCCAGGCGAACGGAAAGGGCATAGTTGTGATCGATCACCTGATGTTTGGTCAGCAGGTTCGTGCCGCCCGCCGTCGATCCGGGCTGACCCTCTCCGAGCTCGGCACAATGGTGGGCAAGCCGGCTTCACTGCTTTCGTTGGTTGAGAACGGCAAGCGCGAAGCAAACCTCTCCCTCGTCAACGCCCTCGCCGACGCGCTGGAAGTCGAGACCAGTGTCTTGTTGTCCAACGAGCCGCCCAACCGCCGGGCAGCGCTCGAAATCGAGCTCGAGAAGTCACAGGCCGAGCGCCAATATCGGGCCCTCGGGCTCCCCCACCTCAAACCCTCGGCCGGAATGACCGATGACACGCTCGAGCACCTCCTCGGCCTCTACCGAGCAATCAAGGAGCAGGAATCCGATTCCCTGGCGACCCCCGAAGAGGGGCGCCGCGCCACCGTTGCATTGCGACAAGAGGCCGCCGAGCGCGGCAACTTCTTTCCAGAGTTGGAAAAGGTCGCAGCAGCGGCCCTCGCCGCAGTCCACTATGAGAGTGGCCCCCTTGCCGAACGAGAGCTCCGCGACATCGCCGGACACTTCGGGTTCACGATCCACCCCGTTCAAGACTTCCCCACGGCCGTGCGCTCGGTCACCGATCAACGATCCGCAAAGATCTTCATCCCCCAGCGTGACGAGCTCCGCACCCGGGCAGCACGATCAGTCGTCCTGCGCACCCTCGGGCATTACGCCCTCGGGCACAGCGACCCTCAGTCATACGCCGAGTTCCTGCGGCAGAGGATGGAGGCGGCCTACTTCGCATCGGCAGTGTTGGTGCCACTTCGATCGGCACGGCCCATCCTCGAAGCCGCCAAGCAGGCGCGGGACCTCGCGGTTGGGGAGTTACGCGATCGGTTCTATGTGTCCTACGAGATGGCGGCTCATCGCTTCACGAACCTCGCCACCGAGTATCTGGGACTGGCCGTCCATCTCATTCGCTCTGACGAAGAGGGGGTGGTGTGGAAGGCGTATGCCAACAACGACATTCCCCTCCCGACTGATCGACATGGGGCCATCGAGGGTCAGCGCCTGTGCCGGCAATGGGGCACCCGGCAGGCGTTTCACAGCGATGACAAGTTCGCCATCCACTATCAATACACCGACACACCGGTGGGGACATTCTGGTGCTCGACCCACATTGCCGCCGACCGCGCTCCGCTCGCTGCCATCACCGTCGGCGCCGGGTTCGATGAGGCCCAGTTCTTTCGAGGGCGGGACACGACCCGCCACTCAGAATCGCGATGCCCCGACGGTGAATGCTGCCGCATCCCTCCGGCCGATCTCGCCACCCGCTGGGACGGCGTGGCGTGGCCCTCGCCCAAGGCGCAGAGTCGGATATTGGCCGCCCTGCCCGCCGGTACGTTCCCCGGCGTCGACATGGCCGAAATCTACGAGTTTCTCGAGCGGCATGACTAGCGATCGGCGAGGGCGAGTCAGCGGCTGAGCTCCACCGGATACGTCGTCAGAAGCTCTGGTCCCCTCTCGGTGACCAGTATCTGCTCTTCCAGCTTCACGCCTTCTCCCCCGGTTCGCCGACCGCAATAGGCCTCGACGCTGAACACGTTGCCGGCCTCGACCACCCCGTCGAACCCGGTCAGCTCCCACCTTTCACGCACGTAGATCGACGGATACTCATCGGCCAGACCAGTGCCGTGGGCAAGCACCGTGTAGCCGTTGAACTCGTTGAGATCGGGATAGGTGAGCTTCTCCGTGAGCTCGCGATACGAGATACCGGGCACGAATAGTGGCACGTTGCGATCGAGCATGTCGCGAGCCCGCCCGAAGACATCCGCCTGGGCCGAGGTGGGCTTCCCATCGCCACAGATCCATGTGCGGCTCATGTCGACGCACATGCCGTACGCCCCGATGAGGTCGGTGTCGAACGCCATGAGCTCGCCCGCTTCGACGACCTTGCTGGATGCCTCCTGGTACCACGGGTTGGTGCGCAGGCCCGACGACAACAACCGCGTTTCGATCCACTCGCCAAACCGTTCGAAGTTCGCCTGCTGCAGGCGAGCCCACAGCTCTACTTCGGTGATCCCCGGCTCGAAGATCGCTCGCATGTCCTCGATATCTCGCTGGCACGAGTCAACCGCACACCGCATGGCCAGGATTTCGTCGGGACCCTTGACGAGCCGCGCATCCTCGAGGATCTGCATTCCGCTCACCAGATCAACGTCGAGCGCTTCCAGCGCCCGGATGCTGTCGAGGCTGAGCGTGTCGATGGCGAGGCGCCGCCGGCCGGATCGAGCCGAGGCATCCACGAGATCCACGATCTCGGCCGCCCAACGGGCAGCGATCTCCCCCACTCGGTCTCCGACGTAGAACGGCACCAGCGACGTGGCAGGTCTGATCTCGTCGACGGCCTCGGAGTGCGCCGACAGGAACTCCCCCTGGGAATACTCGAACATCACGACGGGACCATCGGCCGCCACCACCACATACCGCACGGCGTTATGGGCGGTCCACACCGACATGTTGGTTGTGTCGGTGGCGTATCTGATGTTGATCGGGTCGTAGAGCAGGGCGGCATCACACTCGTTGCGCCGCAGCTCCTGGCGAAGCCGCTCGATCCGAAATCGACGCATAGCCGCCAGGTCGGGCAGCTGGAGGCCGGCGTCGTTCCACTCGCCGAGCGTCACCGGGCGCGGCCCGAGCTGGTGCATGTTCCGGTCGGTGTGCTCGACGAGCCACGGCGGCGCAGGTCGTCCGCCCCGTATCTTGGGGAAATGGCGCGCCGTCAACCGTGCAACCTCGACATGGCGCCAAGCCTAAATGGAGAATGCGTGGCAGCGGCGTTGTCGGAAGAATGGGGACCGCCTGCTCGAGATGCTCGAGCTTCGTCGGAGTACCCTGTCAGCAGCGGAGTGTCGATGGAGGAGGACCGCATGTACGCCCGAATAACCCGCATGACGATGGACCCGAGTCGCTATGCCGAGGCCGAGGCCAGGCTGGCTGGGATTGCCGACCGGGTGGGTGCACTGCCTGGTCTGACCATGTGGGTCACGACCGGCGACCGGGAATCCGGTGCCGGCTATGCGGTTGCGGTCTATGACTCGAAGGAAAGCGCCGAAGCCGCGGCCGCCGTGGCACAGGAGCTTCTCGGTGGCTTCGCCGAGTTCATGACGTCTGCACCAGAGGTCGTTCTCCAGGAAGTCACTCAGCACCTCTTCAACGGCTAGCCACCGAAGGCCCGGTCACACGCCCGACCGGCGCCCCCGCCTACATCTCGACGATGACCTTCCCGATTGCTTTGCGGTCCATGAGGTGGCGGATCGCCGCCCCTGCCTGCTCCAGCGGATAGCGGGCGGAGATACGGGGCGTGATCGTTCCGTGCTGGTACATTGCGACGAGTTCGTCGAGGTTGCGGCTGTTCGCTTGCGGATCGCGGGCTGCGAAGCTGCCCCAGAAGACGCCCCGGATGTCACATCCCTTCAGCAGGGTGAGGTTCAGCGGGATCTTGGGAATCGGCCCCGCGGCAAACCCGACCACGAGATGGCGGCCACCCCAGGCTGTCGCCCGCAGCGCCGCTTCGGAGTAGTCGCCACCCACCGGGTCGAAGGTAACGTCGACGCCGCCGCCCGACAGTTCTTTGGCTCTGTCCTTCAGGTTCTCGGTGCTGTAGTTGATCGTCATGTCGGCGCCATGGTCACGACATACCGCCAGCTTCTCCTCGGTCGACGCAGCCGCGATGACCCGCAGACCCATCGCCATTCCCAGCTCCACGGCCGCCAGTCCCACCCCGCCGGCGGCGCCCAGCACGAGCAACGATTCGCCTGGCTCGGCATCGGCTCGATCCTTGAGGGCGTGATACGACGTTCCGTAGACCATCACGAACGCCGCTGCCACGTCGCTGGGCATGTCCTCGGGGATGGGCACCAGCGCAGTCGCATCCACCGCCGCCTTCTCGGCGAAGCCGCCCCAACCAGGAAACGCGATGACGCGGTCACCCAACGCCACGTTGTCAACGCCCTCCCCCAAGGCGGTGACGGTGCCGGCGACTTCCCCCCCGGGTGAGAACGGAAGCGGGGGCTGGAACTGGTACTTCCCTTCGATGATGAGTGCGTCGGGAAAGTTCACTCCGGCAGCCTCGATCGTGATGACGACCTGCCCGGGGCCGGCGGCGGGATCTGGTACCTCTTCGATGGAGAGCTCCTCGGGCGGCCCCAACTCTTTGCATAGCGCAGCTTTCATGCCTGCGACCCTAGCGAGCTGGGCCAGTTGGCGACCCTCCAGGAATACGAGCCGCCGCGACCCTGAGTCGATCACGGCTCACCCTGCAGGTACCCTTCTCTCCCCGCCCGTTGGAGTGACATGACCGAACCTTCTGCCGACATCGGAGTCGTCGGCCTCGCCGTGATGGGCCGCAACCTCATCATGAACATGAATGACCATGGGTTCACGGTGGCTGCCTACAACCGAACGACGGCGCGCGTGGACGAGTTTCTGCAAGGGGACGCCGCCGGTTCCAACGTCATCGGAGCCCATTCGCTCGAGGAACTCGTCGGTGAGCTCAAGCGCCCCCGCCGCGTGATGCTCATGATCAAGGCCGGCGAGCCGATCGACGCCGCCATCGAGACGCTGGTGCCGCTGCTCGACGAAGGAGACGTCATCATCGACGGGGGAAACTCCCTCTTCACCGACACCGCACGCCGGGCAAAGCTGGTGGAAGCGGCAGGCCTCCGGTACGTCGGCTCGGGTGTGTCGGGCGGCGAGGAGGGCGCACGCCTCGGCCCCTCGATCATGCCGGGGGGTACTCCCGAGGCGTGGCCACACATTCGCGACATTTTCCAGTCGATCGCCGCTTCGGTAGACGACGTCCCGTGCTGTGACTGGGTAGGCCCCGGCGGCGCCGGCCACTACGTCAAGATGGTCCACAACGGAATCGAGTACGGCGACATGCAGGTGATCGCCGAGGCTTATGACCTCATGCGACGTGGGCTAGCGATGAATCATGCGGAGATCGGCGAGGTATTCGCCGAATGGAACCAGGGCAAGCTCGACTCATATCTCATCGAGATAACCGCCGACATCATGCGCCACTCCGACGATGACGGCGAGCCCCTCCTCACCAAGATCCTCGACGCAGCCGGCCAAAAGGGAACCGGCAAATGGACTGTCATTTCCTCGATGGAGCTGGGCCAGCCGGTCTCCCTGGTTGCCGAAGCCGTCTACGGGCGAGTCGTCTCAGCGCTGAAACAGCAGCGGGTGGAAGCGTCGGGTGTCCTCAGGGGGCCAGATCCGAGGATCGACGGCGATCGGGATGCCCTGCTCGGCGACCTCCACGATGCGCTCTACGGGTCCAAGATCGTCTCCTACGCCCAGGGCTTCATGCTGCTCGACGCCGCGGACGAAGAACATAACTGGTCGCTCGACTTCGCCTCGATCGCGTCGATGTGGCGTGGCGGGTGCATCATCCGCTCACGATTCCTGAGCGACATCATGAACGCATACACCGAACGTCCCGAATTGCGGAGTCTCCTGCTCAACCCGTTCTTCACGGAAGAAGTCGACCAGGCACAGGCCGGCTGGCGGCGAACGGTGTCCCGAGCAGTGGCCGCAGGCATACCGACCCCGGCATATGGCGCGGCGCTTTCCTTCTTCGACGCCTATCGATCCGAACGGCTCCCCGCCAATCTCATCCAAGCACAGCGTGACTACTTCGGGGCACACACCTACGAACGAGTCGACGCCCCACGAGGCGAGTATTTCCACACGAATTGGACCGGCACGGGCGGCGACGTCTCATCGACGAGTTACTCCGTCTGAGGCACGAGCCGACCGTCCACCGGCGCCTCCCAGCTCAGGCCAAGAACAGTGCCGGCTCCTCCAGGTTCTCGATCAGCCGGGCCGTGAAGCGTCGTCCGAGCCCGCCGTCGATGAGCCGGTGGTCGTAGGAAAGAGCGATGGGCATCATCGGCCTCGCCACGATGGCGCCGTCGCGAACCACAGGGGTTGTCCGGGCGCGCCCCACCGACAGAATGGCGGAGGTGCCCGGAGGAATGATCGGCGTGCCGTATCCACCACCGGCGGCGCCGATGTTCGATACGGTGAAAGTGCCTCCGCGCAGGTCATCGGGAGCCAGGGTCCGGTTGATGGCTCCATCGGAGAGGCGCGTGATCTCGGACGCGATCTCGAGTACCGAGCGATGCTCGACTCCTTTGATGATCGGCACCATGAGCCCCTCAGGAGCGTCGACCGCGACACCAACGTTGAGGGACGCCCGATAAACGATCTCGTCTCCGTCGATCACGGCATTGAACTCGGTGAACTCACCAAGCACCGGGGCCACGGCGGCAATCACGAGAGCGTCGAGCTGCAGCGAGACACCATGGCGCCCTGCCAGCGCTTTCCGCGTATCGAGGAGGCGGGTGGCGTCAACCTCGTCGAACGTGGTGACGTGAGGGATCGTCGTCCACGATTCGAGCATGCGGTCGGCAATCGTGCGGCGCAGCTTGGTCATGCGCACCCGCTGGTCGCCCTCGACGTTATCCGGCGGCGTCACCGATGTCTGTCGCGGGGGCGAGGCGATCCCATCGACAACGGCCAGCACATCCTCACGCTCGATCCGGCCTCCCGGGCCGCTCCCTTCGATGAGGCTCAGGTCCACGGCGTGCTCGCGGGCGAGCCTTCTCACCAGGGGCAATGCTTGCGGACGATGCCCAACCGAAGCGGGCTGGGGAGCGGCAACCAGTTCGGTCGCCTCCTCGTCGAGCGTCCCGACCAAGGGAGGCTGCGCCACCGCAGGGGCCGGTACCGGCGGAATGGCGATCCCGCCCGGCCAGGCCTCGCCGGCCTCGCCGATGACGGCGAGCACGGAGCCAACGTCACAAGTTTCTCCCTCGCCGGCGCCGTGGTGCAGCACCGTGCCCGCCACAGGAGACGGGATGTCGACGACTGCCTTGTCGGTTTCCACTTCGACGAGTGGCTCGTCTTGACCGACCTGATCGCCCACTGCCACGAGCCATCGCACGATCTCGGCTTCTGCGAGGCCTTCACCAATGTCGGGGAGCTTGAACTCAAACGCCATTACGCCTCCAGGGTACGCATTGCAGCCGCCACGATCTGATCGACCGACGGCAGGAAATGGGATTCGGATCGTTTGAGCGGAAAGACCGTGTCGAGGCCGGCAACACGTTCCACCGGTGCCTCGAGCGAATAGAGCGCCTGTTCGGTGATGGTTGCCGACACCTCGGCCGCAAAACCGCCCGTACGGGGCGCCTCGCTGATGACGACGACCCTGCCGACGGCGCGAGCCGCCTCGATGACCGTCGGCGAGTCCCACGGAACGATGGTCCGCAAATCGATGACGGTGGATTCGACGCCGGCTTCCGCCAGCTGTTCGGCGGCCGACCGCGTCTCCTTGGTCATTGCTCCCCATGAAACCAGCACGACGTCGGATCCTTCACGCTCGATACGAGCTTCGCCGATTGGCGTCGTGTAGCGACCACCAGGCACTTCCTCCTTCACCGACCGATAGAGGCGAATGGGCTCCAGGAAAATCACCGGGTCGGGGTCGTCGACCGACGCGAGGAGCAGCCCTTTGGCGTCGGCAGGCGTGGCCGGCACGACGACCTTGAGCCCGGGGATGTGGGCATAGACGGCTTCGGTCGATTCGGAGTGATGCTCGGCTGCACCGAACCCGCCCCCACAGGGCATTCGAATCACCATGGGCGCGGTGAATCGGTGGCGGCTGCGGTTACGGATCCGAGCCACGTGAGAGACGATCTGATCGTATGCCGGGTATGAGAAGCCCATGAACTGGATCTCGGCAATCGGTTTCAGCCCGGCGACCGCCATTCCAAAAGCCGCACCGACGATGCCCGACTCGGCAACCGGTGTATCGATCACCCGATGCGACCCGAAACGCTCCAACAGGCCATCGCTCACCCGAAAAACCCCGCCGGCGCGCCCAACATCCTCGCCCATGAGCACCACTGATTCGTCCTCGAGAGCAATGCCCAAGGCCTCGGTGAGGGCCGTCGCGATGGTGTGAACGGCCATTACTCCTTCCCCATCTGGTCGAGGAGAGCCGGAGTCGGGCTCGCAAACATCCCTTCGATGACTTCCTTCTTGGTCAGCGGCTCGAGGCTCTCGGCGGCTGCCACCGCAGCTTCGAGGGACTCGGCAGATTTCTCTTCGAGCCGCTGCTGCCACTGCTCGTCCCACGCCCCGGCGGATGCCAGGTACAACCGCACCCGCTCGAGCGGGTCATTGGCCAAGGCCCGTTGCTCCTCGTCGAGGCTGCGATAGCGGTGCGGGTCGTCGTTGGTCGTGTGCGGGCCGACGCGGTAGGTGACTGCCTCGATGAGGGTGGGCCCTTCACCGGCCCGTGCACGGTCCACCGCCGCAGTAGCGGCCGCATACACGGCCATGACGTCGTTGCCGTCGACCAGATCACCGGGCATGCCATAGCCGGCTGCCTTCTCAGCGATGGTCTCGCTGGCGGTTTGGGCAGACCGGGGCATGGAGATGGCGTATCCGTTGTTCTGGCAGACGAATACCGTTCCCGTCTTGTAGACGGCTGCGAAGTTCATTGCCTCGTGAAAGTCGCCCTCCGACGTTGCGCCGTCTCCGAAATAAGTCATGGCGATCCGGTCGGAGCCTTTCCGTTGTTCGGCCCACGAGAGCCCGACGGCGTGAATCATATGGGCGCCCACGGTGATCGACGGCGGCAAAACGTTCACCGTCGAGCGGGGCGAGCCGCCCCGCTCGTCTCCGGTTCGGCCGAGAATCAGCAGGTCCCATCCGTAGCCCTGCATCCACATGGCTGCGGCGTCTCGATAGGTGGCCACCATCCAGTCATCGGAGCGGAGTGCCGCCGCGCTCCCGACCTGGGCTGCCTCTTGCCCAAGGAGCGGCGCATACGTGGCGAGGCGGCCCTGCTTTTGCAGCGCAGTGCATTTGCGGTCGTACGTCCGTGATTCGACCATCGCCCAGTACAGGCGTTTGGTGGTCTCAATGTCGCATGGCGGCTCGGTCAAGAGCTCGCCGGAGGGCGCCAAGATCTGTCGCATCGGGGCGACACTAATCGCCCCCCGAACTTGGTCAGACGTCAACCGGTTCTGTGCCGGCTTCGGCTTCGAGATCCTCGACCGTCAGAAGCACGTCGCGGGCCTTGGATCCCAGCGACGGCCCAACGACGCCGCGCTGCTCGAGCACATCCATGATGCGGCCCGCTCGGGCGAACCCCACTCGGAGCTTGCGCTGAAGCATGGACGTCGATCCCAAGCCCGACCGCACAACGAGGTCGGTGGCCTGGCGAAGCAGCTCGGCATCTTCGTCGTCGACGTCGGCTTCGGCTTCGCGCGCCTTCTGGACCGATGCCTCGATGACCTTGTCGTGGTACCGAGCCTCGCGCTGCTTCTTCACCCAGTCGACGACGGCATGAATCTCGTTCTCCTCAACCCATGCTCCCTGGATCCGTCGAGCCTTCGGTTCGGTGGCGGTGACCACGAGCATGTCGCCCATGCCGACGAGCTTCTCCGCTCCGATCTCATCGATGATGACTCGTGAGTCTGTCTGCGAGGCAACCGAAAAGGCCATCCGGCTGGGCACATTGGCCTTTATGACTCCAGTGATGACGTTGACCGAGGGGCGCTGGGTGGCGATCACCAGGTGAATCCCGACCGCCCTCGCCATCTGGGCGATACGGACAATCGAGGCTTCCACTTCTCTTCCCGCGACCATCATCAAGTCGTTGAGCTCGTCGATGATGATCACCAGATAGGGGAATCGGTCGAATCCGTCTTCGTCGAGACCGCCTGCGTCGAGTTTTTCGCGATAGCCGGTGATGTCTCGCACTCCGGCGTCGGCCAGCAGGTCGTAGCGCCGGTCCATCTCGTCGACCGCCCATTTCAGAGAATCGGCCGCCTTCTTGGGGTTGGTGATGACCCGCGTGAGGAGATGCGGCACGCCGTTGTACTGGCCCAACTCGACGCGCTTGGGGTCGACCATGATCAGTCTCACGTCGTCGGGATGGCTCCTCACGAGCAGCGACGTCACCACCGAGTTGATGCACGACGATTTGCCCGCCCCGGTAGCTCCCGCAATCAGCACGTGGGGAAGCTCGGAAAGGTTCAGCATGACGGCTTGACCGTTGATGTCCATGCCAACCCCGACAGTGAGTGGATGTTGTTCCGCAACCGCCCGGTCTGAGCTGAGGATGTCACCCAACGTCACGATACGACGCTTGCGGTTCGGGACCTCGACGCCGATCGCCGACTTGCCGGGAATGGGAGCGAGAAGCCGCACGTCGGGCGTGGCCAACGCGTAAGCGATGTCGTTGGAGAGGTTGGTGACTCGCGAAACCTTGACACCCGAGGCGAGCTCGATCTCGTATCGGGTGACTGTCGGTCCCGGCACGATCTTGGTCAACCGGGCGTCGACGCCATGCTCGTGAAGGGTCTCTTCCAGGTCTTGGGCGGTCTCTTCGAGGGAGCGCCGGTTCTGCGACTCACCCCGACCCAGCCCCAACAGCTTCAGAGGCGGTTTGGTATAGGTCGTGTCGTTGGTCACGATCGCCATAGGCACATCGTCGGGCTGCATCGGGCTCTCTTCGGCTCCGGACTTCTTCGGGTCGGGCCGCTTCTTGGACTCGGCGGGCTGAGCGGCCTTGGGTTTCTGGCCCTGGGTCGGGGTGCGCTGCGGCCGGGTCGTGCCGATGACCGGCCGTTCGATGGTCACACCCTCGGGGTGACGGAAGTCGAACGACGTGACCAGGTGACGCACCTTGCGACCGATGTCGGCTATTCCCAACACGAGCTCACGAACGGTGGTGTGGGTAGCGATGAGGACGCCGACCGATGTCACCGCCGCCAACACGATGAACGCACCCCAGAAGCCGATGATCCGCTTCAACGGGAACGAGATCAGCGAGCCGACCGCGCCACCCCGATCGCGAACCAAGTCGAGTGAGTCGTGGAGCTGCACGGCGCCGGTGAGGAGGTGAAACAGGGACAACGACCCGATGAAGACGATGAGAAGCCCGATCGCCATGCGCCCGTAGTCGTGGCGAGGCTTGGCAACCATGAGCGCTGCGCCAATGATTGCCAGAGCGAAGGGGATGAAGTAGCCCCACAAGCCGAAGAGAACTTCGACAACCGAGACGAGGCCTTCGCCGACCGGACCGGCCTCTCGCATATACGCCAATCCGACGATGGCAGCCACGACGAGGATGGCGACGCCCCAGATGTCGTCGGCTTGATCGCCGAAACGGGTGCGTACCCAATGGCGTGCCCGAGCCAGCGAGGAGGGCGGAGCCGTTTTCTTGGTCTTCGAGGACACCCGCTTCCGTCCGGTAGCCCCTCGGCGGGTGGGTGTCCGAGTTGGCATGTGAGAAGCACCTTACACCGCCCCGGCGCACCCACCAATCACTCCGCGCGCAATTTAGCGCTCTCCGCGCGATTTGAGTCGCGAGGCCCACCCGGAACTCGCGGAGCGGCAAAACATCGCGGTCGGCGGCTCGGGCCCAGGTACGGTTCACCATGCCTCGTTCACCGCTCGAACGCATCACGGCCCTCGTTCCCGACGGCACGATCGGCGCTCTCACCGACATGAGCGGCGCCGACTACACGACATTGCTCATGGAGGTTTCCCGCCAACGAGCACGCAAAGTCAACCCTGCCACCGTCGTGCGCAGCTATCGGTCGGACCGTTTCGTGCGGCCGGCAGTCATGGATCTGGCGGAACGAAACCGGGTGGAGGCCGCCATTCTGGCAGCGCTGCCGTCGTCGTTCTCCACGCTGGTGCTGGCACCATTGGTGCCGTTCGGTACTCATGCCACGCTGGCCGCGGTCCACCAGGATCGCCTCGTTGCTACTGCCAGGAACACCGAGGTCGCCGGAGACCCGACCGCCGGCTTGGCGCTGGAAGCGGCCGTCAGGCGACGGGCAGTTCTCGCCAACGACCCCAAATCGCCGGAGCGGGTTCGCCTTGCCTCGCTGCAACGGATCACCCGAGCGCAGCGGTTCGACGGCCCCCTGTCGTGGGCGCACTTCGACGCATTCGGCTTGGTCACGGCGGGCCGTGACGTGGGCCATGACACGTTCGAGATCGACTCGCTCAGCGAGCATGTCGCAATCCTCTCCGGAGCGGTTCTGGCGGTCGGTGCCCGTCGGGTCACGGTGAGTTTCACCGACTTCGCCGAGGGGACAAAAGACCGAGTCATCGCCAATGCAATGGATCGGATCGATCACGATGAGCGGGTGATCCTGCGCCGCGATCCCCAGCGACAGGCCGGTCGGGGGTATTACCAAGGTCCGGTGTTCAACCTCACTTGCGATTTCGGGACGAAGGCCTTCGATGTGGGTGATGGCGGATTCGTGGACTGGACCCAGCAGTTGGTGGGGAGCCGCAAGGAGCGTCTCATGACGAGTGGCCTTGGCGTGGACCGGCTCGCCTGGGCGGCTACCGCCACGGACTAGGCGGGCGTTGGCGGTTCTCGGTCCGTCTGTTTGAGCTCGGCAATTCGATCGTCGAGATCGAGGACCTTCTGGGCTTCCTTGAGGCGCTCGGCCTCGAGGGCCGCCACATCTCGCTCGACTTCGAGTTCCTTCATCCGCAGCTCGTGACGGTAACCGAGCAAGTTGCGCCCGGCAGCCCACAGGCCGCCGATGACTGCCAGCGTCACGAGCACGGGCACGATATCGCCCAGCTGGGCTTCGGTGACAGCGAGGATGGGTATGAGCAGCGCCATCATCGGGATGAGGTATGCCCAGTGCCACCGGCGATCAGCGTTTTCGCCGGCGTTGTCGGGGGCGTTGGAATCGTCCATCGGCGGCGTGGCCTCACATTTCCAGGACGACGGGAATCACGACGGGCTTTCGCGACGTCTCCGACCTGATGATGCGTTGGGTGGCTTGGCGCACGGCCCTCTGGATCTGTTGGATGTCGGCCTTTGATCCCCTATCCATCTCGGTGACGGCCGCTCGGACGGCATCGGCGGCTTTCCTGAGGATCGGCTGGGGATCGTCGGCGAAACCATGACTGTCGATGTCCGGCCCGAGGATGACGTTGCAGGTGGAAAGCTCAACGCCGACCGTAACGACGACGACTCCGTCGTCCGCCAGGTGGGAACGATCCCGCAGGATCGAGTTTTTGATGTCCCCGATCTCAGACCCGTCGAAGTAGACATACGAAGCGTCGACCACCCGGCGGTGGACCACCGTCTTGTCACCTTTGAGCTCGATGGCATCGCCGTCTTCGAGAACATGCACCTCGGGCACCGCCATCTCACGAGCAAGGTCACCGTGCGCCCGCAGATGTCGGTATTCCCCGTGGACCGGCACGAAGGCATGAGGACGAATGACGTTGATGAAGGTCTTCAGCTCGTCCTGGGCAGCATGGCCGGAGACGTGGACGGTTGCATTGCGACCGTGGTACACCCGCGCGCCGCTGCGGTGCAGCTTGGATATCACACGGGAGACGGCAGTTTCGTTCCCAGGAATGGGCGTGGCCGAAATCAACACCGTGTCGGTCTCGGCGAGATCGACGTATTTGTGCCTGCCTGACGCGATGAGCGACAGCGCGGCGAACGGCTCTCCCTGGCTGCCTGTGGTCACTATGAGCTGCTGTTCGGGGGGAAGCTTCATGAGGTCTTCGATGTCCATGACTGCGTTCTCGTCGATGTCGAGTACCCCAAGGTCGGATCCGACACCAGACACCCGGAACATCGACCGTCCCTGGAAGGCCACCTTGCGCCCCGCCGCCACGCCCGCATCTGCGATCTGCTGGACGCGATGGATATGCGATGCAAAGCAAGCGGCGATCACGCGTCCGCCGGCATGGCCCACGATGGAATCGATCTCTTTGGCGAGTGACCGCTCGGACGGGACGAAACCGGGAACTTCGGCGTTGGTGGAATCGGCCATCAGCAACCGCACCCCCTGGCGGCCGAACCACGCGAATTGGGGAAGATCGGTGGCACGGCCATCAACCGGCGTGGGGTCGAGTTTGAAATCGCCGGAGTGGATGACGTAGCCCTCAGGCGTATCGAATGCGAGGCCGGCGCCCTGGGGGATCGAATGCGACACCGGGATGAACATGAAACCGAACGGTCCATGATCGACCCACTCGTTGTCGGCACAGCCGACAAATGTGGCCTCCACGCCAAGCTCGTCGACGCGGCCACGGGCGAGGGCAACCGAGAGGTCGGTGCCGTAGACGGGCACCTGGAACTCACGAAGGAAGTAGGCCAGCGCCCCGACGTGGTCTTCGTGACCATGGGTCACGATCACGCACTCAAGATCCTCGCGTCGGTCGCTCAGCCATTCCCAGTTGGGAAACACGAGGTCGACACCCAGCATGTCGGCCTCGGGGAACATGAGCCCGCAGTCGATGAGCGCGAGCTTCCCGTCGATTTCGATGACAGCGCTGTTGCGGCCGATCTCGCCCAAACCGCCCATGAAGGTGACAGTGACGCTCACGAGGCCGGCCTCACAGGCTTTGCGCCTTCCCGACCGCTTCGACCACTGCTCGGACCGTCTCCTCATTCGCTGCCATGAGCGGCAGCCGGGGGGGCCCCATGGGCTCCCACAGCTCGTGCATGGCTCCTTTGAGCGGTGTCGGGTTGGGCTCGAGGAAGCATGCATCGAATGCCGGCAGCAGACCAAAGTGCAGTCGACGGGCCTCTCCCATATCCCCGGCCAGCACGGCGTCGACCATCCGGCGAATCTGAGGGCCGACCAGATGCGAAGCCACCGAGACGACGCCGGCGGCGCCAACTGCCATCATCGGCAGCGTCATGAAGTCTGAGCCCGAGTAGATGGGAAAGTCGGCCGGGAGGAGCTGGCGAGCGCGCATGGTATGGCCGACCGACTCGACGGCGTCTTTGACGGCGCCGATGCGGGGATGGCCGGCCAGGGCCACCAGTGTTTCGATTTCGATGAGCCTGCTGGTACGAGACGGGATGTTGTACAGCATGACCGGCAGGTCGGTGGAGTCTGCGATCGCCGAGAAATGGGCTACCAGCATCCGCTGCGACGGCTTGTTGTAGTAGGGCGTCACCGCCAACAGTGCGTCAACACCGAGATCGGCGGCCTCCTTGCTGAGTTCCACGGACGCGGCCGTATCGTAGGATCCCGTGCCGGCGACCACCCAAGCCTTGCCTCCAACCGCGTCGACCACCGTCTTGTAGAGCGCTTTCTTCTCCGCCTTCGACAAGGTTGGAGATTCGCCCGTAGTCCCGGTGACGAGGATGCTGTCGCTTCCGCTGGCCACAAGGAACCGGGCCAACCGGTCGGTCTGAGCGAAGTCGACCTCGCCGGTTGTGTCGAATGGAGTCATCATCGCGGTGACGATGGAACCGAAGCCACTCATTTGATCGGTGTCTCCTCGTAGAACACACCCCCACGATAGTGCTCTGGCGGGCCGGTCCGGTGGAAGCGAGCGAAGCCATGGGACCGCAGTAACCTGACGGCTATGAGCGCCTATGTTTCCGACGTCGACCAAGCCGATTTCAACACCGCGATCATTGAACGGTCGAAGACCGTGCCCGTGGTCGTGGACTTCTGGGCCGAGTGGTGCGGACCGTGCAAGCAGCTTTCTCCCGTGCTGGAGAAGCTCGCCGACGAGTACAACGGTGCCTTCGAGCTTGCCAAGATCGACGTCGACGCCAACCAGGAACTTGCTCAGCAAATGGGCGTACAGGGCATTCCCGCCGTTGTCGCCTTCTCCGGCGGCCAGCCGGTCGACAGTTTCCAGGGGGCTCTCCCCGAGCCGCAGGTTCGCGAGTGGCTCTCCGGATTCGCCAGGCCCGCCATGAGCGACGGCCTCGAACTGGCAATGCAAATGCTCGATCGAGGCGACGAAGCCGGCGCCGAGCAGGCGCTTCGAGCGCTCCTCGCCGAGACGCCCGACGCTGAGACCGCGCTCACTTTGGCCACTCTGTACATCGATCAGAACCGGATGGCCGATGCCATCGAGGTCCTCGAGGGCGTCGAGGGCTCGCCAGAAGCCGACCAGCTGCGCTCGATTGCTGCCATGGCGATGACCGCCGGCGAGGCCGACAGCTTGGCAGCCCAGCTCGAAACCAACCCCGACGATGTCGGGCTCCAGATTCGGTACGCGGTTTCGCTGGCAGGAGGCGGCAAACACGAAGAAGGGCTCGAACGCCTCCTCGACATCGTCTACGCGGGAGGCGACAGCCGAGACGACGCCCGCTTGGCCATGATCTCCGTCTTCGACGCCCTCGGCCCCGCCCACCCGGCCGCCACCGAGTACCGCCGCCGCCTCGCCAACGCCCTCTACTGAGGCTTTCGCTCCGGGCAAGCCCGGAGCGAGTTGATGGTGCGGCCCTTTGGCTCAATCAGACTCCTATCGAATCCTGATTCGATCGGCTGAAGGTGAACATGCCGGCTAGGAAGGTGCCCACGATGACGAGGAGAGGAACCCACCATCGCAATGGAAACTCGTCGACACGGGCCATGCCGAATGCGGCACTGGCTGCCAACCCGCCGGCTGACACGATGATCGATATCCCCAGAGCCAATGGCTTCGGGGCGACCTCTTCCGACTGGGCTCGTTGCTCGTAGCGGCCGAAGACCACAACGAAAGGCACGAGCACGACCCCGATCGCCAAGAACCACAGCGGCCGCGACAGCCACCACGCGGCCGTGAGCGGCTCCAGACCGAACCCGGCGTTACCGGCAAGAACAGCAATACCGATGGTGAGCACCATGGCGGTCATGTGCCACACGAAGAGCGACATGATCATGCCGCTCACGAGGACGATGGCCGCCCATACCGCCCGCCGTTCGAGGAGCCGTCTGACTGCGGGTCCGAGCAGGGAAATGAGGCCGATTTGGAGCAGAGTCTGAGCGAACAGGACGATGGTTGGCGGCGTTGTGTTGGAGAACGGCTCGCCCGGCACACCAATGAGTGCCACGGGGTATGGACCAAATGTGGTGAACGCCACCAACCCAGCCAGGCCCGCTCCGGCGAGCGCTGCTGCCAACGGAACCGGCAGCAGCGCGTCTCGCTCAGCCCAGTAGTAGCCGAGCTGGTGGATCGTCATCCATATGAACAGGTAGTTGGACCAGGCGAGCAACCCGGCGGGCCCACCCTGGAATCGCAGAACATCGTTGATGATGGCGATGCCTATGGGCACCAGGACCGTGGCCCAGCGCCAGCGCTGCCACGCGGCGAACGTCCATGGTGCCCCGCCGACAGCCAACAGGTAGACGGCAAGGAACCAGAGCGGCACGGCTGCCACCTGGGACGCGAGCTTCAACAGGTCGGGCTCGACGAACGCCCCCAGAACGGGAACGAGAATGCTCCAGCCGATGAGGAACGGGACGATGGGCGTCATGAGCCGGTGGTAGCGCGACGCCAGCCACACCCGGCGGGCGGTGCCCTTGCGCTGCGCCGCTGCCAGTGACTTGCCGTTCGAGTAGCCGCCGACGAGAAAGAAGATCGGCATGATCTGCAGCGCCCAGGTGAGGTAGTGGATGCCCCTGGAGAGCTCCAGAGCGTGGCTGATCTGCAACTGACCGTCGCTGACGAACAGCACGGCGGCAAGCCAATGCCCGAAGACCACGATGACGATGGAAAACACCCGCAGGAAATCGATCAGCCGGTTCCGCGAATCAGGCGTGTCGTCGGCAATGCGCAGCGCTCGGTTCCAAAGGCCGGCCATGGTTTCCTTTCCGGCGCGCAGCATAGGAGCGCCCCTGTGCGCGAATGGGCGTTTGCCGCGTTTCCGGTGGCAGGAAAGCCACCTCGGCCCGTTATCCTGTCACCTCCAACGAACGCCGAGTAAGGGGATCTGACCTATGCCGCAACGTTACGCCGGGCCGCCGGAGCTCCTGATCGACCTCGACAAGAGCTACTCCGCAGTCATCCGAACCAACCACGGCGATATCTCGCTGGATCTCGATATCTACAACTCCCCTCTCGCCGTGAACAACTTCGTATTCCTCGCCCGGGACGGTTTCTACGACGGCGTCATCTTTCACCGAGTCATCAACGGATTCATGATCCAGGGCGGCGACCCGACCGGCACCGGCCGGGGAGGACCCGGCTACCAATTCCGTGACGAGCTCGACGGTGCCGGCACCTATCGCAGGGGGACCTTGGCGATGGCCAATGCAGGTCCCAACACGAACGGGTCACAGTTCTTCATCTGTCATGCAGATGTGGGACTCCCCCATGCCTACACGATCTTCGGGAACGTGACGGAGGGCCTCGACACCGTCGACGCCATCGCCGATCAGCCCACCGGGCCGGCCGACAAGCCGCTCAAAGATTGTGTGATCCGGACCATCGAGATCACCGAATCGTGAGCATGCGCCGCTCCATCGCAGCCATGGGCGCCCTCGTGTTGGTTGCTGCGGCGTGTGGATCGGATGCCAGCGACGCCGCCGCGCCCGCCACGGAGGCGCCGGCACCATCGGCGGCGGTCACGACGACGGTCGTTTCGACCGAAATCCCCGCCGAAACCCAGCCCGAGGAGATCGCAGAGACGCTGCAATGGACTGCGCCGCCCGAGATGGTCATCGACGCCACTGCCGCATACACAGCCACGATCAGCACGAACCTGGGCGCCATCACGCTCGAGCTGTTCCCCGATTCGGCCCCGCAGACGGTCAACAACTTCGTCTTCTTGGCGAGAGAAGGCTTCTACGACGGCGTCATATTCCATCGGGTCGTGCCCGGCTTTGTCATTCAAGGCGGGGATCCGACCGGGACCGGCCGGGGTGGGCCCGGCTACAGCTTCGCCGACGAGCTCAACGACCCGCAACCGTATGCACGCGGCATCGTCGCGATGGCCAACGCCGGAGCCAACACCAATGGATCGCAGTTCTTCATCGTGCTCGAAGACGCCGGCCTTCCCTATCAATACAACATCTTCGGCGAAGTAATCGAAGGTCTCGACGTGGTCGATGCGATCGCGGCAGCCGAGACGGCCGCGGACCGGCCCATCAATGACATCATCATCGAATCAGTCATCATCGACGGACCTTGACGACGGTCTCGACGTCAGGTCGACTGCCTTTGCCTTCTTCATCCTGGCGCTCTTCTCGATCACCGCGGGTGTTGTGGGCTACCGGCTCACCAGCTTTGGTCTCCTGTTCGCCGGATTGCCGGTGTCGGCGGTTTTCACCGTGCTGGGAGGGGAATTCGTCGTCGCCTGGCCAGTGGACGCCATCGTATGGATTGCGGTTTCGGCGTGGCCCGGACGCCGAGCACCCGGTCCCGCCTGGTGGAGGACGATCGCCGCCGTCATGGTGATAGCTCTGGTGTACGGATGGGCGATGGGATTGCTCGTCGAACCGTCGACCAATTTCGGTTAGGAAACCAATCCCGGGTGAGAAGCGTCAGAGAAATATGAACAAGTGGACTGGCTCGTGCTTCGTGATGGCCGCAAGTGCAGCTCTGGTCGTATTCCTCGGAGCATGTGGCGGCTCAACCAGCGCCCCGCAGGCCACGACGACCACGGTGGAGCCCAGCACCGTCCCATCCCCCACGTCGACCGCACCTCCCGCTCCGACAACTCAACCGCAGACCCCTCCCACGGTCCTCGCCCCCGAGCCGGCCTCCGTTGTGCTGGTGACCTCCGATGACGTCCTGAATGTGCGTGGTGACCCCGATCCGCAGTCGGACATCGTGAGCACCCTGGCCTTTGACGCAACGGGAGTGGCGCTCACGGGTGAAGAACAAGGGACCAACAGCGGACTTTGGAAGAGGATCACCTCCCCCGAGGGCTGGGTCAACAGCTTTTTCCTGACGGGGCCTCGTCCCGACGATGACACCATTGAAGAAGCCGTATCCGACTTCGCGGCTGCCCTGGCAACCGGTGGGGACTTGCGGCCGGTTGTCGACGACCGCGGACTGTTCGTCATCTCGTTCGACCAGCCAAAGCGCTTCGCCGGCCTGGATCTGGCGGTAGTCATGGACGACGAGACGCTCTACCCGTGGGGTTCTCCGGCATGCTCCCCCGACGAGTGCCCCAACGAAGCCACTTTTGCCGATGCCGTGGCCGATGATTTCCTCGACGTCTGGGCCGACGACGACGTAATGCTGTCGTACAACGAGCCGATTTCCGCACCCAACGGGACAGTGCCCGAACACGCCATCCCCGACATCTTCACGAACTTCGGGTATGTGGCGGTGCACGACCCGGGCGACGATCCAGAGTTCGACGGCCTCGACTGGACCACCTGGTACGTCTTCGTGGACGGATCGACCAACAAGGTGGTCGGCATGAACATCGACATATGGGCACCGTGATCGGATCCCGGCGGGTTCGGTCGGCCGTCTAGATCCCCAGAAGCGGCTCGAGACCGATCGTGAGCCGGTCGGCGAGGTCTCCGATGCCACGGATTGCCACGAGCACGCCGGGCGCAAACGCCTGCAGCGTGTGGGTGTGATGACGAAGCGCCAGCGTCTGACCGGGCTCGCCGAAGATGACGTCCTGATCGGCGAGCAACCCGGCCATCCGCACCGAGTGGACTCTCACTCCGTGAACATCAGCTCCCAGTGCCCCCGCCACGAGCTCCCGAGAAGGCGATGTGGCCGCGCTCGACCGGGCATCGGCAATCCGGCGGGCGGTAGCCAACGCCGTTCCCGACGGGGCGTCAGGTTTGTCGGCGTGGTGATATTCGATGACCTCAGCCATGGGGAAATGTGGTGCGGCAAGCTCGGCAAAGCGCATCAGCAGCACCGCTCCTATGGAGAAGTTGGGAACGATGAGACAGTTCGAATCGGCTCCCTCCCATAACTCCGCAACGCGTTCGAGGCGCGCAGCGTCGAAGCCGGACGTACCCACAACGGTGTGAACACCCATACGCCTCCATTCGGCGAGGTTGTCCATCACCACGTCGGGGCGGGTGACCTCGACGACGACCGAGCATGCAGCGAGCGCGTCATGGTCGCCATGTTTGGGGTCGTAGCGCCCGCCCACCTCGAGATCGGGCTCGGCGTCGACGGCGCCGGCGATCATGGATCCCATGCGGCCGTAGCCACCAGAGATTCCGACGCGGATCACGAGAGGTAGCTCTCCAAGTCGGACGAATCGAACGGGCCGACCGCGGCGAGAACCTTGGGCCCGGACAGGATCTCGTCGGCCACCTGGCGCACGTCGTCACCGGTGACCTCTTGGATCTTTTCGATACGCTCACCAACCGACAAGTGGTCACCACCGGTCACCTCCTGGCGGCCCAGTCGCAGCATCCTGCTATTGGCGTCCTCGATGCTCAAGGCCAGGGAACCTCGGACATTCCCCTTCGCCCTATCGAGCTCCTCCTCGGCGACACCCTTTTTGATGATGGCTTCGAATTCTTCGCGGATCAGCTCGATCACCGTATCGGTGTTGTTCGGCGTTGTCCCGGCGTAGACGCCCCATGCTCCCGTGTCAGCGGCCGGCATGGCGAAGCTGTATACGGAATAGGCCAAGCCGCGCTCTTCACGAATCGATCGGAACAGTCGCGACGACATTCCCCCGCCCATGATGTGGTTCATCACCTCAAACGCCCAGCGGCGGTCGTCGTCTCGGTTCATGCCTTTGCCGCCAACCAGCAGGTGGGCCTGTTCGGTGTCGCGGGTCACGGCAACGGCCGACGGAGCCAGCTCGAGAGGTAAGAACTCGTGATCGACCGGCCCGCCTTCCCAGTCTCCGAATCGCTCGGCGGCCATGCCGACTGCGTCAGCGTGATCAATGTTGCCTGCCACGGCCACCACCGTCGAATGAACGCCATAGCGACGCGCCCAGTAGCCGACGATGTCGTCGCGACTCATACCGAGAATCGAGTCGCGAGTGCCGAGGATCGGGCGCTCCAGCGGATGGCCGGCGAACACCCGCTGAGCAAACGCCTCGAACACCACGTCGTTCGGGTCGTCCTCGTTCATGTTGATCTCTTCGATCACCACATGGCGCTCCGAGTCGATTTCCGACTGGCGAAAAGCGGGTCGCTGCAACATCTCAGACAGCAGGGTCAGTCCCGTTGGCAGGTCCTCGTCGACCATGCGGCCCCAGAAGCATGTGTACTCCTTGCTGGTGAACGCATTGGACTGCGCCCCCATGGCATCGAATGTCTCCGAGATCTCACGCGCCGAAATCTCATCGGTGCCTTTGAACAAAAGGTGCTCCAGAAAGTGCGAAGCACCGGCTTCGCTCACCGTCTCATCGCGAGTCCCGGTATCGACCCAGCATCCCACGGCCACCGAACGGACGCCGGGCATCGTTTCTGTGATCACGCGCAGGCCGTTGGGGAGAGTGGTGAGGTCGTAGTGCATCGGCCCCGAGATGATAGGGCATCTTCATGGTCGACCGACCGTCCTCATGGGGCCTGGCCATGGTTGGTGCGGGTCGCCACTACCCTGTGCGGCGATGTCAGAGAGCCCCAAACAAGTCGCTCCGTGGGCCATCGTCGGTGCCACGGTGGCCATTGTCATCCTGCTCATTCTCGTGCTGGGCTTCGCCTTCTTCGTGGGGCGGACGTCCAACGCCATCGGGAACCTCGACATCACTCCGGAGACACCGATCGAAAAGGTCGGTCCCGTCGCCATCGAATCGATCCGCAATCTGTCCGAGCTCACCACGGTCCAGGCAGTGGCCTACACGACCGTCGAAAAGGGCACCGACCGGGGCTGGCTCGATTGGGCAGCCGGCGACTCGATCTCGATGTTCGCGGTCGCCGAGATTGGAGCAGGCGTGGATCTCAGCAAAGTCCAATCGGGAGACGTGGAAGCCGATCTCGTCGCCGGGTCCATCCGCATCGAACTCCCACCTGCCGCAATCACCTACGTGGCCGTCGACAACGAGGCAACCCATGTGTACAACCGTGACACCGGCCTCTTCACTCGGGGCGACCCGAATCTCGAACGTTCGGCCCGCCTCGCCGCCGAAGAAGTGATCGTGACTGAGACCATCGAGAACGGGCTTCTCACCGACGCCGAGAACTCGGCCATCAACGTTCTCACCGAGTTCCTCACCGCCCTGGGCTACACCGACGTAGAAGTAGTCATCGCCCCCTGACCTACCCGTCCGAGACCACCTTCACCCTTTCGATTGGAGGTGCTCGAGGAAGTGGCTCCGCCAGCCCGTCGTTTTGGCTTGGCTGCGACCGCGTCGGAGCCAAGCCCCGGGTGAGCGCCGCCGAAGGGCGGCTCCGACAGACTCCGATCGGATCCCGATCCGATCGGCTTGACCGCCATGAGACAATGAAAAGCTATGCAATCGCGCGATCGCAGCCTGCTCGAAGAGATCCTCCCGCCAGAAGAGCGGGCGATCGAGGCCGTGGTGGCCCGTTATCAGCGTGTTGCGCCGGCGGTGACCCGGTTCGCCCGCAGCCTGTGCGGCAACGACGAGCTCCGGGTGCGACTCGGCGCCGAGGCATCGTCGGGGAAGGATGAGGTGGTCGTCAACCCGGGTCTCTTCCAGGCGGCGTACACGCGGCGGGCGCCGGTGACCCCGGACGAGGTGGCGCTGGCATCGGCACTTCACGAAGTCGTCCACCTCGTTTCCACGGACTTCGAAGACCGGCGCCCGGTTCCGCAGACATGGTTGGCGAAAGACCAAGAGGCGCCCGCCGAGGACGTCGACTTGCTCGACGCTCTCAACCGGGCGGGCGGCAAGGCCAGCGAAGCTCTGTTCTTTTCCCTCGAAGACGCCCGCCAGGAGCGGCAGGGCTTGGATCAGTATCCGGGTGCACGATCGGTGCTCACCGACCTCTATCGAGCAGCTACTCGTGACGCCATCAAGAACTCAACACCACTCGGCCAGTTCGCCGTTGGTTGTTTTATGCTGCTCGGGGGCCACGCGGAGCGGGATCTGCTCGAGAAGCGCGCCGACGGTCGAGTCGCGCTCGCCTTGGCAGACGCACAGCCGTTTCTCGAGAAAGCCGCCGAAACGACGGACCCCTGGGAAATCGGCACGCTGGCGCTACAACTCCTCAACCTGGCCAAGTTGCACCGCATCGTCTCGATCGAGGACGAGGGCGCAACGGTCGGCGAGCAGAAGCAACAGGACGAGGACGCCGGAGATTCCATCGCCGAAGGCGTGGACCGCGTCCGGCTGATGACGCCGATCCTCACGGACGCAAGATCCTACGAAGACACCAAACAAGCAGCCGAGGCACGAGCCGGTGAGTCGGATCGCAAAGGGCCTGCCGATGAGGCAGGCCAGGAGTCGACCGATCAGATTCTCCGCGTTTCCGAGGCTCCGACGGTCTACCTGCCGAACGGCCACGGTGGCAAATTGCTGGTCATTCCCTTTCCCGAACGCTTTCGCCAGTTCACTCCGGAAGGTCGGGCATTGCTCGCCGAAACATCTGCCGCCTGGGGCGTTCGCCAGCAACACATCTCAGGAGAGCTCTATCCGCTGTTTGCCGCCAACCAGCGGCGAGGGCTCCAGTCCGGATTCGATGCAGGCGATCTCTCCCCGCATGCGCCACTGTTGCTCGCTGCCGGCCTCTACGAGCGGATGTATGAGCGGCGGTCATTGCGGTCTCGCCGTTCATACGCGGTCAGTCTGCTCATCGACGGTTCGGCTTCGATGCTGCAACCGCAACCGATCGGCAACAGCGCCCGCCGGTCTCCCTGGGGATTGGCGGCGGCGACACTGGGAGCCTGGTCACTGGCCCACCTCTGTGACGAGTTGCAAGTCGAGTTCGAGGTAGCCCTGTTCAACCGATCGTTCGCCGCCACCGTTACCGACTCCGATTGGAGCTACACCCGCCGCCAGTCGCAGGCGATGACGGGGCTCCGGCGGAGCCAAGGAACGGCGGCCGACCGACTCACCAACACCGTGAATCACTACATGTTGAAGAGTTTCAACCAGCGTTGGCGAGTTGCTTCTGGGCTCATGGAGGGCCTCTTCCTGGCGGCCGCCGACCCACGTACCGCCGCCGATCGGGCTCGACGCGATCCTCGCCAGGCACCTCCCGTATCGCTGTTCACCAAGGGAGCCAACGTCGACGAGTACAACGTTGCTCACGCCGCCGACCGCCTCAACAGAACCGGGGCGACCGTGCGGGTCCTGGTCGTTCTGTCCGACGGTATGACTCGCGGATCGGCGGAGGCCCTGGCCCAGGCGGTTCGCACCGCCGAGGCGTCGGGGGTGACAGTCCTCGGGATAGGGATCGGAGGCGACACCGTCGAGTCGATCTACGGGCGCTATCGCACCGTCCAGCACCCGGCATCCCTGGCCAACTCCATGGTCAACGGCGTCCGCGACGCCCTCCGCAGGAGCCTCGCTTCCTGGGGATTCGACGGGTGGTGGATCAAGGGAGCCAGACAAGAGATCGACACGAGCCAGTTTCTGCAACGAAAGGAGGCCGCCCGTGGGTAGCACGGTTGTCTTTGAAGACCCCAGCGGCGAAGGAAAGCCAATCGAGTTGGAGACGTTCACGGTCCCCAAGGACATCGCGGACCGCAAACAACGCGTCGCCAAGATCCCCGAGCCTGATCCGCATTACGTCGACCTCGGCATGCTGTACAAGTTTGCGCAACTCGAGCGCGTCGCACGCGATTCGCCGGCTTCGTTCATCCCGCTGCACGTTGCGGTGCGAGGTCACATGGGCACTGGCAAGGATCACGACATCGAGCAGTTCGCCGCGCTCATGAAGCTGCCCTATTACCGGATCCCGTTGACCGGTGAGGTCCGGGACATCACCTTGATCGGCTCCACCAAGCTGCATGGAGATGGCAAAGGCGGCACCGAGAGCCGCTGGGAAGACGGTGACATCACGCGGGCGCTGCGAGGTCCCGCGCTGGTGAACCTGTCGGAACTCAACGCGGCGGGAGCGGAGACGCTGTTCGCCCTTCACGGGCTCCTCGACCGATATCAGGCGCTCGACCTGCCCGACGGCGAAACGGTGCGCTTGCGCGGCGATACCCGGCTGTTTGGCACGATGAACCCAACGGATCTACGGGACTACGCCGGAACGCAAACCCTCAATAAGGCGTTCGCCGACCGATGGGTGATCTGGGAGAAAGGGTTCCCCACCATCGAACAGCTGGACCAGATGCTGGTGGTCCGCTACCCGAACCTCAACGAGGAGTACCGCACGGCTATCAGCCGCCTCGTATCCGAGGTGAACGAGTCGTTCGAAGCCTCGGATGCCGGGACCAGGGTGGAGACCCCCATGAGCCTGCGCTCGACCCTTGATCGGCTGCCGACCGGACTGGCGATCTACGCCGACGCCGATGACAGCCTGCGGCGGGCCTGGCAGGAGTTCGTGCTGCCTCACGTGGACGACTACGACCGAGATCATTACGAAACGGTTTGGAATGCCGTGGTCCGGAAGGGGCCGAAGGCACCGCCGTTCAGCTGACCGCGGTCACCGGTCGGTCGTCGGTGATGCGCAATGCCGCCAGCGCGATGAGAGCGGGCACGATCGCCGAAAAGAGAGCAATGGTCGAATACTCTCCGGTGATGTCCCGACCCATCGACAAGTAGAGCGGTCCGGCGGCCGAGCCGAAGACACCCAGGAAGGTGAGAAACCCCTGGATTGCACCGATGAAACCGATACCAAACCAGCGAGGCGGGACTGCGGCTCCCACCGCCCGCACGGAGCCACCGGTCATGCCAAGCAGGACCGAGTAGACAACGATCAGCGGACCCGGTCGAAGCACAGCAGTCAGGGCAAGCGCTCCCGCCAGCATCCCCATGATGATCACAAGCAGAGCTCGCGACGACCACCGGTCGCTCAGCCACCCAAACAGATAGCCGGCGCCGGCGGTGCCAAGCACCTGCGGTATGAACATGGCGGCCGCGGCAGCAGGCGTCAATCCGGCTTCGCCCAACAGCGAGATCTGCTGGAAGTTGAGCGCTGTCACGAACATGCCCGCGGCCGCCGACGCCGCTCCCAAGACCCAAAACCGGTAGGTACGAATGGCGCCGGCTCGGTTGACGTCGCTCGTGACAGTTCCGTGGTCCTGGCCTTCGGTGGCCTCGGCACGACCTCTTGCTGAATAGCCGAACCCCCACCGCCCGATTGCAGGGACGGTCGCCAGCACAACCGCGCCCGAGATGAGCCATGCCGTTCTCCAGTCCGTCCACTCCATCAGCCGATTGAGGGCCACGGGCACAATCCCCAACATGGCGCCACCCACAGTCGAGAGGACGCCCAACGCTGCTCCGCGCCGCTCGGCGATGGCTTTCGTCACCGCGACGACGCTGACCAGCGTCAATGAGCCTTGCCCGAACATGCGAATCAGGGTGAAGCCGACGGCCAGGGTCACCAGCGACCACGATCGGCTCACGATGCCGATGCCGAGACCGAACGCCACGCCGATCCACACCATCGACCGTCCGACTCCATCCCGGTCGATCAGGCGCCCGACGGTCGGCAACGCCACAGCTCCGATGAGGGTTCCCACCAGGTAGGCGCCTGACACCTGCGACCGCGAGAGGCCGAGATCGAAGATGATCGAATCCACGAATACCGACACGCCGATCGTCTGGCCGGGCCCGGTGAGTGCTGTCCCAATGATGGCAAACAGCAAGACTTTCCATCGCGGGAGGGGACGCATCGGACGAGGCTAACCGTGGCTGGGGGCGCTCCAGTTCATCACAACCAGTTGCGAGAGACCCGCGCGACGCCCAACGCCTCGGCAGCCCTCCTGCGTCACGGGTAGGGGCCGGCTGATTCGATGACGTACCGGGTCAATTGCAACGGGCCGTCGATGGCCGGCCGCGCCAGCCTCCCCCAGGCCGCCACATGCTCGGATCGGGCATGCGCGGCAAGTGCCTCATCCGATTCCCAGATCTCGAAGATCCGGATGAGACCAGGCTCGGTCACATCGAACCCAAAGGCATATTCGACGCAGCCTTGCTCCTGGAGCGTCGCCGCGATCAGGTCGCGCAGGCCGGGTTCGAGCGCGGGGCGCTCTTCCGTTTTGATGGGCAGCGTGCCGGCGATGACGATCATCTGACTCCTTCCGACGAAGAGCCATCCTACGGCGCACCCGCGTTCAGGCAGGTCCTAGGCTTTGGTCATGGCCTGGATCAACACCGACCCCGAGGAAGTATCCGACGAGCTGGCCGCCCTCTACGACGAGGTCGCCGACCCGACCAACGGGAAGGTCGATCACATCATGGGGATCCACTCGCTCCACCCAGCAGGGCTGAGATCTCACTTCGATCTCTATCGAGCAGTGATGGCGGGGACCGCCACCCTTCGCAAAGTCGAGAGGGAGATGATCGCCCTCATCGTGTCGCAATCCAACGAATGCCACTACTGAGTGGCCCACCATCGGCGCGGTCTGCGCCGTCTTCTCAAGGACGACCAGCTCCTGTCAGCAATCGAAACCGACTACGAAGCGGCTGCGATCAGCGACGCACGCAAGGCCATGCTCCGGTACGCGGTCAAGTTGACGATGACCCCGTGGGATATGACCGAACAAGATATCAATTCGCTCCGTGAGTCAGGGTTCAGCGATCGTGACATCCTGGACATCGCCGAGGTGGTGGGTTACTACGCCTACGTCAATCGAATTGCCGACGGCCTCGGCGTTCCGCTCGAGGATTGGATCGATTGGCAAGAGAGTTGATGGCCGGCTTGCCTACCCGAACGCGGGCATGACCTCGCTGGCGAACAGCTCGACACCGCTGTCGTCGTACGCGAAATCCGGGAAATAGATGATGGCGTACGTGGACCCGGCCTCGACATATGGCCGGAATCGTTCGACGAGCTGTTCAGGCGTTCCCGCATTGTCGTTCAGCTCTTCGACCCACCGTTGGTGAACCTTGTCGGGGACCAGCCCGCTCCACTTGTCGGCGAGTCGCTCCTTCTTCTCCCGTAGGCCGGATTCGGTGGCGGCACACACGACATTGAAGTTCGAGGATCGAACGATCTCGTCGTAGTTCCGGCCGACCTCGCGGCAGTGGCCGGCCAAGACCTCAGACTTGTGGACGAACTCCTCGATGCGCCCGCCGAAGTTGGTGTAATTGGCATATCGGGCAGCCACATTGAGGGTGAGTTTTTCGCCACCGCCGGCGATCCAGAGCGGGATGTGAGGCTTTTGGATTCCCTTTGGTTGGTTGATGGCGCCAGCCAGCTGGTAATACTCACCGTCGAATTGGACGACATCTTCGGTCCACATCGCCCGCATGATCTCGACTGCTTCGCGGAGCATCCCGATGCGGACGGAAGCCTTCGGGAATTCGTAGCCGTATCCGAGGTATTCGGCTTCGTACCATCCCGCACCGATGCCCATTTCGAGCCGGCCATTGGAGATGACGTCGATGGACGAAGCCATCTTGGCGAGATACGACGGTGGTCGATACGAGTTGCAGGTACACATCTGACCGAGCCGGATCGTGTCCGTTACCGCTGCCAGTGCCGCCATGAGTGACCACGCCTCGAAGGAAGATTCCTGCGTGGCGGTCGGAAAGGTGTGGAGATGGTCGTAGACCCATGCCGACTGGAACCCTGCCTTCTCGAGCGTCGCGGCCATGTTTGCCATCGACTGCCACTGCTGTTCGACCGGTATCCCCACCAGGTCGAGTCGCCAACCCTGGGAAACAAAAGCACCAAACTGCATGACCAACCTTTCACGAGCAAGACAGCCAGGTTACCGGCCGAGTGATCGCCGTTGGCCAGGCGGTGAGCTACCGTTCTCGCCATGCGATCGTACGAAATCGGCAATCCGGAAATCGATGCCGCCATTGAAGGACTGGTGGCGTCCGGATCTCAAAACCCCAATGCCGATCTCGTGCGCGAGATCATCACCACGGCGCTCAAGTTGCACCGAGATGACCCCGATCGCGGCGAGCTCAAGCTCGTCAACACCGCCCTCAAAGAGATGCGCTACTCGATGCTCACCTTCCGCAAGTATCACGACAAACCCAAAGTCACCATGTACGGGTCGGCACGCACCCCCCCGGGCGACGTCGAGTATCAGACGGCCAAGCAGTTTGCCGAGATCATGGCTCATGAACGCGGGTGGGACATCATCACCGGGGCTGGGCCCGGCATCATGCGGGCCGGGAACGAGGGCGCAGGCCTGGAGAACTCGCTCGGCGTCAACATCCGGCTTCCCTTCGAGTCCGACTCCAACGAGTTTCTCTCCCCTGACCGGGTCATCAACTTCAAGTACTTCTTCACGCGCAAACTCGGGTTCGTCAAAGAATCAAGCGCCTTCGCTCTCTTCCCGGGCGGCTTCGGCACCATGGACGAGGCGTTTGAACTGCTCACCCTGGTTCAGACCGGCAAATCCGACATGCACCCGATCGTTCTGGTCGAGAGCCCGGAGTCGACCTACTGGCGCAGTTGGATCGAGTTCGTGGACCGCCAACTCGTCGCAGCTGAGCTCATTGCCCCCGAAGACGTCCATCTCTACCGGCACTTCACCGACCCGGCCGCCGCCGCGGCCGAGGTATGTGCGTTCTACGCCAACTACCGATCGCAGCGATATGTGAACGGCAATCTCATCCTGCGCCTCGAAGTCGTACCGACTCCCGAACAGGTCGCCCAGCTCAACGATGAGTTCGCCGATATCGTCGTGTCGGGAACCATCGAGATGATCGAACCCACCGATCCTGAGCGTCGCGACGGTGACGATGTCGAGGCAGCCCGGCTGCAACTTCATTTCGATCGCCGCCATTACGGACGTTTGCGGCTCATGATCGATCAGATCAACCAGTGGGTCACCACCCCTACGGTCGTCCACCCCGGGGACCCGTTCACCTCAGAACAACAAGATCGGCCCTGGTAGCACCGGGTTTGCGATCGGATCAGGATCCGATCGGATTGCTGGTCGTGCGGCGACCGCGTCGCCACCAACCACGACCTGAACGCGGCCGCAGAGCCGCTCGTCACGGACCGAGCCGGGCCGAAGGCGGGGCCTTCTGTGGCGGAAATCGGCCCGGCATGCCTAGAATTTAACGGTGAGAGAGATACTTTCCGATCTGGTTGCGGAAGAACAATCGCTGGATCAGTTCCTCCAGCAAATCAATCCGCGCGATTGGCGGAAAACCACCGTCTGGCATGGCTGGACCATCCACGAAACCGTGAGCCATCTGGCCTCCTCGGAAGAGTATGCGTTCAACGCCCTCGCCGAGAAGGGTTCGCGCCTCAAGGAGCTCGAAGAGTACGGCGACATCGACGCGCTCAACGAGGCGGGCCTCGCCGCCGGGCTGGATATGCGGCCCCAGGACGTCATCGAATGGTGGCGAGGAGCCCGCGCGAAAGTCGTGGAGGAATTGTCCCGGAGCGCGGCAACCGATCGTGTTCCGTGGTTCTTCGGCGACATGAGCGCCAAGAGCTTCGCCACCGCCCGTCTCATGGAGACCTGGGCCCACGGCATGGACGTCTATTACGCAGTCGGCGAGGAGCCGGAAGAGACGACCCGCATCCGCCATATCGCCTGGCTCGCATGGAAGTCGCTTCCGCATGTGTTCAAGGAAGCCGGTGAGGAATACCCATCCGAGGTCAGAGCAGAGTTTCGAGGACCGCTGTACTCGAAGTGGGTGTTTGGCCCAGCAGACGCCGCCAACGTCATCCGCGGAGAAGCGACGGAGTGGGCGGCTCTGGCCGTCGACCGGGTCGACCTCGAAGACACCCAGACCTTGACCGCCACAGGCGATCTCGCCCAGCGGGCGCTCGAACTGGTTCGCGTCCACCTGTGAGGCTCCCCCAACTCATCGGAATGGTCCACCTCGGGCCACTCCCCGGATCTGCCCATCCAGCCGATCTCGATTCGGTTCTCGAACGGGCGGCCGCCGATGCTTCCGTGCTCGCCGAGACGGGATACGACGCCATCATGGTCGAGAACTTCGGAGACGCCCCCTTCTACAAGGACGACGTTCCCAAGATCACGGTGGCGGCCATGACCAGCGCTGTGATCACCGTGGCCAATGCCGCCCGGCTGCCCGTGGGGGTGAACGTGTTGCGGAACGACGCGCTGGCCGCCCTGGCCGTGGCGGCGGCCGCCGGAGCCGCCTTCATCCGCGTGAACGTCTTGTCTGGGACGATGTACACCGATCAGGGGATCATCGAAAGCCAGGCGGCTGCCGTGGCCCGGGCCCGCCAGAGCTTCGCCCCCGGCGTCGCGATCATGGCCGACTGTTTCGTCAAACATGCAGCTGCTCCGCCGGGCGTGACCTTCGAGCAAGCCCTGGTGGACCTGTGGGAGCGATCAGGTGCCGACGCGGTGGTCGTGTCGGGCTCAGGAACCGGTCGGGCTCCCGATGCTTCGCATGTCGCCGAAGCACGCGACGTGCTTGGGCCGGATGCGCCGATCTTTCTGGGGTCGGGGGTCGATGCCGCCAACGCCGCCTCGTTGCTTGCGGCCGCCACCGGCGCCATCATCGGGTCGTCACTGAAGGTCGGGCGAGCCGCAGATCCCATCGACCGCGACCTGGCAGCCAAGGTGGCCTTGGCGGCTCGCCAAGCCCTCCTCTAGGTCCCGCCCCAGGAGGCCAGACCCGTGCCGTCGTCGGGGAAGTGCGGCTACCAGCGGGGATTCAGTCGTCGTTGATGGTGAATCCCAGCTTGGAGAGCAAATGCAGGAGCGCCGGGGCCGGCTCAGAGAATTGGGCAGGTCGTAAGACGTCCCCGAAACGATCCATGAAGCCCACCACCTCGCGAAACACGTGGGTGAGCGACACCATGTTCTCGTCGGTGATCGGGGCTTGCCCAAACGCAACGAGCCTCGTTCTCACCTCGCCGCCGCTGCGCGCCTCGACGCGACAGGTCATGCCCGCCTGGAGACCTGCGATCACGTCGTCGAGCGGCACCGCGTAGACCCACTCAACCCGGCGCAGCACCGTATGCAGAACCTCATGGCGGGTCAGACCGACGTTGAGGAGCGCCTCGCCTTGCTTCACCTCGCCGATGATGACGTCGATCGTTTCGGGGGCGAGAAACAAGCTCGGATCTTCCACGAGGAGCATCCGAGCCTCGGCATCGTCGTGGACGTCGGCCGCATAGATATCGCCCGGGAATCGGATGCCGACGATGTCGACGTCGGTCACGGTTTCGTAGCTTCCGTCTTTGACTCTTCGCTGCACCTCGAATTCGGACATGGTCAGATATCCGTTGAAGCGCAGATACGTCTCGACCAGATTCACGGCGATGTCCATCCCAGCATTGTCGCGGAGGTACCGGCCATCGACACGTCAATCAATGCCCAGAACAGGCCCGGTTCTGCCCGGCGTTTTGGTCATTCGCACGGTCTACAGTGACCGAATGGATGTCCTCGAATCCTTCTCCAAGGCCACCCGAGCTTGGTTCGAGTCGTCGTTCGAGGCTCCAACGGCAGCGCAAGTCGAAGGATGGCCGGCCATCTCGAGCGGATCCCATACGCTCATCCATGCCCCGACCGGCTCGGGTAAGACGCTTGCCGCATTCCTGTGGACATTGGACCGGTTGCTCCACGATCCCCTGCCCGTGGATCGCCGGCGCTGTCGGGTTCTCTATGTGTCACCGCTCAAGGCGCTCGCCTATGACGTCGACCGTAATCTGCGAGCACCATTGATCGGCATCCGGCATGCCGCCGATCGCCTGGGGATCGGCGATCTCCCGGCGATCACCACCCAGCTCCGCACCGGCGACACCCCCGCCGCCGACCGCCGGAGGATGCATCGCCACCCGCCCGATGTCCTCATCACGACGCCGGAGTCGCTGTACCTGATGTTGACCTCGCAAGTCCGAGAGATCCTCACGACAGTCCGCTGGGTCATTGTCGACGAGGTACACGCAGTCGCCGGGACCAAACGGGGCACCCATCTCGCCCTTTCGCTGGAACGCCTCGAATCGTTGGCGGAGGCGCCTCCGCAGCGAATCGGCCTCTCGGCCACCCAGCGGCCCCTCGAGACGATTGGACAGTTCTTGGGCGGCTTCGACGTCGAAGCCGAATCGATCACCGCTCGACCGGTCACTCTCATCGATATCGAAGGCGACAAGGAGCTCGACATCGAGATCGTGGTACCCGTCGAAGACATGACCCAGCCCGTCGAATCCGCCACCGACGAGCTGCCGGGGCGGTCGATTTGGCCCGCCGTGTATCCACGCCTCCTCGACGAGATTCGGTCGCACCAGTCGACGATTCTGTTCGCCAACAGCCGGCGCCTGGCCGAACGCATCTCGTCCGAGATCAATGATCTGGCCGGAGAACCAATCTCACGGGCGCATCACGGGTCGGTGGCTCGTGAACAGCGAGTCGAGATAGAGGAAGCACTCAAACGGGGTGACTTGCCGTGCGTAGTCGCCACCTCCTCGTTGGAGCTCGGTATCGACATGGGTGCCGTGGACCACGTCATCCAGGTGGAATCGCCTTCCACGGTTGCCTCCGGTCTGCAACGGGTGGGGCGGGCAGGCCACCAGGTAGGGGCGGTGAGCCACGCCACCGTATATCCGAAATTCCGGGGTGATCTGTTGGTCTCGACGGTGGTTGTCGACCGGATGATGCAACGGGCCGTCGAACGAACGATCATCCCCAAGAACCCGCTCGACGTCTTGTCGCAGCAGATCGTGGCAATCGCCGCGATGGATTCCATCGAGGTGGACGAGCTCTACGACCTCGTCCGTTGTGCTGCGCCGTATGCTGAGCTCGGACGGGGGCCGTTCGAGGCAACACTCGACATGCTGGCGGGCCGCTACCCGTCTGACCTGTTTGCGGAGCTCCGCCCTCGCCTCAACTGGGACCGCACCACCAATGTCATCGAAGGCCGTCCAGGAGCGCAGCGGCTGGCCGTGCAGAATCCCGGCACGATCCCGGATCGGGGACTGTATTCCGTGAACTTGCCTGACGGCGCCAAGGTCGGTGAGCTCGACGAGGAGATGGTGTACGAGTCCCGGCCGGGCGACGCGTTCGTGCTCGGCACCACGACGTGGAGAATCGCCGATATCACACCTGATCGTGTCGAGGTGGTGCCGGCCCCTGGGGAACCCGCCGCCAAGATGCCGTTCTGGCACGGCGATACGGTGGGGCGACCGCTCGAGACCGGCCGGGCGCTCGGTGCCTTCGTCCGCCACGTCGGGGCCATGGAATCCACCGATGCTCTGGCGGCGCTCCAAACCGAATACCGACTCGACCTTCGGGCTGCTCGCAATCTCAAGGCGTTCCTCGACGAGGAGGTCGAAGCAACCGGCGCACTGCCCACCGATCGGACGATTGTCGTGCAGCGATTTCGCGACGAGATCGGTGACTGGAGGCTCGTCCTCCTCTCGCCGCTGGGAGCTCGTGTTCATGCGCCGTGGGCCATGGCCCTCACCAATCGCTTCCGTGACCGTTTCGGGCACGACGTCAGCGCCATCTGGGCCGATGACGGCATCGCCTTCCGTTTTGCCGATATCGACGACCCCCCTTCGGTCGACGACCTCCTCATCGACCCCGACGACGCTGAACAACTCCTCATGGACCAATTGCCTGACACCGCGCTGTTCGCGGCCCGGTTCAGGGAGGCGGCCGCCCGAGCGTTGCTGCTCCCCCGGCGCCGACCGGGCTCGCGCACGCCGCTATGGCTGCAACGGCGGCGCTCCGCCGATCTGCTCACCGTGGCCAAACAATTTGGGACCTTTCCGATGATGCTGGAGGTGTTCCGAGAGGTGCTCCAGGACGATTTCGACCTTCCCGCGCTCAAAGAGGTCCTGTCAGCCATCCGATCGCGCCAGATCCGGGTGGTCGATGTCGAGTTGAGCTCGCCGAGCCCGTTCGCCAGCTCGCTGCTGTTTTCCTTCGTGGCGGCCTTTATGTACGAAGGCGATACCCCGCTCGCCGAGCGGCGCGCTGCGGCTTTGACACTCGACAGAGACCTCTTGCGCGAGCTTCTCGGCGAATCCGAGCTGCGGTCCCTGATCGCCGAAGACGTGATTGCCGAGGTCGAGCTCGAATTGCAGCATCTCGCTCCCGGACGTAAGGCTCGCTCTATCGACGCAGTGGCAGACCTCGTGCGCAACCTCGGCCCCCTCACGCCCGACGACATCGCTGCTCGCACCGACGGTCCAGGGCCCGAATGGGTCGGAGCACTCATCGAGGCCAAACGTCTCATGACGGTTGTGACGCGTGGCCAGACGAAACTCGCCGCCGTAGAAGACGCCGGTCGTTTGCGAGACGGCATGGGCATTCAGCCGCCTGCCGGCATCCCACATGCGTTCCTCGAGCCCGCAGTGGATCCTCTGGGCGATATCGTCGGACGGTACGCACGCACGCACGGGCCGTTCACCGACAGCGAAATCGCCGCCGCCCTGGATCTGGCGCCTGCGGTCATCACTACGACTCTCGACCGTTTGTCGGCGGCCGGTCGTGTGGTGCGAGGGGCATTTCGGCCGGGCGGCCAAGACCACGAGTGGGTGGACACCGAAGTGCTGCGCCGGCTCAAACGCCGCTCGCTCGCAGCGCTCCGCAACGAGATCGAGCCGGTCGATGGCGCTGCTTTCGCTCGATTCGAACTGGCGTGGCACGGGATCGACCACGCTTCGCAGCGCAGTTCCACCAGCGCGCTTCTCGAGGTGATCGGACGCCTCCAGGCGGCTGCCATCCCTGCTTCTGTGCTCGAACGAGACGTGCTGTCGGCCCGCATGGACTTCTCGCCCCACTTGCTCGACCAAGTGATGGTGACCGGCGACGTCGTGTGGATCGGGCAGGGCTCGATCGGCACCAAGGACGGACGAGTCATGCTGTTTCGACGCGATCAGGTTCCGCTGCTGGCGTTCGAACCCGACAGCGAACCCCCTCAGTCACCGATTCACCAAGCCATGCGCGCTCACCTTTCGGAGCGGGGCGCATCCTTCTTCCCTGACCTCTACCAGGCAGCGGGAGGCGGCGATCCAGCCGAGGTCATCGATGCCTTGTGGGACCTGGTCTGGGCAGGCGAAATCACCAACGACACCTTGGCGCCGGTTCGTGCCCTACTGGCCAGCCGGGCACGACGAGCCAACCGCAACCCGCGCAATCCCTCGTTTCCCGCAAGCGGCGTGGGACGGTGGAGCCTCGTGGCCGACCTGGAGCCGGGCTCGGCGTCCCCCACCCAACGTGCCACCGCCTGGACCAACCTGTTGCTGGATCGTCATGGGGTGGTCACTCGCCTGGGCGTTGCGAGCGAGAGTGTGCCGGGAGCGTTCACCGGTCTGTACCCGGTGCTTGCCCAGTTGGAGGACTCGGGCCGGGTGCGCCGCGGCTATTTCGTGGAAGGGTTGGGCGGCGCCCAGTTTGCGCTGCCCGGTGCGGTCGATCGCCTACGGAGCACACCTGACAGCACCGATCCGGTTGTGCTCGCCGCCACGGACCCGGCCAGCCCATTCGGAGCCGCGTTGCCCTGGCCAGAAACCGAAATCGCCCGATTCGCCAGAGCGGCAGGCGCCTTTGTCATCCTGAGAGACGGCGAATTGACGATCTACGTCGAGCGGGGCGGCCGGAAGCTCCTATCGGTCTCAACGCCGGAAGCGGTTGCTGAATGTGCTCCGGCGCTCGCGGAGCTCGGCAGACGGTCGCGAAAGCTCGTTGTGGAATCGATCAACGATCAGCCGATCACGGAGTCGTTGCTTGGCGCCGCCATGCTGGATGCCGGCTTCGTCCGGACCCCCAAAGGTCTGCGGTGGGCGTGAATGCCCGAGGGTGACACGATCTACCGAGCAGCCGAAAACGTGGGCCGGGCTCTCACCGACCAAATCCTGACGAGGGTGCAGGGATCACATCCCGCGATACGGACGAAGGCCTCCCGGCTCGAAGGCGCCGTGGTGACAGCCGTCCGGTCGTACGGGAAACACCACCTGGTGGACACAGATGCCGGCCTCACCATTCGAACCCACATGGGCATGCCGGGCGTGTGGCATGTCTATGAGCGGCATGCTCGATGGGCGAAACCGGTCGGCGCTGCCCGGGTCATCCTGGCCACGACCGATCATGCCGCGGTTTGTTTCGCGGCACCGACCGTCGAGGTGGACAAGACCGACCGAATCAACGGCGAGTTGCGCCAATGGGGACCCGATCTCACCGCCGACACGTTTGACGAGCAAGACGCCGCGCGACGGATGGCCGAGCAACTGCCGGATCGGCCTATCGGAGATGTGCTCCTCGACCAGCGTGTCATGGCGGGGGTCGGGAACGTCTACAAGAGCGAGATCCTGTTCATGCACCGGCTCAACCCAATGACACCCAGCGGTCAGCTCGAAGAAGCCGTCAAGGGCCAGTTGGTGAAGCGAGCTCGGCAGCTGCTGATGATCAATCGCGAGCGGCCTCGTCGGATCACCACCGGAGACACTCGGCGAGGCCGGGAGCTGTGGGTCTACGACCGGGCGTCCGAGCCGTGCCGACGATGTAGGACCGCCATCGAGTCTGCGTGGATCGGCGATTTCGAACGGGTCACGTACTGGTGCCCAACGTGCCAGCCAGATCTCTCAGTTGGTCGAATGTGAAGATCCCGGTCCGGTGGTTGTCGGGAGCGAACGTCAAGTTGATGCCATACGACCCCACGAGATGGGCATCGACGATCGCGGCAACCATCGGCGCCTGTAGTCGCAACGCGGCTGGGGGGCGATCGTCCTTGGCCCGACAATCTGCGCAGGCACACGCGTCCCGCAGCGCACGAGCGGTCAGCTCGGATACCGTCCCGTCGGCCCACTCGAGGATGAGAACCTCTCCTCCGACCAGCTCGATTCGGCTCGGCGTCTCCATCGGATGAGCGTACCGCTCCGGCTGGGTACCCTGTTGCCGTGCCTGAGCTAAAGATCCGACCCGGTCATCCCGACTTTCTCGATCTCCCGTGGGATCGTTCGCTGCTCGAATGGGATCATCCTCGGCTCGTCGACATCCCGAAAGGGATTTCGAGGCACACGGTTCGTTTCGTTCAGTATTCAGAAGGCGTGTACGCCATCAAGGAGCTGCCTCGGCGGGCGGCCCGCCAGGACTACGGAGTCCTCCGAGCGTTGGAGCCCAAAGGCACACCCAGCGTGGTCCCGGCTGGACTCGTTGAAGAACGCACCGACGACCACCACGCCGAAGAGTCGGCGGCGCTCATCACGGAGTACGAGTCGTACTCGTTCAGCTACCGGGAGATTCTCGCCGGGCCCGGTTTTGGGCCAAATCGTCAGAAGATGCTCGACGCCTTTGCCGGCTTGCTCGTAGAGCTCCACGTCGCCGGGTGCTTCTGGGGCGACTGCTCGCTGTCGAATGTGCTGTATCGCTGGGACGCCGCCGCCATCGAGACCATCATGGTCGACGCCGAAACCGCTTCGATTCACGACGAGCTCTCCGACGGTCAGCGGATGGAAGACATCGAGATCATGACCATGAACGTGGCGGGCGGTATGGCGGACATTGCGGCCAGCTCCGGCACCGAGGTCGACGAAGCGGACCTGTCGCTGGGCGTGGACATCGCCGACCGATATGAGTCCCTCTGGAACGAGCTCAATCGCACCGAAACGGTTCCCTTGGACGAGCAGTACCGAATCACCGAGCGCGTGAGACGACTGAACGCGTTGGGCTTCGATGTCGACGAGATGCAGCTCACCGAAGCACCCGGCGGTGAAGACCTGCGTTTCAAGGTCACGGTCGCCGGTCGCAATTACCACCGAGACCGCCTCATGGCTCTGACAGGCGTCGAGGCTGGAGATTTCCAGGCTCGGCACATACTGGCCGACTTGTACCATTACCAAGCGACCAGTGGCAACAACACGCAATCCGGCAAGGCGGTGGAAGCCATCAAGTGGCGGGTGAGCCATTTCGAGCCGACGTTGAAAGCCATCAGTGCGGTCGATCCCGACCTCGATCCGGTGCAGGGCTACTGCGATCTGCTCAATCACCGCTACTTGAAATCGGCAGAGGCAGGCAGCGACATCGGCACGGCCGCCGCATTCAAGTCATGGGTTGCCGAGGGACGTCCTGGGTTCCCGGTACCGGAAATGTAGGCCGCTTTCTACGATGGGGACCATGGAAAACACTCAGGAATCCGTTTGGGACTATCCGCGCCCGCCTCGCATCGAGCCCGACACCCGTCGAGTCCAGGTGGAATTCGGCGGCATCTCGATCGCCGACACGACGCAGGCGCTGCGCGTCCTGGAAACGTCGCATCCACCTGTCTTCTATCTCCCCGGCGAGGACGTGCGCATGGAGTTCCTCTTCCCCACGCAAGCCTCCTCATGGTGCGAGTTCAAAGGGCGAGCGACGTATTGGACCGTCGAGGTGGAGGCGCACCGCGCCGACGACGCAGTCTGGGGCTACCCGCAGCCCACCCAGGGATACGAGTCTCTGGCGGGGCACTTCGCGTTTTACCCGTCCAAGATGGATCGCTGCTCCGTCGGGGGTGTGCCCGTCTCCGCTCAGGAAGGTGATTTCTATGGCGGGTGGATCACTCCGGAAATCACCGGCCCCTTCAAGGGGGGGCCCGGGACGCGAGGGTGGTAGCCCCGCCGACAACAGTATCGTCGCGAGCGTGAAAGCGACACTGGTTGCGATGATGAGCCTGGTGATGGCGTCGTGCGTTCCACAAACGCCTCCAACGACCCTCCCAGACAGCCTTCCCACAACGACCGTTGCGATCACGGTGGGCGTTCGCGAGGATCGAAACGCATTCGAGGCATCTCAAGCGCTGTATGACTCGCTTGGCGACGAGATCGATGTTGCGGCCGTCGCCGAGCTCGCCGAGTCTGGCGATGTTCGGTATGCGTGGTTGCTCTCCGACCTCTTGCGGTTCTTCGGCCCTGGCGACATCAGCGCCACGCTCGCCCAAGGTTTCGAGGAGCTCACCGGAGTCGTGTTGGCGGGCGAGACCAGTCCGTGGGTTGAGTCGTCGAACTACCTGATCGCTGAAGACATCGCGGCTCCTCCGGAGTACCAACGTCTCAAGGGACAGCTATACACCATCGTCGATGCCCGCTGGAGCCCGTTCTTCGACGACCCCAACAGCGTGATCGAGTATCGACATCTCGGTTTCGGTGGTGTTGGCCCGGACGATCGGCCGCTCGGCGAGTTCGACCAGTCCTGTGCCACCAGCTGCATCCCCGCGCTCGACAACCCGGCATTCACCGACGCCGCCGGAGGTGGGTGGTATCCAGACGACGCCATCATCTTCGGTGTTGATATCGGTGGCGAGGCCCGAGCGTATCCCAAGAACATGATGGAAGTACATGAGATGGTGATCGACACGGTCGGCGGAGTGCGGCTGGGGATCCCCTATTGCACGCTGTGCGGCTCTGCTCAGGCATACGACCTGGAGTCGGTGCCGGACGGATTCGAAGCACCGGTCTTGCGGACCTCCGGTCTCTTGGTCCGCTCCAACAAGCTCATGTACGACCTGAACACTTGGTCGGCTTTCGACACGTTCACAGGCCAGGCACTCTCGGGGCCACTCCACGACGCCGGGGTGCAGTTGGACATGGTGACCGTGGTCACGTCCACATGGGGAGCGTGGAAAGAAGCCCATCCCGACACGACCATCCTCGCCCAGGATGGCGGCATCGGCCGCACGTACGCCGCCAACCCGTTGCGAGGCCGCGATGACAATGGGCCCATCTTCCCGATCGGCGATGTCGATCCTCGCCTGCCGGTTCAGCAGCAAGTGCTGGGGGTCACCCTCGACGAGAACGTATTCATCGCATTCCCGGCGGAATCCGCTCGCGCGGCACTCGAGAACGGCGATACCGTGGAGCTGGCAGGCGTGACTGTCACCCTCGACGGAGACGGCCTGCGCGCTCAGCGGACCGACGGTACGCAACTGGCGACGCACCAGGCCTTCTGGTTTGCGTGGAGCCAGTTCCACCCCACCACCGAACTCTGGTCCCCGGACCTACTCGACGGATAGACGGCTATTCCCACACCAACAGGCGCCCGTCAGCGGTGCCGAGCCCCACGACGAGTCGTCCTCCGACATCGGCAGCGGCGAGGTTCGAAACGATCGGAGCGTCCAGCGGGACGCTCCATGCCACCTCGACCCCTTCTGCCGACCGCTCCAGGCCTGCCAACTCGTTGCGATCCTGGGTCGGGAGCACCACTTCGGGCTGACCGTCCCCATCGGCGTCGGCGACGACTGCCATGTCGAGGTTGCGCGAGCCCAACACGTGTGACGTGAATCCGGACAGCGAGGCGACTTCGGGGATATGAGGTCCATCCATGCGGCGGAAGGTGACGATGCCGCCCAGGTGGGGGGTGATCACTTCCACGATCTCCGTCTCGCCGCCCGGTCCGAGCGGGCCAACCGCTATCTGGTGCCGCCACCGATTCGCCACGCCAATGGGATCCGACTCGGCCGAGATCTGGCCGCTCTCACTGATGACGGCCAACCGGGCACCGCCGCCGGAATCGGACAACGTCACCAAGAGCTCGGACACACCGTCGCCGTCGACGTCGGCCCACATCGGGGCAACGCCCTCGACGACAGACGAGTCGAACTCGATGGTCTGGACGACTGTCTGCGACGATGGATCGACAACCGTGACCGCCCCGGCTTCCAACGTGTCGCCGAGCACCCCATGCGCATATCGATCGGTGGGAGCGGTGAGCACCGCGATGAGCCCACCGTCGGACACGAGGCGGGCGTCGGGCAACGCATCGATATCGAACGTCCGATTGCCTTCTCGTGCGACCGTGACCACCGAGCCGTCCGCAGCAACGAACGCCAGGCCTCCGTCGCTCAGGGCGATGGGGTTGGTGAAGAGTGACGCGGTTGGTGGCGGAGGGGCGAGCAGCAGGACGCCTTCGGGCCCAACCGCAGCGGAAGGCGGCGTCCCCGGTGGCAGCGCCTGCAAGTTGACCGGCCGCGGATCCAGCCTCCCTTGTGAAACCGAGAAGGCAGAAACTGCGCCGGATTCGGCGACCACCACCCAAAGAGCGGTGTCGCCATCGGGAACGGCGAGCACCCACCGAGCCGGCTCCCCAAGATCGGCGGTGATCGGATCCGCCGGCATGTTTCCGTGGCCGGAAACGAGGCGGTTACCGTCCGGACTGTTGGCCGTCGTGATCGACTGCAGGGCAGCTGGCTCTGACAGCTCGACTGCGGAGGCCGAATCCTGGGTCGTTGCGACGGTGGCTGGCGGTGCAGCAGTGCAAGAGGCCAGCCCGACGCATCCAGCAACGAATAGGGCACGCATGGCCTGAGGGCGGTTCAGCCGATCGCTCCCGACGCACCAACGACCCCGCCGTCGACGGGCAAAGTGACTCCGGTGATCCATGACGCCTTGTCGGAGCATAGAAACACCACGGCGTTGGCAATGTCTTGTGGCTCGCCCAACCGGTTGAGCGGATGAGTCTTGGCGACGGCCGCTTCATCGTGCGTCCACAGCATCTCAGACAGCTTCGTCTTCACGACCGCCGGCGCCACCGCGTTCACCCTCACGCCGGGTGCCATCTCCATCGCCAGTTGACGAGTGATGTGAATCAGCGCTGCCTTGGAAACGTTGTAGGCGCCGATCATGGGGCCCGGGGCGAATCCGCCCACCGATGCCGTGTTGATGATCACACCGCCATTGGCTTTCATCCACTGGTGCCACGCCTGTTGTGCCCAGACGACGGGGCCCTTCTGGTTGACCGCCCACGTCTTGTCGACGGCCCCCAAGTCGACATCGGCGAGATCGCCGACGGCCGGGTTCGTTCCGGCATTGTTGATGAGAATGTCGCACGACCCGAACCGCTCGACAGTCTCCTCGACCGCTGATCGGGCTGCCTCGGGGTCATCCGCCGGAGCGATCACACCATGGACACGCTCGGGCTGCCCAGTGCTCCCACCGATGGCCTCGAGCGCTGCGGCGAGGTTGTCGGGTTTTCTCGAGGTGATCACGACTCCGGTCGCGCCGGATCGGATCAGTTCCTCGGCGATGGCCAGGCCGATACCCCGGCTGCCCCCGGTGACCACAGCCACCTTTCCGTCGACACGCACTTCCATTGTTTCGCTCCTCGGTGAGACGTGAGGAGACTAGGCCAGGCCACTAGCGTCTCGGGCATGGTCCTCCTCACGTGCCAAGACATCTCCAAGCGCTATCCCGAAGGACCGGTCTTGGAGTCAGTCAGCCTGGGCATCCACGAAGGAGACCGGATCGGTGTCATTGGCGTCAACGGATCCGGAAAATCAACCCTGCTGCGCATCCTGGGCGGGCTCGACGAGCCCGACGAAGGGACCGTCATCACCAACGTCGGGTTGCGGATCAGCTTCCTCGAGCAGCAGCCTCTGGTTGTCCCGGGCCGCACCGTCGGCGACGTCGCCTCACGAAGCCGAGACACTTTGGCGCTGTTGGATCGAATGGGATTCGCCGCCATGGATGTCCCGCTCGCCGACCTGTCAGGCGGCGAGAAACGCAGAGTCGCGCTCGCCGAGGCGTTGGCGAAGCCGGCAGAACTGCTGATCCTCGACGAACCAACCAACCACCTCGACGTCGACTTCATCGACTGGCTCGAAGAGAGATTGGCCACTCGGCCGGGCGCGCTCGTGATCGTGACCCACGACCGATACCTTCTCGACCGGGTCAGCAACCGCATTCTCGAGGTGGACCGAACCGAGGTCTTCGAGCACCAGGGCAGCTACTCCGACTTCCTCGCTGCCCGGGCGCGTCGCCAGGCTCATACCGAGGCGACGGAGCGCAAGCTGCGGAACACAGCTCGTCGTGAGCTCGAGTGGCTCAGCCGCAGCCCCAAGGCGCGGACCGGCAAGGCCAAGTATCGAGTACAGAGAGCTGAAAAACTCCAGGATGTGACGACCACCGAGAGCCAGGTCGCCGTGGACTTCACACTCCCAACCGCTCGTATCGGCGGCAAGGTCGTCAATCTTCACAATGCCGGAAAGCGATACGACCGGTGGGTCGTCCGCAACTTCACGTACCGGTTGGCCCCGGACAGCAGGATTGGATTGGTCGGCCCCAACGGCTCGGGGAAGACCACCCTGCTGGGCATGATGGCAGGATTCGTACCCGTGGACGAGGGCAAGGTGGTCCATGGGTCCACCGTGCGAGTCGGTTGGTACGGGCAGGAACCGACGGTCCTGGCCCCAGAACTGCGGCTGCTCGATGCGGTCCGAGATGTTGCCCTCCAGACTCGACTCTCGACCGGTGTGACCATCGGCGCCAGCCAGCTCCTGGAGCGATTCGGTTTTCCTTCGCGCCAGCACTCAACCCGGATCGATGAGCTCTCCGGCGGCGAACGCCGCAGGCTCGAGCTCATCCGCGTCCTGGCCACGGCGCCGAATGTGCTCATGCTCGATGAGCCGACCAACGATCTCGACCTCGACACGCTTCGGACCCTCGAGGATCTCCTCGACCATTGGATCGGAGCAGTGGTCGTGGCCAGCCATGATCGCTTCTTCCTCGACCGGGTATGCGAGCACCTGTTCTCGCTCGAGCCGGGAGGCGCGGTGGTGCATCATCCTCAGGGCTGGGCCGGCTACCGGGCAGCCAAGGAAGCGCCCACGCCCCCAACCGAAAGGGCATCATCGACGCTCGCCAAGCCCAAGACCGCCCGCCGAGGCCTCAGCTTCAATGACCAGCGAGAATATTCGGCCCTCTCGAAGCGCATACCCACCATCGAACGCAAGATCGCCGAGCTTCGCCAAAGGCTGGACGTTGCCGGTTCAGATTGGGACAACGCACACGAGCTGAGCGCTCAGTTGGCGACGAGCCTCGAAGAATTGGAAACGGCAGAACACCGGTGGTTGGAGCTCGCTGAAGAGGCCGGCCAATGACCTGGTTCAGTGACCGCCGCGCCGCACTCCTCCGTACTTCATGCGTGTGTCGCTCATCGCCGCAGCACGTGCTTCGTCGTCGCGAATTCCCACATCGACGATCTCACCGAGAAAGAGCGAATGGGTACCGCAGTCGACCGTTTGCCGAACAGCACAATCCATCCACGCGATCGCCTCTTCGAAGATCGGCGCGCCCGTGAGTCCCTCCGTCACAGGGCGGCCGTTCAGTTCACCGTTCTCGTACGTCGCCGGCTTGGAGAATTTGACGAATGGTCGCGTGTCATCGGAATCCCACAGATTCACGCTGAATGAGCCACCATCGCTGATGAGGCGGTGAGTGACAGCGCTCTTGTCGACGCCGATGGCAATGAGAACCGGCTCCATCGACACCTGGGTGATCCACGACGTCGTCATCGCATTCCGTTCGTCGCCGTGGCGTGAGCCGACCAGCGCCAAAGCGTTCGGAATCTTCCATGTCACCTTGTTCACGGCCGCGTCGTCGAGTGTCATCGGTTCCCCTCCGAATGTCGTGCGAGCGGAGGGTAGACGAGGCTCGGGCAAGATCGGTGCACCGGGCCTGGCGTAACGGCGGACATTCGGTAATGTCCTTCTGGTGCATGTGCTCATTGCAACCGCCGGGGCGCTGCCCTCTTCCTCAGTTGCCAAGCTGGTCGAGCGACTCGTAGGAACCGAGGGAGCGGTCACAGTGATGTCGTGTCTCGAAGTGCCCCGGGAATTCCTCGAAGAGCTTGCCACCGAGACGTGGCAGCCGTTCTCGGACGAGCCGCGCACCCCGGCGATCGAGCAAGCAGTCGCCCAATACGTCGAAGAGCGAGGGATCCGCTTGGTCGAGCCCATCGTTGCGGCGCTGTCTGCCGGTGGGGTCGACGTCCGGGCGCTGTTCGTCGAAGGCACCGATCCGGCGAGAGCAATCGTGGATACGGCAGTCGAGCACGAGGCGGACGTCATCGTCTTGGGTGCCACCCGACCAATCTTCGATGCGGATGCATGGGAAAGCGTTTCCGTTCGGGTGATGCAACAAACGAAGGTCCCCCTGCTCCTCGTCCCAGGTGCATCACGCGCTGGTAGGGATGGGCGCGAAGAGCAATTGGCAGAGGATGGCGTCGACGCCTAAGGCTCCGGCGTTGCGAGCGCCAACACGAATGTCTGCCCGCAGAAGCCGTTGATGGAGTCGCGAGCTGCGACTTCGATCTCTTCCGTCCCTGCCGGAAGATCGATTCCTGCGACGCTACGGGTGAATGGCTGTTCTGTTTCGTGAGGATGCGCCAGAACACGTTCACCGACCGCGACTCCATCGACCCACACCTCCCAGAGATCGGCGTATTTGTCCCAACCCGTATCGCCCGACCGCACGGTCGCCGAGATGGTCCACGTCCCATCGGCCGCTTGCTCGGCCGTCACCCCGACAACGTCGGCGCATGCCTGCACGAGAGCCGTGTCGTCACCCACCACCGCGGAGGTCGCGACGGTCTCGGTCGACGGAGCAGAGCTGGTTGCCGGGGTCGACGAGGTGGCCGACCCACCACATGCCGCCAGAACCGCAATCAATGCCACCAACGCTCGCACAGCGATCTCAACCGACTCGCTCTGCACCGGTATAGATCGTTGCTCGGCCCGGCCGAACAAACCCGACCACCGTCATTCGCATTTCTTCGCCGAGCTCCACCGCCAGCGACGAAGCCGCCGAGATGCCGGCCACGAAGGGAATCCCGACAACCGCTGCTTTCTGGACGATTTCGAATGAGACTCTGCCGGACACCATGAGCACCGTGTCGGAAAGCGGCCAGCGATTGCGGGCAGCCTCGCCGACGACTTTGTCGACCGCATTGTGCCGCCCGACGTCCTCGTGGAGGGCCACGAGTCCCCCGTCCGCATCGAACAGCCCGACCCCATGCAAACCTCCCGTGGTTTCGAACGTCGCCTGTCCGGACCGCAGAACGTCCGCCATAGAGTCGAGGCGATCCGCCGGAACGACCGGTCCGTCCGCCATCGCGCGCGCAGTGATTCGAACGGCGTCGATACTCGCCTTTCCGCACACGCCACACGACGAGGTGGTGTAGAGGTTTCGCCGGAACTGCTCTGGGTCGAGGACCACCCCTTCCGAAAGCATCACTTCCAGACGATCGTCGGACAGACGCGCAATCGCGGCGACTTCGCCCGGTGACAAAATGATGCCTTCCGTGAGCAGGAATCCCATCGCCAGCTCGCTGTCGTTGCCGGGCGTGCGCATGACAACGGCGATCGGGACCGACGCAATCCGGAGCTCCATCGGTGACTCGGTGACGACCAGGTCGTCGGTCGCCGCCCCTTTGACACCGTCGACGATCGGAGTGACCGACCGGGGAGTTGATGGCTCGTGTGACACAGCGCAACCGTACTACCGGGCCGCCGCAACGCCGCCCGGTCGCGGGCTCAGCCGGCGAAAGTGCTGGCAACGTGCCGATCGGCAGGGGCAAGGAGCAAGGTCGTTCCATCGTGGCTCAGCCACAGGCCGTTGTCGATGCGGATCCAGGTATTCACGGGAAACGCCGCGAGGTGTTGCCGGGCCGAGAAGTTGGGAGCTCGATAGGTGAGGATCACCGAAGACGGCCCACCAACGGCGGGAAGCGTCCCGATGAGCTCATACTCTCCGAAGAGCCGGGCGACACCGTCCGCGGGGTGGATCAAACCTCTCCCGTCCCACCATTGGGTGGTCTGACAGGTGGTACACACCATCACGGACAAATCGCCGACTGGCTGAAGGTGATGACGGCAGTTGAACGCATCGTGCATGCCATTCATGATGCCAAGGGGGTGTGACAAAAACGGGGATTTGGCACGGAGCGTGACAGAAGGTCGCGGAGATCGGCCGACGATCGCTCGCTAGGAGGTGAGCGACGCTGGATCGACGTTTCCGCCGCACACGACGACCACGGGCCGGCGGTAGGCGGCAAGGTCGACGGTCCCATTCTGCACAGCGGCGAATGCCGCCGCACCGCCTGGCTCGGCGGCCACCCGGAGTTGGTCCCAGAGAACCCGTTGTGCCCCGACGACGTCGTCGTCGGTGACCACGACACTGATGGCAAGCGGCGCCAGGAGCTCGAAAGGATGTGAGCCAACTTGGCGTGCGCCGAGAGAGTCCGCTGCGATACCCGATACCTCTACCGGGACCGGCCTCCCTGCCAAGAGAGCGGCGTGCAAGGCTTGGGTGCCGGTGGTTTCGACTGCGATCAGGTCAACGCGTTCTCCGAACCAGGCGGCAGCTCCCGCCGAGAGCCCGCCCCCGCCGACGGCCACCACGACCGCGTCGACGTCTGGCGCCAGATGCTCGACCTCCCAGAAGACGGTGCCTTGGCCGGCAATCACGGCTGGGTCGTCGTAGGCGTGCACCATGACTGCGCCTGTCTGTTGTGCCCGGTCGACGGACGCGGCGAGTGCGTCCGCGTATGCGTCGCCGCCCACGACGACCGTCGCTTCCGTGCGGTGCAGACTCTCCAACTTGGCAGCCGAGATGAGTGATGGCACGAAGATCTCAGCTTTCACACCCAATTCGGCAGCCACATGGGCGACCGCAAGCCCATGGTTGCCGCCCGAAGCCGCCACCAGACCCGCCTGTGTCATGGGCGACGTCAACGCCTTGTTGAACGCACCACGAGGCTTGAACGAGCCTGTGTGCTGCATCATCTCGAGCTTGAGCGTGAATGGGGGTAGCCCGGCCAAGGAGACGTCGATGACCGGCGTGAAGCGAACTCGTTCGACGATCCGATTGTGGGCCTTCCGAATCTCGGCTGGCCCGACGGTCACGCGAACGACGATTCGGGCCGGAACTGTGTTTCATACAGTTCTGCGTAGAGACCGCCTGCTGCGACGAGCTTCTCGTGCGGACCGGACTCGACCAGGCGACCGTTGTCGATCACCAAGATGAAATCGGCGGCGAGTATCGTCGACAGCCGATGGGCGATGACCAACGAGGTTCGGCCTTCCATCACTTTTTCGAGTGCGTCCTGGATGAGGGCCTCCGACTGGCTGTCGAGATGGGCGGTTGCTTCGTCGAGAATGAGAATCTGCGGATTCTTGAGAATCACTCTGGCGATAGCGAGTCGTTGCTTCTCGCCACCGGACAACCGATAGCCGCGCTCGCCAACCATCGTCTCGTATGCCTTGGGCAGTGCCTCGATGAAGTCGGCGATATTGGCGGCTCGGCACGCCTCCCGGAGCTCCTCGAGGCTCGCCTCAGGTTTCGCGTAACGGAGATTGGCCGCAATCGTGTCGTGAAAGAGATAGGCCTCCTGCGTCACGATCCCGATGCCGTCGGCGAGCGCTCCCAGCCCGAAGTCACGAACATCACGCCCGTCGATGGTGACGGCGCCTTCGGTAGCGTCGTAGAGACGAGGCACGAGGTAGCTGATCGTGGTCTTACCGGCGCCGCTCGGGCCCACGAGAGCCACCATTTGACCAGGGCTCACGTCGAATGAGACATCCTCGAGCGCCCATGCTCGGGTGGAAGCCTGCTCGGATGGGCCGGCTTCCACCTCACCTGCCCCCCATGCCCGGAAGCGCCTCACCTGATCGAGTCCCTCGGGTTCGCCAGACCCATACCTGAAAAAGACCGACTCGAAGCTGATTGCGCCTTCGAGCCTGTCGGGCATCCACGCATCGTCCTTCTCTTCGATATCGAGCGGTAGGTCCACGACCTCGAAGACCCGCTCGAACGAGACCAACGATGTTGCGAATTCGACGCGGGCATTGGAAAGCGCCGAAAGCGGCCCATACAACAGCGCGGTGAGTGTCGAGAACATGACGAGGTCGCCGAGGCTGATCACCTCGTTGATGACGAAAAGGCCCCCAACCCAGAACACGGCTGCGGTGCCCACCGCCGTCACCAAGCCGAGCGCGGCAAAGAACCAACGCCCCACCAGAGCACGCCGCACCCCGAGATCGCGCACGGCAGCGGCCTCAACCGCGAACTTCTTCTGCTCGGTCTCGCCGCGATTGAAGAGCTTCACGAGCAGGGCTCCGCTGACGTTGAAGGTCTCCTGGAGGATCGCTGACATCGTGGCGTTGTGCTCCATCTGCTTCTCGGTGACGACCCGAAGGATCTTGGCCACGCGCCGGGCCGGGTAGATGAACAGCGGCAGCGCCAGCACTGCCAGCAGAGTGAGTAGCCAGTTCGTGCGGATCATCACGACGAGGATCACCACGACCGAGACCACATTCGAGGTGATCGTCACAAAGGTTCCGGTGATGGCCTGCTGAGCTCCGACGACATCATTGTTCAGCCGAGAGATCAACTCTCCGGTACGAGTGGCCGTGAAGAAGCGCAACGACATCGACTGGAGGTGGCGGTAGAGCTCGCGGCGCAGATCGAAGATGATGCCTTCGCCCGCCTTGGCGCTGAGCCATCGTTGGAAGCCGCCGACGAGGGCATTGACGAACGGCACCGCGATCATGGCGAGGCCGAGCAACGAGAGATAGCCGATGTTCTTCTCGGGAATAGCGACGTCGATCAGATTTCTTATGAGGACGGCAGGCAGCACCGACAACGAGGAGATGACGACGATGGTGGCCAATACACCGGCCAGGGCCGCCCGGTAGGGACCAGCGTACGAAAAGACCCTCCGAAGCAGAGCTCTGTCTACCTGGGGACGATCTTGGTCCTCGTCGTACTGGAGTCGGGCGTACCAGCCCCCTGAATGGAACATCAGGTGAGGATATCGTCGATTGGCCCCCTACCCATCATCCTTCGACTGGAGGGCGCAAAGCCGAGATCAAGACCATGCTGTTCGCCATCATCTCGGCCTCATTTCGGGCAAGTCGGGGACGCCTCAGAAGCTCATACCGGTAGTCGGTATCCAGCCAGACAAGTGTTTCACCATCGATGTCGGTGACCCACCACGCAGCGTGGAGCCCCACCGTCGTCGGCTCGCATACGGAGACGGTGCCGAATCGATCACATCCCTCGGAACCATCAAGGGGATCAAGGGGCAGCTCCTGCTCGAACGCCACCGATAACACGCCCAGCTGGCCGGTTGCACGATTGACCGAGTATGCCTCGGTGTTCCAAAACCCGAACGCGGCAACAACTCCTTGATCGAGAAAACCGGTCGTGCCGGCATACACGAGCTGAGAGGTGATCTCTTGAGCAGCCGCGGGAAGCGTCCCGGGTATCTTCACGCCCGGCAACGCAGCTGCAATCTCGTTCGGCGACGCCTGCACGAACGAGTCTTCGAGGTTTGAGGTCTCCCAGACATCGATGATCACCTGCGCCGGATCGGACGCCACGACCGGCTCCCATCCGTTGTGCCAGAGAACCGTTTCGATGGATCGGGGGACGTTGGGGTCCACCGCGATCGGTTGGGGTCCGCGGCGATCCTCGACCGGCGTTCGACCGTCATCGATCCATTCTTCGACAACGGTGAGATCGCTGAGCGCGTCCTCGCCGCATGCCGAAAGCATGAGCAATAGGACCGCAGCAACAATGAGCGCGCGACTGACACCACAACGCCGTTCAACCATGCGCATAACCTACCGACGTAACCGAAGACGACAAAGTTCCCCAGGCGGGTCCGCTCATACTCACGCCAGAGGGCGCGCCTTTCCTCACCCGCCCTCGCCTCTCCTAGTCTGAGCCGATGCAATTGGAGGTGATTCGGCAACGCTACGACTCGCCCGGGCCGGCTTTCGACACGGCTGTATCGCGCCAGATCCTCCAAGAGGTGGCCGACGGGCTGAGACCGGACACGCTGCGGATCCACATACCACCCCGGGTGGTGGCCTTTGGCAGGCGCGACGTCGTTGCGCCCGGATATCCGGCGGCTGTCGAAGCGTCGCTCGCACAGGGCTTCTCGGCGGTTGAGCGCCTGGCAGGCGGGCGCGCCGCGGTATTCCACGAAGGCACCATCGCGTTTGCGATGGCATCGTCGATTCCCGATCCTCGGTTGGGGATCACGGAGCGTTTCGAGATCATGGCGAAGCTCATGCGCGACGCCCTCGTGACACTCGGCATCCGGGCCGAGATCGGAGAGCTCCCGGGCGAGTATTGCCCGGGTCGATATAGCGTGCACGCCGGAGGCCGCAAACTCGTCGGCATCGGCCAACGGCTCATCAGAGGCGCGGCACATGTCGGGGGTGTCATGGTGGTCAAAGACAGCAACGCCGTACGATCGGTTCTGCTGCCGGTCTATGAAGCGCTCCAGCTGGCCTGGGATCCGGATACGACCGGGGCCATCGAAGACGTCTCCGGCAATATCGCGGTCAGCGATGTCATCGACTCCGTCTTGGGACAGTTCGAGCAGATGTTTCATTTGACCCGCGGCCAGGTTGATACCGGCACCGAGGCGGCCGCTGTGGAGCGAATGTCGGACCATCAGCCCGGAGTGGGTTGATGGACACCGCGGATGGCCGAGCACGAAGTACGAGTGTTCGTCGACGACGACCCGATGCCCTTCGCCTTCGCCGACCTCTTGTATTCGGCCCACGAGACCTGTCCTCGGTGTGTGGGAGAAGAGCCGACTCGGGAGTTCGGTGGGTCGATATGCCGTCCGGGGCGAAAACCGTGGGAAGAATCAAGCCGACCAACATGATCGGATTTGGCTGAATAAGCGACTGAGGTCTTCGCTCCTGAGCGGATTTGCCTTTAGCCTGGCGTAAGGAGGGGACATTGCCGCGTTTTTTGGTCCTGAATGGTCCAAATCTCAACCTGTTGGGGCGAAGAGAACCAGAGATCTACGGTTCGACGACCTTGCACGAGCTCGACCAGATGTGTGCCCAGTGGGGTTTCAGCCTCGGCGCAGAAGTCGATACGTTCCAGTCGAATCATGAGGGCGAGATCATCGATCGCATCCACGAGGCGCGCGGCACGATGGACGGCATCGTTCTCAATTCGGGAGCACTGACCCACTATTCCTATGCGATTCACGACGCCCTCGTGGCGGTTGGGATCCCGACGGTCGAGGTCCATATCTCCAATGTCAAAGAACGAGAGCCATGGCGAGCCGTCTCGGTGGTCGAGGCCGCATGTGTTCACACGGTCTATGGACGCGGCACCGAAGGCTACCGATGGGCCCTCCAGCATCTTGCCGCTCGATTGGCCGGCCCGCTCGAGTTCGTGCGTTATGGACCGGACCCCCAACAGGTGGCCGATCTGCGAGTTCCCGAAACGCCTGGTCCTCATCGGCTGGTCGTGCTGATCCACGGCGGCTTCTGGAAGAACCAGTGGACTCGTGATCTGATGGACGGCCTCGCCGTCGATCTTCGTTCCCATGGCCTTGCCTCGCTCAACGTGGAGTACCGGAGGATGGGTTCGGCGGGCGGATGGCCGAACACTGCCCTCGATGTCGCGACGGCCATCGATCAAATCGCCGATTTCGACCACGCCGACATCGACGTCTCTCGAGTCGCAGTGGTGGGGCATTCGGCCGGCGGCCTTCTCGCGCTGTGGGTAGCCGGACGCCGCCAGTTGACGGACGGACCGGGGGCCGACCCACTCGTGAGCCCGGCTCTCGCCATCGGGCTCGCCCCGGTCTCCGACCTGGCGTTCGCTCAGGCGCACAACCTCGGCGACGGCGCGGCCGATGCCTTTCTCGCTTCAGCACACGAGCACACGAACCTGTACCGAAACTCCTCGCCCATCGACATGCTTCCGCTGTCGACGCCACAGCTCATCGTTCACGGATCCGAGGACGATGCAGTCCCCATTGCGATGAGTGACGGCTACGTGGAGGCCGCCAGAATCCTCGGAGACGAAGTGGAGTTCATTCGGCTCGAAGATACCGGCCACATGGAGCTCATCGATCCCCACAGTGACGCATGGCGCAAGACGAAGGAATACCTCCTGGCCAATCTGTGACTCTCCAGGGGCGCGATCAAGCCCGGGAGATTGCCTCATAGAGGTAGGGAAGTGACTCGTCCATCCGGTAGTCGATGTTCGAATGATTGTCGTCGAACTCCTCGTAGCGATGATCGATGCCATTCTCGACGAGGGCCTCCACGAACGCCCGTGCACCGTACACGAGGTGATATTGGTCTTTCGATCCGCAATCGATGTAGAGCCCGGACAGGGACCGCAGGTTCTCGAGGCAGCCGGGGTCCTCGATCAGCGTCAAGGGATCGTGCGCCAGCCAGCGTTCCCATCGCTCCGGATCCAGCCGGCAGGTTTCCGGGTCAACGGGAAGCCGGATGCCCTTGGGGGCGCCAGGGTCGGGATCATAGGTCGCCGCCATCGCGAGGATCATCAGCCCGTGCATCTCGTCGTCGGAGAGTTTGGGCGCGGATTCCACATGTTCCAGGAACCCGGCCAGCCCGTCGTGCTCGGCCAGCAAATCGAGCGCGGCAGGAAATTCAGGGGCGTAGCAGAGGTCAAACGACATGTCGCCCGAATGACACGCTACTGCTCCCCAGGCATCCGCTCTGCGGAGACCGTGAACGATGGCGCCATAACCACCGCTCGACTTCCCGAATACCGCCCGGTGTTGCCGGCCGGGACGCACGCGGAACTCGGACTCGAGCCTGGGAATCATCTCATCGATCAGAAAGCGCTCCCAGTTCCCCATGGCCGCCGAGTCGATGTACTGATTGCCGCCGAGCGATGTGAAGCAGTCAGGGAAGGCGGCAATCACCGGCCCCATCCTGTTGGCGGCGACCAGCCGGTCGAGCCGTTGCGGCACCGACTCGCCGAATGCTTTCCAGGCGAGGTGACTCAACCCGCTCCCGGTGAACCCGACGAGGTCCACCAGCAGTGGATAGTCATTGCCGGAACGCTCGTACTCCTCTGGAAGGTACACGGCAACCGACCGGGTGGCCGGGTCGCCGAGGAGGTTCTCGGCCAAAGCGGCGGATCGGATTTCGATCTCAACGAAGGTGCCGAGCGGCCGCGCGAAATTATGGGCTGGCATGCAGCGCTTCAGGCTAGCTGCCGAGTCGGCACGGTATTCAGACGAATGTGTACACCAGGGTGTTGCCGCGCTTGGCAACGGCCACGGCCGCTGCGGCGTGCTTCAGGGTATACGCAACCTGCTGAGCCACACGGCGGTTGACTCCGGCATTCTCGGCGATGTCGGCCGTCGTCCACTCCTGTGGGAGCGGAGGCAGCAGCCCGAGCAATTGCGCCGTCGAGGACAGCAGAATCTCCTCGCGCACCGATGCGAGGCGCCGCTCGACTGTTCTCCAACCTTTGCGACGCCAGTTGCCGTCTGGCGAATGCTCCCGTAGCTCGACCTCATCGATCAACAGCACGCGGAGATCAAAAAACGGTTCGTCGATGAGCGTGGGGATGCTCACGAGCTCGGCGAAGATATCGAACACCGAGCCCCGTTTTGGTGATCTCCGACGGCTGACGATCTCACCGCCGGGACCGAGCTTCACGATCGTCTTCGACGCGGGGATCGGAAAAACCAGGCGCACCGGATGTTCTTCGACCAAGGTGGCCAGCTTGTTCCGCATCGCCGAGACGTTGCGTGTCTGTATCTCGATCAGAAGCTCGCCGCGCACGATGTCGACCACGTGTCTCCCGACCGGGACCTCGAATCGGTCGCCCTCTTGGGAGTACCACACCTTCAGCTGGGCATGGAGCGATTTCTCGTTGAGGGTCCCGACGCCGGTCATGTGGAGCATGCTGGCTGGCGCCACCCCCGATGTCGAGTATCGAAATCCCGCCGACTCGCCAGTATCAGTGCAGTAGCCTCCCTCTCGATGGCTGGCTCAGCTCGGTTTGTCGAGGCGATACGCGCCCAGGGGATCGATCCCGATGTCCGGGTGTTTCCCGACGGAACCCGAACTGCCGCCGACGCGGCTGCTGCGGTAGGCGTCGAGGTTGGCCAGATCGTGAAGTCTCTGGTGTTCATGATCGAAGACGATCCTCTTCTGATTCTCACGTCTGGCGCCAACCGCGTCGACGAGGACGAAGTTGCCGGGAGCTTGGAGGTTGCCTCACTCCGGAAGGCCACCGCCGAACAGGTACGCGCCGCCACGGGCTTTGCCATCGGCGGGACCCCGCCCTGTGGCCACGCCCAGCCGCTCCGAACTGTGCTCGATCGAGACCTGCTCGACTATGACGTTGTTTGGGCCGCAGCCGGAACACCCGACACGTGCTTTCCCATCGCACCTGCCCGCCTCGGAGAGATCACCGCCGCAGAGGTCATGGACGTAAAGGAACTCCATGGAACGTGAGCGCCCGGCACCCGTTGGTGACGAGAGCTCCGCCCTTGCGGCGTTTCTCGATTATCAGCGCGCGTCAATCGTGATGAAGGCCAACGCTCTCGATCATGGTCAGATGAACCAGCGGCTCGAGCCATCCACTTTGACGCTGGCAGGGATCCTCAAGCACCTCACTCTGGTCGAAGACCATTGGTTCGACTACCAGTTCAGAGGCAACGACCAACGGCAGCCGTGGGCGGACGCCCCCTGGGACGACGACCGCGACTGGGAGTTCACAACCGCTCCGGATCATGAACCCCCCGAGCTGATCGACATGTACGAGGCGGCCTGTCAACGCAGCAGGGCGACGTGCGACGGCGTCGATCTGGACACTTTGTCGGTTCGGCCAAGCAGATCGGGTGATCACTGGGATCTGCGCTGGATCTTCCTGCACATGATCGAGGAAACGGCCCGACACGCCGGGCACGCCGACCTCATCCGAGAGAGCATCGACGGTGCAACCGGTGCCTGATATGGACATTCGCCCCTACGATCACGAACGCGACTTCAAGGCCGTTCGCCGCACATGGGAAGAGGTCGGCTGGCTGCCCACCGAGGGCGCTCGCAAGGCTATCAAGCACTTCGTGAGCACGGGCACCGGCTCGGTGGGAATCATCAACGGCGAAGCCGAGAGTTTCGTCCACTGGACGCCTGGTCGGGTTCGCTACGAGCAAGCAGACCTTTCCCTCGCTGCCGTCACCGCCGTGACCACGAGCCGCGTCGCCCGGCGCCAGGGCCTGGCAACCAAGATGACTGCAGAAGCCTTGGCCGGCGCAAAGACGCAGGGATCTCAGGTCGCCATGCTCGGGATGTTCGATCAGGGCTTCTACGACCGGCTCGGGTTTGGAACCGGTACCTACGACCACGTGTGGACCTTCGATCCTCACTCGCTATTGGTCGAGGAGCCGTACCGCTCTCCGGCACGGCTCGGCAAGAGTGACTGGGAGGCCATTCATGGCTGCATCAGTGGTCGAATGCGCCTCCATGGCGGCGTGGCGCTCGACCCGCCGCAGATCATGAGGGGCGAGATTGCATTCATCGAGAACCCGTTCGCGCTCGGCTACCGCGACGGCGATACCGTGTCTCATTGCATTGTCGGGGAGGCGTCTGGCGAGAATGGCCCCTACCGCGTCGACTTCCTCGGCTATCAGAATCACCGCCAACTGCTCGAGTTGCTCCGGCTCATCCGAGAGCTCGGAGACCAGGTCGTCTCGGTGACCATGGTGGAGCCACCTGGCATTCAGCTGCAAGACCTTCTCGACAGGCCTCACCGCCAGCGCACGCGGACTCGGAAGTCGAAGCATGAGACCACCAACAACGCCTTTGCGTGGTGGCAAATCAGGATTCTGGACGTGGAGGCTGCGGTCGCGGCCAGACATTGGCACGGTGCACCGGTGGCATTCCAGCTCACGCTCCGAGATCCGCTGGCCAGCCTCGTCGACGGGCCGTGGACCGGTGTAGGTGGCGACTACGTGGTGGAGGTGGGCGCCGAATCCACAGCGGAAAAGGGCTCGTCACAAAGTCTTCCGAAGCTCGAGGCGAGCGTCGGCGCGTTCTCACGCCTGTGGTTCGGTGTCAGGGACGCCACGAGCCTGGCGGTGACCGACCGGTTGAGCGGACCGCCCGAGCTGTTGAGTCTCCTCGACGAGGCGTTCTCGCTTCCCTCGCCCACGGTGGGGCAGTACTTCTGATCATCGGAAATCCCGGCTCTTGACCTCGGCCACCGGCCAAGGTGTAAACCGGCGAGCCACCAGATTGGTGACGCCGTCGCGATATTCGATCACTCCCGAGATGATCAAACCCGGGTTCTTTCGGGCCACCTCACGGTGACGCTGCCAGACATCGGGGAGGACCACCACATTCAACAATCCCGTCTCGTCTTCGAGGTTGAAGAAGATCACTCCCTGAGCTGTTCCTGGGCGCTGGCGATGCGTGACCACTCCCCCCACACTTGCTTTGACCCCATTCTGTTTCATCGCCATCGCATCGGCTGTCGTGATGCATCCAGCCGCTTCGAGCCTGTCACGGATGAATTCCACCGGATGATGTGAGGAAACACTCGTCGCCCAGCGCTCGGCGCGGGATTGTTCTTCGAGGTTCATCCCTGGCAACGCGGGTGCGTTCAGCCCAGGAGCAAGCGCCAGACGATCGGGGCCGATCTCAGCCAGAGACCCGGCCGCCCAGAGGCCGCCTCGTCGACCAAGACCCAATGATCCAAGAGCACCGGAAGCAGCCAGCGCCTCGAGCGCGCCGACGCCGAGCCCGGTGCGGTGGGCCAGATCCTCAGGCGATGTGAAGGGACCGCCGATTTGGCGAGCAGCTTCGATGCGGGTGATCTCTACCTGTCCGAGATTTCGCACATATCGCAGCCCCATCCGCATCGCCATGGAGAGCCGAACGGGATCATCGACAGGTCCTCTCCCCCGGCGCCACGATGCACCCAAGAATGTCACGATGTCCTCCGGATCGGTCTGATAGGCCTCGACCGTGCAGTCGTGCTGGGAGACGTTGATGTCCGGCTGCAGAATGACGACGCCATGTCGTATCGAGTCCTGAGCCAGCGAGTTCGGGCTATAGAAACCCATGGGTTGGGCGTTCAAGAGACCGGCCAGGAATTCCGTGGGATAGTGATACCGAAGCCACGCCGACATGTAGACGATGTAGGCGAAAGAAACCGAATGGCTCTCGGGGAAGCCAAACGAGCCGAAGCCTTGCAGTTTCTCCCATATCTCGTCGGCTGCCGCCCCGGTGACTCCTTGGGAGCTCATCCCGGCATACACCTCGTCCCGAAGCCGGGCCATTGCCTGTTCCGAGCGTTTGTGGGTCATTGCCTGGCGGAGGCGATCCGACTGGGCTCCGTTGAATCCGGCACAGACACGTGCCAGTTCCATCAGCTGTTCCTGAAAGATCGGCACACCGAGTGTCTTCTCGAGCACGGGCTCAGTGAGTGGATGAGGATATCGAATAGGCTCTTCGCCGTTGCGTCGCCGTAAATACGGATGCACGGAATTGCCTTGGATGGGCCCGGGTCGAATGAGAGCAACCTCAACTGCCAGGTCGTAGAACGTCTTCGGCTTGAGCCTGGGCAGGGTCGCCATCTGGGCTCGCGACTCGATCTGAAACAAACCCACCGTGTCGGCCTTGGTCATCATCTCGTAGATGGCCGGCTCCTGTGGAATCATGGCAAGGTCGATCTCCACGCCATGAATCTCTTCAATCGCGTCGGTGGTGAGATGGAGAGCGTTCAGCATCCCCAGCCCCAGCAAATCGAACTTGACGATACCGATCGTTCCACAGCTTTCTTTGTCCCATTGGAGCACCGACCGATCTTTCATCCTGCCCCATTCGATGGGAACGACTTTCCACAGCGGGCGATCGGCGATGACCATGCCCCCCGAATGAATTCCCAGATGTCGGGGGAAGCCGTCGAGGCGCCAACACAGGTCGTAGATGCGGTCGGCGGTCCAACCCTCGGGCAGAGGCGTCTGGTCTCGCAAAGCTGCCGGGTTTCGAGTGTCTACGTATTTCGACAAGCCGTCGACCTGAGCCTGGGTGAAGCCGAAGGTCTTGGCGACATCGCGCAACACCGAACGGGCACGATATGTGATCACGTTGGCAACCATGGCGGCACGCTCGCGGCCGTACCTCCGATAGCAATACTGAATGACCTCCTCACGGCGGTCTGCTTCGAAATCGACATCGATATCGGGGGCGCGACCACGCTCTTCGGAGAGAAACCGTTCGAACGGGAGATGGAGCCGAATGGGATCGACTCGAGTGAGCCCTATGCACCGGCAGACAGCCGAGTCGGCCCCTGAGCCTCTGATCTGGCAGAAGATGTCCTGGGCTCGTGCGAACTCGATGAGGTCCCAAACGATCAGGAAGTAGCCGGGAAACCCGAGCTTCTCGATAATGGCCAATTCGTGCTCGAGCCGGGCTCGGGCGGTTGGCTCGATTCCGCCGGCTCCGTCTCCGTACACCTTCTGAGCGCCTTCGAAAGTGAGGTGACGTAGGTACTCCATCTCGGACTGAAAATGGCCGGGCATCGGAAAATCGGGTAGCCCGGGAGCAACGAGGTTCAGATCGAAGGCAAGGGCCTTGCCGAGCTCTGCCGCTCGCTGCACGGCTCCTGGATAGCGCACCATGCGCTGGCCCATTTCGGCGGGACTCTTCAGATAGCGCTCATTGGTCGCCGGGCGGTACCCATCTTGTTCGTCCAAGGTACGCCGTCCGGCAATTGCCGCCATGACCTCGGATAGGTCGGCTTCGACTGGTTCGTCGTAATGAACGTTGTTGGTGGCAACTGTGGGAATGGACAGCCGGGCTGCCACCTCGGCAAGCACATCATTGCGAAGGTCATCTTCTGGCATACGGTGATGCCAGATTTCGACTCGCAAACGATCGCCGAACACGTCGCGGAGCTGAGTGGCTTCGCGCATGGCTGTGGCCAGGTCACCCCGCTGGGCAGCACGAGGGACGGCCCCCTGCCAGCACCCCGTGAGGGCAATGAGCTGCGACTCGGCGCTTGCCTGAGCCACGTCCTCCCAGAGATAGACGGGTCGGTCCTTTTCGCCTCGAAATTGCGCCGTCGACACGAGCTTGCTGAGTGCGGCATAACCGACGGGATCGGGAGCTAGCAAAACCAGGTGATTGGTTGGTGGGGTCGTTGTCGGCTTGGTGCCGTGCATGCTCGTTGAGCGCCCTCGCCTTCCCTTACGGTCGGCCGACTGTCGCTCCTGATCACGCAACTCTGCTCGACGGAACGGATCCGCGGCGGCCGTTGTGAGATCCATCGACAGCCCGATCTCGGTCCCGTAGACCGCGGGCATGCCGATCGCTTTGGCAGCTTCCGAAAAACGCACTGCCCCATAGAAGCCATGATGATCGGTCACGGCCAAGGCCTCATAGCCATGCTCAGCTGCTTGTTCTACCAACACTTCGGGATGCGAGGCACCGTCGAGGAACGAGAAGTTCGTGTGACAATGGAGCTCTGCGTACATCTCGTCACTCTAATCGAACACATGTTCGACTGGGAGAGTGGCAGAGGCGTGGCACCGTCACGCCTCAACCCGACATCGCGTACCATTGCAGATCATGGGTGCACTGGAGGCCTCACAGTCTATCTATGACCTGCTGTGCCGCATCAGCACGTCTCCCCCTCCCAAGGCCCGAGCCTGGACCGGTGAATCCTGGGGACCATCTCACGCCCCCTCGACGATCGTGTTGAACCATCCTGGGGCGCTGCGATCAATGCTGCTGCCCCCCAACGACCTCAGTGCGGGCGAGGCCTACCTCTACGGCGATATCGACCTGGAAGGCGAGATACTGCCGGTGCTGGAGTTTGCCGCCACGCTCCAGAATCCGGGCCCGACTGTGCGACAACGGCTTCGGCTGATGCGAGCCCTGCGGAGCCTGCCATCAGACACCCGGCCGCCACGACCCGCCCGGCCGGCAATGCGTGGACTTCCCCACTCGGTTCGCCGCGATCGCGGCGCCATCTCGTATCACTATGACACGGGCAACGAGTTCTTCGCCACCTTCCTCGACCCTTCCATGGTCTATTCGTGCGCCTACTTCCTCGACCCAACCGAGCCGCTCGACAAGGCCCAGCGACGGAAACTCGACCTCATCTGCCGCAAGCTCGACCTCCGTCCCGGCGAGCGGCTACTCGACGTTGGTTGCGGATGGGGGGCGCTCGGTCTCCACGCTGCGGAGCACTATGGCTGCTCCGTGACGGGCATCACGCTGAGCGACGAACAAGCCGCCTACGCCACCGCATGGGCTGTCGAGCGCAAACTCGCGGACCGCTGCGAATTCGTTGTCCGGGACTACCGAGAAGTCACAGGCACTTTCGACAAGATCTCCTCGATAGGCATGTTCGAACACGTGGGCAAAGCCAGACTCGGAACCTATTTCCGCCAGCTACGCGGCCTCCTCGCTCCTGGGGGCCTCGCCCTCAACCACGGGATCACAACCCGAGACCGCACTCGGCATCTTCGCAATCGACCGACCTTCGTCAACACTTATGTGTTTCCTGACGGTGAGCTGCATCCCATCGAGCTGAGCTTGGCCGAAGCAGAGCGGGCAGGATGGGAGCTGCGAGATCTCGAGTCGATTCGACAGAGCTACACGCTGACTCTCCGTCATTGGGTAGAGAACCTCGAAGCGAACGCCGACGCAGCGATAGGTGCAGCAAACGAAAGGATCTTCCGTACCTGGCGGCTCTACATGGCTGGGTCGGCCGTGGCATTCGACCGAGCAGCGATCAGCGTCTACCAGGCGCTCCTGGCCGATCCGGCGCGGCCGTGGGCGTTCGGACGCCGGCGTCTCCTTGCGACCGACGACTAGTCAGAGCCAGACCATCCCACCACCTTGTCGATGGTGATCACGATCACGGGGCCGTCCAAGGCCGACGAATGGTACTGCGGGTACTTCTCCACCAGCGATGCCAGCCCCGCCTCGGCGTCCGCGGCGGGGAGCACCTGAGCCGAACCGTCAACCCGGACCCACCACAATCTCGACCACTCCTCGTCGTATTCGTCGACAAGCACCGAAACGCGCGGATTGGCCCCAATGTTGGACAGCCTTTTCAGCGCTTTCGTACGTTTGGGCTTGAAGTCCACGGCGCTGACGATGGTCTCGCCAGAAAGCGCGAACACAATGGGAACCAGGTGGGGCCGACCGGCTCGATCCACCGTGGCGAGCCGTGCCACCCGCGCCGTGGTCAGCCGTTCCCTCGCCTCTGTATCTCTCACTGGGTCTCCCTCGGTGGAGCGGATGGGCATCGCTGTAAGCCGTTCGAGCTATTCCGTTGTGACCCTAGGCAAGTGGGCGGAGCAGGAACATTAAAGTCCGGCCCGATTCATACCGACGGAGACATATGCAACTCCACGAATTCGAGGGAGTCTTGCACGCCGCTCAGGCGGGTGCGGACTGGGCTTGGTCGCGCCTTCACGACGCCTATGCCGGCCGGGTGCTCGGATACTTGCGCTCGCGTGGCGCTGTGGACCCCGAGGGCCTTCTCGGCGACGTGCTGTTGCAGGTTGCCCGGAACGTCGGCACTTTCGAGGGCGGAGAATCCGAATTCCGATCCTGGCTCTTCCTGATCGCCCACAATCGGGTCATCGACGAACGGAGGAGGCGGGGTCGCCGACCGGAGCAGGAGCTGCGGGAGGTCCACCACCCCGCCGTCGCTTCGGCCGAGCATGGCGCGTTCGAAAACATGAGTCTCGACGCCGCCATGGAGATGTTGGAGGTGCTCACCGACGAGCAGCGGGAAGTCTTGGCCCTTCGGGTGATTGCGGGCCTGAGCCTGGAGGAAACGGCAGCCATCATGGACAAGAACGCCAACGCCATCAAACAACTCCAGCACCGAGCGATCACCTCGCTTCGCAGGAAAATACCCACGAGTCCGTAACCAACCGCGGGCGGGCTCCGGTTACGAAGGCGATGGCAGACTTCAACCTCAGCGATGACCCCCTCGACGGTGTGTTCTGGGAATCGGTCATGAGCGACCCAGCCCTCTTCTCGGCGATAACCGGCCTCCGGGACGCACTCTCTGCCCCTCCGAGGGAGGCGCTCCGGAGCATCCAGATCGCAGCGGCCGCCGATGCCGCCGCGGCGGCCACGCCAGTGGTAGGAGCTGCATCGGCTGACCTCATTGTTGGTCGACCCTCTTTCTGGGCTCGGAGAACGGCCATCGTCTCCTCCCTCGCAACAGGTGTCTTCTTCAAGGTCGCCGTCGGCGCGTTGGCATTGACAACGGCCGGCGGAGGAGTTGCCGCAGCCGCAGGCATGCTCCCCGGCCCGGCCCAGGCGGCGGCTGCCGATACGCTCCAATTCATCGGCCTCAAGATCCCTCACCCGGACGATCTCGAGGAGCCCATCGACGACGAGCTCGATGGCCCTGTTGTCGTCCCCGCGACTGTCACGACAACCGCGACCGGCGATGAGCCGACAACGAACAGCCCGATGTCTGATGTCGAAGACGACGACGACCAGGGACACGACGAACCTTCCATCACGACCACCGGCCCCAATGACGAGGATGACGATGACCAACAGTCTGACGACCAGTCCACCCCAGCCACCACCCCCGACGACGAGGACGACGACGACCAGGGCGACGAAGAGCCCGCCACAACCACCACCCCCAACGACGACGAGGACGACGACGACCGGGGCGACGAAGAGCCCGCCACAACCACCGCCCCCAACGACGACGACGACGGCGGCGCCGACGACGACCAGGGCGGCGACGACGAAGGCAACGGTGGCGCCGATGACGACCAGGGCGGCGACGACGAAGGCATCGCTGGCGCCGATGACGACCAGGGCGGCGACGACCAGTAACTTCTGACATGTCCATGAGACCAGGGATCGGGTGAAACATCACCCGAGGAGAAGGCGACCAGCGGTCGCCTTCTCCCGCTTCAGACCGATTTCGACCCGCCACGACCCACGGGCGAAGTCGCCCGTAACCAAGCGGGGACAATGAACGGTTACCCGGTTGGATGGTGCGTGAGTTGATTCATCAGCGGCACGCAAGACCCCCTTGCGGGGAGGAGGCGGACGACCTACCCGCCTCCTTTTCGCGTCAATGGATCGGTTGGCTTCTATTGTCGGCGCCGATTGCGGTCCTGGACGTCGGCACTCTGAGCACATAGGGGATCAGCCGGTTCCCGTCGGCTGCCTCGATCGTGGACCTCAGTGCACGGCGCCCAACGACGAGATACCGGGCATCGTATTGCTCCGCCGAGAAATCCCGTCCAGCCCGTAACCAATCTCTCGCCATCGCCGGTAACGACCGTGATGGCAGACTTCAACCTCAGCGATGACCCCCTCGACGGTGTGTTCTGGGAATCGGTCATGAGCGACCCAGCGCTCTTCTCGGCGATAACCGGCCTCCGGGACGCACTCACCGCTCCCCCGAGCGAGGTACTGCGGAGCATCCAGATCGCTGCTGCAGCCGACGCTGCCCTCGCCGCTCCACCCGCCGCTGCCGCCACTTCCACCGACGTGATCGTTCAGCCTTCCTTTTGGGCCAGGAGGACTGCCGTTATTTCGTCGCTGGCCACCGGCGTGTTCTTCAAGGTTGCCGTCGGCGCGATGGCGATGACAACTGCGAGCGCCGGAATTGCCGCGGCGGCCGGCGTGCTCCCGGACCCGCTGCAAGCCGCCGCTGCCGACACACTCGAGTTCGTCGGTCTCGAGATCCCCCATCCCGACGATGTCAACGACACCGCACCCGGCCAAACCGGCAACAGCCCATCAGACACCGCACCCGGCCAAACCGGCAACAGCCCATCAGACACGACACCCGGCCAAACCGGCAACAGCCCATCAGACACCGCACCCGGCCAAACCGGCAACAGCCCATCAGACACGACACCCGGCCAAACCG
>JBFGJH010000008.1:0-71514 GCA_041577335.1 Acidimicrobiia bacterium | reverse complement strand
CGCTCGGTCGAGTAGGCCGTGCTGTAAGGGGCGTGCACGTGGGCGGCCGCCTCCACATCGGGTCGTGCTTCGTGGATCGGATGGTGGATGTAGTAGCCGGTGATGTTGATGGGAGCGCCGGTCGATCCAATGGCATGATCGTCGACCGTTGATCCATCGGGAGCCACCAGCACGGTATCTGCCGGAGAAGCAGAATGGAATGACACTCCGTAGCGAAGCATCCAGAAATGGTCCCGATGCTCCGGATCCCGGAAACTGATATGGCCATCCCCGAGGTCGCCGTACCGGAGCGCCGCAAACAATCGGTGACACTGGGCCAGCTGCTGGCGACGGCGTCTCCGTTCGGCCTCAGGATCCTCGAGAAAGGGCTCGGTGTCGGAGGGTTCGAACGGTGCGAATGGCATCCCGCCATCGTACCCGTCGCGCCATTTGCGGGCCCGGGCGGCTCCGGACAGGAATAGGCTCACCGATTCCGAACGAGGAAAGGCCGCCAGGTCAAGCGATGAGCAACGCGGCGAATCCGCCGCGGGCTGTCCACGCCACCGTGCGATACCAGTTGGTGCTGATGAGGCGCCGTATCGTCGGGGCATCGTGGCCGGCGCCAAGCCGGCGGTGGAGGGGGAACTGGACGAGGGCCGTCGTGATCCATATGGCGGCGAGCAAGGCTCCTCCTGCCAGCACGAGAACCATCGGCACTCCCGACGGCGCAATCCAGACGAGAGCTCCCGCGGTCACGACCTCGAGTGAGGCTGGGACGAGAAGGAGCAAGCCCATCCGGCGTGTGTGGCCGGCCTCATACGACCCGAACGAGTCTGCGTCGACACGTTGGAACAAGGGATAGTGCACAACCTGGATCGTCCAGATCAGGCCGACCATGAACCAGGTCGCCGCGGCGTGAATGACGAGGATCACTGCGACCGAAAAGAGCCAGCTGCCAACTCCTTCTGCCCCGACTCGATCGCCTCCACGATTGCTGTTGCAACGGACGCCGGGCTCAACCCCTCAGGCATATGCGGCGCCGCGCCGGCGATCGGCCGTGTGGCGAGGCCGGTTTCGGTATGCGGCGGCCGTACGTCGACGGCCAAGATGTTCTGTCGCCGCAGTTCCCGCCCGAGCGCCAGGGTGGCGGCGCTGAGGGCGGCTTTCACCGCCGAGTACATGGCCATGCCGGGTAGTGGCTGCTCGGCCACCACTCCGGTGATGTTGACGACGAAGCCTCCATCGAGATACGGGAGCGCCGTTCTCAGCACCCGCAAAGGGCCGACGAAATCTGTGGCGACGAGCTCGTCCATCACAGAATCGCTGACAGAATCGAATGGCCCGAACGCTACGACTCCGGCGGCGTTGACGATCCCGTCGATGCCGCCCAGCCTGTCGATGGCGGTGTCGACGACGTGCTTCGCGTGGGACGGGACGGCCAAGTCGAAGAGCACCGACGGAACATGAGCGCCGATCGCGCTCGCCTTGGCCCGGAGACGTTCGGCATCCCGGCCCGCCAACAAGACGCGAGCACGCCGCCGGTCCAGCTCTGCAGCAATCAGGCTTCCCAAAACACCGGATCCGCCCAGGATCACAACACGTTTGCCGTCGAGTTCCATGCCGATCCCTACTCAGTTGTTTGTGGGGATTCAGGGGCGGCGGTAGGGGATGGGGGGCGCTCCACGTGAAGTTCGGTGAGCCCGCTTTCGGTGTCCACCACGACTTGGCCGGACTGTTCGAGGTCGTCGTGCTGAAGCTGCTGCATCCGAGTGACACCAAAGGCAACCGTCGCCCAGGTCGTCGCAAAGAAGAGAACAGATCCAACCAAGAAGAGCACCAGCAGGCTCATGACTCCTCGCCGACCAAGACCAGTGTTCCCAGCGAATGAATGGCTGGCACCCATAGGCCGACGAACAACCCCACTTCGCGATCCACGAGGAACCACAGGCCAACCGACAACACAAACGAGATGAATGCGGCGGCGAGGAAAACGAGCTTGGTGCGATGGTAGGGACTCAGTTTTGCGAGAGACCCGAACGTGCTTCTCGGGGCTGACGTGCGTGTCGACATGTGAACTCCTTTCGATATTCACATGGAATACGTCGCCCCACCGAGGTGTGGATGGAAGCTGCGCCTTCTGGCCCGCCCATGACGGCGCCGAGGGTGACTTGGTCCTGGAACGGGCCGGACTAGCCGGCAGTGGCCTTGACCAGGTGATCGAAGATGCCTTGCTGCGCAGGCTCACCGTAGGCGTTGACCTCCGGGTGCCACTGCACGCCGACCATCCAAGGGTGGTGGCGGTGTTCCACCGCTTCCACGATGCCATCAGGTGCCCGGGCCGTGACCGTGAGTGGGTCGGCAATGGTATCCAGCGCTTGATGGTGGCCGGAGCACGGCTTGGTGGAGATCGTGCCCATCGCATCGGCGATCCGGGAGCCCGGCTCGGCGGAGATGTCGTGATACGCCCACCATCCATGCTCGTCACGATGCATGTCACCTACTCCCAAATCGGGGATGTGACGATGGAGCGTGCCACCGAGCGCGACGTTGAGAATCTGCATTCCCCGGCAGACGAACAGGGCCGGCTGATCGCGATCGCTGAGCTCGCGGGCGAGCGCCAACTCCGACTCATCACGTTCATGGTCGGTGATGAGAATGTGCTCGTTGCGCTCGGAGCCGTACTGGCGAGGATCCACATCGGTCCCCCCCGTGACGACCACACCATCGACGACGTCGAGCCAACGTTCCCAGCGCTGCTCCCCGGGTGCCAACAGCATGGGAACGCCCCCTGCCCGGCGAACCGCGCTCACATACATAGCGGGAAGGGTGTAGTGCTCGGGATAGTGAGAGGTCTCGGACGGTCGTTCGATCCGGCCATAGGTCGTGATGCCGATGATGGGAGCCATTCCCAGAGAGTAACGTCTGATCGGGCCCGCTCCGCCATCGGCGGAGTAACCCTGTGTGCTCTACACCCCTTCGCCGTAGATCACGGTGTGGCCCGACGAATCGGCGGCGTAGAACAGGTCATAGCTGTCAGAGTCGCTGACATCGGTGGCGCACATGAGCAATCGCTGTCGGAACTGCTCGTGCAAGCCGGTAGCAAGAAAGGCATCAGCGGTCTCTTGGGAATCGAATCGTGTGAGCACGAGGCTCCTGGTTGGATCGACACGGTCGATGTAGACGGCATGGTCCAGAGGGGCGTGTGGCGAGGCCATTGCCTCTTCTTCCCATTGCTGGACCTCGGCGAAGAAGTCGCGAGATCGCGACTGATCCACCCGGCACGTGGTGGTTAGTAGGTACTGCATGGAGGCAAGGCTACGCACCTGAGGAGAGACGTGAGCGGTTTGGCGGTGCACGCATCGGTGAGATTGGCAACAATGAGCACATGTCGTATCACCGCAATCCGCTGCTCGGTGGGGTTCTCAGCACCGATCAATACCAGCTCACCATGGCCCAGCTCTACTGGCGAGAAGGATTGGCCGATCACCGCGCCCAGTTCGACTACTTCTTTCGTTCCTATCCCGATTACGGCACCCATCAGGCCGGCTATTGCGTCACGGCCGGTCTGGACTGGCTTCTCGAGTGGATGGACAACACTCGGTTCATCGACGAAGACCTCGCCGAGCTCCGTTCGCAGGTGACCCCGGCGGGCGAGCGCAGGTTCGATGAGGGATTTCTGGAGTGGTTGGAGGAGAATGGCGACTTCTCGTCGGTCTCGCTGAGCGCCGTGCAGGAGGGGCGCGTCGTCCACGCCCACGTCCCAATCGTGGTCGCGCAAGGTCCTCTGGCGATGACACAGATCCTCGAGACGGCGTTGCTCAACAGGTTGAACTATCCGACATTGATCGCGACCAAGGCATCGCGAGTGAAGGAGGCCGCCCGGGGCCGGCCCGTGATGGAGTTCGGGATGCGGCGAGGCCCTGAGTCGGGTGCCGATGCCGGAGGACGCGCTGCTCTCATTGGCGGCTGCGATTTCACATCGAATGTGGCGCTGTCTCATGCGATGGGCACCGAGCCGAAGGGCACCCACGCTCACTCCATGGTGCAGGCGTTCATGGCGGTCGGGGCTGGCGAGCTCGCCGCCTTTCGGGCCTTCGCTCGAAGCTACCCCGACGAGTGCATCTTGCTCGTCGATACCATCGACACGCTGGAGTCAGGCGTGCCGAACGCGATTCGAGTGTTCGAAGAGCTGCGTGCCCGGGGGCATCGTCCAGGCGGGATTCGGCTCGACTCGGGCGATCTTGCCTACCTCGCCATTCAGTCGGCGAAACTCCTCGATGGAGCCGGCTTCGCGGATGTCCCGATCGTGCTCTCATCCGACCTCGACGAACTTGCCATCTGGCAGATCCTTTCCCAGATCGACGACGAAGCCCCTCGCTACGGCATCCATCCTGAGGCCCTGTCTGGTCGATTGATCTATGGCGTCGGCACCCGTCTCATCACCTCGCACGGTGACTCGTCCTTGGACGGGGTCTTCAAGCTCACCGCCATGAAAGAAGGCGGCACATGGTGGCCTGCCGTCAAGGTGTCCGAAAGCAGCGCCAAGGTACCGGTTCCTGGTGAGAAGGCAGTGTGGCGGGTCTATGACCGACGCGGCTACGCCACCGCCGATGTCATCGCTCATCCAGACGAGGATTTGTTGGCGGCAGAGGAACTTCGGCTATTTCATCCCCACCGGGAAGCGTCGCGAACGATGGCCGGCGTCCAGATCGAACACGTCGAGTCCTTGTTGGAGCCTGTCTACTCGGGCGGGCAAGAAGGACCACCGGCAAGCCTGGAGGCGATGCGAGAGCGGCGAACGCATGACCTGGGTCGGCTGGACCAGGGTGTTCGCAGGATCGTGACGCCCCACATCTATCACGTGTCACTCACCGAGCGCATGAAGTCGCTCCAGCGAGAACTGGTGAATGACGCCAGAGCCTCTGCCTGAGGACTAGATGATGTTTGCCCCTGCACGAGTGATGGCCGCGGCCGCACGCGCCCCATCGCCCGGCGACAGGTTCACCGGTCGGGTGCCGTCGGCGAGAACGGTTGTGGCGAGGCCGAGCCCGGCGGCATCGAGAGCGGTCTCTTTCACGCAGTAGTCGAGCGCCAAGCCAACGATGACGACCTTGCCGACGTCATGATGGCGTAGCTCATCGGCGAGCCCGGTCGAGGCTTGCCGGCCAGTCTGGGGGTCGCGCACCGTGAAGCCCGAGTAGCCATCTTCACCGCCCACTCCTTTGTGGATGGTGATGGAGTCATCGACGACGGTGAGGCGGGGATGGAATGCGGCGCCCCAGGTATCCGCGACGCAATGAACCGGCCAGATACCGCCGTCGGTGACGAAGTGCGGTGTCGATGCGGGGTGCCAATCCTGTGTGTACGCAAGGAGTGCTCCGGCTTCCCGAGCGGAGGCGATCTGCATGTTGACGAAATCGACCGATTCTTCGCCGCCCGCTACGTAGAGGCTTCCGTCGGGGTCCGCGAAGTCGTTCTGGACATCCACGACGATCAATGCGGTTGAGGAGTCGTATTCCACGGCGCCAACTGTACGCAACCGGCGGAGTAAACGTAAGGGAGGCCCGCCGAAACGTCTGGCGGACCTCCCTCAAGCCAGCACCGCCTCCCCCCAATGTGGCTGGTGCTGTCCTTTCTTCGTTTCGCCGGGTAGGTGGCTGAATTCCCACCCAACATCCACGATGACGTTGTACGCCCTATCGCCGGCGCCTGGTAGAGTCGAAGGTCCTCTTGGCGCTCCGGTCGGACGACGCGTCGAGGAGAGGGGTCCAGGCGTCGCTGCCGGGCCCAGTGGGCTGGGCGACTAGGCGCTGCCGGCCTTGACGATGCCACCTTTGCGTTGGTGAGCATGGCCGATGACCGTGAATGCCGACGGATCGGCGGCACGGATCGCATCTACCAGGCGGCCAGTCTCGGCGCGGCTGACGGTGCAGAACAGAATCGTGCGCTCTTCCTCGGTGTACATGCCGATCGCCTTCCAACCCGTGACGCCAACGCGGGATGTGCCGAACACGGTACTGGCGAGAAGCTCAGGCTGGTCGGTGACGATGGTGATCGTCCGCACGACGCTGGGGCCTTCGAGGACGTAGTCCAGGGCCAGGCCGTTCACGAAGAGCAGGATCACGCCGTACAGCGCTTTCTCCCAGCCAAACGTGAGCCCGAGCAAGATGATGACCGAGCCGTCGAGCATGAGATAGATCTGGCTGACCGGGAGGCCGGTGCGAAGCTGAAGGATCCGGCTGATGACGCCGGTTCCTGCCGCAGTCCCCGCAGACCGATAGATGAGGCCTCCGCCGATTCCCGATATCACCCCGCCGAAGAGTGCCGCCAACAGGAGGTCGTCGGTGAATCCCGAGGGGAAGATGTCGCCGAAGACGTCGACCCCCAGGTTGTAGATGGCCACCACATAGGCCGTCCTGAAGAGAAACGTGACGCCCCCGAGGCGAAGGTATCCCAGCACGAGAACCGGGAGATTCAGCACCAGCATGGTGAGCCCTGGAGAAAACCCGAACCATCGGTTGGCGACGAGTGCGGCGCCGCCGACCCCGCCACCGGCGATACCGAACGGAAGCATGAACACGCTGAACGAGTAGACGAGCAGAACTGCTCCCATGGTGAGGAGCGTGTAGTCGCGTATCGCCGGCACGAGGTTGGGACGCTCGGCGAGCACGGCATTCGACTTGGTCAGGAGTGTGGTGGTCATGGGGTCCTCTGCGCGAAGCTGCGGGAGTGTAACGACTCCCGCATGGTCCGTGGTCGTTTCCCCTATCGGCAGCAGGCGACGCAGAGTTCAGTGATTAAACGCAGAGGCCCGGGCTTGCGCCCGGGCCTCGAGGAGATCGGAATCTCCTGGTGCGTTGCGCTAGACGGTTGAATCTTCTTTCTTGGCTTCGCCGGATGGGAACACCAGGGTCGCATCGCCACGGCTCGCCCACACCAGGCCGAATCCGGTCAGCATGAACACCAACCCGATGCCGGCCAGCAGGCCAGAGACACCAAGCCCCAGCTGCAGGGTCGAGTGGGTAACGGTGCCGACACCGAGCTCAGCAATGAGGCCGTGGGCCGTGCCGGACCATGCCTGTCCGCGGGCCGGGCCCTCGAGCGGATGCATCCGGTCGAAGTCGGTCCAGTATTTTCCGTCAACCTCGACCTCATAGGTGCCGGCCGGGAAGACTTCACCGTTGTATTCGACGTCTTCATCGAGAACCACGGTCTGGGTTCCATGCAGTGTGTGGTACGTGATGGTGGCCATCTGATACATGTACTCAGATGCCGAGTTCACCAACGGATCGTTGGGATCCAAGTCGGACTCCACGACCGGATAGCCCCATGCATCGGTGAGCAACTCCATGATCGCGTCGGCGCCTTCGGTGGTGCCGCGATCGACGAGCTGGCCGTCCTCGTTGTAGTTCAACGTCACGTTCTGGGATTCGCTGAAGGCCTGCAACGACCCGTAGCCGTCTTGGACTTTGGACCAGGCGTATCCGCCGGCCACAAGGAATCCAAGGCCGGCGATTGCCAGGACCATTCCAAGTGTTCTGAACCTCTGGCTCATCATGACGATCTCCTCTCGTCTTATTTGTGAATTGTTTCACAAAGTATCGACATGAGTATGGCAGGAGTCCACCCGCAAAGGTCCCAAGCGCGTGGGACCAATGGACTGGGATCTCCAGGGCGGAAGACCTGGCAGGTGATCAGCCGGACTGGGGCTGATGGATCGCGCCGCCGGGAACAGGGTTTCGAGCGTTCGCCCGGACTCTCGTCCTGGGGGTGTTGCGGACCGAGAAGTCGGCCGGGTCAGCGCAGTATGAAGGTGTCCCGCATGACATCGATGGCCTCGGCATACTCCTCAGGGGTATCAGTGGAGAAACTGATGTTGATGACCTCATTCTCGGTGAACGCAAACAACTGGAAGCCGTTCGATGTCACGTCGGCGCCTTGGGCGTTCACGAGAGGGATCTCCATCGCGACGAAGAGCCCCCCGTCTCCGAGATCTACCAGCTCGCTGCTGATCAGCCTCCCCCCCACGGACTCGAACTGAGGGCCGAGAGCCTCCTGATATATCTCTGGGTCATCGAACGGCCCTCGGGGAAATGCCGTCACGTTGACGTTCGTGAGGAACTCGTCCACGGTGTCGTCGAGATCAAAGGCCCAGAACCGGAACACCAGCTCATCGTCGCTCGTTGCAGTTCGCAGCAGCTCCACGAGCTCGGGATTGTCTGCGGCCAGAACGTCGGCGATCTCGTCGATGTCGTCGGCGGTCAGGTCCGCCACAAACCAGCTCTCCGGAAGAGCCACCTCGAACCCGAGGTCTGTTGAACCGTGTATCGCGTAGCCCGCCGGCACGGCGGCCGCGGATGTTGTCGGCGGCGGCTCGGTGGCCGTCGGCGCAGTCGTTGATGGGAAGGTGGTGGCCGGCGCAGGCACCGTGCCCACGGTGGTCGAAGTGGAAGAACCACACGCGGCTACCACCATCGCAACGATGAGTGCAATGGTCCTCTTCACGTGACCGATGGTACCGGTCGTTGCAGTGGTAGCCGCGGACCGTCCCCGCTGGGTTGGCACATCTCCCGGTCGTCCCGACCTGCTGCTAGGCCCTGGCTGACCCGCACCGAACCGCCGAGCTCGCACTCCGCGTCGCCATGGAGAACCCGTAAGGTTGGAACATCGTCGCAGCGGCGGCCGAACCCGATCTTCACGTCCCTCGAACTCGGTCGAGATCTCACCAGTTGCGCCGGCCACCCTACGGTGCGCGTTCTAACGCGGTGCTGACGCTGTCCTGAAGAGCGATCGCGCGAGATTTGTGACTTCTGCCTCTATGCGCTGTCGGGCGTAGTCGACACTCTGAACGGAAAGTCCCAAAGGAGGGCAGCATGGGTTCTCGTCCCACATCAGGGCCGGTTCTCGACTGTTTTGGGCTCCGCAAGGCCTTCGGCGACCTCACCGCGGTCGCTGACGTTGGCTTCCAGATCGCCGCCGGAGAGACCTATGGCCTTTTGGGTCCCAATGGCGCCGGGAAGACGACCACCATCGCCATGATCTCCGGTCTCCTCGAGCGAGACTCCGGCGACGTTCGAGTGATGGGCGAGCCCATGAGCACCGAGTCGACTGACGCAAAACGCCACATTGGCTATGTTCCGCAGGATCTGGCCATCTATCCCGATCTCGGTGCTCGCGAGAATCTACGGTTCTTTGGCCGCCTTTACGGCATCACGGGCAAAGCGCTCGACATCCGAGTTGATGAGGTGCTCGACATCATCGAGCTTCGGGATCGGGCCGATGACCGGTCCGATCAATACTCCGGCGGCATGAAACGGCGCCTGAACATCGGTATCGGCCTGCTCCATCATCCCCATTTGTTGATCCTCGACGAACCAACGGTCGGAGTCGATCCGCAGAGCCGGAACGCCATCCTCGAGAGTGTCGAGCGGCTCGGCGAGGCAGGCATGGCGGTTCTGTATACGACCCACTACATGGAAGAAGCAGAACGCTTGTGTGACCGGCTCGGGATCATCGACCGGGGCAGGTTGATGGCAGAAGGCACCCAACGTGACCTTGTTCAGATCGTGGGCGAGCACGATCGGGTTCGCCTCACGGCGACCGGTCCGCTCAACGCCTGCGCGGGTGCTTTCCGGGAAATCACTGGGGTTGAGCAGTCCGGCGTCGCTGATGACGGCATCGATCTCATCGTCCGCGACGCCCATGGCCTGCTGCCCGAGATCTTCGAGGTTGCCTCGAAGATGGAGGTGGTGGTGAGCAGCGTAGATATCGACTCGGCCAACCTGGAGGCGGTTTTTCTCCAGCTGACGGGTCGAGCTTTGAGGGAGTGAATCATGCGTACTGCATGGGCGATCGCCGCGAAGGACCTCAAGGAGCGTCTCCGAGATCGGTCCGCCTACATCATCGGTATCGTCGCGCCCCTCGCCCTGGCCCTGGTATTCGGATTCATTCTCAGCCCAGTTCAGGATTACCAGTTCGAGGCCACCTTTGGCGTGGTCGATCTCGACGGGGGGCCAATTGCGGAGCTGTTCGTGGAGGGAACGCTCGCGGGCAGCGAGGGCGTAGAACTGCTCCGCCGCGACTCGGTTGAGTCCGCCATGCCATTGGTGGATCGGGCGGTTGCCCCGTTCGGGAGCGATGAAGTGACCGCCGAAGCGGTGTTCATCATTCCGGCTGGTTTCTCAGACGACGTCCAGAGCGATCGGCCGGTGACCATCCAGGTCATTGGCAACGAGAGCTCCGAGGTCGAAGCCGGTGTCGCAGTCGCCATGGCCCAAGGCTTTGCCAGCCAAATGACTTCGGTTCGGGTGGCAGTTGCCACGGTCGAGGAGGTCATCCAAGCGCCGGTGGATCGTCTTGCCACCGGAGTGGAAGTGCTGGGGACTGAGAGCCCGGCCTCGATTGTCGATGTCACCGCCGCCACAAAGCAGCTGGACCCGGTCACGTTCTACGCCGCTGGTATGGCCGTGTTCTTCGTGTTCTTCACGGTCCAATTCGGCGTGACGAGCCTCTTGGAAGAACGGCACGCAGGCACATTGTCACGGCTCTTGGTAGCGCCGATCCCCAAGTGGACGATTCTGGCCGGCAAGTCGATCGGCGCCTTCATCGTCGGTGTTGTCAGCGTCACCGTCCTCGTGATCGCCACCGCGCTATTGGTCGACGCCGAATGGGGCTCGCCTCTCGGCGTCGCCGCCCTGATCTTGGCGGCTGTGATCGCCGCCATGGGAATCGTCGCGCTGGTGAGTGCGTTTGCCCGCACGGCCGAACAAGCCGGGGCGTTCGCCAGCCTGGTGGCCATCATCCTGGGTTTCCTGGGTGGGACCTTCTTCGACTTGAGCCAGGCGGGCGGATGGATCGCCGATGTGCGATTCGTGTCCCCGCACGCATGGTTCCTGCGCGGCCTCGCTGATCTTTCCGGTGGTGACGTGGGAGTGGTGGTCGTTCCCGTTCTGGCCATGCTGGCCTTTGGTTTGGTCGCCGGAGCCATCGGAATGGCGAACCTCAGGAAAGGACTCCGGCCATGAAAGCCTTCGCCATTGCCCGCACCAATCTCATCCGTTTCTTCAAAGATCGGTCGAGCATCTTCCAGACATTTGTGCTGCCAGTAGTCCTCATCCTGTTGTTGGGTGGCGCATCGGGTGGCAGCAGCCTCCCCAAAGTGGGCTTCGTCGCCGCCGAGCCCGACGCGCTCGTCGCTCAGCTGCAGGAGGTACTGGCGGGCACCGGATCCTTCGAACTCGTGGAGTTCGATTCCCGCGACGACGCGGTGCGGGCGGTCGAACGAGGCGAGCTACAGGGTGTGCTCATCGTGCCGAACGGTTACGAGGCGACGCTGAGGAGCGGCGCCAATGCCGAACTCGAGTTCGTGGGGAAAGCCTCCGACCAGCTCGGCGGAGCCGGTGCCATCGTTGAGTCCGTCGTCACGCAGCAAGCGACCCTGCTCCGAGCCGCACGCTTCGCCGAGGAGCGAGGCTTCGCCACTTTCGACGTTGCGCTCCTAGCAGCCGAAGAGCTCCAGACGACGATGCCTCCGGTCGCTATCGAGGTTTCGTCAACCGGTGAACCCTGGAAGCTGGGGGGATTGGGGCAGTTCGACGTCGCCGCGCAGACCATGCTCATTCTGTTCATGTTCATGACGACGTTGCTGGGTGCCAGCGCCATTGTTCAATCGCGCCGTCTCGGGGTGACCCAACGGATGTTGTCGACGCCCACTGCAGCGCGCACCGTGATCCTCGGCGAGGGGCTGAGCCGCTTCATCATCGGGCTCATCCAGGGCGCGTTCATCTTCCTGGGAACGTGGCTCGTCTTCGACGTGGCCTGGGGCGCCCCTTTGGCGGCAGTGACAATCGTCGTGATCTTCGCGGTTGTTTCGAGCGGAGCGGCCATGCTCTTGGGAGCGCTCGTCAACAACGACCAACAGGCAGGCAGCATCGGAGTTGTGCTCGGACTAGGCCTGGCCGCCCTCGGCGGCGCCATGTATCCCCTCGCCGTGCTCGAGGTCTTGTCCGACACCGTGTATCGAGTTGCTCACGTCACGCCTCACGCGTGGGCGTTGGAGGCCTTCGAGGAGCTGACTGCATTCGGCGGCGGGTTCGGGGACGTTGCTCTATTCCTCGCAATCCTGGTCGGGTATGCACTGGTGTTCTATGCCCTGGCCATCTGGAGGCTCAAGACCGTTATGCGGCGCTCGGCACACGGCTAGGCCACTCACGTGGCGGGTCGAGTGTCGCCGCCACCGCCGGTGACGAGAGAGCCGTCACATGAACTTCGACTCGGAAGGGACTTGCAGATGAGAAAAATTGGGTACCCGGATACCGATCACATGGTGGTGTTGCCGCACACTCCGCGCGAGGATGCCTTGGCGCGCGGGTACGAAGGGTGGCTGCGGGAAGTAGACAACCCCTTTTTCAACGAAGCTCCCGGCGTCGTGCACTATGCCAACTGGCGGGTACGAGCTCCCACTCCGGCGGTCCCGTTCACGCACGTCGATTTCATGCGCTTGGCCAGCCTGGAGGCGGCTGCCGAGCTGGCAACCAATCCCGATGTGATCGAGTTCGGCAACAACTGGAACCAAATGTGGGGACGCTATCCCGACGCCAAACCTGAGGATGCCCACCTCAACGGCCATTTGTATTTGTGTCACCGGCTCGCCGGCCGTCGCCCGATCACGCGTCATGTGGCGCTGCAGACATCCTCGGAGGAGCTGACTGGTGGGTCCGAGGACGCCGAGCTCTGGGAAATCACCATGCCCATCGTCGGCGACGCTCGTTTCGCCTATCTCCGGGTCGTCCCCCTCTCCGATCCTGTCGAGTTCTCGCTCATTGACCGAGGCCTGACCGGAGCCGCTCTCGGCTCGGCGCTCGCAGAGCTCATCGCAGCTCCAAACGATGGATCGACCGAGCGAACAAGGCAAGATGCAGCAGAGCTGCTGGTGCCGTGACTGTGTCGCCCACAAACAAGATCCGTGAGGCGAGATCCGTGAGAGGGTCCAGCCCGATTCTTGTGTGGGCGGTGAAACATATCGTCAGCCCCATCGACAGGCTCGTGATGAAAGTCGGACGGGGCCGTATTCCTCCCCCTTCGAGTTTGGTGGTCCCAACGCTGCTCCTCACCGTCGAAGGACGGCGATCCGGCCTCGAGCGCACCACCCCCCTCGTGTTCGTGCGCGATGGAGAGCGATTCCTCGTGGCCAATGCTCGTCCAGCGGGAGAGCGCCGTAACCCGTGGGTGTTCAATCTCCGCGCAGCCGGACACGGTCGTGTCAGCCTCCATGGCCGATCTTTCGCAGTGAGCTCCAGGGAGCTGTATGAGCCAGAAATCGACGATTGGTGGCCCGAGATGATCAGAGTGTGGCCCTCCTTTGCCGACCACTACGCCAACACGGGCGAGCGGACGATGTTCAGCCTCGAGCCGATACGGCAGAATTCCGACTCATCCGCCGGCCCTGGGTGACGCCTCTTCCGGCCGTCAGGTCGCGTATTGACCGAAGACGATCCGATAGCCGTTGAGGTCGTGAATCGAGAATTCGATCATGCCGTAGTCCTTGGCCGCGTCAGGCTCGGAGATCATGACGTCGCCGGCGGCTAGTTCATCGGCGAGGGCCGCCGCGTCATCGATGAAGATGTAGACCGAGCCTGGACAATCACCGGATGATCAGTCGTCCGAGGCTTTGGTGAAATGGATTCCGACCCGGTCGCGATTGGCCGAACCGTGCGTAGGCGGGTCGCCCCTCAGCGGTTCTCTTCTGAACCCGAGTGCCGTGGCGTACCAGTCGACGGCGGCTGCCACGTCGGGAACGGGGATGACGGGGCTGATTCCGAAGAGGTTGATTTTTGCATGACTGGACGCTACCCAAAGGCGCCGTGTCAGGCCGAGATGTGGTCTCGCCACGAGTGGGTCGGCTGATATCCCAGGATCTGTCTGGCTTTTTCTATCGACAGCAATGTCTCGTGGTCTCCGACCGGTTGTAGCGGCACGTTTGGATAGACCGCTGCCATGAGGTCGGCGCTCGAGGTGGTCATGCATGTGTCGGCTGCTGCTACGAGAAAGGCCTCATTTCCCACCGTGTCGGCCTCCAGGGCAAGACGGGTTGCTTGAGCGACGTCCCGGGCGTCGACGTATCCCCACAGGTTCCAGGCCCGGATCGCCGGATGGTCCCAGAAGCCAGGGAAGCGTTGGTAGTCGGCCGGCTCCATGATGTTGGAGTACCGGAGCGAGACAAACGGGATCTCGGACCAGCGGGCAAACTGCGAAGCCATTTCTTCGCCGACGAGCTTGGAGAGGGCGTAGTGGAACTCGGGGAGGCGCACGTGGGCCTCGTCGATGGGTGCGTACCGGGGTTGTTCGCGTTCGAACGGAATTCCGATCAGAGTTTCCGACGAGGCCCACACGACTCTTTCCAACCCCAGCTTGGTGGCTGCCGAGAAGACGTTGTAGGTGGAGATCGTGTTGATGGTGAACGTCTCACCGTCGGGGAGCACGTTGGGAGCGGGAATCGCGGCGAGATGAATCACCGAATCGGCGCCGCCGAGGATGTCGTACACCTGACCGAGGTCGGTGAGGTCGGCAATGATTGTCGGAGCGTCGGGGTCTCTGGAGGCGGCCACGTCCACATTGACGACGTCATATCCATGCGCGTCGAGGTCCGCAACGACGGCACGCCCAGCCTTTCCGCTCCCTCCTGTCACGACAATTCGATTCACAATGTCCCCTCGGCAGTGGTGGGACCCGTTCTATCAGGTTCCCGTGTCGAGCGCCGAACCCAAACGTTGTCGGGCTCTGCAATAGTTCGGGTCAGCGATCTCGTCAGCTCGCTGACCCGGCCACTTCGATTGACTTCATGAGCGCCACCGACCGCGTCTCCTCGGTGAAACCAAGTCGTTCGTAGAGCCCGAACGCCCCGGTGGGGTTGGCCGCGTCGACCCCGATGGCCGCGTATTCCAGCCCTTCCGTGGCGAATCGGCGTATCGACTCGTTCACCAACGCCGAGGCCAGGCCCTGCCTACGCCACGGCCGCAGGGTGCCGAGCGTCTCGATCCACCCCTGGCTGCGGCCGCGAACTTCGAAGTCCTGGGGGTAAACCCCGTTGAGGCAATACGAAACCACCTGACCGTGGGCGATGGCCAGGACCGATAGATCGAGGCGGGATCCCGGCCAGGCGAGTCGATGCTGGAACTCTTCCCACGTAGGCGGCAAGACCCCCCAGTGATCGGCGAACGCTTCGACTTCGGTGTCGAACGTAGAACGTGCCCATTGATCGTCCCACGCGACGATCTCTACGTCGTCTGGGATCGTCTCGGTCCCGACATGGGCGTCAGCGGGACGGGCCATGTCCACGAAGTACCGGACGATTTCGAAGCCGAGTGATTCGTAGCGGGCAAGTTTCGACGTTGCGGTGGTCTCGGCGTAGCCCCTGATGACGCGGGGGAGTTGATCATTCGCATCGCGAAGGCGTTTCTGGGCCTCTTTGTGGGCCCATTCCAGCGCCTCGATCTCGCAGTGACCGTAGCCATCGATCGCGGTGGTCATGACGTCGACACGGTGCTTCAGGCCAGGGCGCGATCGGAACTTGAGCCACACCGAGGCCACCATGGCTCCGTGGGTGTCGACGGCGACGAGAGTGTCATTGGACAGATCGGTATCTGGCTCGGCCATCTCGTGCTCGAGCTCGGCTCGTGACGTTCGATAGGACTGGCCCACTTCCGATTCCCAACGCTGATAGAGAGCGAACAGGTCATCGAGGTCGCCTTCGCCGAGCGGTCGCCAGGTCACAGCTCCCGGGTTGTCACGATCCATGCCAGGAGCATATCGGCGACCGACACCGGTCATATCTCAATTCCCAAGCCGGGGATGCTCGGTCGGTTTTACGTCAGCTTCGAGGAGGAGGACGTAGGCCAGGTCTCCGAGACGGAATTTCGGTCCCGGCAATCCCGGCTTCACCGATCGTCCGCGAGGACCTTCGCCATCGTTCAATCGGATGACTCCGAAAGCGGCGTGGGGCGGCGATTGGCGCCGTGCCGGGGCTAACGTCGGCACCGTGGAACGGCGTCCCAACATCCTGCTCATCATGGCCGATCAACTGGCCCCACAGTTCCTGCCGCCGTACGGGCATCGGGTGGTGCAGGCGCCCCACCTCGATCGGCTCGCGAACGAAGGTGTCGTGTTCGATGCGGCATACACCAACAGTCCTTTGTGCGGCCCGTCGCGAGCGGCCATGATGACCGGACGCCTCGGGTCGAGCACCGGGGTCTACGACAACGCCGCCGAATGGCCGGCGTCCATTCCGACCTTTGCTCACGGGCTGCGCGATGCCGGGTACCGCACCTGCCTGGCGGGCAAGATGCACTTTGTCGGTCCTGATCAGCTGCACGGCTTCGAGGAGCGCGTTACCACGGACATATATCCGGCCGATTTCGGCTGGACCCCGAGTTGGGACGACCCTGAGAACCGTTTCGAGTGGTGGTTCCACAACATGGATGCGGTGTCGAACGCTGGAGTGGCCGAAGCTACGAATCAGCTCGACTACGACGATGAGGTTGGCCACCAGGCAGTTCGTAAGCTGCGCGACCTGGCACGGATCGACGATGAGCGGCCATGGATGCTCACGGCTTCTTTCACGCACCCCCATGATCCCTATGCCGTGCGTCAGGAATACTGGGACCGCTACAACCACGATGATATCGACCTTCCCACAGTGGGCCCGATCTCGGGCGAGCAAACCGATCCGCACAGCCGGCGACTGCGCCACGTGTCAGACATGGACTCAGCCGACATCACCGACGACGACGTGCGAAATGCGCGCCACGCCTACTACGCCGCCGTCTCGTACATCGATGATTGGGTCGGCAAGCTCATGGAGACACTCGATGGCTTCGGTATGGCCGATGACACGGTCGTGATCTTCACCGCCGACCATGGTGACATGTTGGGGGAGCGGGGTCTGTGGTACAAGATGACGTTCTTCGAGCACTCCGCACGAATCCCGCTGATCGTGTGGGCCCCTGGGCGGATCGAGCCTCGTCGGGTGAGCGAGCCCGTTTCGCTGCTCGACATGGCGCCAACGTTGGCCGGCTTTTCAAATAGCTCGAGCGCCGACGATTTGGAGGGGTCGAGCCTCGAGCCGTTGATAAACGGAGAGGCCGAGCCCGACCGGGTGGTGTACGGCGAATATCTCGGCGAGGGCACCGTCGCCCCGCTGCTCATGGTGCGCAAAGGGTCGCACAAATATGTGTGGTGCTCAGAGGATCCTCCCCAGCTCTTCGACCTGTCGGCAGATGCCGACGAACTCGTCAATCTCGCCGACGATCCGCATTCGGCTGCGAAGCTCGAGGAGTTGCATGCGCTGCTGGAACGTCGCTGGGATCCGGTTGCCATCCAAGGCGCCGTCCTGGAAAGCCAGCGCCGGCGTCGGCTCGTCGACCGATCATTGCGGAAAGGAACGTTCGTTCCGTGGGAGTACGAGCCACCGAGCGGTGCTTCCGACAGCTACATGCGCAATCATCTCGACCTCAACGACTTGGAGAGCCGACGCCGCTTCCCGCGTTGAGGCTCAGTCCAGCGTCCGATCGAGCACCGTCAGGATGGGCCGCCGGTCTGCTTCGACGAGCGGCGAGGCATCCACGGTATGACGCACCAACTCGAGCTCTCTCTCGATCGCAGTGGCGCCGACGCCGGCTGCAGTCAACGATTCGTGAAGGGCGGTGAGCGACTCGGCCAGCGCCATCAGCACGGTGGCTTGACCAGACGAGGCAAAACGGATCTCCGAATAGGCGAGATGCACGTAGTCGCTCGGCTGAAGGACACCGGGCTGGGCGAGACGCGTTCCGTTCGCGTGCACGTACGAACCGTGAATCTCGGTGTCGAGGTAGGCGCTCCGAATCGGCCCAGCGAGGTGGCGTACAACATCCGCCGCCGTGGCCGGGTCATTGATACCAGGGCTGAGAGCTCGCAGCGCAATATCGACGAGCAGCCGCACCCCGAACGCGGGATCGTCTCGATCGATCGCCCGAGTCCCCCCGATCGTGAAAGCGTTCCGAACTCGGTCTGTATCGAGCTCGATCGCTCCGCCTTCCTGCCAGACCGTCAACAGGCGGGTCCCGGCAACCGCATACGTGCCGCTGAGCTGCTCGATTCTCCCAATTGCGCCTGGTGGGAGTGCCTCCGCCAACTCGGCCAAGTCGATCCGCTGGACCCACCCGGCGCTCGTCGATCGCACGGCGGACGATTCGATATCGTCACCGATTTGCCAGGATTGGTTGGCAAGCGATGAACCGGATTCCGGCATCTGCCGGAGCGCAGCCTCGGTCTGGCCCGCCAACCGCTTGATCGTGTCGTCGATTCGGATTCGACGGGTTACATGATCGATGTAGGCGACGATCAGCAAGGCGGAGCCCACCCCTAGAACGACGCCGATCGTTGCCGTCCAGTCGGCGCGGGCGCCGTCGGCGGGGTCGGCTCCCAGTGAGGCCAGTCCTACCAGAGCAAACGTGAATGTGCCGATGACGACTCCCAGCACGACCTGCTGGAATCGGTCTCGGAGAAATCCCTGAATGACTCGCGGCGAGTATTGGCTCGCCGCCATCTGCACAGTGAGCGCCGTCAAAGAAAAGACGACTGCCGCGACGGTGATGATGGCACCCGCAATGGTGCCGAGCATCGTCCGAGCCGACGGGATCGTTGCAGGCACCAGATATGGGATGTCGCCATCGGTGAGATTCCCGTTGAGCAAGTTGGCGGCGAAGACCAGCGCGATGCTCGCCACGATGAAGAGAGCGGGCACGAGAAATTGGCTGTCCCGAACCCGATCGAGCAATGCGTACGGCTTGAGGGCTTTCATGGCCCACACCATGGTATTGATGGCATCCCCGACATGGCGACCTGCGCCGGCCCTGCTCGATGGGAAACCTCCTCAGGGCGGGTAACCGGGTTCCGGACACCCGCACAGCCGGGCTTGTCTATCCGAAGCTTCGAGTCATGACTCAAGCCGTCGTGCTGGGCGACGATCCTCGTCGTTCTCGCCGGTGACTCCGAGGCGGGCTCGGTCGTCGCCGTACGATCGCACGACCTCTCCGACTCCGCACGGCGAATCCGCCTACAATTGGTATCCAACCGGCGTCACCCAGGTCGAATAGGCAGGGGAGGGGACTCCGGGTTCTTCTCTCGGCCGTCGGCAGAGGATCATCCTCCATGCATACACACGCTCAGCTTCCGCGCATCATCCAGGGAGGTATGGGCGTCGCCATCTCCGGATGGGCGTTGGCCCGAGCCGTTGCAGGTCGCGGCCAACTCGGCGTTGTTTCCGGCACGATTCTCGAAGTCGTCATGGCCCGCCGTCTCCAACTCGGCGACGAAGGTGGACACGTGCGCCGGGCACTCGCAGCATTTCCGTATCCAGCGATAGCCGAACGGATCGTCGACACTTACTTCATACCGGGCGGGAAGCCCCAGGATGTGCCGTTCAAGAACGTGAGGACGTTCACCGTCGAGCCAAACGACGCCCTCGTGGAGCTGACCGTGGCGGCGAACTTCGCCGAGGTCTTCCTCGCCAAGGAAGGCCACGATGGCCCGGTCGGTATCAACTTCCTTCGCAAGATCGAGCTGCCCATTCCATGTTCCCTCTACGGGGCGATGCTGGCCGGCGTCGACTATGTGATCGTCGGAGCGGGCAACCCGATGGATCTTCCCCCCATGATCACCCGGCTCGCCCGACATGAGTCCGTCTCCTTGCCGGTCCGGGTCCAGGGGTTGAAGTCGTCGGACGCTGAGGTGTCGATCTCGTTCGATCCGGTTCTCATCCACCAAGGGCGTCCGGTCGAGATCTCACGGCCGGACTTCCTCGGCATCGTTGCGTCCGTCGATCTCGCCGCAGGTTTGGCAGCCTTGCCCGAGCCTCCTGACGGCTTTGTGGTCGAGGCGCCGACGGCGGGAGGTCACAATGCTCCTCCCCGTGGTCCTCGGGTGACCGATGACCTCGGCCAGCCGGTGTATGACGAACGGGATCAAGTCGACCTCGACGCGCTGCGGGAGCTCGGGCTTCCGTTCTGGCTCGCTGGGTCTTTCGGCACGCCGCAGGGCTTACAAGATGCTGTCAGTTTGGGTGCATCCGGCATCCAGGTCGGAACGGCGTTCGCTTTCAGCGCCGAGTCGGGACTCGTCTCCGACGTGAAGAGCGAGATCCTCTCTCAGGCCGCCCATGGCGGCGTACAGGTTCGATCGAACTGGCGGGTCTCGCCGACCGGCTTTCCGTTCCGGGTGGTCGACGTATCAGGCTCGCTGTCGGATCCGGAGGTCTACGAAGATCGTCGCCGGGTGTGCGATCTGGGAGCGCTGCGCACCCCGTATGTGACTGAGAACGGCGCGATTGGATACCGGTGTCCTGCCGAACCACTGGCCGCGTACAGCCGGGTGAAGGGCGGTAGAGAACAGAACACCGAAGGCCGCACCTGCCTGTGCAACGGCCTGCTCGCCACAGCAGGTTTGCCCCAATTCCGGACCAAGGCCGGATACGAAGAGCCTCCGATCGTCACGGCCGGGTCCGATTTCCGGGCTGTCGAGGACCTCATGCAACGGGTGCCGGATGGCACTGCGTTCTACTCGGCCGGCGACGTCATCGACTATCTCCTCCAACCCGCTCAGGGCTGACCGGCCACCTCGTCGCGCCTAGGAGAGACTGCGGCTTCAGCTCGCCGAGATCGCGGCGATTTCGATTTCCGAGTCTCTGGCCGGGACGCATTACTCCAGGGGGTCTGCGGTGGCAGCAGCGGCGGCCGCGTCCAATTCGGTGGCTGCGTCTCCGCTCAACAGCTCCCCAGATGTGTTCTCCACGTGTGCCCGTACGAACCACTGATACAGCTCCAACTCGGCGGTCTGGCCAACGAGCAGATCTTCGGTGATCGGATCGAGTTTGGCAGCCCTTTCGATTGCGTTGCGGTGATCAGCGATGACCCCGTCATAAACCTTGTCGAGGGCGGCGAGGTGAGCGGGTACAACACTCCTGCCGATCGCATAGTCGTCCCACGTCCGGTCACTCACGAGCTTGCCCGGCAACGCATTGGGTATGCCGCCCAGCGTGGCGATCCGCTCGGCGACCGCATCAGACATCTGCTGGACGCCTTCCACCTGTTTGTCGATCATTTCATGCACTGCGATGAAACCGGGTCCGATCACATTCCAATGGGCGTGTTTGAGCGTGAGCGAGAGGTCGACGAGGCCGATCAAGCGCTGCTGGAGTGAGTCAGCGAGTTCCGTAGCCGCCTCCTGGCTGATTCCTGACGGCATGAAGTGCTGTTGCATGGTATTTCCCTTCCAGTGTTTCGAAGTGAACGTGGTGAAGATCTACCCGATTGAAGGATGGGGCAAACATTCATCGACGTTTGCCGCACATCAGCCGCGGGTAGGGAACGAGGAAATCGATGCGAGGAGGAGCTTTGTGCTCAAAGAGTTTCGCGAATTCGCCATAAAGGGCAGCGTCGTCGACATGACCGTCGGGATCATCATCGGCGCCGCGTTCACTGCGGTTGTCAATTCGGTCGTCGGCGATGTCCTCACTCCACTCATCGGCGTGATCACCGGCGATCTGGATTTCTCGGACAGATTCGTATTGCTCGACGCCGGATCTCCCAGCGGCCCTTACGCGACCGCGGCAGCCGCGGAAGAGGCCGGGGCGACTGTGCTTGCCTACGGCCGACTCGTCAATGAGGTGGTCAGTTTCGTGATTGTCGCATTCGTGCTGTTTCTCCTGATCCGGTGGATCAACCGTTTGCGCCGGACGGATACGCCCGCCGCGCCGACCACCAAGACCTGCCCGTTCTGCCAGTCACATATCGATGTCGACGCTTCTCGATGCCCACACTGCACGTCGCAGCTAGGCGCCCAACAACAACCGGCCACGACAGGCTGACCGCGGAACGGCCACGGCCGGACGCTGTCCGAGATTTTCGGTTTGGGATTCGAACGGCACGGGTATGAGGAGCACACGTAACTCTCACCAAGGAGGAGAAATGGGATTCATTGTCTTTCTAGTCGTCGGCCTGATCGCTGGTTTCGTCGCACGACTGCTCGTGCCGGGCGCTGACCCGATGGGCGTGCTGGGCACCCTGGTGCTCGGTGTCATCGGGTCATTCGTCGGAGGCTTTCTCTCAGCGCTGGTCTTCGCCGGCGACTTCGAGATTTCAGCCAGCGGCATCGTCGGCTCGATTGTCGGCGCTGTCGTTGCGCTAATCGTGTATCGCTACGCGACCAGCAGGAGCCTCACGGCCTAGGACCGCTCAGTCTCCGGACCGCTCAGCGGCCCGCAATCAAGGTGAAATCGCCCCTCTTCGGAGGGGCGATTTCGTTTGTCCAAGACCACTACGAGGCGTGCTCGTGGCGCATCTCGCCGGTTGCACTCGGGACCAATTCCCAGAGGGAACGGGTTCGCCGTGCCACGGCAGCAGCGGGCTGATCTGGCGCCACGTCGACAGCCCATGTGACGTTTCGATGTCACGCAAAGTGGGTAAGGATGGAGGACCATGGAAGACGCCGACAACGTTCGAGATCCCAGGGAGCCGACTCCCGACAGTGTGCGAGCGTCGCAACACCGCTTGGCGGCCAACAAAGAGGCACCGCGGAGGGCGCGCCGACTTGCCTCTCGCATTGCTCGCGATCTGCCGATCGACGTAACCGATCGAGCGGTGCTTGTGACGAGCGAGCTCGTGACGAACGCAGTTCGGCACGGGTCGGGCACGGAAGGGGTCGTCTCGCTCGACTTGTGCACTCAGGGAGATTCGTTGACGGTGTCCGTCGCCGACGATGGACGGAAGACCGCTCAAAGCCCCTCCGAAGGCTTTGGGTTGATGATCATGCGGAAACTGGCGGACCGGTGGAAGATCGAGCGTCACCCTCACTGGAGGGTGACAGCCACGTTCCTGCCTCGCACCCGGGCAAGTGCCTGCTGAGGAAGGGAAGCGCACGCCTCGGCGTCCAATGGGGGACACAGTTTGATCTCGGCCAGAGCACTTGGTGACCGGCGTCCGGACCAGGAGCCCAACCCAATCAAGCCGCGTTTGCTGTCCGTCTCACGCTGCGTTCGGTGCCATCGAGGCTGCAGTATCCCTCATCACATGAGAACGCCACAACGCCCCTCCGGTCGGTGTGAGGGGCGTTGTGGCTGTTGAGTTGGGCTGTGGGGATCAGCCGTGGGTGTCGTTGAAATTCTGATTCGACATGGAGGGGTTTGTTGTGACCTCCGGTGAGCTGAAACGCTTCGTGATCGAAGACCAGGCGTCCTTGACCAGCCCGACGGCCTTGTTCCGCCGTTCCTTGCCCTGATTGGGCTCGAAGAACCAGGCAAACGCCGCGCTGACTGCAAGCCCCAAGAACGTACTCCGCCTCAGTGCCCTCTTTGTCGCAAGTGCCGCGACGGGAGCGACCCCCAACAGGCTGCTGGCAACCGAGCCGACAGTATCGGCGGTGTTGCCGGCCGCGTCACCGATCGCCTCTTTGGTGCCTTCGAGATCGATCTTCTCTGTCGCCTCGGCGATAGGGTCTGCGATCTGGCTCGCGGTATCGGCGATCCAATCGGATACTGCTGAGGCCTTCTTCTGAACTTGCTCTGATGCCCGCTCAGCTGTCGTGACCATTGTTCCTCCTCCATACGTGTGCCCGGTTGACGTACCCAGCCGGCTCACCGTTCAAACATGACGGCGATTTCGCGCCGAGCGCCGCGCTGCGGGTTTTGGGCTCGCGCTGACTGGGTAGGTAGGTCCGATCAGCAACAAGGAGGAAACGACAATGGCTGCCCTCAGTGTGTTCTTCATGGCATTAGGAGCGATTGTGTGGTTTGCGCTCGACGTCGACGTAGACGGTGTCAACCTCGATGTCGTTGGCTTCGTGCTCCTATCGGTCGGCCTCATCGGCCTGATCGTTCATCTGGTTCGCCGGCCGGGAATCCATTCGCACAGCGAAACGCTCGTGAGCCCCGACGGCCGCCACGTTGTCGAGGAGCACCACTCCGAGGTCTAGCGTAGGCATCGAGAAGAGGGCCTGTGCCGAAGCACAACACTCCTCGAAAACGCCCACGCCTAGGCTTGGGGGATGACCAACTGTCACCGCCCATGACCGACCAACGGGTACCCGAGCTTGGTTCGCTGCTCACCCAGGCGGGCATTGGAGTGTGGACGTGGGATCCGGCGTCCGACACTGTCATCTGGGACGCCGAAGCCGAGAGGATCTATGGGCTCGAGGAGGGTGGATTTGACGGGACCATGGAGGCGTTCGTCTCCTTCATCCACCCAGCCGACGCCGAAGATGTGCTCGAGCTGCTCGACAAGGTCGGCAGGACGGGTGGCCTGTACTCGGTGCAACATCGAATCGTATGGCCGGACGGGACGATTCGTTGGGTAGAAGGACAAGGTCGGATTGAGACAGGTTCGAACGGTGGCCCTCAGCGGGGCTACGGCATCGTGTACGACGTCACGGATCGGGCGACTCTCGAGCGCGAGCGCGACCAATTGCGTGTGAGCGCAGCGGCTGCGGTGAGATCATCCACTGCCAATCGAGAGGCGCTCGACTTCATCATCCACGCCAGCGACGCGCTGGCAGGCTCGCTCAACACCGAGCGGTTGTTGGAGCGGCTTGCCACAGTAATGACCGACGACTTTGCCGATTTCTGCATCGTCGACTTGAAACTCGACGAGCCAGTGGGTTGGTTGATGACGGGTGCTCGAAACGCTGCAAGCAGCAAGTACGCGTCCGAGGCGGGCGGTCCTTCGGCCATGCTGAATGCCCGGCGAAGACTCGAGCAGGCGGATGTCGGCTCGCACATGGATGACCCAACCGCTTGGCTCGTTCTTGACACCGAAGAGCTCGGTGGCATTGTGCCCGATGCCGTGTCGAGCATCCTGGTGGAGCCGTTGACGTCTCGGGGAAGGACGATCGGCTCACTCCTCGTTGGTAGAACCATCGGAGCCTGGGCACCCGAGACGCGCGAGATCCTTCAAGCGGTGGCACGGAGAGCAGCGGTAGCGCTCGATCAGGCGGAGTTGTACCGAGACCGATCGGCCGTCGCCGATGTCTTCCAGCGAGCCATGATCCCGAGCACCCTTCCCGAGGTGGCAGGCGTTTCGCTCGGCGTCCTCTACCGGCCGGCGACCGAGCTCATCCGTCTCGGGGGCGATCTCTACGACGTCTTCCCCACCCCCGCCGGGGGCTGCATGTTGGTTGTTGGCGATGTGTGCGGGAAAGGGGTGGTTGCCGCAGGGCATGCCGGCTTGGCGAGGTCAGCGCTGCGGGCGGCGGCACAGGCGACAGGTTCGCCCGCCGAAGCCCTGGGTGTGCTCAACCGGACGCTTCTCGCAGATCCCACGCGACCACTCATCACAGCCGTTGTCGTCGAGGTTGGCCCGGCGGAGCAAGGCGGAAGCCGCACGGCGACGGTGAGCTGCGCCGGCCACCCAATGCCCCTGGCGATACGCAAAGACGGTCGGATCGAGTCGATTCCCGCATCCGGGACCATGCTGGGCTTCGATGCCGATCCGTCGTTCAGCAGTGTCCCGATTCGTCTCGACCCCGGGGACGCGATCGCGATGTTTTCCGATGGTGTGGTTGAGACGCGACGCGGTAAAGAGTTCTTTGGCTCGGAGCGGTTGATCGAGGCCTTGACGACCGTCATTTCTTCTCAGCCGTCGACGATGGTTGATGCGGTCGGCGCGACTTTGGATACGTGGACCGCCGAGCCGATGGCTGACGATATCGTGATGTTGGTGGCGAAAGTCGACCAAGGTGGCTGAGGTCACGGACGAACTCGTCCATCGATATACCGATGCTGCGGGCGCCAACGACTATCCGGCTGCGACACGGTTGGCCCAGAAGGCGGTCACCAACGGAGCATCGGTAACGATTGTTTTGCGCGATTTGGTGTGCAAATCGCAGGGCCTCGTGGGCCGTCGCTGGGCGGAGGGCGAGTGGACGGTTCAGCAGGAGCACACGGCGTCGGCCGTGACTTCGCTGGTCATTGAGGATCTGGCGCGCCTTGCGCCGCCGTTGACTCAGCGCTCGCCGGAAGTCTTGGTGACCAGCGCGGAGGGTGATTGGCACGGAACCGGACCTGCGATCCTCGATGCGGCGCTGCTCCATCATGGGAGGCGGTCGATTCGCATGCCTCTCGGCGCCGCGGCGGGCCAGGTGGCGGGGGTGATTCACGACCTGGGACCGGAGTGCGTCGTCGTCTCCTGTTCGCTGCCCGCACTGCTACCGGGCGCACGGCGAATGGTCGTGGCCGCCCAAGACGCCGGCACGCCGGCGGTCGTCGGCGGCAGAGGCTTCGGAACGGATGACCGCCGTGCCGAGAGGCTCGGTGCGAACGGTTGGGCCGCAGACGTCGTAGAGCTGGCGGACCTCGTCGAGGCGACCGCCGGTTTCTCGATGCCATCGGCACGATTCGACTATCCAGGAGCCGCCGAATACGCAACTCTTCGCCAGGAAGCAGGTGTGGTGACAGACCGCGTCAGGGCGCTTCTCGAGGGCCCGGACGATCACAGTGGCGCGGTCGATGCGGCTGTATGGTTGCTGAAGGCGTTGGCAGCGTCGCTTCTTCTCGACGACTCCGACATCCTGTCAGAGGACGTTGACTGGTTCACGTGTCGGGCTCCGATCACCGGTCTTTCCGTCAGCCGGCTGCTGGAGGCACTCTTGCATGCCCTGCCCGAGACGCTCACGGTGGCCAAGACTCGCGTGCGGGCCGAAGTCGAAAGGGCTCAGCCTCCGACCGGCGGGAAATAGCGATGCCCATGGGTTTCGTCAGATAGATCTGGTTTCCCAAGCTCGATGACGACCCGGCATTGATGGTCGCCGACGGCGATCCGCTCTTCAAGGGTGATCGTCGCTCCCTCCCCGTTGTTGGCGGCGATGCCTCCGAACACACTGGACGTCATGCGACAGAGGGCCGGCGCGTTGCGGACTGCCAATCCGAAAGGGCACCGTCGGTTGCCGAGCACGATCCGATCGCTCGTCACCTCCAGCGGATAGAAGTCCCCGTCGATGGCATGTTTGAGGCGTACGTAGCAGGCTGCCAACTGCTCCGGATTCAGGGGTCCGGTTACCCCGGTAGCGACACGAAACTCGGCCTCCATCTGAGCGCCTGTGTCAATCCCCACTTGAGCAATCAACGCCTCGGCAGCGGCCGGGCCCTCGATTCTCTCTGCTTCTTGAGCGAGCTGCACTACCAGAGCTCGGAGGAATGCTTCGCGACCGAAGCCGTCGGCGTCGGCTTCCGAGAGATCGGGCAGATTCTGCACCCGACGCCGAGGAGGGTCGAGGCTCACCTCTGTCGCTCGCCGTACCGGCAATTCGGCGTTGATCCGCATTCCGCCCGAACCGCGTGCATGGACTTCGAGTGCTTGGGCGACGTTTGCGGCAATCGCCAGACCCCTGCCGCGGTCGGAGGTGGGGTCGCTGGCAGGCACGTCGGCCAGGTCGAAGCCGGGCCCCATGTCGGTGACTGTCACGGTCGGCGTGGCCGCTGTCCAATCGACCGATACCCAGACGGGCCCGTCGCCATGCTCGATGGCATTGTTTACCAGCTCGGCGAAGGCGAGCGCAGCACCGTCGATATCTTGATCAGCGGCGGCGTGGCGACTCAGATACTCGGTGAATTCCCGACGTACAAGAGTTGCTGCTGTTGGCTCACTCGCCGCCACAAACCAGTCCATCAGCTTGATTCTAGGGGTTCGGACGCTCCGTCTTCGGAATCGATCAGGTCGCTCTGAGCGGAGGGGTGGCCGATGTACACCAACCCGGTGATCGTTCGCTGGAGCATCATGACAATCGACATCATCAGCCCGCCCAGTAGCGCCGCGGCAGCCGTGAGGCCGTAATACACGATGTGGTGGTAGAGGCGGAGGCCGTCGGCTTCGTCGACCGGCAGGCCCATGAACATGAGGGTGACCACCGAAAGGCTGATGGAAGCGCTCGCCAAGAGGGAGATTTGGCGGATCCTGCGAAAGTGGGTTGCTCGAAAGTTCCATTCGGTGTTGTACGTGAACCCCAGCAACGTCAGCATCAACGCCATCACCGTCGCGCTGGCGGCCATGACGCTCGAAGCGAAGAATCTGACGGATGGCTGCACCGATTGGAGCAAGGCGAGGCCCTCGTACGGGCTCACCCTTCCAACGACCGCTACGCCCGCAAACAGTGTGACGGCAGCGATCGCCCCGCCCGCCAGCGCAAAGCGCAGATCGACCAATCGGTTGTCACCATTGTCGAGGCTGTCCGAGTCGGCCTGGTCCTGGCCGCCGATCACTCGCGTGGTTGGCTTCGTGGCGACGCTCACAGCAGTCTCACTTGTCTCTCTCGTAGGTGGTGGTATCTCTACCCAGGTCGACGAGAGGCCAAACCACGCGGCCCACGTTGGTCAGATTTACGCGGCGCCCACACGACGCCGCATCAGCAGCCAGGAAACGGCGTAAAGGACGAGAGAGCCCCCGCCGAGAGCGATCCAGGTGCGAAGGTCGATTGGCGCCCCTCGGAACATGACGTCACGGAGTGAGTCGAGAGCATGCGTGATCGGCAGCATCCACGATACGACCCGGACTTCGGGCAAGAGACGATCGAGCGAGAGAAAGAACCCACTGAAGAATATGCTCAGAAGGAGCACGATCATGGCGGCATTGACTGCCTGATGATCGGTGGACACGATTGACGAGATCACGAATCCGACCCCCAGCGAAGCCAGCGTGAGCAAGAGCTGAATTGTGACAAAGGCCGCCATAGAACCTGCCAGCGGCACCTCGAACACCGTCAAAAGGAGAGTATTGAGCCCCAAGGCAATCACGCCCGCTCCGATGGTGTACCCGAGGTATTTGCCGATGAGGATGTGTGACGGCCCGACTGGAGCGATTCCAAAGACCTCGGTCGCCCCCAAACTCCGCTCGCGTACCAGCGACATTGCCGCGAAGGTGATAGCCAGGTGCTGGAGTAGCAGCGCGATCACCCCGGGTGCGTAGAAGTCGGTGAGCGTGACCTCGACCGGTGAAATCAGTTCGGTGTCGACGGCGAGTGGGCTCACGAGAACATCGGGAGCGATTGTCTGAAACTGGGACAGCGTCGACTCCAAGTCTTCGATCTCGGCTTCGATTGTCCGGACCTCTTGGGCGGCGCTCGTCGGTGTTCCGTCGGTGGTCGACAGGTCGAGCGCGGCGATGCGCTGGCGAAGCGCGGTGACTTGTCGGTTTGATTCCGGACGATCTCCGTCCAACGCGGCCACCAGTGAGTCGGCGGGCGTGATCTGCTCGTCGATGGAAGCGAGGTGCGTTTCGAGGACACTCCGCTCGGCTTCCGCAGCGGCAGTATCGCCGGCTTCCAGCGCCGTCCGCAGTGCGACCGCCGATTCCCGGCTCGCCGTGAGAAATGGGTTGAAATCTGCGGTCTCACGTTGGCCGGTCGATATCGCTTCGGCAAGGAGCTCACGGTTCATCTCGTCGATGGCGGCGCGCGCGGTCAGCCTGATGGTTGCTTGCTCAAAAGGGTCCTGTGTGTCGTGAAGGAGGACGAACAAGGCCTGGTCGCCGCCTCGCACGGTCCCGTACGGATCGGGCGGCACTACGACGACGGCATCCGCGTTGCCACGTCGGAGAATCTCGAGGGCCTCTTCTTGGCTCTCCGTCGTTTCCTGGACGACGATTGACCGGTTCAACTCAGCCAACCGGTCCTCGAGCTCATTCAGCAACTTCATGTCCTGTTCAGAGACCACGAGCACGGCTCGCATGGCCCCGGCGGACCGTTGGTAGCCCGCTGCGAATAGCGCAAGGATGAGGAATGGTCCGAGAATGAGGGTGAGCAGCAGACGCGGCTGGCGGACGATGTCGACCAGCTCCTTTCGCGCAAAGGCCACCACCTTCACGATCCCCGTCCGGCCCCTATGCAACAACTCGTTCTCCCTCGGTCGAAGTGTCCGTAGTCGCTGCGCGGTACTCCTCGACCAGTTCGACGAACACGTCGTCAAACGGCGGCATGTGTTCCTCCGCTTGGGCCACACTGACGCCTTGCGAAGCGAGCCAGGTCGTCAGTTCTGGCAGCGACAGAGCTGCCTCCTCGACCACGATGCGCAGCCCTCGCATTGAGTAGGGCTGGCAGGCCGTGGCGCTCACCAGGTTGCTGATGTCTCGAATGAGGTCTGTCGAAAGAGGCTGTTCGAGCTCGAGGTGAACGATGTCGCCGCCAAACGCGGCTCGGCGGAGACCGTCGGGCGTTTCATCGGCGATCAAGCGGCCATCGGCAATCACTCCCACCCGGTCGCAGTAGGCGGCTTCACCGACATATTGCGTCGTGATGAACAGCGTTCGTCCTTCATCGCGCATTTCGGTGAAGTGGTCCCACAGCCGGCGGCGCAACACTGGGTCGATACCAGCGGTCGGCTCATCCAGGAAGATCATGCGAGGCTCGTGCACCAGGGTGGCTGCCAGGCTCAGCCGACGCCGCATGCCACCGGAGAGCTCTGTGACCCGCTTGTCACGGTGATCGCCGAGGTCCACGAATTCCAACATCTCGTTGCGCGCCGCTTCGGTGCGCCGGCGAGTCATCCCGTACAGCGACGCAAAGAATTTGAGGTTGTCAGCGACTGAGAGATTGTCATACAGGACCGAAAGCTGGGGCATGTATCCGATCTGCGACCGCGTCCTGTGATCGAAAGAGGTCGGAGCCTGGCCGAGCACGGTGACTTGGCCATCGGTGGGCTCGATGGCGCCGGTGAGCATCCGGACTGCGGTGGTTTTACCGGCCCCACTAGGCCCGATGAATCCAAAGATCGATCCCGAAGGGACGGCAAGGTCCATGTCGTGCACACCGTCACCCGTTGCGAACACCTTGGATGCCCGGCGGGCATTGATTGCCGGTTCGTTCGGGTGGCCGTGCCGTTGTTGTTCGATCAAGAAAGCACCTCGCTGGTCGTGAACGACAGGTACCCATCGGGGCGGCTCTGTAAACCGCACACTGTGGAGCTCCCCGCTTTCCGATGGCTGAGGTTTCGAACGCAGGCCAGGTGGGTAAGGGCGCCGGCATGAGACTCGTGATCATCATTGGAGCCGCACTCCTGGCAGGCGTCACCACGGCCGTGTGGTCGTTGAATAGTGGCGCGCTGGATCCCATCGATCCCGTCGCCGAGGAGCGATGGCTCGTGCGCAAGCTGGCCGGTCAGAGCCGGCTGGCTTCATTCGTGCGTCGCCGGCTGGATCGCACGAGCGCAGGTGGCCTGCTCCTGACGGTTGGTCTCGTCACCGTGTTCGTTCTTGCCGTCCTGGCCGGATGGGTGTTCAACACGCTCGATGACCAATCGGGGTTCGCGCAGTTCGACGAGAGCGTCGCCGAATTCGGCGCGGCCAACGCCACTGCCATGTCGACTTCGATCCTCCACCTCGTCACCGACCTGGGCGGCACGACCGTGGTTGTGGTCGTTGGGTTGGCCGTCGGAGTGTGGGGTTGGCTGAAGCATCGCAATGTCCACATTCTGTACTTCATGATCGCCGTGATCGCAGGTCAATCACTGGTGAACAACGGCCTCAAGTTGCTCGTCGATCGTGACCGCCCCAGTGTTCTCCAGCTGCAGGGATGGGCGGGATCGTCGTTTCCTTCCGGGCACTCCGCCGCCGCAGCTGCCCTGTGGGCCGCGGTGGCACTCGTCGTCGGCCTTTCCTTTGGCCATCGCGGGCGCGCCTACCTGGCCGGTGCGGCGACGCTCCTCGCTACTGCGGTCGCGGCTACGAGAACGCTCCTCGGTGTTCATTGGCTTTCCGACGTTGTCGCTGGCCTGGCGGTCGGCTGGGCGTGGTTCACGGTGTGTGCAGTGGCCTTCGGAGGCCGGATCATGCAGTTCGGTGAGCCGCGAGACGAGGTGGTGGTCGAGGCCCGCCCGTCCCTGGGTGTGAATGGAAGGAGCGAATGATGTCAACGTTGGTGACCGCGCCCCAAGACACGGCCAGCGAAACCGGCTCAAAGCAGCATGGCGCACGCGCCAAGTGGCTCATCGGTCGGACGCAGGCTTGGCTGCTGTTGGTGGCCTATGCCTCCTTGGTCGGTGTGGGCTCCCTCATCGGTGCGTTCATCACGGGTCTCGCGCCGGCCCACCCGCTCATCACCGCCGACGTGAGCCTCAGCGAAGGGCTGGCCGAACGGCGCACATCGACGCTCAACCTCCTGACGGATATCGGTTCAGGGTTCTCCGACACCATTTCGGTCGTCGTCATCATCGCCGTGCTTTCCGTGATCTTCGCGGTCGCGTGGCGGCGATGGGATGAGATCACACTCCTCGCGACAGCTTTGCTGCTCGAGGTGACCAGTTTCGTTTCGATCGCCTACGTCGTGGGTCGCGAACGCCCTCCGGTGGAGCACCTCGATCCGTCGCCACCAACTGCTGGGTTTCCGTCAGGTCATACTGCCGCCGCGGTCGCCCTGTACTTCGGCCTCGCCACCATCGTGGCGAGCAGAACCGACCGTCGGTGGGCCTCCGTCGTTGCGTACGTCGGCGCCACGATCGCTGCTCTTGTCGTCGCCGCGTCGCGGATGTACCGGGGAATGCATTTCCTCACCGACGTCACGATCGGCGCTGTGCTCGGAGCGGCTTGTTTGGTCGTCGTTCTTCGGGTAGTGAATAGACAAGGAAAACAAGAAGAGGTGATGTCATGACTTTGGACGCCGCCCCACTGGCAGTGATCGTCAACCCCGTTGGCGCCGCTGACGAGGCAGAGGAGCTTCGACAGCTGCTCAGCAAGTGCAACGTGAGCGCGGACTGGATCGAGACAACTGCTGATGATCCGGGCAAAGGCCAGACTGAGCGGGCCATTTCCAGTGGAGCCGGTGTGATCATCGCCTGCGGCGGAGACGGCACGGTTCGCGCCTGTCTCGAGGCGGCCGCCGGCAGCAGCGCTGCGGTTGGGATCATTCCCGCCGGTACCGGGAATCTTCTTGCCCGCAACCTGGGCATCCCTCTCGAGGCTGAGCGGGCACTCGACGTGGTCATGTCCGAATCTCCCGTTCCGATCGACCTTGGCTACGCAAACGGAGAAGCGTTCGCCGTTATGGCCGGATTGGGTGTGGACGCCCGGATCATGCAGGACACCGAGCGTGACGCGAAGGAGGCGTTCGGCGCTTTGGCATATGTCGCCACGACCATGCGGCATCTTCGTGATCATCGCTTCACTGCAACACTCGCACTCAGCGGCACCCTGGCATGGACAGGCGCCGCATCGTCCGTGGTTGTCGCCAACCACGGAGACCTCCAGGGCGGGCTCACACTGTTTCCCGATGCCTCGGCGCACGATGGGCAGTTGGATGTGCTCGTTGCCTCGGCGCGTAGTCCGTGGGAGTGGGCGCTGGCCGCCTGGGCGGTGCTGCGCAAAGAGACAGCGACGGGCCGAGTCGAACGCTTCCGCGATGCCGCATTGATCGCGACGATGAGCGACCCGGTGCCCTACCAAATCGACGGAGAAGACCGGGACCCGACGACGCAAGTGAAGTTCTGGGTCGTCCCGGACGCAGTAGCAGTGATTGCGCCCCGGGAGGACTCGGTATGAGCACGGTGACCTTTGTCCCGGAAACACGCGACCTCGAGAGCGATGACGTCCTCTCGACAATTGCTCGGGCCCGGCCGACGATCGCGCAAAGGGCATTTGTGCGCTTCCGGTACGCCGACGGTTTCAGCTTTGCCCGGTCCCTGGCGTTTCAAGTCATTCTGACCTTGGTGCCAGGCACGATCTTTGTGGTGGCCGTCGCCGCAGCCCTGGGCGAGGGCCGGCTTCAAGGAATCCTCCGCACCATGATCGAATCTCTCGCGGCGGGTCCCGCCGGCGACGTCCTGCTCGGTGCATTCGCGCAGGGCGCCGAGAACGGTTCGCGGGGTAATCAGATCGCGATCGTTCTCGGCGGGATTGCGATGATTGTGTCGGCCGTTACCGCGATGGCTCAACTTCAGCGCGGTGCCTCGCGAATCTACGGCATCGACGCCGATCGCCCGACGATCAGACGCTACGGCATGGCGACTGCACTCACTCTTTCGGCAGGGCTGCTGCTGTCGGTGGCATTCATCCTTGTCGCCCTCGGCGGATCCATACGTGAATACTTCGACGCCGAGCCGGCAACGATTTGGGCAGCTGCCCGCTGGCCAGTCGGCATCCTGGCTCTGACCTTGGCGCTCGCCGCGGTGTTCAAATTCGCTCCGAATCGCAACCAACCATCCGTGATGTGGCTGGCGATGGGCGGAGCAGTGGCGGCCGTTGCGTGGGTCGTGGTTTCGATGGGTTTGGCCCTGTATCTCAACGCTTCGAACACGTTCGGCGAAACGTACGGCCCTCTCGCGGGCGTCATCGGCCTTGCGCTATGGGCTCAGCTCTCCGCAATCGCCATTCTGTACGGCTTGGCGGTGGCGGCTCAGATGGAAGCTGAAAGGGCTGGAATCGAGGAGCCGCGGGCAGATCGTCCCTCGGCGGCCCCGCTCGACATCCACCTTTCGTTTGAGGAGATGGTGAAATGAAGACAGGCCTCAATGTCGAGCTTCAGGCCACGCCGATCGAAGGATCGTTCACGCTGGCCGGGTACGACGCCGGCGCCACTCCGGGCGTCTCTTCGAAATCGGACGCCCAACGGGCGCTCACTGAGCTCAGGGAGGAGCTCTTTGATCTGCACGAGCTGATGATGGCAGGACAAGAGCGAAGCGTTCTCCTCGTGCTGCAAGGCACCGACGCTTCCGGAAAGAACGGGACCATCAAGCACGTCGTGAGTGCCGTGAATCCTGCCGGTCTCTCGGTGAGTTCATTCACGGAGCCGACCGAAGAAGAACAGGAGCATGACTTCTTGTGGAGGATCCGCAAGGCGGCCCCGGCACCGGGTTCCCTGGCGGTCTTCGACCGGTCTCATTACGAGGACTTGCTCATTCCGTTGGCCCATCATTCGGCGGACGCGGGCGAAATCGATCGCATGGCCAAGGAGATCATGGCGTTCGAAGAAGGCCTCGTCGAGAGCGGCACCGTGATTGTCAAATGCCTGCTCAATATCTCCTACGACGAGCAACGCCGACGCTTCCTGCGCCGCCTGCGGCGCCCGGACAAGCGATGGAAGTTTGCCGAATCCGATATCGAGACCCGGCGCATGTGGGACGAATTCCAAAACGCGTACGGCGAGATGGTCACGCGGACCAATTGGGACATCGCGCCCTGGTATGTGGTGCCCGCCGACAACAAGTGGTACCGAAATTGGGCGATCGCCACGCTGCTCGTGGAGCAGCTTCGCTCGCTCAACCTCGCCTATCCGCAGCCAGACCTCGATCTCGACGCACTTCGTGAGATGCTGGAGCCGCCCGGATGATCGATCACGAAGACTTGGCGGCAGCCGATATCACCCCCCTGATGGAGTCACGCGAGGCAAGAACAGCGGCCGATCGCGTCGAGCGAGCGGTGCAGGCGGTCCTCGGCCCGATCGTCACTTCCGGAAACGACATTCGAATTCTTCGGAACGGGGACGAGATCTTTCCTGCCATGCTCGAGTCCATCGAGGCCGCCCGTCATTCAATCGACTTCGTCACCTTCGTGTACTGGACAGGCGACATCGCTCGCCGCTTCAGCAGCGCCCTCGCCGACAAGGCTCGCCAGGGTGTTCGGGTGCGGGTGATCTTGGACGGATTCGGCTCCTTACCGATGGACACCTCGTTGATCGAAGAAATGCGAATGGCCGGGGCCGTGGTTGAGCGGTTCCGGCCGGTGGTGCGCTGGAAGATTTGGGAATCAGATCATCGAACCCATCGAAAAGTCCTCGTCTGCGATGACCGCGTGGCCTTCACCGGTGGGGTTGGGATTGCCGAGGAGTGGCAGGGCGATGCGCGCAACCCTTCTGAATGGCGCGATACCCATTTCGGGGTCGAAGGCCCCGCGGTCATGGGCTTGCGAGCAGCCTTTCTCACGGACTGGCGGGACCTGGGGCAGCCGATCGATCACGCCGACATCGACGTCGACAAGCCTGCCGCCATGGGCAGCTCACGAGTGGCCGTCATAGATGGATCTGCTCAGATCGGGTTCAACGATGCCGAGAGAGTGTTGGAAGCCCTCATCGCTGCAGCCGAGAATCGGATCATGATTCAGACGCCGTATTTCAATCCGACGGACGAGCTCATCGACATGCTGATCGAGGCACGGCGCCGGCGGGTGGAGGTCGACATATTGTTGCCCGGCCCACACATCGACAAGAGGATCAGCGAGGTGGTCGCCGAAGAGCGATATGCGCGGCTCCTCGAAGACGGCGTTCGCGTGGCGATCTATCAGCCCACCATGATGCACGTGAAAGCTGTTCTCGTGGATGGAGCTGCAGCGCTGGTTGGCTCGGTGAACGTAAATCGAAGGTCGGTCGAAAAGGACGAAGAGGTGGGTCTGGTGGTGTTCGATCCGGAGGTGACCGCCAAGCTGGAACAGCACTTCCACGAAGACCTCGCCGCCTCGACTGCCGCCACACCCGCCGCGGTGGCGGCTCGATCGCCATTGCGAAAGCTGGCGGTTCTGGCGATTCGACCTGCTCGGCGGGAGTTCTAGAAGGGCCCGGCGTCAGATGGCGAATCGTCGATCAGGTGATGCTTCAGGTCGGCGATTGCCTTGCGGAGCAGGCGGGACACGTGCATTTGCGAGATGCCGATCTCATCGGCGATTTCTCCTTGGGTGAGCCCTTCGAAGAAGCGGAGGTAGAGGATGACGCGCTGCCGCTCGGGCAGCGCCCGCAGCTGAGCCGCCACCGTGACTCGATCTTGAGCGTTGTCGAGGTTGCGGTCGATATGAGGCAGGAGCTGACCGACGGTCGCAGCGCCTTCGTCCGAAGTGACGGGAGCATCGAGAGAGCCCGCCGTGTATGCGCTCCCGGCGTCCATGGCTTCGAGGACTTCGTCCGGGCTGATGTCCAGTGCCTTGGCAATGTCGGCGACTGTTGGCGCGTGCCCACGACGCTGCGTGAGCTCGGCAGACGCCCTCGCAACGTTCATCCACTGCTCCTGGAGCGAACGTGGCACACGGACCGACCACGTCTTGTCGCGAAGGTGTCGTCGAAGCTCGCCCAAGATCGTGGTCGTTGCGAAGGTGGCGAACTTCACCGCTCGATCGGCATCGAACCGCTCGATCGATTTCAAGAGGCCGATGGCTGCGACTTGCCTCAAGTCGTCGAGCGGCTCACCCCTTCCCTGGTAGCGGCGCGCCAGGCGGTCAGCCAGCGGCGTATAACGGTCGACGAGTTCCCGAAGCGCCGCCGGCTCTCGCCGCCGTTCGAAGAGGTCGGCCTCGGAGTCGCCGGAGCCTGTGGCGTCCCAGCTCACGAATCTCTCGGACGGTTGACGGGGATGACGAGGGCGTGTTTGTGCTCATCGATGCGAGCATCGCGGAAGACCGCAACCACCACGTCGCCAGGGGCGATTCCGTCGTCGGCAGCCATGTCGTCCGCTGTGAGTGGCCCGATGGTGACCGTCTCGCCGCTTGCTACCGACGATATCTCGATGAGTATGCGGCCGGCAAGGCCCTGGGCACGAACAATCGCTGACGCTGCTTCGGACACTGCCAGCTTGAGATCGGCGACGAGGTCCTCGTCGGCGCCCAGCATGCGGAAGGTCGTGGCCACGAAGAGCCGGGCCGCCCCAACTTGCTTCGGGTCGGCAGGGAGGCTCAGTCGGAAGCTATCAGCCGCTGAGCCTTCACTCATCGGCGAGGGCGTCGTCCATCGAGCTGAACAGCGCGAGGCGATTGCCGACGCCAGTGATGTCGAAGAGGCGCATCACCGGTCCGTCAACGGCGACGATCGGGAACGATTGCGCCTGATCCTCGGCGTTCTGGTGCGCGTTGAGGATCACTCGCAGGCCGGTGGAGTCGATGAAACTTACCGCAGTGAGGTCGAGCACGACCCCGCCGTCGCTCAGCAGCTCTTCCAGCCGCTCTTCGAGCATCGGAGCGGTGGCGAGGTCGATTTCCCCGTTTGCCATCAGAACGCGCCGGCCGCTTCTCTCTGCCACGTCCAGCGTCAGGATATCCATCACGAGCTGGATGCTAATCGGCGCGCAGGGGTCATAGTATGCGTGTGATGAACGCAGCCAACACCGTGGTGTCGACGCCGGCTCACGCTCCGTACGCTCGCATCGTGAGGATGGTGGCCAACGCTACGGCGGCGGAGACGCTGCCCGTCGACCAGCTCGACGATTTGGGGCTGGCAATCGATGAGGTCTATTCGCTGCTCTTGAAATCGCCGCTGGTTGATGCCATGGAGTTCGAGTTCGTGGCCGGTGAACATGAGATCGCGGTGGTCGGTAGGGCACTGGGAGGTGCCGGTCATCACTGGCCCCCCGAGGATTGGGATGAGTCACTCGAGGCCGTGGTCTTGACCGCCGTGGCCCGAGCCGTTGAGCTCACCAACGGCAACCACCCCGAAATCCACTTCACCGTCGGCGAGCCAACGAGCTAGTTAGCCGAACCCGGGGTTGAACCCGGCGTTCAGTGACGCGTTTTTGCAACGGTGGGCACCCAGGTTGTACCCGGGGTTCAGTGACGCGTCTTTGCAACCGTGGGCACCCAGGTTGAACCCGGGGTTCAGTGACGCGTCTTTGCAACCGTGGGCACCCAGGTTGAACCCGGGGTTCAATGACCCAGCCAGCATCCGCCGACGGCGCAGATTCTTGTCACCCAACTGGGCTGTTCGCTCGTCTGTAGGGGAGTACAGTCTGCAATGAGAGGTCACTCATGCAATGGTGGATACTCGAGCTGATTACCGCGGCCATCCTGATTGCCATCGTCGTGGTCGTCGGCCCACTCATCAAGAGGTTCGGCAAGAGCTACGCCGGTGATGTGTTTCGGGCGAATCCCCGGACGGGCAAGAGCTACTTGATCCTCATGGACTTCGCCTACTACCTGATCTTTGGCGCCTACATTCTCTTCGCAGTCCGGTTCACACAGGACACTGGATGGGACGATACGGTCACCGGGAACCAGCTTCAGGCCACTGCTATCCGCATCGGGGGGTTGTTGATCTTGATGGGATTCCTCCACGGCCTCAATGTCCTCAGCCTGCCCATCGTGGGGCGGCTGTTCTCGATGAACCGCCGCCTCGACGACGGGGATTCCACCCACGTCGAAGCTGCCTGATTGGATCGCCGCTCGCCACGGCTCCGGCCCGCCGCCGGCTCAATGAGGAGGGATGACGATGAGTCATCGCAAAGGAATGCAATGGTTCGCAGTAGTCGCACTGCTGTTGGTGATGGCCTCGCTCGGACCGGCTACGGCGGCCCACTCCGGCACCGTTGTCACCAAGGGTCGGTTCGTCACGCTGCCGGGAGGGACGGATCTTGGGTACTCGATCTCGGGCACGGCCTTCATGGCGCGTAACCGGGCCGAAGGCGGCGTCACTCGAGTCAAGGTCACGGTGGCCGGCCTCGACCCCACCACGACGTACAAAGTGCACGTACACAACCAGCCGTGCAGCTACTCGCCTCCCGGCGGTGGGCACTACCAGAACGAAGTCGGTGGGCCGGTCGATGAGTTCAACGAGATATGGCCGACCGTCTCGACCAACGCCGCCGGTGACGGAGTTGGTAGCGCGCGACATGAGGCGTGGGCACGGCCGGACGCCCAGTCGATTGTGATTCACTGGCCGGCCGACTCGAGCGTGAGGTTGGCGTGCGTCGATCTCGGCTGATGATGGCGAGCGCGAAGGAGAGGCCGGCCTCTGCCGGTCTCTCCTTCGAGAAGCGAAAGGGGCCCGATAGGTGACGGGTGCGGCAGAGACGGCAGAGGCGAGCGCTGGGCACAGCGCAACCGCTGACGTGGTTGCTGAACTCTATCGGACCGAGGCAACGTCGCTGGTGCGCTTGGCGCGGATCTTCACCGATGATCGCAACGCCGCCGAAGATCTCGTGCAGGAAGCGTTCATCAGATTTCAGAGAACTGTGGATCGAATCAAAGACCCCGACAAGGCAGCTCCCTACATGCGATCGATCGTCCTCAACCTGGCTCGGGATCACAACCGGCGCGGCCTTATGTCGCTACGCCACAGGGAGACCAGAGAACCCCCGCCACAAGCCGCCGTTGAGGAACAGGCTCTGGCCTCTGAGGACCGAAGAGAAGTCCTGAGCGCCGTGCTGGCACTTCCAGCCCGCCAACGGGACTGCGTGGTTCTTCGGTTCTACCTCGACCTCTCAGAACGCGAGATCGCCGAGACGATGGGCATATCTCCGAATTCCGTGAAGACACATTGCCGTCGGGCTCTCGCCGCCCTCGAGAAACGACTGGGGATGGTGCCATGACGCTCGAACAGCGAATCACGGACGCATTGACAACGGTCGATGAGTTGGAGCCGAGCATCGACCTGTGGGCACGGGTCAACCGTTCGATCGAAGAGGATCGAGCCCACCGGCGCCGCCTGCGGCGGGTGCTGATCGCAGTGGCCGTCGTTCTTTCTTGCCTGGTCGCCGCCGGTTGGGGTTTCCGCACCGTGACCACGTTGGGTACGACTGCCGTCGATTGGCGAGCAATGGAGGTCATCGAAGCGGTGGCACTCGTGATGATGGTGATTGCCCTCGGTCCTGCCATTCGTCGGTTTGGAGACGGCTACGCCGGCATCGTGTTCCGTGCAAACCCCGAGACAGGCGAGCGGTTCATCAGGCTGCTCGATGTTGCCTACTACCTCACTTTTGGCGGCTACGTCCTGCTGACAACACAGTTCGAACGGCCCATCGAGGCAACCCTGAAGCTTGGCGAACAAGTCCAATCAGGACTGGGCCGGATGGGCGGCTTGTTGCTGCTGATGGGGCTACTGCATGGGGTGACCGTTGTCGTCTTGCCCTTCATTGGGCTGATTTTCACGGCGACGTGGCATCGACGACCTTTGGCGCGATGGATCAATGTGCTCCTGATCGTGGGGGCGGCCTTGATAGGGGCCCAAGTCCTCGGGTGGATCCTCGTCATTCTTTTCGCCGGCGCGGGCGCCTGAGGCTGGCTCGCGTGAGATCGCACTGTTGCCTAGTCGAGCTCCACGCCGAACCCCCTCCGGGCGAGGTCGAGCAGCACGTGGCCCGGCCGGATGAGGTCAGCCACACGAGCCTCAGACAGCCGCTCGAGCTCGGCAAGGCGCCCGGTGAGCCGCCCGTTTTGGCGCGCGATGGCCAGGGCGTGGGCGTTACGCCAAACCTTGGCGCGGGCTTCTTTGAGGAATCGCTCGGTGCCACGTCGGTTGAAGGGCTCGAGAAGCCTGCCGAGCAGCGTGCGGTCCCCGGGTAATTCCAACGACTTGAGGACGCCGGACTCCTCGGCCACTCGCGCGGCGAGGATCTCGTCGATGTGCTCATGGTCTGCTCTCCGCCTAGCGAGGAGAGCCGGATCGTCGAACTCGTGATCGGTGATCACGGCGATGAGTGCTTGGGGTAGGTCATAGTTGATGTGAGCGTTCATGCCCAGCAGAACGTGTCGGAGTGGCGGAAGCCGAGGCCCGTCGGCAGCGGCAAAGGCCACGTGCCATGGCCCTGGAACCCGGTTGCCGGCTCGCAGCGAGGTGACGGCGTCGAGGTACAGACCAGCGAATTCGACATCCCAATGCTCCACCCAGCCAGTGTCTCGAAACCCGCCGCCGTGGATCTCGGCGGCGACCGCTTGGGTGGTCCGAAGGTAGGTGTCGTGGAACAACCTCTGCGTCGGTGACAGGTCCTTGCCTATCGCCTCCATCCGGGTAACGAGTGCGTCGATACTCATGTGGCCCTTCCTGAATGGTCGGCGCAACGCTAACCAAATCGGTGACCCAGGGTTGAACCCACTTTTCAGACACCCATTCTTGACTGGGCCCGCAGTTCGGTCGCAACGGCCCCGTCCGGGCGTCTCGGCGGGTTGGGCGTTCAGCTGAGGTGAGCAACCAGCCGGTCATAGTCGGCGTTGATCGACTTGGTGGCCATCCGATCGGTGAGCGGACTGAAGACTTTCATGACTCCTCCCGGGCCGCCGGCGATGTCGGCACGAACCAGGCATGATGATTCGTCGATGGGATCGACAGTTCGGGTGACCTGAATGGGAAACGTGCTCTCGATTGTCTCGACCCGGATCCGCCGTCCTGGCTCGAATTCTGTCACCTCGAATATCGATACGATCGGTCGTCCCATGAACTCGGCTTCTTGGCGGTAGGTCGAACCGACACCGATGGCTCCTTCGCTGGTCCACGTACAGGACTTCATACCCGTCTGCCATATCGGGTTGTTGGATGCGTTGGCGTAGAAGTCGAAGACCTCGGGGGCGGGCCGGTTGATGGTTCGCTCCACGTGAAGCTTCACTGCGGCTCGTCCGGTCCGGCCTGGCCGCCCTCTGCGGTGACGGTCAGCCTGCCGAGATATCGTTCCCAGCCGCTGGTGTGGATGGCCATTTCCTCCATGGGCAGACCACTGTGAATCAGCTTCAGCGTGGTGTGGTCGGCGTTGGTTTGCAGGGTGATCTCCACTCTGCTTGACCCGGGCGGGATTGTGGGATGGCCTTTCCACCCCCACGTGAAAACCACCCGCTTGGGTGGGTCGACCTCGACGAACTCCCCCAACGCGACATAGCCCTGCGGCGTGTGCACCTGGTAGATCCCACCAGGCCGAGCGTCGAGGGTGGCACTCACGCCCATCCATTTGGCGTACCGAACGGAGTCGGTGAAGTAGGAGAATATCGTCTCGGGTGTGGCCTTGATGTGCCGTTCCATCTCGATTTGTCGCGTGCCCTCAGCCATTGCGTTCATCCTCCTCGGCGAGCGATGCCAAGCGATCGAGATCGTTATCCCACATCTGTTCGAGGATCATGGCCAGAGAACCCACCATGGTTTCGTCGGAGGAGTAGTAGCGGTTTCGACCATCCCGCCGCTCTGTCACTAGACCGGCCTGCTTGAGGGTGGTGAGGTGCTGGGACACGGCCGGCCAGGAAATATCGAAGTTCGAGGCGAGCTCACCTGCACTGAGCTCCCGGCCCCACATCAGTCGCAGCATGTCGCGGCGCCGAGGAGAAGCGATGGCGCTAAGAGCTTCGGCTGTTGGTGCAGTCATGGTGATCCGGGCTTGACATTAGTTAAGTCAGAGCTTAAGTTAGCAGAGTTACTATTTAAGTCGCTACTTAAATAAAGATCGAAGGAGACACGATGAGTCGCACGATTGTCCTAGCCATTGATATCGCCGCAGCGGCGCCGATCATTCTTTCCGCATTGACCACGACCGACGGGCTGGCGTCGTTTTGGACGCCGTCTGTGACCGGTTCCACCGAGGTCGGAGGTGAGCTCGCGTTCGGGTTTGCCGAGGCGCCCGTCGATCTGGAAATGACCGTCAGCTCGTCGAGCGCCGATCTCGTTGAGTGGGAATGTCGTGGTCCATGGCCGAACTGGGGCGGAACTCGGGTGAGCTGGGCGGCCATGCCGAGCGACATCGGGACCATGGTTGTTTTCCGCCACGATGACTGGAGCGTCAGCGTTGCCGACGCAGAGCTGGGTTCCGTCGCGCTCACGTGGGCGATGACGCTGCAGGCGCTCAAGGCGTATGCCGAGACCGGTGTGCCCGCCCCGGCGCTGAGCTGATCCAGCCGGCTCCGCGCGCGCCCCGATCGGATCCCTTTGGGCATGCCGGGCTAGCGAGGTCCTAGGGCTTTGGTTCGACGCGTCCGATGAAGCGCGGTGGCCCGTCTTCACGCCTGAGCCCGGATCCAGGTCGAGGCCGCCGCGCATCCTTTGAGCCGGGCATCACGCTGCATATACTCCGCGAATCGCCAACCCCCATGGGGTGTTTCGAAGTGGGATCCAGGGCCGAGCCGCATGGTCGTCCGGCATGAGGCCGAGACGCCGGAGCCATCGCGCTGTCGCGTCATTCGCGGCGCTGGTGTTCGTGGCGGCGACGATCATCCCCGCCGCTCCGGCGCTGGCCGCTCCTTGTACCGCCGGGCAGTTCTCGGTCACACCTGTGCACTCACCGATCTTCTATTCGGACTTCGGCGACGCCATCAATGGCATGTATCTCGGCTACCAGATCACCAACAACACCGGCTCCCCAATCGACGACTTCTGGGTATCGGTCGATAACTTCGCCGGGGTCGTGGGTCTGGCGACCAACGAAGATGGCATCCAGCATTTCGGCGCTCTCGCGGCCGGATCCACCGTCTATGCCTACTTCTATGTGACGACAACGTCGACCTCCAACAGCGCCCAAACCCACACAGTCAACATGTTCTCGGGGACACCATCACCCGCCAACGAGATCTGCGACTCGGCGCAGTCGCTCGCGCGGGTCGTGAACACGATCTCGGCCAATGCCAACAAGGTCACGGCCGTCACCAACGGGCCCACCCCCCAGGAGCTGGGCGGGTTGATGACGATCACCGTCACGGGAGACACCGGACAGGTGGGCGGAGCGGGCCGTTTCGCCCTTACCCCGGCCAGCCTTCTCGGCTGGCCTGCCAATGCATATCAGCTCGTCGCCGTCACCATGGAGTTACGAGACGAGGGCGCGCCCCCAGGTACGGGCATCGACTACAACGACACCCTCTTCATCACAGGGCTGGCCAACCAGAAGTACTCGTACACCATCGTCTATACCTTCGTGGCCCAGGGCACCACCACCGCTCCGACCACGGTGGCTCCCATCAACAACATCAACTCCGGCAACCCGGTGAAGCACACCAGCACCGGGACGGCTGAGTATCAGGCGATTCCTCCTCTTGATCCTCCCGTCAGCTTGCTCTGGCTCGAGAAGTCGGCCTCTCCCACGTCGCTTCCGACGGGCGGCAAAGCGGTCTACACCGTCACGATCCACAACGATGGTGCAGTCAGTTCCTCTCTCGACGCCATCGTGGACACCCTTCCGTCATCTCCGGCGACCGTGACTTTCGACGCATCCGTTACGCCGTTGTTCAACGGAGTGGCGATTCCCGATCCTCAGATCAGCGGCCAGCAGCTCACTTTCAGCGGGGTCTTCACCACTCCCGCCGGGGGGACATCGACGCTGACGTATGGCGTCGACGTACCCAACATCAACGGCACCTACCTGAACAGCGCGGTCGGCGAGCTCGGTCCGGTGCCGGTCACTATCGATTCCACGCGCGATGACACGTCGGATAACGTGCCGGCCGGCGCCGCCGTGACGGTGGGGCCGCTCGAGGCGGATCTCGGAGTCACCAAGACCGACGGCCTCTCCACCGTCACGGCCGGTGACCCGGCAACTCACACCTATACCGTCACCGTGACCAACAACGGCCCCACCCAGGCCGAGAATGTGGTGCTCACCGACACCTGGCCGGCCGACCTCGCCCAGGGCTCCGTCACTGCCTCGCAGGGCAGCTGTGGTGCCGGCCCTTCGTTCAGCTGCACTCTCGGGGACCTCAATCCCGGCTCCACCGCCACCGTGACGGTCGACTACACCGTCCCAGCCGGTGCTATCGCCGGGTCGGTCGCCAATACGGTGACCGTAGCCAGTGACACAACCGATCCCGGTCCAGCATCGAATACCGCCACCGACACCAACACCATCGTCAAAGATGTCAGCTGGACAACAACGAAGACCTTTGCCGATGCCGATGTTCCGGCAGGCACCGGGTCCTACACCTTCTCGATCGACATCGCCAACGGAGGCGTCAGCGACGCGGACAACGTGAGCGTGACCGACACTGTGGACCCGGCCTTGACGGTGGTGTCGGTTGACTGCGACGGCGGAACCAACAACACGACGGGCAACACGGTCGACTGTACTTTCCTCACCCTGGCGGGCGGGGCGGCCGCCTCAATCGTTGTGACGTACGACGTACCGGCCTCAACCCCAGTCGGCACGATCTCGAACTCCGCCACCGTCCAGTCCGACGAGGCCGGGCCGGTTTCTGCGTCCGACACGGTCGACGTAACGGAGAATGTCGTATTGGACATCACCAAGACGTTTGCCGACGCTTCGGTGACGGCCGGTGCCGGCACCTCGCATACCTTCGATCTCGTCGTCGCCAACAGCGGAACCACGACTGCCGACAACGTTGCGATCGTCGATGCCGTTGACGCTTCCCTCACCGTCACCGGCACCGATTGTGGTGCCCAAGGTGGTACCGAAAACACAGTGGGCAACTCGGTTGACTGCTCTGGCCTGACGGTGGCGCCGGGCGGAAGTTTCACCCTCCAAGTCACGTTCACGGTTGCGACGACCGTAGACACACAAACCGTCTCGAACGTGGCGCAGGTGTCATCAGACGAGCAGGCAACCACCGACTCGAACACTGCCTCTGTCAACGTCGTAGAAGGGGTGACCTTGGTGGCCACCAAGAGCTTCACCGCCGACCCGATCGACGCCGGATCGACTGGCAACACATTTACGGTCGCCGTCCTGAACTCGGGCGTCTCGGACGCCGACAACGTTCTGGTCGTCGACACGGTTGACCCGGCGTTCACCGTGACCGGCACCAACTGTGCTGCCCTGGGAGGGACTGACAACACGATTGGCAACAACGTGTCGTGTGCATTGCCGAACGTTGTGGGAGGCGGGACGGCCACGCTCACAGTGACGTTCGATGTCCTCGCCTCGGCCGGCCCCGGCACGATCTCCAACACGGCTCAGGTCTCTTCCGATGAGCAAGGAGCCACCAACTCCAACACTGCCACCGTTGGCGTTCAAGAAGACGTGCAGCTGTCGGCGGCGAAGACGTTCGTCGTTGACCCTGTGACTGCCGGTTCCTCCGGCAACAGCTTCACCGTCGCCGTTACGAATGCAGGCCTTTCAGACGCGGAGAACGTCGTGATAACCGACACCGTGAACGCAGACCTCACCGTCACCGGCACCGATTGCTCAGCGCTGGGAGGATCGGACTCGACGGTAGGGAATGCTGTCACCTGCACGCTCCCACTCGTGACCGCCGGGTCCACCGCCACTCTGACCGTCACCTACGACGTTCCCGAGTCCACCGACACGTCGACTATCTCAAATACCGCCCAGGTCTCTTCCGACGAGCAAGCGTCAACCCCTTCCAACACAACAGGGGTCAGTGTCGTCGAAGACGTTGACCTCACCGCCGCGAAGCTTTTCACCGATCCGGTCGTCGTCGCCGGCGGAGCCGCCTCGAGCTTCAGCGTGGTCGTCACCAACGCCGGGACGTCGGACGCCGAGAACGTGTCCATCGTCGATAACGTCGACCCGGCCCTCACCGTCACCGGCACTGACTGCGCTGGGCAGGGCGGTACCGATGGCACCGTCGGCAACGCCGTCGACTGTTCGTTCTCCTCGTTGGGAGCGGGAACATCGGTGACGCTCACCGTCGATTTCACCGTGGACAGCTCTGAGGCCGGCGCAACGATTTCCAACCTGGCCACGGTGGCGTCCGATGAACAAGCGGCTACCTCATCCAATACGGCCAGCATGGACATCGTCGAAGATGTGGGGCTGCAACTCGCCAAGGCCTTCACGCCGTCTGCCGTGGACGGCGGAACGACCGGAAATCAGTTCACCCTCACGGTGACGAACAGCGGGACCTCCGATGCCACGGGAGTGGTGGTAACCGACGCCGTCGACGCCCGCCTCGTCGTTGCCGCGGTCGATTGTGGCGGTGGCGTGAATACGTCGGCCGGCCAAGACGTGACGTGCACGTTTGCCGTCTTGGCGGCGGGCGCCAGTGCCACGGTCACCGTCACCTACGATGTCGGCGCATCCGAGGAGTCTGCGACCATCGTCAACAACGCCGCTGTTGTCGATGGCGACGCCAACAGTGCCACCGCCTCGGGATCGATCACGATCTCTGAGAATGTCGTGCTGGCTGTCACCAAGCTCCCCAGCCCCGCCTCGGTGATCGCAGGAACCGGCGGGCACCAATTCTCGATTCTCGTCGAGAACATCGGCACCTCGGATGCCGAGTCCGTGAACGTCACCGACACGTTCGACGCCCGGCTCACCGTGACGGGTGTGGATTGTGGAGGTGGGGTCGACGCATCGAGCGGTCAGGACATCGATTGCACATATGCCTCACTGGCGCCCGGCGGTTCAGCAACCATCCTCGTCACCTATGACGTCGATGGGACTGTCAATGCCGCCTTGATCCCCAATACCGCCCTCGCCACCGACGCCGACGCGAACGCCGCCTCGGGCCTGAGCTCGGTCGAGGTCGTCACCGTCATCGATCTCGACGCCGTGAAGCAGTTCACACCGGCCACGGCGGCCGCCGGTTCCACGGGAAATCAGATGACCCTCACAGTCGAAAACAACGGAATTTCCGATGCCAATACGGTGGTGGTCACGGATTCGGTCGACGCCCGGCTCTCGGTGACCGCCGTTGATTGCGGTGGCGGGGTGGATTCCACAGCAGGTCAGAACGTCACTTGTACGTTTGGCACCATCCTTGCCGGCGCCTCGGCCGTGGTGACGATCACGTATGACATCTCGTCATCGGTGGCCCCCACGACGATCGGGAATCAGTTCGACGTCGTGGACTTCGCCGGCAACACCGCCACGTCCCTCTCGTCGGTCAATGTGTTCGGTTCGATCTTGCTCTCGGCGTCGAAGGCCTTCGGCCCGACCACAGCGGTGGCGGGGTCGGTGGGCAACCAGTTCACAATCACCGTCGCCAACGATGGGCTGTCCGACACGTCAGCGGTGAACATCACTGACACCGTGGACTCGCGTCTGCAGGTCACCGCGGTCGACTGCACCGGCGGGGTGGATGGATCTTCGGGTCAGGACATCGACTGCACGTTCGATCCGCTCGTTGCCGGGGCCACCGTGACAGTGCTCGTCACCTATTCGGTGGCCGAGACGGTGGACGCGGCCACTGTGCCCAACGTCGCCAATGTCGGTGACGCCAACGGCAATTTCGGCAGCGCTTTCGCCTCGGTCGAGATCAGTGAGGACGTCGACCTGGCTGTCACGAAGGCTTTCATCGAGGACCCGGTCGCGGCCGGCACAGGGCCCTACTCCTTCACAATCGCTGTCAGGAACAGTGGCGCATCCGATGCCGACAACGTCGTGGTCACCGACGCGGTCGACACCGCACTCACGGTGACAGCCGTCGGCGCCGACATGGGCGGAACTTGTGATCCGCCGTCCAACGCAATCAGTTGCACCATTCCCGTCCTGGCTGCCGGAGCCACTGCCACGGTTACTGTCACCTACGACGCGGCCGGCGGCCCGAGCGCAACGGTGTCAAACACTGCCGAGGTCACCTCAGACGAGACCCTTCTGATTGGCACCTCAACCGATACGGTCGATGTGGTGAACCCGAGCGTGTCGATGAACAAGACCGCCGATGCGACCACCGTGAATCCGGGCGATCCGGTCACTTATACCTACGTCGTCACGAACGATGGGGACGTTCACGTATCGAACGTGTCCATCGTCGACGACGCCGGCACGCCGGCCGTGCCCGGTGACGACGTCACCCTCGCTTGCGATTCAGGGAGTTGGCCGGTTGCTCCCGGTGACTCGGTGACGTGCGCGATCACCGTCAGCGTCACCGTAGACACAACCAATGTGGCGGTGGTGACCGCCAACCCGGTCGACGCCGGCGGGACGGATATCCCCACCCTCGCCAACGTCACCGACACCGACACCGAATCTGTCAATGTACTCATCACCGGCCTCAGTATCTCGAAGAGCACGCTGACACCGGTTGTGACCACGGGTGGCACCGCCTCTTATCGATACAACGTCGAGAACACGGGAGATGAGCCGCTGTTCTCGGTTTCTGTCATCGATGACCGATGTCCGACGCCCGTGTTTGACTCGGAGCAATCCGGCAACGGCGACGCCATATTCGATGGCGGCGAGATCTGGCGGTTCACGTGCGACGTGACGGTCACGGGTGATGTCACCAACACGGCGTTTGCATCCGCCCTCGACGAGCTAGGCCAATCAGTGGTCTCAGCAACCGACACGGCCTCGGTCGATGTGATCGACCCGGCGCTCGATCTGCGTAAGACCGCCGACGCCACCCAGGTCACGCCAGGCACGTCGATCACGTACACCATCGAGGTGGAGAACGTCGGTGACGACCCGCTCGTGAATGTCGTGGTCACAGACGACACGTGCTCGGGGCTCACCTTGGTGAGTGGTGACGGAGGCGCCCTGGGCGTGCTGGAGGTAGGTGAGACGTGGATCTTTGACTGCTCGACGGTGGCGGGGACCAACGACGTCGCCAACGTCGCAAGCGTGACGGCCGACGACTCGCTCGGCCAGCAAGTCACGGCGAGCGACTCGGTCACGGTGCTCGTCAACCTGCCGCCTGTGGCTGGCGACGACTCGGCCGAGACCAACCAGGACACTGCGGTGACGATCGACCTCCTTGTCAACGATTCCGATTCTGACGGCACCCTCGATCCGGGTTCGGTCACGATCACCAACGGACCTTCGGACGGGAGCGTGGTCATCGATCCCGCCACAGGGGAAGCGACGTACACGCCCGATCCGGGCTTCTTCGGCACCGATACGTTCGATTACGAAGTGTGCGACGATGATGGCGCTTGTGCCATGGCCACGGTCACGGTCACGGTCAACGGTGCCCCGGTCACCGCCCCCGACAGCGGACTCACCAACGAGGCCACTCCTATCAACCTCGACGTGTTGGACAATGACACCGATCCGGAAGGCGACCCGCTCACCGTGACCGGGTTTCCGACGCCGCCGATCAACGGCACAGCGGTGATCGAACCTGATGGCACCGTGACGTATACCCCCGATGCCGGATTCACCGGCACCGAGGTCTTCACATACGAGGTGTGTGATGACGGCGGTGCGTGCTCGGTGGAGACCGTCTCCGTGGACATCAATTCCACCCCGGTCGCCGTCGACGACACGGCCGGCACACTCGCCAACACCGCAGTAGTGATCGACGTGCTGGCCAACGACACCGACGCCGACGGGAACATCGATCCCACGTCGGTCTCGATTCTCGCCCTGCCGAACACGGGGACGGTTGCCGTCGATCCGGTCACGGGTGCAGTCACGTACACACCCGATCCTGGCTTCATCGGTGACGACACCTTTGTGTACCAGGTGTGCGACGACCTCGGCGCCTGTGACAGCGCCGTCGTCACGGTAACGGTGTCGGCCTTCAACACGCCGCCTGTGGCCGTGGATGACGCGGCAGTGACCGACGTGGACGTTCCTGTCACGGTCGACGTGCTCGCCAACGACACGGACGCCGAATCAAATATCGATCCGACCTCGGTGTCCGTCGTGTTCGGACCTTTCGACGGCACGGTGTCGGTGGATGCCGTGACCGGCGAGATCACCTATACGCCCGATCCCGGATTCAGTGGGAACGATCAGATCACCTACGAGGTCTGTGACCTTGCAGGGGAATGCGATACAGCCGTTCTGGACGTCCTCGTCAATGAGCCGCCCATCGTGAATGACGACGCGGACGCCACCAACCAGGAGCAAGCCGTCACGGTGGATGTGCTCTTGAACGACTCGGACGCCGACGGCGTTCTCGACCCTGCCTCGGTCACAGTCACCTCGGGGCCCACCAACGGCACGGTCTCGGTCGATCCAGTAACCGGCGAGATCACGTATGCGCCTGACCCAGGGTTCTTTGGTGCCGACACCTTCACCTATGAGGTGTGCGATGACGCCGGGTCGTGCGGCTCGGCGACTGTCACCATCGACGTCAACGGAGCGCCGCAGACCGCGCCCGACACGGCAACGACGAACTCGGGCGCACTCGTGGCGATCGATGTGCTGGCCAACGACACCGATCCGGAATTGGACCCGATGACGGTCACGGACATCCCCGCCGCGCCGACATTTGGCACGGCCGTTATCAATGGCGGTACCGGAGAGGTGGATTACACACCCGATCCGGGCTTCTACGGCACCGACACGTTCACATACGAGGTCTGTGACAGTCTGGGTGCCTGTTCCATCGAGACCGTCACCGTGACGGTCGACGGGCCGCCCACTGCCGTCGATGACGGCGCCACGACCGACGTTGACATCCCGGTCTCAATCGATGTGCTGGCCAACGACACGGACCCCGAAGGGGCACTCGACCCCTCGTCTGTGAATGTGACAACGGGGCCAACCAATGGGTCAACAACCGTCGATCTGGTAACCGGCGCCATCACCTACAGCCCCGACCCTGGCTTCGTAGGAGCGGACGTGTTCACCTACGAGGTCTGCGACGGCGCCACCCCGCCGCAATGCGACATTGCCACCGTCACGGTTGGAGTTGACGATCCAGTCCTCAACGACCCGCCAGTCGCCGTAGATGACAGCGACGTCACCCAGATCGACGCCTCCGTCACGACGGCGGTGTTGGACAACGACCTCGATCCTGAGAGCGGCATCCTGACGGTGAACTCGGTCTCCAATGTGACGGCCGGGGCCACCGTCGTCATCAACGGCGACAACACGATCACGTACACACCTCCCAGCGGATTCACAGGAGTCGATACCTACACGTACGAGGTTTGCGACGACGGTGCTCCATTGGCGTGCGATACAGCCACCGTGACCATCACGGTCAATGATCCGCCGGTCGCCGCGGATGACGGAGCGGCCACCGACGAAGGGGTGGCAGTGACGATTCCGGTCCTCGCCAACGACTCGGATGGCGACGGCTTCCTCGTGCCCAGCTCGGTGACGATTGTCGGTCTGCCCTCAGACGGCACGGTAACGGTGGATCCAAACACCGGAGACATCACGTATGCGCCTGACCCAGGTTTCTTTGGAACCGACTCGTTCATGTACGAGGTGTGCGACGATCTCGGAGGCTGTGCAACAGCCACGGTCACGGTCGATGTCAATGCTCTCCCCGTGGTGCCGGGCACCCTTGCGGTGACGAGTGATGGCAGTCCCGTCATCATCGATGTCGTTGCTGCGGCCACGGACCCGGACGGGTCGATCGACCCCACCAGTGTTTCGGTGGTGATGCCGCCTGCCAACGGGGCGGTGGCCGTTGATCCCGTGACCGGGCAGATCACCTATACCCCCGATCCCGGTTTCTCCGGAATCGATGTGTTCACGTACGAGATCTGTGATGACGACGGTGGTTGTTCGATCGGTACAATCGAGGTTACGGTCAACGGCCCGCCGATTGCAGTTGATGACACGGCCGCCACCAATCAAGGTCTGCCGGTCACAATCGCGGTGACGGCAAATGACTCTGATCCCGACGGGCTCGACCTCGCCGCGGTCTCCGTGACTACGCAACCTGCCAATGGCACGGCCACAGCCAATCCGGATGGCACCGTCACCTACCTTCCCGACCCAGGTTTCTTCGGCACGGATGCATTCACCTACGAGGTGTGCGACCTGCTCGGTGCTTGCTCATTGGCCTCGGTGGTCGTCGATGTGAACGGCGCTCCCCTGGCGATACCTGATGCCGGAACGGTCGACGAAGGCAGCAGCATCAATATCGATGTCCTGGCCAACGACAGTGACCCGGAAGCCGATCCGCTGACGGTGGTTGGATTCCCAGTTGCCCCAAGCAACGGGACCGTCGTGATAGAGGCCGACGGCACGATTACCTACACGCCCAATCCCGGGTTCATTGGCACCGATTCGTTCACATACGAGGTGTGCGATGACCAGGGCGCCTGCTCGGAGGCCTCCATCTCCGTGACGACGAACGGCCTCCCGATTGCGGTGAACGATGCCGCTGTCACGAGTCCGGAAACGCCCGTCGACATCGACGTTTTGCTGAACGACATCGATCCTGAGTCGGCACTCGATCCGGCGACGGTCATGGTGATATCAGGTCCGTCGAATGGCTCGGTCACCGTCGACGCGATGACGGGTGTCGTCACCTATTCGCCAGACCAAGGTTTCTTTGGAACCGACACATTCGTGTACGAGGTTTGTGATGACGCCGGTGCCTGTAGCAGTGCCACCGTGAGCGTGGAAGTCGGAAACCCGCCGCCCCTCGGAGCGCCGGATTTCGCTGTGACCAACGAAGATACCGCGGTGACGATCAACGTTCTGGCCAACGATTCCGACCCGACCGGCGAAGCACTCTTCATCGGAGCCGTAACGCAGCCTGCCAATGGGATGGTGGTCGTCAATGTCGAAGGCACGATCACGTACACCCCGGATCCCGAGTTCTCGGGCGAAGACACGTTCACATACGAGGCGTGTGACTTTGACCCCGGCTCGCCAGGTGGAGGGGGTGGCCAGTCGTGCGACATTGTGTCCGTGACGGTCACCGTTCTACCTATAAACGACCCGCCAACGATCGTCACTGCCAACCCGATCACGATTGGAGTCGGCGAACCGATTCCGCCCCTCCTGGCGTTCGATCCGGATGGGACCACCTTCACCTTCTCATTGGTAGGTGGAGCGCTTCCGCCCGGCGTCACGCTGAATCCGGACGGCTCATTCTCAGGAACGTCCAACGTGCTCGGCAATTTCACCTTCACGGTGCAGGTATGCGACGCGGGCGATCCGCCCTCCTGTTCAACCGTTACCTTCACGTTGATCGTGCAGGCACTCCCTACAACCGGCACCGCTGTCTTCTGGTGGGCGCTGATTGCGGTCCTCCTCGCAATGGCCGGCGCCGGGCTCGTTATGACCGAACGCCTGACCGAGAGACGCGCCTAGCGTCAGCCCGGCTCCTCGGCACGGAGCTCGCAACCAAGCTTGACTAGTGGCGCATGCGTTTTGTCACCTACAACGTCAATTCACTCAACGCCCGCATGCCCCGACTGCTGGCGCTGCTGGAGGAGCATCAGCCCGATGTCGTGTGCCTACAGGAAACCAAGGCTGCTCCCGAGAAGTTCCCGCACTTGGAGCTTCAGGCGGCCGGGTATGAATCAGCTGACAACTCTGGGGGCAGGTGGGCAGGAGTCGCAGTGCTGGCCCGCGCCGACCTCGGGATTGCCGATGTCGCCATGGGCCTCCCTGGGCAACCGAATCCAGAGGAGGCCCGCTGGGTCGAAGCAACCGTCGGCGGCATGAAAGTCGTGAGTGTCTACGTGCCGAATGGGCGTCAAGTCGGAACGGAGACTTTCCGTGAGAAGCTCCTGTTTCTCGAAGCCATGGCAGTACGTGCCCAACAGCTCGCCGGCCGGCCGACCTTCGTTGCCGGAGACATGAACGTCTGTCCGACCGATCAAGATGTGTGGAGCCCAGCCGACATACATGGCGCTACGCACATCACTCCGGAGGAGCGATCTCGGTTCTCGGCAATTCTCGATACGGGCTACGTAGACGCATTCCGAACCGTTGAACCGAAAGAGCCCGGGTTCACGTGGTGGGACTATCGGGCCGGTCACTTCCACAAGGGTTTCGGGCTGCGGATCGACCTGGCACTGCTCAGCACCCCGTTGGCAGATGGCCTCGAGGCGGCCCGAGTGGATCGTGAGTACCGCAAGCCCACCAAGGTGCGCGAGTCGAAGCCCTCCGACCACGCTCCCCTGATCGTGGACGTTGCACGCGGCGCCGGGCCACCCGGCGCCGGCCGCCCATAGAATCAAATCACACCACCGAAAGACAGTTCATGACGGATTCAACGGTTCCACCGGTCGAGCCTGACGAATTTGACGGCCCCATTGCCTCTAAGAGTCACGCCTGGCCGGTCCGCCGAGAGCCCGTCTCGAATCTCGCTGGAAACGGGCGTCACTCGGGCCCTCCGGGGTAGCGTGCGGCATGCGAACGTGTGTTGTGCTCGTCGACGGTCAGCACTATCCCGCAGTGGTGGAACGAACTCTGGCGTCGCTCCGTGCGCAGGGCGATGTGCCCCGAGCCGCCGTGTTCTTGGGCGGGTCGGAGAAGACTGAGACGCCGCCGGATCTCGGAATCCCGGTGGAGATCGGGGCTGCCGATGCACTCCGGCGAGCTCTCGCCGCCCACCCGTGTGACGTGGTGATCGACCTCAGCGACGAGCCGGTGCTCGACAACCGTCGCCGGTTCGAACTGATTGCGGTCGCACTGATGTCGGGCGTCGGGTATGAGGGCGCCGGCTACCGCCTCAGCCCGCCGCCACGGCCGCCCCTCACCTCCCTGCCGACGGCTGAGGTCACGGGGACCGGCAAGCGGACCGGCAAGACGGCGGTGGCGATCGAGCTGGCCAGATACTGGGCGAGTCAGGGCCGGCGACCCTGCATTGTCACAATGGGCAGGGGCGGACCCGCGGAGCCAGTCCTGTTACGCGCCGGCACGTTCACACCCACACCAGACGGGCTGTTGGCGCTTGCCGAAGCCGGCTTGCATGCTGCCTCGGACTACATCGAAGATGCTGTGTTCGCCGGCGTAGACACGGTGGGAACCTTCCGCTGCGGAGCCGGTCTCACCGGACAGACCGACTGGCACAACTTCGCCGCCGGGATGGATGTTGCTGGGTCCACGAGCGCCGACATGCTGATCCTCGAAGGCAGCGGCACCGCCCTGCCGCCCTGCGCGGTTGACTCGTCGCTGCTGGTGGTCTCGCCGGATATCGCCGCCGAATACCTGGCCGGCTACCTGGGGCCATATCGCCTGGCGTTGGCCGATGCCGTCGTCGTCGTGGGAGGCTCGGGCGTGTTCGCCGCGGCCGGCCGGCTGCTGCCGGTCATACGCAGTGTGCGGCCCGACCTGCCGGTCTTCGTTGGCGCATACGTCCCGGAGCCGTCGCTGCCGGTTTCGGGTCGGCGTGTCCTCGCCGCGACGACCGCTCCGCTCGGGGCGGCCGACGACATCTCCGCCCAGCTGCGTACGATGGGCGCCCACGCAGTGGAGGTCGTCCACACGCTGTCCGATCGGGCTGCTCTCCGCCGGGATCTCACCGATGCTGAAGCCAGAGGGGCGGTCGATGTTGTCTTGGTAGAGGTCAAGGCCGCTGCGATCGACATCGTGGTTCCGTGGGCACGCAGTCTCGATCTCGAGGTGGGATTTCTCCACAACCGGGTCGACGTCGCCGGTGGGGTTGAAGAAATGGCCACGCTGATGAACGGCGGGTGACGGCCCGACCAGCCTCTAGGCGATGATCTCGTAGACCTTCCGCAGCGGTTGGCGGCGCAGCAGCCCGCGGATCCGTTCCTGGCTGGCAATGATCTCTTCGCTGGCGAGGGCGGCATCCATTGCCTCCGCCGAAGTCCAACGGATGAGGGCTCCACCTTCGATGAGGCCGCCCACTCCGGGTTTGTCGGCACGAATGAGCTCGATGCTCAGGCAGTCCGGGTGAGCAGTGAAAGCCGGGACAACATCCTCTCGAAAGACAGCGATGAGCTCATCGAGGTCACTTTCCGACACTGCCGACAGAAACATCCGGACGATCATCACCAGCTCCAGGCTGCCTTGGAGAACATACCGGCCAGCTCGGGATTGCGGTCGATGCGGCGGGTTGCTCGATCGTAGTGAGCGGCCGCCTGCTGTCCTGAGCCGGGGTACATCAAGGTCACATCGATGGCCGTGTCGGATACGCGAACCACGTTGTACGAAGGGCGCGTATAGCCCCGGAGACGATATGAGGACACGGTGCCACTGTTGATGATGAGCATGCCACCCACCTCCCAGATGTGTGGCACGTGCTTATGGCCGGCGAGCACGAGGTCGACCTGACATTCCTCGAGGAGAGCCAGTACATCGCCGGCATCCCACACGATGTTCCTTTCCCGGCCCGTGCCCGGGACGGAGACGAGGTGGTGATGGAGCACGAACACTCGGAGGTCGGCGTCCGAGTCGAATTTCTCGCGTATCCAGGCATAGCGCTCCCGGCCGATCTCGCCCTCCGCCAAGTCAGGCTTTGACGAATCGGCGCCGACAAACGTGACTCCTTTTGGTGCGCTGGCGCGTGAGAGGTGAAGGCTCCGGTCGGCCTTTCCCCCGGCTTCGCCCTTGCCGAAGTGATCTTCGAAATGCACGTAGCCGACGTTCTTGGAATCGTGGTTGCCGGGAACGATCAGCGTCGTGAGCTGCTCTTGGAGCGGGCGCAACGCATCGCGCGCCATCTCGAACTCCGGTGCATAGCCCTCCTGGGTGAGATCCCCTGCCACGACCACTATCTCGGGCTGCAGATCGAGAATCTCGTGGACAGCTGCGTCGAGGAGCTCTGGGTCGTAGAAGGGCGAGCCACAATGGATGTCTGAGATCTGGGCGATGGTGAGCGCCGCCATAGGCCCACCAATCTACTGGGCTGCGTAGTGTTTACGACACTCAATCTCGAAGGTTTGCGATGACGCCTGGCGGTGTGGCCGGCCGATACATCTTGGTGGAGGATCGTAAGGCGACGCGTCTGCCCTATTCCCGGGACGCCATGGCGTCGTCGATGATGGTGATCGGGATCGAGCCAGAACAGGCATACCTCATCGCGGAAGAGGTCGAGGACCTGTTGGTCCAACGCACCACCCCGATGGTGGGCGTCGAGGACCTCATCGAGATAGCTACGGCATGTGCCGCCGATCACGCGGGCGGTCCGATGGGTGAGCGGTACGCCAAGTGGGTGGCTGCGCGACGTGTGCAGCGCCCCATCGTCGTGCTGTTGGGAGGCAGCCCCGGAACCGGGAAGTCGACCGTTGCCGGCGGTGTCGGATCACGGCTACGAATCACGGCAGTGATGCCGACCGACGCCGTCCGTGAGGTGATGCGCCAGCTCGTCTCCGAGACCCTGTCCCCCATCCTCCATGTGTCTTCGTTCGAGGCGTATCGGGTGATGCGTGCCCCCGTACCCGAAGACCACGATGAAGTGGTCATCGGCTTCCAACAGCAGGCTGAAGTCGTGGCATCCGGGGTCCGTGGTCTCGTCAATCGGGCGATTGTCGAAGGCAGCGACCTCATCGTGGAAGGTGTCCATGTTTTGCCCGGCGTCTTTGGAGCCGACCTCGAGGAATGGCGCCGCCACGCAGTGGTGTGTCACGCAGTCCTGGCGGTCCCGGACCCCGAACAGCATCGGGCGCACTTTCTCACCCGTCTGGAGAGGTCGCCAAGCCGGCGCCCGCACAGGTATCTGGACGCCTTCCCGGAGGTCCGCCGGATCCATCGCTACATCTCGATGGTCGCCGAATCGCACGGCGTGCCCCAACTCGATATGGATCTCCCAGATGAGACGATCCAAACCGTCGTGCAAATGGTCGTCGACGCCGTCATAGAGGCGGAGGAGCTCGACGTGTCGGTGTGACCGAACACGTGCGATCGGTTATCCCAATCGGCTCCGTACACTCACGGCGATGCGTATTGCAGTGTTCAGTTCCAAACCGTATGACGAGCGTTTCCTCGGGGCGGCCGCCGCGTCGAGCGGGCACGAGGTCGAGTTCTTCGAAGCGCGCCTGACGCCGTCGACCGCGGCTCTCGCCGAGGGATTCGAGGTCGTCAGCCCGTTCGTCAACGACGACGTGGGGGCGGCAGTGCTCCTCCGGCTGGCCGACGCAGGAGTGAAGCTGATCGCGCTCCGCAGCGCCGGGTTCAACCACGTTGATCTCGACGCGGCTCGGCGGGTTGGTCTGGCCGTCGTGCGTGTGCCCGCGTACTCGCCTCGCTCGGTGGCCGAGCACACGCTGGCTCTCATGCTGGCCCTCGACCGGAAGATCCATCGCGCCTATGCACGGGTCCGTGAGGGGAATTTCGCTCTCGACGGATTGCTCGGTTTCGACCTCGGCGCCAAGACGGTGGGAATCGTCGGAACCGGTCAGATCGGTGTCTCGGTGGCCAAGTTGCTCGCTGGGTTTGGCTGCCGCCTGGTCGGCTACGACGTCCGGGAAAACTCTGAGGCGGTTGCCCTCGGCGTCGAATACCTGCCGCTGCGACAGGTGTGGGAAGAATCCGACGTCATCACGCTCCATGCTCCGTTGACTCCCGATACGCATCACATGATCGACGCCTTCGCTATCGCCATGATGCGAGATGGCGTGATGATCATCAATACCAGCCGCGGGGCTCTCATCGATACCCACGCAGTCATCGAAGGTCTGAAGTCGGGCAAGATCGGCCACCTCGGCCTCGACGTCTACGAGGAGGAGGGAGACCTTTTCTTCGAGGACTTGTCTGGCACCGTCATCAAGGACGATGTCTTCTCGCGGCTACTGACGTTCCCGAATGTTCTCATCACGGGTCATCAGGCGTTCTTCACCGAAGAAGCGATGGACGCCATCGCCGATACCACCATTGGCAACGTCACCGCTTTCGCAGAAGGACGAACGACTGGGAATGAGCTTTGACGGGCAGTGTCCGGGGGCGTGGAGGTGGCCGAATGACAGGAACCGTGTGAGACACCGAGAGCGTCAGCTCTTCGAGATGCCAGCCCTCCTGGTACTCAGCCTGGTTGCGAGCCTGGTGCTCGCCGCTTGCGGCGCCGACGCTCGATCACCGGTCGTGGCACCCACAACCAGCCAGGCGCCTGCCACGATCGACTTGTCGACACTTCCCGTGGACCTGACCACCGTCCCGCCATTGGTCATCACCACCCCCCAAAGCAGGGACGACGAAAGTCAGACCCCCGAGGATGCTGCTCGCGACGGGGTCGTGCCTGCCCTGGCAGCTCTGCCGGTGGATCTCAGAGTGGCGCAGATCCCTGAGGATTTTGGTGTTAGTCGCATCGAAACTCCCGAAGGAACGTGGATGATCTCTTCCCCCAAGCCAGAGATCCCCAACCTCATCCGTAGCTGTTTGCTGGGCAACAGCAACGGGACCTTCGGTCTCGATGTGATCTGCATTTCCGAGTACGCGGAGATCTTGCTGCTCGAGCCTGGTAGCGGCAGAATCCTCAGGGCCTATCCATTCTCTTCGATTGGCCCCCAGGCGTTGGAGCTGACCGACGACGCCGTGTACTGCATTCGCCAAGGCGATGGAGCCCTGCCCGATTCAATGCTGTGCCGCATCGATCGGGCCACACTCGATGCCGCGGTTCGCGTGTTCCCGTCGACCATCGACACGGCGGTCGGCCCGGGGAGCGGCCATCACATTCCCTCAACGTGGATCATCGACGAGCCGACGAACCTGGCTTTGTGGCAACGCCTCATCATCAGTGATGGCTTGGTGAGGATCTCGGGGTTGGCGGGAATGGCGAAGGTAGATCCACTGACTCTCGAGATCATCGAGGTCACCGAGGGTTAGTCCTCGGGAGTATTCCCAGGCTGGTTAGGGTCGGCACATGACAGTTCACAGCATGTCGGCGCCGGCCGAGCAGCTCGTCAGGCGTTACTACCTCTACGGCGGGCTCTACACCCTCGCCGCCTCGATCATCTGGGGCATCAACACGCTCTTTTTGCTGGATGCCGGATTGTCGATCGGAGAGGTCTTTGTGGCCAACTCGGCATTCTCGGCTGGCATGATGATCTTCGAGATACCAACCGGCGTCGTGGCAGACACCCTTGGGCGACGAGTCTCCTTCTTGCTTTCGGTGGGCATTTTGGCGGCAACCACGCTGGCCTATGTCGGTCTGGCCCAAATCGAGGCAGGTGTCCTCGCGTTCTGCGCGGTCTCCGTCGTCATGGGGCTCGGATTCACCTTCTACTCGGGGGCCATGGAGGCATGGCTCGTTGACGGGTTGAGGTTCCACGAATATGAAGGAGGGCTCGACGGGGTGTTCAGCCGTGGACACATCGTCGGGGGAGTGGCGATGCTCGTCGGGACGGTGGGAGGCGGAGCGCTCGGCCAGATCAACCTCGCAATCCCATTCATGGTGCGATCGGCCCTGCTGGTAGCGCTCCTGGGGTTGGCCATGGTCGGGATGCACGATCTCGGTTTCGAACCCCGCGCTGTCTCCGTGCGACAACTGCCGACCGAGGCCGCCCAGGTGGGTCGTGCCGGCATCCGATTCGGCTGGCGCCATCGATCACTTCGGCTGCTGATGGTGGCAACCGCTGTTCAATCGGGGTTCTTTGCGTGGGCGTGGTACGCCTGGCAGCCCTATTTCCTGGAGCTGCTCGGTCGCGATGCGGTATGGGTGGCCGGAGTCGTGGCCGCCCTCTTGGCCATTTCGATGATGGTGGGCAATGGGATCGTCGAGATCGTCACCCGATGGTGCGGCCGGCGCAGCACCCTCTTCATCGGTGCCGGAGGCGTGTTCTCGGCTGCGCTCGTCGGCGTGGGTGTCGTAGACGGGTTTGCGCCTGCCCTGGCCTTGCTCTTCCTCGGGGGCGTGGCCATGGGAGTGCAGATGCCGGTTCGCCAGGCCTTCATTCACCATATCGTGCCCAGCGAACAGCGAGCGACGGTCGTGTCGTTCGACTCCATGGTCGCGGGTGGTGGCGGTGTGGTCGGTCAGTCGGGACTCGGGGCACTCTCGGATCGGCGAGGGTTCTCAGCGGGCTACATCGTCGGCGGTGCAGTCACCCTCCTCGCAATTCCCCTGCTCAGCTTGCTGCGACGCGAGGCCGACGACGCTGACTTCTTCGTGGGATCGACTCCGGAGCATGCCTGTGTGACTCCCGCCGTTCCGGCGATTTCGCAGGTGGGTGGCCAGGTCACGGCCGACAGTCTCTGAGTCTGGGCCTACCCCTACTTGTCCTGGCCGACGGCGAATCCGCTCATGAAGGGCTTCTGCATGAGCACGAAGACGATCGCAGGGGGGATGGAAGCCATGATGGCTGCCAACATCAGCGGCCCATACGTGGTAGCGCCTTCGATGTTGGTGAGGGTCTGAAGAGCCACCTGCACCACCGACCGCGACTCATCTCTCACGATGAGGCTTGGCCACAGGAACATGTTCCACGAGTAGACGAACTGAATCACGAACAGCGCGGCGATGACGTTCCACGAAACAGGGACGAGGACCCTGGTCAGGAACTGAACCGGTGAGGCGCCGTCGATCTGAGACGCTTCGAGCAAATCGCCCGGCAGGTTGGCGAAATGCTGTCGGAAGAGGAAGGCGCCCGTTGCCGACGCCAAGAAGGGGACCACGAGAGCAGTCATGGTGTCCTGCCAGCCGAAACCAGACACCATGCGGAACATCGCCAGGATCATGACCTCGGTCGGCATCATCAGGGTCACCAGCACGAAGAAGAAGACGATCCATTTGCCACGGAATTTGAAGTAGACGAACGCCAGCCCGGCGAGCAGAGAAAGCACCGTCTTGCCCGTAGTGATGAGAATGGACATGAGCATTGAGTTCCACATGGCGCCGGAGAAGTCGCGCCTCACCCATACGGCCTCGAAATTCTCCCTCAAGGCGCTTCCGGGTGTGAGTTGGAACGAGAAGATCTCTGGGTTGCTTTGCGTCGCGATGAGGGAGGCGTAGAGCAACGGGAACGCAATGACGAGGGCGGTGACGGTGAGGCCGATATGGAACGGCCACTTTCGGCCTCTGATGAGGCCTTTTCGCTGAACTCCTGGGGTCAAACCGATCATCAGGATCCTCCGTAGCTCACGCGGCTACCGCTGGTACGGAATTGCCACAGGGTGATGCCGATCACAGCGATGAAGAGCAGCACCGATTGGGCGGCGCCCCGCCCGAGGTCGCCGTTGTTCACGCCGACCCGGATGATTTCGTAGATAGCGACCGATGTCTTGCCGGCCGGAGCGCCTTTGGTCATGAAGTCGATCGTGGCGTACACCTCGAAGAAGGCGTAGGTCACGTTGGTTACGAGCAGAAAGAATGTGATGGGCGACAACGCAGGCAGCACGATTCGTTGAAACCGCTGCCGGCTCGTAGCTCCGTCGATGAGAGCCGCCTCGACCTGCTCGATGGGAACCGTCTGCAGGCCGGCAAGGTAGAAGAGAATGTTGTACCCGAGGATCTTCCAGCCGCTCGCCACGATGATGGCGGTCTGAGCCAGAACCGCCGACTCACGATAGTTGGGCACGTCGATGCCAAACCAGGTCTCCATGGAATAGGTGAAGATGCCGGCCGTTGGGTCGAAGATCATGAAGAAGAGCACGCCTGCCACGGCCGGCGAGATCGCATATGGCCAGATCAACAACGTGCGGTAGACGCTCCCGCCCCGTATGTTACGGAAAGCCAAATAGGCGACCGCCAAGCCGCCCATCATGCCCAATGCGACGATGCCGACCGAGATGATCACGGTGTTGACATACACCGGGCGATAGGCGACCTGGCCTGCGCCGCCCGGAGAGAATATGCCATACAAGGCGACGAATACCGACAGCACCGCGATCACCGCGGCGATGTCGGCTCCGCGGCGGCTGAGGGTCCCGACCGTGGAATGCGAGACCCAGAAGCGGGCTCCGTACACGGCGGCAATGGCCAGCAGTGGGTACGCAACCAACTTGAAGGGGTCGGTGATGAGTAGCTCGCTGAAGTTGGTGAGGCACACGTCGACCGATCGAGGTGCTCCGAGCCGGGCGAGCTGAGTAGACAGTTTGAAGGTCTGCGCCGCCGGCGTGTAGAGGAAGACGAGCAGGATGATCAGGGTTGGTGAGAGCAACACCCATGGCACCCACCATCCCATCCGGTAGCCGCCCCCTCGGATTTCGCCCGCCATCGCCGAGGACTCCTTCTCGACGCCGTCTGCTCGATCCAAGAGGGCGTGCAGGCCGATCAACCCGAGCCAGGCGCCACCCAACATCAGGCCGAAGGTGAGGAGTTGGTCAACACTCGTCGACTCCGCTGCGAACCCGCACTGGCCGAGGGCGATGATGGGGACGGCGGCCCCGGCGACCGCGGTGGCCGAGGCGATCCCGTAACGAGGCACCGTGGCATTGTCGATCTTCCACCACACGTACAACGGGCCGAGAACGGCAGCGACAATCAGGCCGAGGATCAGCACGAATCAGCGTCTTGTGTATGTGGCACGGTTACGACAATACGACACGGGGGCGAGGCATTCGCCTCGCCCCCGCATCTTTCTTTTATTCGTCTAGTTGCCGAACAGTGCTTCGTATTCGGAGAGCGACTTGTTCGCTTCTTCGTTGGCTTGTGCCATTCGGGTGGCGACGTCGAGATCGTTCACGAGGATGTCCTCGATCGCGAGCGTGATGATGTCACGAATTCCGACGAAGTTGCCAAGCAACGCTCCCAGCGAGGCAGGCGTGTTCTGAGCTGCTGCCAACTGGTCGGAAGCAACCCTGCTGTTGGGACTCGCGTCGTACCAGCCTTCGCCATCGAGAAGGTTCACTGCGTCCTCGGTGATCGGGACGTAGCCGGTCAGCTGGTGCCAGGCGGCGGCATTCTCTGGGTTCGAGAAGAAGTTCATGAATGCCAGGGCTCCGTCTTCGGTGGCCGGATCCATGCCATTCAACATCCACAGTGTGGCTCCACCGATCAGGTTGCCCACATACTCGGTGTCCTGGTTGCGCGGCATGAAGCTGGCCTGGTTGGTGAACGTCGCGTTCTCGTCGAAGAACGTGGTGTCCGAGCTCGAGTAGATCAGCATGGCGACGTCTCCGGCCAGATAGGCATTGGACGTGCCGTCCCAGTCGCGCTGGAGGCCGGTGTAGGTGTAGTACCCGTCGTCCGAGAGACCCTTCCACCACTCGAGGTAGTCGAGCATGCCGTCAGACTCGAGGAATACCTCGGTTGCCCGTCCGCTGCGTCCGTTGTCGTTGTTGCCGAGCAGCTCGCCCTGCTGGCCGAGGCTCTGCTCGACGAACCACGAATGGTTCGGCCAGGTGATACACCCGCTGGGCGCGTCTGGCAGCGCCATGACCGCGGCGCACGTCTCTTCTACTTCTGCCCACGTGGCGGGTGGCTCGGTTATGCCTGCCTCGTTGAGAATGTCCATGTTGTTGAACATCACCGTCGTTGAGGTGTTCCAGGGCATCGAATAGAACGAACCGTCGACCGTGTAGTAGTCGCGGGCCGCCGAGACGACGTTGTCGAGCACGACGGGCTCACCGAGGATCTCGGTGCGGCCGTCGATGGCTTCGGTCACCGACTTGAAGATCGGGTTTCCGCTTGCATCCACTGCGTCGAGGGCCTGGCGAGTCGCCGCCTCGAAGAAGTGGATGATCCCGGGAGGATCGCCGCTGTCGACTGCGAGCACTGCGGCGTCGAACGCGTCGTTGTACGACGCGAACGAGGTCACCTGGATGTCGTACTCCGGATGCGCAGCGTTGAACGCAGCGGCGGCGTCTTCGGCGAATCCGAGGCGGGCCTCGTCGGAGAACGCAACCCAGAAGTCGATGGGTATTACGTCCGAAGTCGCCGGTGCGTCCGTTGCCGCGGGGGCGTCGGTTGCCGCTGGTGCTTCGGTTGCTGCTGGTGCTTCGGTTGCGGGAGTGTCGCCGTCCGGCGCCACCGTTGTGTCTGTTGAGTCGCTACTTCCGCAGGCGGCTGCCACCAGCAAAAGCGCGATCAGCAAGGACATAAATCGATAAGTCAAAGTGATTCCTCCATGTGTAGTTCCCTACTCGGAGGCACACTACTCCACCCACGCCCTGCCGACCGGCCCGAGCAGTCCGGGTCTTGTTGCCCTTCCCAGCCGGGCCATTCACCCCTTGCCCTGGTGCGAGCGTTGGTGGATGGAGATGCCGCCTAATTGAGGATGACCTCGTGGTCGGTCTCGCCTGCGGCGAGCACAAACACAGCTGAGGAGAGGCTTTCGGTCTGGTCGAGGAGGAATCTGAGCTGCCCGGCGAAATCATCGGTGTCGACCCCCGGTGTCGGCAATCCCAAGAAGGTGATGTCTGCTCGCCGGGACCGGTCGGCGATGACCTCGAGCGGCGGCCGTTCGTCGACGATCACCTCGACCGTGGCTTCGATGCGGGCCGTCGCGATGAGGCGATTCAAGTTGTCGGCGGCCTCGCCGGCGCCGTCCCGGTTGCGCACAATCATTCGAACGTTGATCACCGCTCCTCGCCATCCAAGACTGGTGGCGAGAAGATGAGCGAGGGTCAGTATCAGTGCGCCGTTCTTGCGTACTCCGTGGAGCCAGACATCGATGGTGGAGTTCTTGCCGAATCCCACCTCGTCGTCAGCGCGCACCACCATGATGTTGCGGTTGGCGTGGTGTATCCCGGCCACCATGGCGGCGTACTCGGTGGGGTCACTCGTTGTCTCTCCGTCGCCGAGAAGCACGGTGTTGGGAACCAGCGTCCCCAGGCCGTAGCCCTCGACCAGCAACGCCGCTCCTCGATACGGCGTCTCTGCGGATACCACGCGTACCAGAGCCTGGACACCTCGCTCGCCGAGACGGTCGCGGATCGTCGCCGCCAACGCTTGTTTGCGATCGGCGCTCACCGGGTCGGGGAGGATGGTGGCAATGCTGAGGAGCCCGCGGTTGTGGGAGATGGCATTCGCCAGCTCGATGAGATACCACCGCTTGGCGGGGCTGCCGGCGAGCACCAAGAAATTGGGACGCCAGCTCTTGGCGTCGCTCGCTCCGCTGAGGTTGAGCAAACCCCACCGGATCAGTGTCTGCCAGGCGCCCTGCCGGAGGTCTCCCCAAGTGGTTTCGATCCCCCTCCTCTGCAGCCACAGGTAGATGGCCACCACGACGACTCCGGCCACGACGGTGGCGACCGGATTGATGAGAACCATGACGGCGGTACATCCGACGGCGCCCAGAAACGAGAGAGCCCAATGCACCCGGAATGTCGGCCGAAACGATGGGCTGCCCAAGAACCGCTCAACCGCCGAGACGATGTTCACCACGGCGTACGTAGCGAGAAAGAACATGGTGAGGATCGGGGCAATGATGTTCAGGTCCCCGAGCGTGACGGCCGTCAATGCCAGGCCCAATGAGACGTAGGTTCCGATCCGTGGCTCGTCTTCTGGCCCAGTGCCCCGCCCGAGAATTCGAAGCGGACGAGGGAGGATGTTGTCCCTTGCCAGAGCTTGGAGGATCCGGGGTGCACCGAGGATGCTCCCCAACGCGCTCGACAGGGTGGCTCCCCACACACCGATGAGGATGGCGTCGCCCCAAAAAGCGATCTGGCGCATCACGAGCGGATCGTTGATCAATGTTGCCTGGTCGGCCCTGCTGGCGAGAAACGGCGGGATGATCATGTAGATCACAAAGCTCACGCCAATCGCCGCCATCGTGCCGCGCGGGATCGAACGACGCGCATCGGTGAGATCCCCGCTCATGTTCACGCCGGCCATGATGCCCGTGACGGCCGGGAAGAACACCGCAAACACCTGCCAAAAACTCACGGTTTCGACCGCAGTGGTTTGCTGAGCGGCTTCGATGGGAGACCCGAGGAAGAAGGACAGCAAGGAAATGGCGATGCCGGCCATGATGAAATACTGGGCTCGTATTGCCGTCCTCGCCGACTTCAAAGCAAGGGCGGTCACTGCCACGGTTGTGACGCCGGCGACGATGCGCTGGTCGAACTGCGGGAGCACGGCGCCCAGGCTCTCTGCAAAACCGATCGTGTAGAGAGCGACCGATAGGGCTTGGGCGAGGTAGAGCGGAATACCGATGGCGCCGCCGATTTCGATGCCCAAAGCCCGGCTGATCATGTAATAGGCGCCGCCGGTTCGAACTCGCTGGTCGGTGGCAATCTGCGAGATCGACAGCCCGGTGAGGAATGTGATGGCAGTCGCGATGACGACGATCAAGAATGTCCCGGTGAGTCCGGCGTTTCCAACGACCCAGCCGAACCGCAGGTACATGATGACGCCGAGGATGGTGAGAATCGAAGGCGTGAAGACGCCTCCAAATGTCCCAAGTCCCGGGCGAGTCGTCGGTTGGGCCTTTTCTGTCATGCCAAAGCTCAGATCAGATGGTTGATGGAAATACAGAGAGCCCGTTCGGACCAGGGCTGTTCTGGGGGACAGCGCCCGCATCGTATCGGGTTGTGTCGGGCGCCGCTCGCCGACGCGGTCCCCCGGTGATGCTCCGGGAGACAACCGAGCCGGTTACGGTGCCATCTCCATGAGATACGGAGCACACGTGCGTCAAACCTTGTTCTCGATGGCGCTTGTGCTCTTTGCAGCCTCACTGCTTCTCTACGGACTCACCCATGTGATTCCCGGTGACCCGATCCGAGGTCTCTTTGGCTTCCAGCCTCCTCCCCCTGAATTGCTCGCCGAGCTTCGGGCCCGCTACGGCCTCGACGACCCGTTCTACGTCCAATACTTCAAGTTCGTGAGAAACGCCTTCGAGGGAAACCTCGGATACAGCATCAGGGGTGCCGCGGTTGGCGACCTCATCGCAGAGCGCCTTCCCGTCTCGGCCCGCATTGTGGCGGGGGCATTGGTGATTCAGACGGTCTTGGGGGTATCCTTGGGAGTGATAGGTGCACTGCGTCAGGCCCCGGTGGTCAGTTGGCTGGTTCGCACCCTGGCCGTGATCGTGGTCTCAATCCCGATCTTCATCGTCGCCTATCTGCTCCTGGGTTGGATCGGATACGGGGCCAGCTGGCTGCAACCAAGGGGGCTCCACGGCGCAGGCAGCTATGTCCTTCCTGCGACGGCGCTGGCTGCCGGTTCAACCGCGCTCACGGTCAGGATGACTCATACGGGTCTGCGGGAGACGCTTCGTGAGCCATTCATCAACTTCGCCCACTCGATGGGTCTACCGCAACGGCGCATCGTGTCGATCCATGCCTTGAAGGCGTCAGTGGCCCCGGTGGTCACCTTCCTGGCAGCCAGCGCATCCCAGATCGTCGGCGGTCTCATCGTGATCGAAGTCATCTTCGATCTTCCCGGGTTGGGGTCTCTGGTCATCGACGCCGTCGTCACCAAGGATCACAACGTCATCGTGGGAGTGCTGATGATCGCCGTCGTCTTCAGCGTCGTGTGCAGCGCCACAGCTGATCTGATATTGCCGAAGATCGACCCACGGATTCGAAACGAACCGCTCAAACCTCCGATGTAGTCGACGGCCCTGCACGCGTTGGCCGACCGGCCTGCTCAACGGTGCGTCAAGACCAATCGTCCAGCGTCGCTCGTGGAGAGCGCCGGCACCGACGTGCCGGGTGGAGCTTCACGCAGGTCGATTTCGTATAGCTCGGCGAGTTGCGAGAGCAGCGATGTGTGCCAGGGGGGCTCCTGGATGCCCGCCGTCCGCAACGATTCCCGCCCGGCCTCGATGAGGGTCCATCCCCGTACGGCATCGCCGGCGATGACATCGCACACCCCGGCGATTTCTAGCGTCGCGGCGAGATTCCGGTCTCCTGCGCCGCCGGCCGCTCGAGCGACCGTGTGTCGGGCCAGATCCGTGGCTTCACTGGGGCGTTGGAGAAAGAGCAACACCAGACTCATCAATCGCATCGATTCGAGCCGGTCGAGGGCTTTATCCTCGAGCACCTCCAACGACTGCCGCAGAAGCGTCTCGGCTTCCGCCCACCGTCCACGAATGAGAGCGACGGTGGCCAACCCGTTGAGCGCTCGTCCCTTGAAGTCCGAGCCGAGGCGTGATCCAACCCGAGATGCTCGCTCGAACCATTCGGCGGCCTCGTCGACACGCTCGAGCGCCAGCGAGATTCGACCCATCACCCTCACGGCATCGTGGTACAGGTAGGTATCGCCATCTTCGAGCTCGGCCACGGACAATGCGCCGAGGGCATCGGCGTGTGCCTCCTCGAGGCGCCCAAGGTCACACAGGATCTCGGCGCGGTTCGACGTTATTCCTGACAGCTTGTGGAGGCCGCGGTACGAGTTCTTCTGGGAAGCCTCGACGAGAGCAATCGACTGGGTCGCCAGGTCCAGTGCCTCGACCAGCCTTCCCTGCAGGCGGGCGGTCTTGGAGAGGTTGGCGACGTCGGAAGCTGCTTCCCACGCATCGCCCTGACCTTGCCAGTAGGTGAGGGCTTCGCGAATCCAATGCTCGGCTTCGTCGTAGCATTGCTCCTCCGCAGCGAGCGGCCCCGCCCCCCGAGCCAGTCGGACCCGCAGGTGGCCCGAAGGTCCGTCGCCGTTCAGGACCCGCCTCGACCATGCCAGCCCATATCCGGTCATGCTTCGGAAAACCCAGAACCACTGGAGGTCGGCCACCATCTCGTGGAGCTGGGATGCCGGCCGGTTCGTCGCTACCCAGTCCAGCGCTGCTCTCACATTGTCTGGCTGGGCTACCAGGCGGTGCCACCACTCATTCACCACCGGAGGCTCATTCTCTGCCCAATGCCTGGCCAGCTCGCGGAAGTGATCGGCATGTTGAGCGGAAACCCGTTCGTGCTCGCCCGATGCGACGAGCAGCCGCAGCGCATAGGCGTGGATCGTCTCGAGCATGCCGTACCGGGTCGCATTGTCGACCGCTTTCGCCGTTACGAGATTCTTGGCTACCAGAGCGGCGAGCACATCGAGCACGTCCGCCTCGGCGAGGCCCGAACCGGAGCAAATCGCTTCGGCGGCCGTCAGGTCGAATGCTCCGTCGAAGACGGCGAGCCGTCGGATCAGAATTCGCTCGTCGCTGTCGAGAAGATCGTGCGACCAGTCGACCACCGCCTCCAGCGTCTGCTGGCGAGGAGGAATGCTGCGGGATCTCGTCACGAGGAGCTTGAACCTATCGTCGAGGCGTGCCACCACCTCGGCAGGCGTCATAGCGTCCAGGCGAGACGCAGCCAACTCGATGGCCAGCGGTATTCCGTCGAGCCGAGTGCACAGGGTGGCTACTGCGGAGGCGTCCTTCTCTGCCAGCCGGTAGTCCGATCGCACTGCCTGTGCTCGCGCCACGAAGAGAGCCACAGAATCGGACCTGGCCAGGGACTCGACATCGGCCAGCTGGCTACCACCCGGTGTGGCCAGTCCAGGCACTTGGAAGACATATTCGCCGGGCACACCGAGTCGCTCGCGGCTGGTTGCCAGAATAGAAATCCTGTCTGAAAGTCGTACGAGTTCGCCTACCAGGTCAGCGACAGTGTCG
>JBFGJH010000007.1:0-74857 GCA_041577335.1 Acidimicrobiia bacterium | reverse complement strand
GGTGGGCGCTCTACGCCGAGGGCCTCATGGATGAGTTGGGCTATTTCGAGAAACCGGATTATGAACTCGGCCTGGTCGCCTCCCAATTGCTGCGCGCCTGTCGGATCGTCATCGACATCGGAATGCACCTCGATCTGGAAATCGAATCGGATATCGTCGCCGGTGATCGCTGGACCTTCGACAAGGCCGTGTCACTGCTTCGGAGCCACGCCTTTCTCGAGCGTGACTACGCCGAGTCAGAAGTCACCCGGTATCTCGGTTGGCCCGGCCAGGCCATCAGCTACAAACTGGGAGAGCAGGCGATTCTCGATCTGCGGGAAGCCCGTTCCGAGGCCAGAGATTTCGATCTCAAGGCTTTTCACGGGGACGTGCTCGGATCCGGCCCGGTCGGGTTGGATCACCTGCGCGAGATCGTGCTCGGCAGCTGACGAGCAGGTGCAGCCGTCAGCGGCACGCTTGAGCGAGCATCGGATAGGGATTCGTTGGATCGACCCTGTTCAAATGGATCTCGAAATGGAGGTGGGGATCGGAGCCGGCTGCGTTGCCTGAGTCGCCGACGAACCCAATGACGTCACCCGCCTGCACTTGGCCGTCGATTCCGAATGAGTCCATATGGGTCCCGATGTATCGGTGTCCGTCATTGCCATCGAGACGGTATTGCTTGCCTCCCACGACGCCGACAAGGTGGTGCACGAAGCCGCTGACGGGAGCAACGACGGGGGTGCCCCGCGGAGCGAACAGGTCGTTGCCCTCGTGGAACCGGCCGCCCGACCGGGGGAAGCCATAGTCGTTGAAGAACGACGCTCTTCCTTCGACGGGGCATCGGAATCCGCCTCCTGCCCCGGCGATGGTGAGCTTGTCACCCGCTCGAACGAAGTCGGCGTTGCTCAGCCCGTTGGCGGCGACGATGTCGGCTATCGACACGCCATACCGGGCAGCGATCTCGCTGATCGTCTCGCCTGGTTGAACCGTGTGAGTACCGGGCCCAGGAGTATCCGCATTCGGCAGCGATATCGGCACCGAACCCTGAATGATGAGCTGTGTCCCGGCGAAGATGAGATTCGGGTTGGTGATGCCGTTGAGCGCCATGAGTGCCGCGCTCGTCGTGGAGTAACGGCCGGCGATCGAGGCGAGCGTCTCGCCGGGCGCCACGATGTGAGTCACCGAGGTGGGCAGGAGCGGGGCAATCACGGACGAGTCGGCTGTCCCTCCGTGAATGTCGAGCTGCTGCCCGGCGAAGATCAGATCTGGATTCGAGATGCCGTTGCTGGCCATGAGATCGGCCACGGCTAGATCGTTTGAGGCCGCGATTTCCGAAAGCGTGTCACCCGGTTTCACCGTGTAGTGCGACATGGCTGTGGTCAACACGAGGGCAATCACTGCGAATACGACGAATCCCCGACGACGCTGGCTTTTGGGCATGCTTCTCTCTCCGTTGAAGCTCCGCCCGGTGATGCGTTTCCCGTAGTTCCCTGTCGTGGGCCCGTCGCCAGCGATTGACGGGTCGATGCCTCATCGACGACGAGGCATGGGCACTGTAGTGGTTTTTTTCGCGGAGGTCGAGCTTCCATCAGCGCTCACCCTGAGCTGGCCGCACGCTGCGTCGATGGTCTGCCCACGCATGTGACGCAGAGTGGCATTGGCGCCCTTCGTCTGCAAGATCGACATGAATTCAGCGATCTGTCTCGGACGAGAAGGTCTGTCGTCGGAGCGGGGCGTCGGGTTCATGGCGATGAGGTTGATGTGCGCACCCAGGCGCAGAGCGATGTGGGCGAGCTTGGTCGCCTGATCGGCAGTGTCGTTGACTCCGTCCATCAAAGTCCATTCGAGCGAAACTCGGCGTCCCTTGGCGGCGAAGTAGGCCTCGGCTGCCTGTATCAACGCCTCGATGGGGTAGCGCTGATTGAGAGGGACCAGGGTCGAGCGAAGGTCGTCGTCGGCCGCATGCAAGCTCACGGCGAGCCGCACCGGCCACGGCTCCTCGGCCAGCCTCATGATGCCCGGCACCACTCCTACCGTGGAGACGGTGAGCGACCTGGCAGACATCCCCTGCACCTCGATCATCCGCCGAAGCGCCTCCTTCACCCTTGGGTAGTTGGCGAGGGGCTCGCCCATTCCCATGAAGACCACGTTGCTGAGTCGCGAGGGCGAGCCGGGCAGGCCGTGGCTTCTGAGATAGGCAGCCGCATAGGCAACCTGCGCGTAGATCTCACCTTCGTGGAGGTGGCGCTCGAATCCGAACTGGCCAGTGGCGCAGAACGTGCATCCGAGGGCGCAACCGGCCTGGGACGAGATGCATAGTGTCACCCGGCGCGGGTACCCCATCAGCACTGCCTCGTATGCAGCGCCATCTGGCGCCCGGAAGAGCCACTTCTTGGTGGTCCCGTCGTCGGCGGTGAGGTCGCGCTCGACTTCGAAGGGCCACAAGCGGCTGGCGAGCCTGTCCCGTACCGGCGCAGGGAGGTTCGTCATGCCGGCCGCGTCGAGGACGGGCATGCGATACAACCAGTCGCGCAGCTGATCCCCACGGAACTTCGGTTCGTTGGGCAGCAGGTCCGCGAGCGAATCGGGATGGGCCAGGTAGGGCATTGGTCTGTATGTTACGCCGCAGGAGGATTTCGGCCCGGCGCAGCCCGTAAACTCCCCCTCGTGTCAAAAGTGCTCGATCCTGTTGCTGACTTCGAACGGCATTTCTCGTCGACGGTCTTTGGTGCTCTCTGGGCCGAGTGGGGTTTTTCGATGTTGGCGGTTCTGGTCGGCCTGCGCCTGACGTCGGCTCGCGGGTTCGGCGGCATGGGGCTCAGCATCAGTCAATACGCGTTGATCGCCCCACCGGCGATTCTCATAGCGGGGCTGCTCGTCGCGTTGGTCTCAAAAACTGCCTTCGAGAGTGGGCTCAACGCGGGGATGCTGTTTCGTCCGTCGTTCGGCCTCGCCGGCTCCTGGCTGGTGTCCGCCATCGTCGCCGCCGGCTACATCATCTGGATGGCGCTCGAGTTTCGCGTCTCGGGCCAGATCCTCACATCGGCATTGGATATCGGTGGACTCGACGTTGGCATTCAGATCCCCATCGTGCTTGTCGGGGTCATCGTGGGAATCCTCTCGTACGTGGGCCTGCGGAGATTTGCAATTGGGATCGTGCAACCAGTCTTGATTTGGATTTCGTTCGGTCTATTCGGAGTGGCGATTCTCTGGCTGGCTCAGCAAGGCCTCGTGCTCTCCACCGACCGGGCGTCCGCCGGCATGCTGCTGTTGGCAGCTCAAGAAATCCTTCTGTATACCGTGATCTTTCTGCCGCTCGTTGCCGATACGTCCCGATTTGCAGGTCGTTCGAACTTTGCCGTCTCGTCCACCGGAGTCGCCTTCATGTTCACCTTCGGCGGCTCGTTGTCTTTTGGAGCGGTCCTGGGAGCAGCGGGTACCGCCCCTACGGTGGAGGGGTTGGGGCAGGCAGTACTGACGTCTGGGACGGTGGTCGCGGCCGCCGGCGTCATTGGATGGGTCTTGGCCGCTGAGGTCGCGCAACCGTATGGCTTTCTGTACTCGGCAGCCAATGCCACCGGCGCGGTCTTCCTCCGGCGACCCCCTCGCATTCTGAGCCTGTTCATGGTTGGTGCAGCAGGGTTCATGGCCATCGTGTTCAATGAGGCTCAGCTCTTTCCGGTGGCCGATGTAGCGGCGTTTGTTCTCGCTCCTGCGTTTGTGGTCGTGATCGTGGACTATTTCCTCGTGCGGAAAAAGCAATACCTCGTCGACGAGATGTACGACCGTCGCGGCGAATACGGCGGCGTGAACCTCATCGGATTCTTCGCATACGTCGTCGGACTGTTCGTCGGATACGTCATCGACCCCCTTGGCCCGGAAGTCTTCCTGACCGGTGTTGAAGTGGCCATGCCATTCGCTGGATCGTGGTCGGATACCGTGCCCGCTGTTCTTGTCAGCATGGCTGCCACTGGTGTGGCGTACTGGTCGATCGGGCGTTTGCGAATCGCCCAGAGCGACGTCGTGTCGAGGGTGCGCCTCTAGCCTTCCGGCTGTTCAGCGGACGCTCGATGGGCAGCTTCGGCAATCCAGCCGGTGGCGCGTGACTCGCTGGCGCCGGTTATCTCGGCGATCTCCGTTGCGGACCGTTCGGCGAGTCCGCGCCAGGACATGATGGAGGCGGCTGCGAGACGATCGGCGAAAACCGGGCCGATTCCGGCGATGGCAGTCAAGTCGTCCCCGGCCTTCGGTCGGGCTGACGTCGACGGCGACGTCGGGGCCGTTCGGAACGTCGGCGGCTCTGGCTCACGAGGCAGCGTCAAGGAGATGAAGCGATCCCGCACGAGCCACGCAGCACCACCGATGCCTCCGAGGATGCCGACCCATCGTGCCAGTTTGGAAAGTCGTCCCATGTGCCAGGAGCCTACCGCAGTGGGGAGCGCTCGCTCCAGCAATGGCGGGAGGCGTTCCAGTGGCGCCAACCGCCGCCTTCGTACACGAGCCACGAGGCGACGGCGACGTTGGCTTCTGCGTCGAATATCGACGCTTCCACATCGGCCCGGAGGGCTCGATCCTCCCAGTAGCTGGGCAGGTGCTGGAAGAGACCGGCTGCGCCCGATGCTGCGTTGACGGCATCGGGACGACCTGAGCTCTCGCAATGCATGACTCGGAGAGCGAGGTTCACGTCGCTGGGCGTGAAGTAGTCAGCGACCAATTCAGACCAACGACTCGTTCCGATTGGAAGCTGGTGAGGCTGGGCGCCGACGAACTCGCCGGCGAGGAGACCGGACTGCGCACCCAAAACCGGAGACTCTGCTGAGGGAGGAGGTTCGGTAGCGGCGATTGTGGGCTTGGCCGAAGCGAAGCCTGCCAGGGATGCGACACTCAAGCTCAGCCAGATGAGAGCTACACGAATGGCGCTGGGAGGCGACGGCACGGTGAATCTGGTTTGATGCATGAAGCGTTCGAGAGACACTCTAAGAAAGATGGGCACCGGACTGGTGGATTCACCTTTCGCGACCGGTGGCTAGCCCCAGCACCCCGCCGATGGTCCCCAATGGCTCCAACCGCCACCCTCGTACACGAGCCATGCAGCAACGGCGATGTTGGCGGCCGGGTCGTAGATGTCTGCGCCTTCCCAGCCGGCAGCCGCCGAGCGTTCGGCCCAGTATTTGGGGAGGTGCTGGAACAGACCGGCTGCCCCGGACGATCCGTTGGTGGCGGAAGGGTCTCCCTTGCTCTCGCACCATATGACCATGAGCGCTTGACCGACATCGCCGGAAGCGAAGCTCGCCTCGACGAGCCCGACCCACGGCTCGGTTCCCGGTGGTATGTACGAAGTCTCCACGGGTGGCTCGGTCACGGGCGGCGCCTCCGTCGTAGGCGGAGTCTCCACGGATGGCTCAGTCGTGGCGGGTGCTTCCGTGGTCGGCGGGGCCTCGGTCGTCGGCGGGGCCGCCGTGGTGGTGGGGGCTTGAGTGGTCGTGGTCACTTCGACCATGGCGACCGCATTGGTGAGGGCATCTTTCTGAGCCAAGGCAGGGCGAAAAGCGTCCGGAGTCGAGGTGCTGTCACCTGGGGCGAGCGCCATGGCTGCGACTCGGCCGGCTGCGTTGCCGAGCGCGGTCGGCGTCACGGTCGTGACCGGGTCTGCAGCATTCGCCCCGGCCTCCCCAGGGCTCGACGCCACGTCAGCCGGGCTCGTAGCCGAGAACGCGGCGAAACCCGCTATTGCAAAGGAAACCATGGCCAGCCACGCGAGGAGCGCGCCGAACCGATTGAAACGCATGGACTATGAAATCTCCGCCTCGATGAATATCGCCGATCGCTGCCAGCGTGGAGCGTCGGGGACGGGAGAACCCTAGAAGAACCGGTCCACTCGATGCAAGCCGAACCTGGAAGAATCTGGCACACTAGGTGACAGCCGAGGAGGTCATCACGCGTGGGTCGGCCGCTCCGATGCGGAGCCCTTCGGCGGTGATCTGGATTACGGCCGCCGGCCCCCATCCCGGCATCCATGGCATCTCCTTCGTTACGTGATGCCCTCGCTCTTCCAGGCCGGCTGCGACCTCGGGGCTCATGCGACTCTCGATCCGCACCTGCGAGGGGGCGCCTGGCGAGAAATGCGTCATCGCCCAGCGGGGCAACTCCTGAGCGACAGCGGGCTCGGCGCCCGTCCCCAAGATCTGGGATGCCAGTTGCAGGAGCAGCTGCGGTTGTTGATGGCCGCCCCGGGTGCCCAAGAGCAGCGCGAGATCGCCATTGCGCGTCCAGAGCGTTGGCGACAATGTGTGAAGGGGCCGCCGCCCCGTACGGAGCTCGTTGGGGTGACCGGGAACGAGTGAGAAGCCGGCGCCGCGGTTGTGGAGTAGGAATCCATGGCCATCCACGCCGATGCCACTGCCGATTCCGTGGAAGTTCGACTGGATCAGTGAGACACCCAACCCGTGCTCGTCGACCACGCACAGGTAGGTGGTTCCGCCGATCTGAGGTCGCGGAGCGGGCCAGTCCGAAGCGGCCTTCGGCGAGATCTGTGCCGCCCGCGTAGCGAGGCGGTCGGGATCGAGCAACCATGCCGTCGGTGGGATGGCAGCGTCGGGGTCGGCGACCACTTCATCTCGTTCCCAGGCAACCGCTCGGTATGCCTCGATAGCGAGGTGAACGAATTCGGGATCCATGGGATCCGACGGGTGCTCGCAGTGATCGAGGATCTGAGCGGCAGCCAGCGTCAGGTAGCCCTGGCTGTTGGGTGGAATCGTCCAGCCGGTCAACCCGAACACGGTTGCCGAAAGCGGTGTGACCCAGTCCGCTTGCACCTCGGCGAGGTCAGCGGCGACGACCGCGGAGTGGGTTGCCGCCGATATTGCCTGACCGACGGTCCCGCGGTAGAAGCCCGAGCGTCCCTCTGCGGCGATTCGTTGGATCGTGGCGGCGAGGCGAGGCCGAATCAAACGTTGGCGGGTGCGGGGAGGTTTGCCGTCCGGGTACAGATCTTCCGCAGCGTTTTCGGTCCGCAGTTGTTCGTACCGCCCCTGCAAAGCCTCGGACAGCTCGGGAGATGCGGGGAACCCACCGGCGGCGATCTCGACGGCAGGTGCCAGGAGGTCCGCCCAGGGGAGGGAGCCGAATTCCGACGAGAGTGCTGCCCATCCATCAACGCATCCGGGGATGGTCACCGTCAACGGGTGATCCAGGGGCAGTGTTTCCAAGTCGGCAACTCGTGAGCGGTCCCAGCCGGATCCGGCGCGGCCGGAGGCGTTCAGAGCGCTCGGCGCCGGCTCCCCTGGTTGGTGGACCAGCGCGAAAAGGTCGCCGCCGATCCCGCACGTCTCAGGCGCGATGACGCCCATGACGGCGTTGGCGGCGATCGCGGCATCGACGGCGTTGCCACCCGTCCGGAGGACATCGATTGCTGTGGACGAGGCGAGATGGTGAGCGGTGACCGCAACGGCGCCGAACGTCGATCGTTCAATCATCGTGGAGCTTGTGGGGCACCCAGACCTATCTCTTCAGCTGCGGCACAACCCGGTTGACGGCGTCGAGAACGCTGCGCACCGCCGCCTGGGCGGGATCCCCGCCCGCCAGGGCACACCCAACCAGGAATCGCTCCTCGCCACCCGAGACCATCACGATCTGGGCGACTGCCACATCTCGGCTCCCGACACGGGGCAATTCGAGCGACGCCAGGGCGAATGCTGTGTCGTCGCTGATCGATCGCTCCAGAGCAGCCAGGGTCGCTTCACCAACCAGGCGCACGCGACTCGTCGGGCCGCTCGGCCCGACGGCCTCACCGACGAACAGTTCGTTCTTCCAGGTCAGAGAGACGCTCACCTTGCTACGAGATCCGTCGGGAGTCTCGGTGATCTCGGTGACAGCGGGACGATCGGAGCGCAGGAGCTCCTCGTTCTCGATCTGAACGACCGACACCACCCGGCGGTCGATCGAGATGCCGAACGATGCCATCGCCAAAGACTGCACGTCGCGGACGACCTGCTTCGGCACCTTGCCCGGTGAGGCGAGCACGTGGACCTCAGAGATCGCACCGTTGTCGCCGATCACTCGCACCGCGTCGACAGTGGTGAGTCGACACAACGTCTCTTCCAGGTCTGAGTACTTCATCTGGCTCAAATGTAGTCCCTTCTGAGCTTGGGTTGGGTGATCGCGAAACCACGTCGAGTGGTTGAGTCGGTACCTAGTTGTCGCTATCTTTGCACATGCACCGGTATCGCGCTGATACCGAGTCCGTGCAGAATGGGCGGCTGGGAGCTCTGGATCGGACACCGTAGTTGTACGGTTGGGAGGGAGTCCTGAGCGCGCCTGTCGCGTTCTGAGGTCTCTCTCACGAGAGAAGGAGAACGGGCTCAGGCCGAAAGTCCAATCACGCACCATCCCCAGCGGAGCGAATCGAACCGGCCCGGGGCACAGACACCGGGTCAATTCACATAGAACTGGGTGATACGTATATGCGTACACGCCTGATCCGCCTCATGGCGGTGACAGCAAGCCTGGCTGCCGCGCTTTTTGCGGGCGGCGCAAGCTTCAAGGTTGGTTGATCGAGAATCGGTCTGAGCCCTTCTTCCTCCGGAGGGACAAGTAAATTGAAAGCGCAGACAAGGGCACGAGTGTTGCTCGCAGCCCTTTACACCGGGGTAGGTCTAGGGGTCTTGCTCATTGCTGCCCTGACACACTCGTTCCCCCCGTTGATGCCGTGGCTGCCATTCGCCCTCGTGGTGGTCTTTCTCGAGTGGCGATCGTTCGAGATCAACGACCACCTCATCAGCAGCCCCAGCGTCATGGCCATACTGGCGGCCGCGGTGGCGTTCGGCCCCGAAACAGCTGCGCTGGGAGTCGGCGTCATTGCGCTCCTCGCCCCGTTCCGCCCAGTTGATTTCAGGGAAAGGCGAGTGGTTGTGCCACTCGTGAACCTCGGTCAATTGGTCACCTCGGCCGTGGTTGCTGCCTTCGTGCTCGAGCCGTTTCTGCCGGCCAACAACGAATGGAGCAACTGGACGGTCGGCGATTTTGGCCTGGCTGCCTCGGGAGCGGCATTGGCGAGCTTGGTCTACAACGCAGTCAACCTGGGCAGCGTGAACCTGGCTGTCAGAGTCATCTATCAGCAAAGGAATATCCGCCCGTGGTCTCGCATGGGGTCGATGGTTCCATCTTCGATTCTGCTGGGATTCATGGGTGGGCTGGTTGGAGCGACCTATCACGTCGAGCCGAATGTGTTGCCGTTGGTCTTCGGCCTCCTCGTCGTCGGATACGTCGGGATAGGCAGCTATAGCAAACTGCGCGATGCCCATGAAGGCACCTTGCGCGGCTTCATCAAGGCGTTGGAAGCCAAAGACTTATACACCCGGGGCCATACCGAGAGGGTCGCCTATTTCGCGCAACTCATCGGGGAGGAGCTCAGTTACCGAGGAACCGCGCTGGAAAGGCTTCGTTGGGCCGCCCTCATTCACGACGTCGGCAAGCTGGCTGTGCCCGGGGAACTCATTCGCAAGCGCGGGCGGCTCGATGACGGCGAGTACGAAGAACTGCAGCGTCACGCCCATATGGTCGAGGACATCCTCGCCGAGGTGGAGTTCCTCCGACCGATGGTTCAGATCGCCTCGGGCCATCATTCACGTTACGACGGAACGGGGTATGGCGGCACCGGTCACACCGCCGGCGAGCCGCCGTCGCCCGAGGCCTGCATCCTGGCCGTCGCCGATTCGTTCGACGCAATGACGTCGACCCGGTCGTACCGGATGGCTCTGACGCAAGAATACGCACTCCAAGAGCTGCGCTCCCATGCGGGGACGCAGTTCGACCCCGAGGTCGTCGACGCGTTGGTACGTGGACTTGCCCGCACCGGTGAGCGATATGGGTCGCCGTCGATGGACTCGGATGTCCTGGCGAGAATGGTTGCCGAAGGACGGGCGGGAATAGAGGCTCATCATGGCTGAGATCTCTGCACGCGATCAGCTTCAGCCGGTCCTATGGGCCATAGGCATGGTCTCGATCTTCTTCATGTCGATCGGCGTGACCGACTACGGAATCGGTGGAATACTCGTGTGGGCCACGATCCTCGCGATCGCTAGCTTGTTTGAGGTACCCGCCAAGAGTGGCAATCGCCTGTCCTTCGCATTTGCCGTGGCCGTCGCAGTGCCTGTTGTCGTCGGCGGCGGCGGAGGAGCCGATCTCGCCGCCGTCTTCTGCGTGTACTCAGCCGGCTATCTCGGCGGATGGATGCTCGCCCGAATTGGAGGCAGGGAAGGCCACGCCATCGACAGCGCGGCGATCCGCAATTCGCTCGGTGCCGGCTTGTACGCCTTCACCTTCGACGGGTTGTCTGCCTCGATGCAAGGATGGGAGTCGGGCCCGCTGGTGGCGTTTGCGCTCGCCGCGGTCGTCTGGTTCGTGTTCGAGATGGGCGCATGGGCGTTGACCTCGTATGGCCGCGACCGGCTCTCTCTCAGTTACCTGGCCATCCTGGCATTCGATGACTGGCCTGTCTCGTTCAGCCTGTACATCGTGGGCGCTCTGGCTGGATTCTCGTGGAGCGCTCTTCGCTGGTGGACGCTCCTCGTCGCTCTTCCTCCATTCGCATTCGCTTACATAGCGTTCCAGCGGACCGCCGAGGCACAATCCACCTACGACCAGACGATCCGAGCCCTGTCGCGGATCCCCGAGGTTGCCGGCCTATCGCCCGACGGCCATTCGGATAGGACTGCCGCCATGGCGGTCGCGATCGGGCAAGAGCTCGGAATGACCCCCCACGAGATCCAGGACCTCGAATACGCCTCTCGCATGCATGACATCGGCCGCATAACCCTCAATGAGCCGAACATTCTCAAAGCAGGGTTCAGCGAAGATGACATTGCGCGCTGGGGGAGCGAGATCATCTCCGAGGCCCGCTACCTCAGCAACGTGGCCACGCTCGTTCGCCTCCAACATCAACCGTATCGTCGGCCTGGAGAGCAGAAGGATCCCAACGTTCCTCTTGCTTCGAAGGTCATCAGGGCATCGAGCGCGTTCGACCACGCAATCAACGAGATGGGTTTCTCACCACTCGAAGCCCTCGAGGTGATGCACCGGGGAGCTGCCTATGACTACGACCCTGATGTCGTCGAGGCGGTGCGCACGGTCGTCGACTTGGGGCTTGTCAACACAGCAGCAGTTCGGTGAAGCCTGCTCGCTAGCCGCGTTCTGCGCTCCCTGATTCCGATGCCGCCCTGTGTTTGAACCAACGGACCGGACGCCTGAGCTCAGCCTCGAGGAACCGGCCGAGACCGACCGCCAGGAACACATCGCCCAGCGACAACACGTTGCCCTCCCCGAGAAAACGAAGGGGAATCACATCAGCCAGGAAGGGAAGGCGGGTTGCCGCATCGAGCACCACGTGCTTGTGGTCGGCGACGAGGACGATTGCGTCGGTGGACGCCGCCACCTGGGCAGCTTCCTGCATCACCGGCATGCCACCGTTGGAAGCGATGACGGTGAAGTTCATCAGAATCCCGATTCCGGCCAGCCACATCCCCGGCTTGGCGCGGTTGGCCGCAATCGTGGCGAGGATCGGCAGATAGGACAGCAGCACCAAAGACACGCCAGCTGGCCGTGACCAGGACGCATCATCTGGGAAGAATTCGGTGACGCCCTGCATGACGAAGCCAAGCACCAACAGGTACCACAGCTTCAGTTCGATCTCCGCCAGGTTGCCCAACCGGCCACCACGCAGCACGGCAATGAAGATCGCTATGAATAGGACGAGGAGGAGCCACAGCATTGCGTTTCGACCGTACCAGGGTGGGGGGCCAATCGACTATGTTTCGCCAACGATATCCAGGAGAATCATGCTCCGAACCGAAGTTTCTGCGGGACGGCTCACATTCACCATCGACGACCCTGATCGCCGCAACCCGCTGACCGACGATGTCGTTGCCGGCTTGATCAGTGGGTTCAACACGATGCCAGACCAGATCCGGGTTGTAATCATCACCGGGGCAGGCGACAAGGCGTTTTGCGCAGGCGGGGACCTCAGCGGTGGATTTTTCGATGAGCCGCTTGCCACTCACCGAGAACGGAGCCGACTTGCTGAGCTGTTTCGATTGATGCGGCGCTGCGATCAGCCGGTTGTGGCCCGCGTCAACGGACATGCGCTAGCCGGCGGCTTCGGGTTGATGCTGGCGTGCGATATGGCAATCGGCGTCGACATGGCATCGTTTGGAGCGCCCGAGGTGACGGTCGGCCTGTTCCCGATGATGATCTCCACAGTGATTCAGCGGAGCCTTCCGCCCAAGGTGGCCCTCGACTTGGTCATGAGCGGTCGGCGGATCGGGGCCGCCGAGGCCTTGCGGATCGGTGCCCTGTCCCGAGTGGTCGCTCCGGAAGAGCTCGACGCCGCGGTCGACGAGCTCGTTGCTGAGCTCATGAGCAAGAGTCGGGCTGTGCTGGCCATGGGCAAACACAGCTTCTATGCAGTCCAAGATCTGGCCTTCGATGCGGCTCTCGACCATCTCGCTGTGGGTCTCACCTCGGTGGCGATGACCGAGGATGCTCGCGAGGGGCTGGCTGCCTTTGTCGGGAAGCGGACACCCGAGTTCAAGGGACGTTGAGAAGCGCCGAGACACTGATACGCTGACCACTCGAAAGAGAGGTGTGTGGGTGAAGGTCGTCCGCATTCTCGGGTGGGCCATGATCTGGTCCGGGGGACTCATCCTGGCGTTTCTCGCCTATCAGCTGTGGGGAACGGGGTTCATCACAGCGCAGGCGCAGGCCGACGCCGAGTCTCAGCTCGAGAGCATCTTTGACAACACGATCGATCAGATTCAGGAAGCCGGGCTCCCGGTGGCTCCAGCCGTTGTGGGGACCGCTCCCGATCAAGGATCCGACGAAACCGCCCCGGTGCTCTACCCGGAGTTCGCGGTCGATGAGGGCAATCCATTCGCGCGCATCATCAGCGAAAAGGCGGAGGTCGACCACATTGTTTTCGAGGGCGTGCGCCGAGACGACCTGAAGAAGGGCCCGGGGCACATGCCGTGGACCCCGCTGCCCGGCCAGCCCGGCAACGCCGTGATCAGCGGTCATCGCACCACATATGAAGCTCCGTTTGCTGATCTCGATCTACTCGAAGACGGCGACGAGATCACGGTCCAGACGGCGACCGGCGCCCACATCTACACGGTTCGGGAAGTCTTGATTGTCGAGCCCACCGACGTGTGGGTGACCGAGCCCCGGGAAGGTTCGTGGCTCACGCTCACGACTTGTCATCCCAGGCGATCGGCTCGCCAGCGCCTCGTGGTGTTCGCCGAGCTCGTCGACGGTCCGAATTTCGAATATCTCTACGGAGCGTCTGACACGGCCGACGGCTCTGATAGCGTCGGAGTCGGCTGATGCTGAAACGGATATACAACGGTCTTCCCGGTCCGCCGCCCGTGCGGGCAGGAGTCATGGTGGTCCTGCTGGTGTTGGCGCTCATGGCACTCGCTCTCGCGTTCGAGCGGGCGGGCGATCTCATCGACAACGGTGGAGTGATTCAGTAGCGAGTCGAGCCGACTGCGGGAACCTGACCGAGGCTGTCGTCGTTGAACTGATACCCGCGCGGGGCGGCCTGTCAATATGTTGCCCGCCTCGATCTCGCCGCCTCGTGTGGGACTTCGGGTGCCGGCCCGGGGGCGGATTCGCGTCAGAAGCCGAAACTGCCTGCCACCATCTCTCGCAGCGCATCTGCATCGACCTGCCCGTTGATCTGGCGGGCGATCGTTCCGTCCGTAGAGATGAGCCACGTCGCAGGCAATCCCAGGTAGCGATATGCCGCGGCCACCGTTTCGTCGCTATCAATGCCCAGCGGGTACGAAACTCCTACTTCTTCAGCAAACTCGCGAGCGTTGGCCTCGGAGTCCTGTACGGCCACCCCTAGAACCAAGAGGCCCGGCTTTTCGGCTGCCACCGCGTCGAAGTCGGGCATTTCGGCTCGACACGGAGCGCACCACGAAGCCCAGAAATTCAGGACAACTGGCCTGCCGTCCGTCACCAGGTGCTCCGAAAGCGTGAAGGTGGAGCCGTCGAAAAGGCGAACCGTGAAGTCCGGGGCGGGATCTTCGTTACCGACGACGCCGAGGGCGCCCGCCTCGGCGAGCGGGGTCGAGTCCTGGCCAGGCCACACCGCGGCGGCGATCAGGGCAATAGCGATCACACCTATGAAGATCGCCGTGAGTCGGCCCGTTCTTCGGGGGAGTGGACCATCGGAGCTGTCCGAATCCATTTCAGGATGTTACCGGGTGCGCGTCGTTACACTCGCCCGCATGAGGTTCGGAGGAGGCAAACAGCCGCCAGGAGGAGATGGCGTCGACCCGTCTCGGGTACCTCCGGGCCAATACGTCACCGACCGGTTTCCGGTGCTGCATGCAGGAGTGGTGCCCGACATCGACCTGGCAACATGGGATTTCAAGATCATGGGCCTTGTCGCGACAGAGCAATCGTGGACCCTCGATGAGATCACGGCAATGCCGTCCACCGACCAGGTTGTCGACATCCATTGCGTCACCAAATGGTCGAAGCTGGACACCCGGTGGCAGGGTGTTCGAATCACCGACTTCATGAGCGGCGTGGCACTCAATGACGAAGCCAGCCATGTGCTCGTGCAAGCGGAGCACGGCTACACGGCCAACCTCCCGCTCGATGACTTCCTGCGCCCCGAGAACCTCTTGGCATGGTCGTTCGACGGCGAACCTCTCGAACTGGAGCACGGCTGGCCACTTCGGCTCGTTGTCCCGCATCTCTACTTCTGGAAGTCGGTGAAGTGGGTTCGGAGCTTCCGTTTCCTCGATCATGATGTCGCCGGGTTCTGGGAACGAAATGGCTACCACATGTACGGCGACCCGTTCCGGGAGCAGCGCTACTGGGGCTCCTGAGCCCTCTCCACAAACAAGGTCTGTCGATAATGGCGGAGCTCTTTGATGGACTCTCTGATGTCGGCGAGCGCTCGGTGGCCGCCACTCTTGCGCGGAGCCGTTGCGAGCGCCTCCGGGTACCACCGCCTGGCGATCTCTTTGAGCGTGCTCACGTCCAGGTGGCGGTAGTGCAGGAATCCATCGAGCGTCGGCATGTGCGCCTGGATGAAGCTGCGATCGGTATGGACGCTGTTGCCGGCCAGCAACACCTCTTGTCCCTCCGCGATATTGGAACTGAGGAAGGCCATCACCGATTCCTCAGCCTGGGCGACCGACATCGCGGAATTGCGGATCCGGTCGAGTAGGCCCGATTCTGTGTGCATCGTGCGGACGATCGGCGCCATCCGAGCCAGGGCGTCGGGTGGGGCGGCAATGACCAAATCGGGTCCCTCGATCGTCTGTGCCAACTGGCCGTCGGTGAGGATCACTGCGATTTCCACGATGACGTCAGAGCCAGGGTCCAGGCCCGTCATCTCCAAGTCGATCCATGCGAGGGGGTCGATCAATGCCATCCGGCCACGGTAGTCGTGAGGGCCGGCTGGGGGTGTTCCCGGGTGGAAGCGATCCCCATGCCTGGCAATAACTGGCAAACGATGGCTTGGTGTCGGTGCGCAACTCCACTAGCTTTCTTGTCGGGTCGCCTCAAGGCGATCCCTTTTGTTGCCGATAAGGCATCTTCCCCGTATTCATGTCTCACAGCTACACGCGTTCGCCGCGGCTCGTCGTCATTGCCGCAGTCCTCCTTGTTCTCATCACAGGAGCAGCGCCCCGCGCCCTCTCTGCCTCCGACGATCCCCCCTCGGTCGTTCCGTTTGTCGGCTCAGCGGAGTTGGGGTGCACTCGAGGCAGTGGCGGGCCGGTTTGCAATGGCCACCACGATTACGACGCCATCGACTTCCTGATGCCCACCGGCACGCCGTTGGTCGCGCCGGTGGATGGCTTCGTGACAGCCGTGAGCTCGGACTGTGGCAACCATCCGAGCGGCTGCGGCCACGGCTACGGGAACTGGGTGCAGATCAGTGCGGCCGACGGTTCTCGCAACTATCTCCTCGCCCATATGTCCGAGGTACACATCGCCGACGGCCCGGTGAAGGCCGGCGACGTGGTGGGCCTGTCTGGGAACTCCGGCGCATCGTCAACCCCGCATCTGCACTACGAAGAAAGAACGTTCGGGATCGATGAGTTGGACGGGGATCAGTTGATGCCTGGCTCCATGGCTGCATGCCTGAACGAGTTCATCGGTTGGGAGTATTCCGGTGGAGACGAAGGCTGGTACGAACTGCCGTCCCACCGAGGCGTCATAATCAGCTCCAACGGAGCCGACTGTTTCTCGGTGAGCGCCCGTGCGCAAGTCTTCGGACGCAGCAGTCTCGATCGAGCGGGAGTGCTTCCCGACGAGAAAGCCGACCGTCCTGGTGACTGGGCTTTGTCAGCCTCGCATTGGTTGGGAGAGCGACCCGTGCCCGATGTCATGGATCGACCCTTCGATCCCACGATCCGTGAGGTCTTCAGCGGTCAGGATGACGCCATCGACTTCAATACGGTGTGGAGAATCCCGCCGTTGCGGTAGTAGTCCACCTCGACGGGTGTATCGATCCGACATGTGGCCGTGAATTCCACCACCGAACCGTCGTCACGAGTGGCCCGTACCACGACGTCCTGACGAGGCAACAGGCCGTCGTCGACCCGGATGTCGAATGTTTCGGTCCCGTCGAGACCGAGCGACTCAGCGGTTGCGCCGCCGGCGTATTGCAGAGGCAGAACACCCATTCCGATGAGATTCGACCGATGGATCCGCTCGTACGATTCGGCGATCACGGCGCGCGCTCCGAGCAGGTACGTGCCTTTGGCAGCCCAATCGCGGGATGACCCCATCCCGTAGTCGCTGCCGGCGAGCACGATCAGCGGGATGCCCGCCGCCTGGTAGGAAAGGCTGGCGTCGTAGATCGTTTTGACTTGTCCGTCGGTGAAATCGGTCGTCCATCCGCCTTCGGTGTTCGGAGCCAAATGGTTGCGTACCCGGACATTCGCGAATGTCCCACGCGTCATAACTCGATCGTTGCCGCGTCGGGAACCATACGAGTTGAACAGTCTCTTCTCGACCCCCTGGGCAAGCAGGTATTCCCCGGCAGGGGACGTCTCGGCTATCGATCCGGCAGGTGAGATGTGATCGGTGGTGACCGATCCGCCAACCTTGACGAGCACGCGGGCGCCTTCGATGGGCCCAATCGTGCCCGGCTCTGCGGTGAGGCCCTCGAAGAAGGGAGGCTCCTGAACATACGTGGATGCCGGGTTCCAGTTGTAGAGAACGTCCCCTGTGGTCTCGATCGCTTGCCATTCCTCGGGCCCTTCGAACACGTTGCTGTATTGCTCCACGAACTGCTCGCGATTGACCGCGACGCGGACGACCTCATCGATCTCCGACTGGCTCGGCCAGATGTCCCTGAGGTAGACAGGACTGCCGTCGCTTCCGACGCCCAGCGGCTCGGTGGTGAGATCGATGTCGACTGTTCCGGCCAGGGCGTACGCGACCACGAGTGGGGGTGACGCCAGGTAGTTGGCTTTGACAAGTGGAGAGATCCGGCCTTCGAAGTTCCGGTTGCCGGACAGGACCGATGCCACCACGAGGTCGTTGGCTTCCACAGCGGTGGCGATCGGTTCCGGTAGAGGGCCGGAGTTGCCGATGCACGTCGTGCATCCGTACCCGACGTTGAAGAAGCCGACACCCTCGAGGTCCTTGGTCAGGTCGGCCGCATCGAGATATTCGGTCACGACCTTCGATCCGGGAGCCAGAGATGTCTTCACCCACGGTTTCCGGTTGAGACCCTTCTCGCGTGCTTTTCTGGCGACCAGACCGGCGCCCACCATCACCGAAGGGTTTGAGGTGTTCGTGCAGGAGGTGATGGCGGCGATGGCGACAGCGCCATGGGCGAGCTCGAACTTGGCCCCCTCGTAGGCAACGGCCACCCGATGGGGGCCGCTGTCGACGCCGTTCAGAGCCGGGCCACCCTCGTCTGCCATCTCCTGGATCGTCCCAGACGCGGCCGGACTGGGCTTGTGGAACGTGTTGACCAGGTCTTGATCCCATTGGGCCTTCATGCCCGAGAGAAGGATCCGATCTTGGGGGCGTTTCGGCCCGGCCAGCGCTGGGAGCACCGTTGAGAGGTCGAGCTCGAGATTCGATGAATATGTGATCTGGCGAGCGTCGTCGCGCCAGAGGCCCTGCTCTTTGTAGTACTGCTCGACGGTGTCGACGAGCGCATCATCGCGGCCGGTCAAGCGCAAGTAGGTCAACGTCTGCTCATCCACGGGAAAGAAGCCCACCGTTGCGCCATATTCGGGGGCCATGTTGGCGATGGTTGCCCGGTTGGCGAGCGGCATGTCGGCGAGGCCGGGGCCATGGAACTCGACGAACTTCCCGACGACGCCGTGCTCACGCAGCAGCTGGGTGACGGCCAAGACCATGTCCGTGGCGGTAGCGCCATCGGCGAGCTGGCCCGTGAGCTTGAAGCCGACAACCTCAGGAATGAGCATGTAGATGGGCTGACCCACCATCACTGCTTCGGCTTCGATGCCGCCGACGCCCCAACCGACGACTCCGATTCCATTGATCATCGTCGTGTGTGAGTCCGTCCCGACCAGGCTGTCGGGATAGAGCTCGGTTCCGTTGTCCCAGACCACCTTGGCGAGGTACTCCAAGTTCACCTGGTGGACGATGCCGGTTGCCGGCGGCACCACTCTGAAGTTGGAGAAAGCGCTCTGGCCCCACTTGAGGAACTCGTACCGTTCGCGATTTCGCTCGAACTCCATTTGGGCGTTGATGCGAAGTGCCATGCCCGAGTTGAAGGCATCGACCTGAACCGAGTGATCGATCACCAGGTCACATTGCACCTGAGGATTCACTTTGGCAGCGTTGGCGGTGTCGCCCGTCATTCTGACGACCGCAGACCGCATGGCAGCGAGATCGACGACGGCCGGAACACCTGTGAAATCCTGGAGCACGACTCGGCCAGGCGTGAAAGGGATTTCGGTTTCGCCCACCTTGGAGGCGTTGTACGACGCCAGCGCTCGGACATCTTCGTCTTGAACGATGTGGCCGTCGTAGTTCCTGAGCACCGACTCGAGCAGCACCTTGATGGAGTAGGGAATCGTGTCGATGTCGCCGATTTCTCGAAGCGCATCGAGTCGATAGATCGTACGATCGCCGAGCGGAGTTGAGAGGGTTGCCCGAGCGCCGAAGGCGTCATTGGTCATTTGTGGCCTCATTTCGTTTCTATGGGGCGAGTGTAATGAGACTGGCTACCGCGAATGTCATGAGTGTTGTCACGGCAGCCATCGTTAAATACCGATAAGCATCCTGGTACGCGGAGATGACCGTAACGGCCGCTGGGAGGATGCTCAGCGCCGTCGGCCAGAAGCTGGTGGACCCTCTGGCGATGGCCAAAACACTGAGTACCCCGGCCGCACAGATTGCCGCGACCATCACCTGCCTCGTGCGTGTCCGGCCCAGCCGAACGGCCAGCACGGTCTTGGCAGCCTCGGCGTCACTGTCGAGGTCGGGGAGCTCGAAGGCGAGGAGCATCGCCATGTGGATGAAGAAGAGGCTGACAACTGTCCAAGCCAGCGGCGTCGTCACGGTACCCCCGTTGACGGCTGCTCCGGTCACGGGCACGAGCACAGCAACAACCAGGGATGCCACGACTTCACCCCAACCCGTGTTGAGGATCCGAAGCGGCGGCATGGAGTATCCCCAAGCAGACGCCAGAGCGAGCAATCCCAGAATCGCAGCCGTCCTCGAAGAAGGTGCGACCAATGCTGCCAAAACGAGGGTGCTGGCGCTCGTCACAATGGCAGCGCGAAGGGCGACCCTCCGATGCAGCGCGCCCGAGGCGAGCACACCGCTGCCACCGCTGAATATCGTTCGATTGAACACGCCTCGGTCAGCTTCGAAATCGGCGTATTCGTTGACATAGTGGGCAGTCAGCTGCGCCGCCGACACCAAGGCCTGCCCGAGGAGGTAGAGCCCCGGTCCGGCACCTGGCACGGTTACTGCCCCGAGGCCATAGAGGACGGCGCCACCCACCAGAAAGTGCAGCCGGCTCAGCTTGACGAACGCCCAGAGCTTCACGCTGCCATTGTGGCCGTGTAGAGGATGGCGACCGGGAAATTCACTACCGAACTCTCCCGAACTCGTTGATATCGAGGATGAAGCCGTCGGTGACGACCAACCTGCCTGCCCGCTCCTCGTAGCGAGGTAGGGCGGCGAGTGCTGCGACAGCATGGCAGTGAGATTCCCATTAATGGTGCGGCCCGGTAAGTTGCCGCGTACGCGAACTCGAGGTTTCCTGACGATGGCCGAAGTCGAAGACATCCGGACGGTGATCGATGCGATCCAGGATCCGCTGCTGCATCGAACGTTGGCAGACCTGGAGGTTGTGCGCGACGTGCGCATCGGCTTCCGCAAGTCGGTCGAGGTCGTGTTGGCCTCCCCCCTTCCCGCCCATCCCTCCCGCGAAGAGCTGGAGCAGCGGGTCGTTGAAGCCCTCGCACCGCATGCAAAAAGCGTAGCCATCACCTTCGACCTCATGAGTGATGACGAACGTGAACAAATGATGGCCCGCCTGGTGCCCGAAAAGGCGGTGATCGGCCAGGGCCCCACCCGGACCCGCGTCATCGGTATCGCCAGTGGAAAAGGCGGCGTTGGCAAGTCGTCCGTCACTTCGAACCTGGCAGTGACACTGGCGGCGATGGGTAGGTCGGTCGGTGTGATCGATGCCGACGTGTGGGGCTTTTCGATCCCCAAGATGATGGGGGCGGGCCCTGCTCCTGCTGTCATCCATGAGTCCATCATCCCGCCGGAGGCGTTTGGTGTGAAGGTGATGTCGATGGATTGGTTCGTCGGCGACGAACAGGCTGTGATCTGGCGGGGACCGATGCTCCACAAGGCAATTGAACAGTTCCTCACGGATGTGTTCTGGGATGAGCCCGATTTCCTGCTGATCGACATGCCTCCGGGGACGGGGGACATCGCCATCTCGTTGTCCCAGTTTCTCCCTCGTGCCCAGATCTTGGTGGTCACGACGCCGCAAGCAACCGCTCAGCGGGTGGCCAAACGCGCCGCGCTCATGGCAGCTCAGGTGAACCAAGAGGTGATGGCGGTCGTCGAGAACATGGCATGGTTCACCGGCGACGATGGAAAGCGCTACGAGATCTTCGGGAGCGGCGGCGGAGCAGCCCTTGCCGCCGACCTCGATGTTCCCCTGGCCGCGCAGATACCGCTCTTGCCCGCCATGCGGGAAGGGGCCGACAGCGGCAAGCCGGTGGCCGTCGTGGCGCCGGACAGTGATGTTGCGATCGCCTTCCGCGAGCTCGCCGAAAAGGTCATCGAGCTGAGGCCCCGCGTGCGCACTCACCCTGAGCTGGTGATTCGCTGACCGCGTGATCTTCATCACGCTGGGGGAGACGGGCGCGCTCAGCCGCGAATAGGCAACTCGGGCATGGGAGCATCTTCCATCTCAGGTCTTCCGGATCGATTGAACCACGCGGCGTATCGCAGCGAGAGGGGTGCGGCTGTGGCCCCGTGCAGGAGCATGCTCAATACAACCGTGACGACCACAGTTGAGAAGATCTCTCCCGACAAGCCGTCGCCGGTCTCTTCGATGAGAAAAACGCCAAAGAGGATCGAAGCCAAGCCGCGCGGCCCGAACCAGTCGATGTAGGCGATGGTCGGCCGTTTCAGCCTCGTCCCCAACAGAGCAATGAAAACCGGAATCATTCGCACGACGGTGAGACTCGCCAGCGCATAGACGACGGTTCGAAGCGAAGCCTCTGCGACTGCCGGGCCGACGACGGTGGCTCCGAACGCCAGGAAGGTGAGAAGCGCCAGCAGCTCGCCCTCGTCTTCGGCGAAGTCATAGGCACTCGCACAGTGCTCGCGTGCTACGGCGCCGAAGGCCAGCCCGGCGACGAATGCGGCAACGAAGCCATTGCCGCCGATTATCTCGGCGGTCGCGAAGGCGCCCACTCCGATGGCCAGGGTGGCGAGTTGGCGGAACGCCCCCTCGATGAAACCTCGCTGAGCGAACCGGTCGAGCAAGAAACCGCCCGCCAGTCCCACGACCGCCCCTCCAAGGAGCCCGAAACCAACTTGTTTGACGGCGAAGATCGCCAACTCGCCAGCGGTCCCCAGCCTTTCGGCGGTGGCCACGAGAGCGATCGCTGCCGTGACGATGGGCAACATGAGGCCGTCGTTGAGGCCGCTTTCCACGTTGATCGTCTGGCGAACCCGGACCGGAACCTGCTGATTGTTGACAACTGCCTTGCCGAGAGCAGCGTCGGTCGGGGTGAGGATCGCCGCCAGTGCAAATGCCCCGGCAAGGCCGAGCCCTCCGAAGAGCCACCAGGCCAACAGGGTGCCCAAGAGCAACGTCAGAGGAAGGCCCACCACGAGAAGGCGCACGGGCAGCTGGGCGGTCGCTTTCAGACGTCTCAGGTCGATGCGAATGGCGTCGGTGAACAGGAGAAGTGTCAGAGTGGCCTCGGCGAGGATCCCGATCACCCCCACCTCGAGGTCGACCTGGTCGACGAATCCCAAGCCATACGAGCCAATTGCAACGCCCGCCGCTGTGAACGCCATCGGAGCCGTGAGCGAAGTCATGGCCAGACGTTCCGAAAACAGGGCATACGAAAAAACGATGACCGCAATGACCGCGATGGCACCCATGAGACTCCTGACCAGGCTTAGCGGACACCCTACCTACGGCACCCAACCCGCCCGGGGAGGCCGAGAAGAAGTTGGGGCGGCGGCGACGATGACACCTGCGGTGTTCCAACCGACGACCGGCGCTCGTTGCCAAGAAGCGGCGACCGGTACGGGATGCAGGTGTGCTGGTACCCTCGCGAACTCGATGAATGACATCGGCGCCTTTCTGGACGACTTCCAGCGTTACTCGAACTTCGGATGGTCCAAGATCAATCACGGGTTCTGGGAGGCGCTGGGTGATGTCGAGCACGAGCTCGGATGGCCCATCTCCGTCGAGGATCGAGATCGCGCCGACGTCATCTCACGCCGAGCGGACTTCTTCGTCGGCGGGTTTGTCGATGAGCTCGTCGCCCTGCTCAATGCTGCGACCGAAGAGGATGATCCAGCGTTGACACTGGCGTTTGAGCTGACAGCCTGGCCGGAAGACAACCGCATCATCGGCACCCCATTTCGACCTGAGCGGTCCTTCCCGTTGCTGGAGCGTTTTCACACCGAACGCACTCGCTCAGCCGACGGGTTGTTGCTCAAGCGGGCGGTTGCCGACGGAACGTTCGAACGCTTGTTCCAACAGCTTGCCGAGCACTTCGTGATCGTGGTGGGACCACCGCTCCTTTCGCCATTCTTCGACGTCACCGGACTGTCCGGAGTACACGTGTCGATCCACCCCTCGGCGGCTCGTAAGGCCCGGCAGGAAACGGAAGACCGCATCGTCGACTTGATCGGACAGGCAGGCCCCCAGCCCGTTGTCCTGTTCCAATCAGGAACGCTTGCGCCGTACTGGATGCTCCGGCTGCGGCCGAGATTCCCACACGTCCGCTGGATCGATGCCGGGCTAGCTCTGAGCATTGTTGCGCCTGAGGACATTCTTTGGCGTCCATGGGGCAAGGCTCATCGGCGCGACATCGTGCGCTTCTACAACCAGCTCGTTCCGACTGCTCAGCTTCCCGAGCAAGCACGGCTGCCGCTCGTCGATGGCTTGCTGCAGGAAGTTCTGCAAATCGAGGTGGATGCCTCGCCAGTACCATTCGTGGCGTCCGAACCTCCCGATCATTCTCGAGTGCGCGAGCTCTTGCAGGCGAGCGCGAGGGTGAATCACTGGGCGAACAGTGGTCCGCTATGGAGAATTCTCGGCACGGCCTACCAGCGTTACATGAGCGTCCCTCCTGACAACGCAATCGTCCCGTGCTCCAACGGTGGCGTTGCGCTCGAAGCTCTCGCCCGGCTCCAGAGCATCAAGCGCGAGCAGTCTGTCCGATGGGCAGTGAGCTCGTTCACTTTCCGGAACCAGGGGCGCGGCTACTTCGCCAATTCCGAGATCGTGGATTGCAGCGATGATGGAATGCTCAGTCTCACCGCAGTGAGGGACCGAATGGCCCATCGTCCTATCGACGGGATCGTCGTGACGAACATCTTCGGCCTGTGGACGGATTTCGACCCCTATGTCGACTTCGTTCGAGAAACCGGCATGGCAATGATCATCGACAACGCTGCTGGTGTCCGACCGGCGTTGGCGACATGGCCGTACCAAGCTTTCAGCCTCCACCACACGAAACCCTATGGGTTCGGAGAGGGCGGACTCGCCGTAGTCCCGGCTGAGGACGTTGACACGTTCGCCGAGCTGATCACCTACGGTTCGTTGGATCGAACGCCGGCGGGCGCCTGGGTCGGCAATGGCAAGCTGTCCGAGGCAGCCTGTGCGTATCACTTGGACCGACTCGAGCGAGCCCCTGAGTGGACCGGCTTCTACGAGATGCAGGCGATCCGCATCCGCATGATCGCCGAACGAGCCGGCCTCCGCCCGTTGTTCGACTGGGAGAAGGTGCACGCGGCTACCAGCCTTCCGTTTCTCGCAACCCAAGCGATCCCGGTTGAGTCGCTTGGCAATCCGCATCTGGTCCTGGGCAAGTACTACCAACCTCTGGCGGCGACCTCGAACGCCCGCGACATCTATGCCCGCATCGTCAACATCCCCGCCCACCCGGACGTGGCGCGAATCGCTGAGCACGACCTACTTGTCACGCTCGGCGCGCTCGCCGGGAATGGATGACTGGCCATGCCTCGCAACTGGACTGACTATTGGAAGAACGTGGCGCCTGCCGAGAGCGACTCCACCGACGAAGCGATGCGGCAGGTAGGCAAGACCACGTTGGGAGCTCCGGTTCATCGAGAGCACCTCGATCTGATCGTGCGGACGATTGTGGAGCAGCTCGATCTCTCGAGCACTGATGCAGTAGTTGACCTCGGATGCGGGAACGGGCTGATCACCGACCGCGTTGCTGCAAACGTCAAAGCGCTGGTTGGGATCGATGTGTCGCCTGTGCTGATCGCCGACGCCGGTCAGTACCGCACAGCCGACAATGTCACATACCGTGTCGGTGACCTGACTCAGCCGACCACGCTCGGGAACCTCGACGTGGCAAAGGCCTATTCGTACGAGGTGCTCCAACATCTCGTACGGCCAGATCTGGCAGCTCTGCTCGGTTGGTTGCGCACACGCAGCGAAGTCACCACATTCTTCGCTGGATCGCTACCTGACCGTGACCGAATCCGGTCGTTCTACGACACGGACGACAGGTGGCAAATGTATGAGCGACGGGTGAAAGAAGGCATCGAACAGATCGGAACTTGGTGGACCAAGAGTGAGGTGGGCAGCGTCGCCCAGTCCTGCGGGTTCGAAGCCTTGTTCTACGACCAGGACCCGAAGCTCTACACCGCTCACTACCGCTTCGACGTGGTTTTCAAGAAGGCGTGATTGCGTGATCGATTCGCCATTGTTCATTCTTGGGATGCCTCGCTCGGGCACGACATGGCTCTCCCAGATCTTCGAAGCCCACTCAGACTTCGTCGTGCGGCTGTCGCCGAACTATTCGTATCCCCTGAAGAACCGCCTGACGAAGGAATCTGATGCGCAGACCTGGTCGGACGTCTTGCATGCTGCTGTCGAGAGCGACGATCCGTTTCTGACCCAGGATTGGCAACGCGCAGCTGGAAACCTCCCCCGTTTCGATCGACGTGGCTCATACAAGCGACTTGCCGTAAAGGACACTCGATTTCACGAGGTGTATCTGGCCGGCATGGATGTGCTGCCGAAGGCTCGATGCATCTACATCGTTCGTAATCCCATGGCGACGCTCGATTCCTGGCGGCGATCGCCTGAGTTCCCAGCCGGTGCTGACTTCGGCGCAGAATGGCGGTCGGGTGCCTGTCGAAAGTCAGAGGGGCCTGGCGAGTATTGGGGATTCGACGATTGGGTCACCCTCACGGCCGACTACGCCGACCGGCAACGATCTGAGCCCCTTCGATATCGTTTGGTCCGGTACGAAGACCTAGTCGACGCGCCAGGCGAAGAGGCGGCGTCCTTGTTCGAGTTCGCGGGTTCGGAGATCAGTGACTCTGTGCTCGACTTCTTGTCCTCTTCACACGGGGTGAATGTCGAGGGAGCGTATTCGGTATTCAAAGATCCCTCAGCCGTTCGGGACCAATGGGCCGACAACATCGACCCGGCCATCCAACGAGAAATCAGGGAATCGCTCGACGGCACTGCGCTGGCGGAGTATCTCAGATGAGGCTCGGAATCATGCAGCCTTACTTCTTCCCGTACCTCGAGCATTTCCGGCTCATGGCGTCTTGCGACCGGTGGGTCGTCTTCGACACGGTGGAGTATCGTCGTAAGACGTGGATGAACCGCAACCGGATTCTCAACCGCGATAAGGGGTGGGCATATATCACGGCCCCGGTCGTCAAGGCACCCCACACGACGCAGGTCTCGGATGTCGCCCTGGCGAATCACATACCGTGGAGATCACGGCTGATGGATCAGGTCCGGGTCTATGAGAGGCGAGCTCCACACTTCGACGAGACAGTCTCGCTGATCAATTCTGTAGTCGCCGCCGATCATGAGCAACTGGTCGGACTCAACGTAGCGGCGCTCAATGCGGTGAGTGGGATCTTGGACGTAGCCACAGAGATCGTTCGTCTGACGGACCTTGATCTGGAGCTTCCTGCAAACTGCGGCCCCGGCGAGTGGGCGCTATTCATCGCCAAGGAGATGGGAGCGACGGAGTATCGAAACCCGGCCGGCGGTCGGGATCTGTTTGATCCCTCACAATTCGCGGCGCACGACATCCATCTCAGCTTTCACCAGCCACTCAACGCTCGGTACCCGACTCCAGGCTTCGAGTTCGTCCCGGACCTGTCCATCATCGATGTGCTCATGTGGGTCGATGGACCACAGCTCCGCTCGTGGATGCAGCCCGGCGCGCCGAACTCAGGCCCGATGGATCAGTGATCAGGCACGCCGGTGAGCGTTTGTCGGGCGTCCCGGGCTAATGGGCGCGTGCGGGCATTGGCTCGCCCGCCAGTCCGGCGAGGAGGTTGGCGGCGGCCAACTCGGCCATGGCGATACGGGTTGCGGAACTCGAGCTTCCCAGGTGCGGTAGAACCGTGCAGTTGGGGAGGGTGAGGAGCGGGTCGGAGGGTGAGATCGGCTCGGGCTCGGTCACGTCGAGGCCTGCGGCCGCGATGACGCCATCCCGCAACGCTTCGTAGAGGGCCACCGGGTCCACGGTCCCTCCTCGGGAGACATTGACCAGGGTGGCGGTCGGCTTCATGTGCCGCAATGCCCCCCCGTCGATGAGATGGTGGGTCTCATCCGAGAGGGGCGTCGATACCACCACATGGTCGGCTTCGGCGAGCAAGTCGGGAAGCTCGGCCCACACGACTCCCAAATCTGCCTCGGCGGCCGGATGGCGGCTACGAGCCGTGTAGAGGATCCGCATGCCGAAGCCTGTCCCTCGCCGGGCAACCGCCTCGCCGATGCGACCGAGCCCGACGATGCCGAGTGTCGACCCGTGAACATCGTGACCCCACAACAACTCCGGCTCCCATCGGGTCCAATGGCCCCCACGCACGTAGTCGATGCCCTCCTGGAAACGGCGCGCGGTCACCAGCACCAGCCCGAATGCCGTGTCGGCCGTGGTCTCGGTCAGAACGTCCGGCGTGTGGCCAACCGGGATGCCTCTCTGGCTGCAGGCAGCGAGGTCGATGTTGTCGGTGCCTACCGCCATCGTCGAAATCGCCCGCAGGCGAGGAGCCGCGTCGAGCAAGTCGGCGTCGATGGCATCGGTCAACATGCAGTACAGCCCGTCGGCGGTGGCGACCTCGGCGAGAAGCTGAGCGCGCGGCATGCTGCGATCCTCCGCCCAAACGAAGACGTCAGCGGTTGCTTCGAGGTTGGCCAGCGCCCTGCCGGGTGGCCGGCGCGTCACGACGATGCGATCACTCATCGCGCCCATTCTCGCGTAGCCGGCTCACCCGCGGAGCTACCCTGCGGTGCGACGAGGAGGAGATTTGGCGAAGATCCACGGTGGGCAGGTGATCGCCCGGGCTCTCAGAGCCGAAGGTGTCGATACCCTCTTCACTCTCACCGGGGGACACATCGTCGGGATTCTCGACGGCTGTGTTCAAGAGGGCATTCGGATCGTGGATGTCCGCCACGAGCAGACGGCAGCTTTCGCTGCCGAGGCCTACACCCGGCTCACCGGCCGCCTCGGCGTGGCCGCGGTGACGGCCGGCCCCGGCGTCACCAATGCGATGACCGGTGTGGCGACAGCGTTTTGGTCGCATACGCCGATGCTGCTGCTCGGGGGGCGGCACTTCATTCGTCAGGAATTGATGGGTGGGCTCCAGGAGATGGATCACCCCCGGTTGTTCGAGGCTGTCACCAAGTGGCGGGCGACCGCTTGGGAGACCGGTCGGCTGGCCGAGTACGTGGCAACCGCGGCTCGGCACGCGTTTTCGGGCAGGGGAGGTCCGGTGTTCCTGGATGTTCCCATGGACGTTCAGTTCGACATGGTGGAAGAGTCGGCGATCGTATGGCCGACTCATTATCGGGATACGGCGGCTCAGGGTGCCATGCCGGAGGTGGTGGATGAGATCGTCGGCCACCTGGCCCGCGCCCAACGTCCGGTGGTGTTTGCCGGCGGAGGGTTTCATGACTCCGGCGAGAAGCTCACGGCAGTTGTTGAAGCGCTGCAAGCTCCCGTCTATTTGAACAGCCGGGCGCGCGGTTCTGTGCCGTACGGCCATCCACTCCTCGGTGCCCACGCACGCTCGGCCGCCTTTGCGACCGCCGACCTCATCGTGGCGCTTGGCGTCGACTGGGACTTCCGGACGGGCTACGGACGTAAGATCAACCCGGACGCAACGGTCATCCAGGTTGATGCGGAGCCCACCCGTGTCGGATGGAACCGCCCGGCCCACCTGGCTGTGGTCGCGGATCCGGCGGTTGTCGTCACCCAGCTTGCCGAAAGAGCAGGCGATTTCTCGGGAGACGGGGCTTTTGCCGCCGAGATCATGGTTCAGGAGGCTGCTGCGCGGTCTGCCAGTGAAGCGGAATCAGGCGATTCCGGTTCACCGGTGATGCCTCAGCGTTTCGCCCGGGAAGTGTCGGAGTTCTTTGGATCGGATGCCATCGTTTCGGTCGACGGCGGCGACATCGTGTCCACCACTGCCCGGTGGCTCCAGGTCTCCCAGGCCGGCCATCTGCTCGACCCCGGCCCGTTTGGGACGCTCGGAACGGGAGCCCCGTACGCGATTGCCGCCCAGGTTGCATTTCCCGACAAGCTGGTCGGAACCGTCTACGGCGACGGTGGTTTCGGGTTCAACGGCATGGAGTACGACACCATGGTGCGCCTCGGGCTGCCCATCATCGGGGTGGTCGGCAACGACGGGCAATGGTCAAACATCAAGACCTTTCACCAGGCGTTCTATCCCGACCGGGTGGTAGCGGCCGATTTGGGAGTCCAGCGCTACGACCTGATGGTCGCCGGCTTGGGCGGGTACGGCGAGTTCGTGACTGACCCCGCCGAGATCGGCCCGGCTCTGGAGCGGGGGCGCTCTTCGGGTCTTCCTGCGCTGATCAATGTGCACCTCGCCCAGACCGTGCGGATGAGCTCCAACTACTCGCAGTAGAGCCCAGGATTGGTCAGGGCGCTTCCGTCGTCGGGGTCGTCGGGGGCGGAGTCTGACCAAGCGGGGTGGCGATCGTGAGACGCGACCCATCGCGGATGAGCTCGATGTCGACCGAACTCCCGGGAGCCGTCGAAATGATGAGGATTCGCAGCCGGTTGGGGTCGGTCACCTGCGTTCCGTCGACGGCGACGATGATGTCTCCAACTTCGATCCCGGCTGTCTCGGCCGCCGATCCTTCGACGACCTCTTGCACGACTGCGCCCGGCTGGTCGGAGGACGACGGCTGGCTCGATACCCCCAGGAACGAAAGGCGCACGTCATCTCCGAAAACCAATTGGTCGGCCACGATCTTGGCCAGGTCGATGGATACGGCGAAGCCGATGCCGGCATTGTCGCCGCTCTGAGTGAAGATCTGGTCGTTGATACCGATCACACGGCCGCGGGCGTCGACAAGCGGGCCACCCGAATTGCCAGGGTTGATCGCTGCGTCGGTTTGTACCATCGAGACGCCACTAATCGATCGATCGACCGCTGACACGATGCCTGCCGTAACCGTTTGATCCAGGCCAAAGGGGCTGCCGAGCGCCACCGCCAGCGAGCCAACTCTGATCTCTTCGCCGATTGCCAATTCGGCTACGGGATAGCCACTCCCCGGGATCTTGACGACGGCAATGTCCGTGAGGTCGTGGGACCCCACCACCTCGCCGTCGACAGCTTCTCCTGTCGCCAGGCGCACCGTCACCGTCCGTGCGCCCAATACGACATGGGCAGCGGTGAGGATGTAGCCATCGGACGAGTAGAGAACTCCGGAGCCGAGCCCGGCATTCGTGTCGAGCTGCACGACGGCTGGGCTGACGGCGGCGGCGATATCGGCAACCGGCTCGAGCGAAGAAGGGTTATCGAGGGTCGCCGTTGGCGTATCGGCCGTCTCGATCGTCTGGGCGGCGACGTCATCGGGAGCTTCCGTCGTGACGTCGACTGCCTCGAAATCGGCTTCGGGCTCTGGGGAGGTCAACCGGCCAAGGCTGAACACTGCGGTCAAAACCATCGCGATGACCAGCGCTGCGGCAATCCACCGAACGTAGTGACGCCGGCGGGGAGGCTCGGGAGAGGGACCCGGCTGCGCCGTGGGGCGCTCGTAACCGCCCGCGATGAGGGGGATGTCGTACGGTGCAGGCTGTTCCCAAGGCAATGGGGGAGTCGGACTGTCGGGTGGAGCGAGGTCCCCGAGGGATTCCAGGTCTTGTTGGTAGCCGGCCTGGGGGCTTGGCTTCGCAGAAAGCCAATCGGGTTCCGTGGACGGCGGGACCGGGGCTGGTTCGGTAGCTCCGAAATCGAACTGCTCGTCGAACGGGTCGCCGTAGCGGTCCGGGTGTCGGGGCGGAGGGTCTTGGGGTGTTGTCGGTTCGTCCATGGTGTGTACTCGCTATACGGAATGGGCAGTATCGGCGGATTCCCTTAGAGGAATCTGGCAACCTTCTGAGTTATTCCCGTGAGGTCACAGAAGCAGTAGTCCGACGATACCGGCTCCCACGGCATATATGGCGAAAGGGCGGAGCCCCGCTCGCGTGATGACCCTGAGAAGGAAGGCAATCGCGACATAGCCGGTGACGCCTGCCACAACGACGCCCACCCAAGTTGCCGCACTGATCTCGCCCGTTCCCGCCAGTTCTCTTCCCTCGACCAACGCCGCACCGGCGATGGCGGGAATCGCCATGAGAAACGAAAGCCTCGCCGCCTCGATCCTGTTCAGCCCACGTGCCAGCCCGGCAGTGATCGTCACTCCCGAGCGTGAGATGCCAGGAATGAACGCGACTACCTGGGCGAGGCCAACCATCAGAGCGTCAAAGGGTGACGCAGAGCCCAACGTGCCGTCACGTTCGGCGATCCAGCCTGATGCATACAAGACGATGCCGGTAACGATCAACGCGATCGACACTGCCGTTGTTGATTCCTGCAAAGACTCGATGGTCCCGCCGAGTACCGCGCCGAGCAGCGCGGGCAGCGTGGCAACGATCAGCAAATAGAGCGTGCGCCGGGCGGTGTGATCGGTTCGTAAACGGAGCAGTCTCGCCAGGTCACGGCGGTAGTAGAGAACCACGGCGGCCAATGTGCCGACGTGCAGGAGGGCCGAGGTAGCCAGGTCGGGGCCATCGATCCCGAGCAGAGCGGGTACCAGGACGAGATGGCCGCTCGACGAGATTGGCAAGAACTCGGTGAGGCCCTGCACGATTCCCCAAATGATCTGATTGAGCACGGCGGGAAGGGTAACGGTCCCTGGGAGCGCTGCGACTCAGGGCGTCAACAACACCGTGACCCGCCGATCAGCAACTGCCACAGCCGCGGCGGCTGCGTCGGGTTCGGGGACGGCCACCAATCCGTTCGGCGACTCGAAACCGAGCGGGTCCGTCGTTCCAGTCGTCGGCTCGATCACGATGCCTTCGACGACAGTGGCGGAGCCCACCGAATCGGTCGCATGGACGACGAGGCGCACGGCCATCCCGGCCGAGGCCGAGGCGGGCAAGGGCACCTCGAGCGCCCACCAACCATCGGGGATGGCAGCCTGCTGCGTGTCCACGGCGGATGCGAGCAACGGTTCGCCTGCCTCGATGTTGTGGGCGGCGCGACCCGCGACCGCCACGGCCGCCAGACTGCCTTTGAGAACGGGTCGTTCTTCGAAAAGGGACGATTCGAGTGGTGCACCGGCCACGATGTCATCAACGGCAAAAGGATGAGCGCGGGTCTCGCTCGGCCGGAATTCTGCGTAGACGCCGATCGTGAGAAGCACTACCGCTGCGGCGTATCTGCCGTAGGGAGGTCGCGAGAACCAGAACACGGTCCGAACGTACCGTGTGCCGCCAACCCTCACAAGGGGTCTGCGATGTACTCCTCCGGGGTGCCGCGATGCGTTGCGATGGGGATGACTCCCGCCCAGAAGTCCAGCATGAGGTCTTCGGGATCGTCATTGGGGCCACCGGATCTGATCTTGGCCGATGCTTCGACGATGGGGATCGCAACGACGAGGGTGGCTCGGCGCTCTTTGTCGTTTGGCCGGCGGGCGCCATCCCAGCGACCCGGCATCATCTTCTCGGCGATCGCCGCGAAGGCGATGTCCTTCTCGGTGGGGTCGTCGACGACATGACCCTGGCCCACGATCACTGCCGACCGATAGTTCATGGATGAATGAAAGTGGGCTTTCGCCAGAACGATCCCGTCGATGAGGGTCACCGTCACGCACAACGGGACTTCCCTGCCGACCGTGCGCAGCATCCGCGACGCAGCCGACCCGTGCAGGTAGAGCGTGTCGCCCACTCGAGCGTGGATGGTGGGGATCACGATCGGCCCCTGTCCGTCGTCGAAGCCGACGTGGCAGATCAGCGCCTCGTCGAGGATTGCATCGACGGTTGCGCGGTCGTACGCGGCGCGGTCAGGCAGGCGCTTGACCGTGGTCCGAGGCGATGCGGGGTCAGCCATCCGCCGACGAGTCGGACTTCGATGACTTCGAGTCGGCCTCGGACGAGTCCGAATCGGATTTCGCTGATCCGGAGGTGGTGGTTGGCGACTTGGCATTACGCGAATCGGTCGTGTAGAAGCCAGAGCCTTTGAAAACAATGCCGGCGGGGTGGATCACCTTGGAGAGCTCACCGCCACATCCCTCATGTTTGCGGAGAGGCTTGGCCGAGAACTTCTGGAATACGTCGAAATTCTCTCCGCATTCGGCGCAGCGATATTCGTAGGTAGGCATGGTTGGGAACTCCCTGATGTGCCGGCAGATCATATCAAGCCAGGCTCGACAGGCATATCGGCCCGGGTGGCGCGGTTCCGGTCGGCGTCGCGTCGTTGTGCCACCGATCGATGGCGGGGCCATGCAACGTGCCGAACCGGCCGGCCTGCCGCCCCTACAATCCCAGGATGCTTGTGCGTCTCTTGGCCGGCTTGATAGTCGGATACCTCCTGGGCGGGGTTGACTTTGCGGTCATCGTCGGGAAGATGCGTGGAGTCGATATCTACGAGGTGGGCTCGGGCAATCCGGGTACCTCCAACGTCCTCCGGACGATGGGCAAAGGAGCCGCGGCGATGGTCCTCATCGGCGACCTCGTCAAAGGCCTCATTGCAGCCGCCATGGGTGCTGTTATCAGCGCATCGGGTGAGGGATACGCCAGCCCGGAGGCGGCCGCCGCGCTGGCGGGACTGGGCGCCGTCGCCGGTCACTGCTATCCGGCCTGGCATCGCTTCAAGGGCGGCAAGGGTGTTGCGACCTCTGCGGGGGTGATCGTATGGCTCAATCCGATCGTCGGATTGGGGCTCGGCGCATTGTGGGGCGTCGTAGTTGGCATCACCCGCATCGCTTCGATCGGTTCGCTCCTGGTGGTGGTTTTGGTGTTGCCCGCCCTGTGGTGGAGCGGGGTAACCGGGTGGCCCTTGGTGTGGGTGGCAACGATGATGACTTTGGTCGTATATCGACATAAGGGAAATATCCAACGCATGTTGAAAGGGGGCGAACGAAAAGTGGTGCCATCATGAAACCTGAGCTGGCGGTGATTCCGGCGGCAGGACGGGGAACACGCATGCGCCCGGCTTCGCGGGTCGTGCCCAAGGCGCTGTTGGCCGTCGTCGACCGCCCCGCTGTGCAGTATGCAGTTGAAGAGGCCGCCCGGGCCGGGGCGACCGAAGCTGTCATCGTGGCCGATCTCGAGACAGCAGCCGATATCGATCGGCATTTTCACGAGGAAGGTGCGCTTCCCGGACTGGAGTCGGTGAGAGTGCGAGTGGTCGTACAGGAGGAGGCACTCGGACTCGGTCATGCCGTGTGGACGGCTCGCGAAGCCGTGGCCGGTCGGCCGTTCTTCTGCCTCTTGGCAGACAACATCGTTCTGCCGAACAGCCAGATTCTCTCCACCCTGGCAGCGAGCTCCGATGGGCGCTCGGTGGTGGCGCTGCGGACGCTCACCGACGAATTTCTCGAGAAATACGGTGTGGTCGTGCCGGGTGAGTGGATCGACGGCCAGGCGCTCAACGTGTTGGGTGCGGTCGAGAAACCGGGCAAGGCTGCCGCTCCCTCTGCGCTTGGCCTCATCGGTCGTTACCTGTTCACGTCGGAGGTTTTTGACGAGTTGAACGACGCCGAGCCCGGCGTCGGCGGCGAGATTCAGCTGACTGATGCCATCGATGCCTTAGGTCGCAAAGGCCGTTGCATCGGAGCAATTGCCGAGACCGATCTCCTCGATGTCGGCACCCCAGGTGGGCTCTTGGAAGCGACGACGCTGCTCGGTCGGGGCCATCCCGAGCTCGGCGAGGCCTACTCGGCCTTCCTGGCCGGGCTGGACCGCCACCACTGATGCGGCCGCTCGAACTGGCTCAGGCCGAGGTGCTGGCCACGGTGCCCCCCTTACCGACCGAGCGGGTGTCGGTGTTCGACGCCGTGGGCCTGGTCCTGGCCGAGGCTGTTACGGCTCCGCACGATGTCCCGCCATTCACCAACTCGGCCATGGATGGCTATGCGGTCAAAGCCGAGGATGTCGCCCATGTGCCTGTGACGCTGCCGGTGATCGAGGACGTGGCTGCCGGCCACGTTGCCTCAGTCGGAGTCTCGTCCGGCGAGGCCATCAAGATCATGACCGGAGCCCCGCTGCCGGCGGGTGCCGACACCGTTATCAAGGTCGAGGACACCGAGCCCGGGGCTGCTTCAGTGGTGATCAACGCCTCGGCGCCGCGGGGGACTGCGGTCAGGGCGGCCGGTGGTGATGTCCGCGCGGGCGAGCTGGTGTTCGCGGCGCGAGCACGAATCACCGCACGGCATTGTGCCGTTCTCGCCTCGCTTGGTGTGTCACCACTGGTTGCGAGGCGCCCCACGGTCGCCATCCTGTCGACGGGCGATGAGGTGTTGGAACCGTCGCACGATTCGTTGGCACCCGGCCAGATCCGCGACACGAACCGGCCTTTGCTGGCCGCCCTGCTGTCGGAATTCGGCGCCGACGTCCTGGACCTCGGCATTGTCGGCGACGACGCCGACGCGCTGCGCGCTGCGCTCCAGCGAGGTGCTTCGGAAGCCGATGCCGTGCTCACCAGCGGCGGGGTTTCGATGGGCGAATACGATCTCGTGAAACAGGTGCTGAGCGAACTCGGCGACATCGGCCTGTGGCGCGTGGCCATGCAGCCCGCCAAACCTTTTGCGTTTGGCCTCATCAACGGAGTCCCGCTCTTTGGCCTGCCCGGCAATCCTGTGTCAGTGATGGTTGCGTTCGAGCAGTTCGCGCGCCCGGCGTTGTTGCACATGATGGGAGCCCTTCACCTCTTCCGGCCGCGGGTGACCGGCGTGATGTCCGGTGGTGCCAGCACCGATCCGGCCAAGACAGTGTTCCTGCGGGCTGCAGTCGACTGGTCACGAGACCGCCCGGTGGCCGAGTTGTCGGGTGGTCAGGCCTCGAACGTGCTCTCGGCGCTCGCCGGCGCAGATGCCTTCGCGGTCGTGCCACGCGGCCGGGACGACGTTGCCCCCGGGAGTGACGTCGCATTGGAGATGTTCACGTGGCCTGAGAATCGATCAGCCTCCGACGCGGGAGTTGACCTTGTCTGATGAACTGAGCCACCTCGATGACGAGGGGAATGCCCGGATGGTGAACATCGGCGCCAAAGCGGACACCGCGCGGATTGCGATCGCCGAAGCGCTGGTGATGATGAGTGAGCCCACCGCGGAGGCCTTTTTCGGCGGCACCCTCCCCAAAGGCGACGCCATCGCCACGGCCCGCATCGCGGGGATCATGGCGGCCAAACGGACCCCCGACCTCATCCCGCTCTGTCATCCGTTGGAGTTGACCTCCGTCGAGATCTCTGTTGCGCGTGTCTCCGGTGGCGCCCGGATCGTGGCCACCACTGAGACGGTCGGGAAGACCGGAGTCGAGATGGAGGCGATGACCGCGGTGTCCGTGGCCGCGCTCACGGTGTACGACATGGTCAAGGGATTGGAGAAGGGCGTCGACATCACGGCCATCAGGCTGCTCGAGAAACGGGGCGGCAAGAGCGGTCCCTGGACACGGCCATGAGCGCGTTGCGGGCGCTCGTGATCACCGTGTCCGACAGGGTGAGCCGGGGTGAAGCCGACGACCGGTCGGGCCCTGCCGCTGCCGAGCGGCTGGCGGCGATCGGATTCGTGTGCGAGAACCGGACGGTCCCCGACGGCGTCGACTCGGTTGCGACGGTTCTCAAGGAGGCGGTGCAGGCAGACTATGCGTTGGTGGTAACCACCGGCGGCACTGGCTTCACGAGTCGCGACCTCACTCCCGAAGCGACCGCTTTGGTGATCGAACGCCCGGCTCCGGGACTACCCGAAGCCATGCGAGCGGAGACATTTGGCGTCAACCCTCATGGCATGTTGTCGCGGGCCGTGGCCGGCATTGCCGGGCAATCGCTGATCGTCAACCTGCCCGGATCGGTGTCGGGGGTCACGGAGTCTCTCGCCGCGATCGCCGAAGCCTTGCCCCACGCGGTAGCGCTGATCCGATCGGCACCGACCGACCACTGATCTCTGCCTCAACAATTCCCCGAGGGTAATTGTATGGCGCGCTACCTTCTGTCTATCCTGTCGAGCACTCGAGGCGGAGTATTTCTTTTCTGATGGGATCAGCGCTGGTCGTCATCATCGCAATCGGACTCGTGTGGGCAGCATTCCTGGTCCCACCGATTCTCAATTCACGACGTGAGGCGCCGTTGGCGTCGACCGCGGAGTATGACCGCGTCGCGGCGCGGTTGTCACGGGTGCAAACCCGAGTCCAGACCGCGATGCCGAGGATCGAGACAACCAAGAACGGTGTTCTCGTTCGCAGGCGCCGGATTCTGATCGGCTTGGCTTCTCTCGCCGTCGCGACCCTGGGGTTTGCCGTGGTCCGGTCATCGTTGACCGCGTTGATGTTCAACCTGGTCATCGATGGTGCCCTCGCTTGGTATGTGGCGATGCTTCTCCAGATCAAGCAGACCCGAGCACTTCCGCAATTACGCCCTGTGGCAGACGAGGCTCCGCTTGCCCCCGTGCAGTCCGACCGCGCCGCTGTCAAGGTCGTCGCTTCCTAGCTCAGCGCTACGCTGCGGCCCATGGCCGATCTTTCTGACATCGAACGGGCCGTACGCTCCCACCTCGACGACAAGTTCGCGGCCCGCGAGCTCGGCATCAAGAACTCGCGCGTTGTCATCAGGCTGTCTGCCAACGCCATCCGGTCGCTTCACCGCGGGGACAGCGGTGCTGCTGCCGACTTGATGGACGAGGCCGGTGCCAAGCTTGCTGAAAGCAAAGAGGCCCTCACCGACCATCCCGACATCCTCCACGCAGGTTTCGTTTCCGACGCTGCCAAGGAATATGCGGAGGCGCGGCTCACCGCCGCTCTTATGGGCGGATCCACCCTCCCATTGCCGAGCGAGCTTGGAGTCGAGGCCGCTCCATTTCTGAATGGCCTCGGCGAGGCGGTGGGGGAGATGCGTCGACGCTTGCTCGACCTTCTGAGAGCCGGAGATCTCGAATCCGCCGAAGAAGCGTTGGCGTCGATGTCCGAAGTGCTCGATCTGCTGGCCTCGCTGGACTATCCCGACGGGATGACCGGTGGCCTGCGCCGAACCACTGACGTGGCCCGGGCCCTGATCGAGCGATCTCGGGCCGACCTCACCAGCACCGCCGTGCAGCAACGCCTCATCGACCGGCTGGAGCAATAGCCATTCGCCAGTCGCGGGTCCTTGCGCTCGCTGCCTCGGCGATTCTCCTGGTTGCCTGCGGCGCCGGAGAGTCCGATGCGGCGGCGTTCTGCGAATACCTCGACTCGGCGCAAGAAGAGCTCCTGTTCGACGTCGACATGACGCCGGCTGAGATCATTGCCACCACACAGCGTGCCCAGGACATCTACACCGAAGCCGCTCGCCTCTCTCCCGACCATCTCGCCCCGTCGGTCGACGCCGGCATCGGCAGCTGGCAACGGCTCGAGTTTCGTTTCAATGAGGCGTTCGAAGCCGGCCTCGACCCGGTTTCGGCCTTCGACGTGATCCAGTCGGAGTGGGAGAGCCTCGTTGATATCCCGGCCAACGAGCGCGTTGTGGCGTTCGTCGCCGCCGAATGCGGCGGCTGAGGCGCCGCGTCACGTGTGGCCGGCTGACCACTGACGCGGCACCTTCACGAGGTATCGTCACCAGATGTCACGCCGAGTCGTACTCGCCGACGACGCCTTCATCATCCGTGAGGGGGTTCGTCTCGTCCTCGAGCAGGAGGGCTACGAGGTGGTGGCGCTCGCCGAGGACCACGACGAGCTGCTCGCCGCCGTGGCAGAACACGTGCCCGAGGTGGTGGTCACCGACATCCGGATGCCGCCCACCCGCACCGACGAGGGAATCCGCGCCGCCCGCCAGGTCCGGGCGGAACACCCAGACATCGGGGTGGTGGTGCTCAGCCAGTACGTCGAACCGGACTACGCCCTCCACCTCCTCGAAGACGGCAGCGCCGGCATCGCCTATCTCCTCAAAGAACGAGTCGGCGACGCCGGCGTGCTCGCCGACGCCGTCGAGCTGGTAGCCGCCGGCGAGTCCAAGATCGACCCCAAGGTCGTGGACGCGTTGGTGGAGGGCCGCATCAAACGTCAGAACTCCAAGGTCGACCGGCTCACGCCACGCGAGCGCGAGGTCATGGAGGAACTAGCCGGCGGTAAATCGAACCGGGCCATCGCCGAAGCGCTGTACCTGTCGGAGCGGGCGGTCGAGAAACACATCAACTCGATCTTCACGAAGCTCGATCTGCTGCCCGAGCAGGAGACCAACCGGCGGGTGCGCGCTGTCCTCCTCTTCCTCGCCGAGACCACCGGATGACAGGTGTGGAAAACCACACCCGGCAATGCCTGCCTGCCCCCTGGTGCCTTGAGGGTCACAAGCCGATGATGAACAGGTGGCAGTCATGACTCAAACCGTGCGTGTTCTCATCGTGGACGATCAGGAGCCCTTCCGGTCCGCCGCCCGCCTGGTCATCGAACTTACCGAAGGCTTCGAGGTGGCCGGCGAAGCCGGCAACGCCACCGACGGCATGGCGATGTTCACCGACCTCGCTCCGGACCTCGTGCTGATGGACATCAAGATGCCGGGCATGGACGGACTGGAAGCCACCCGCCGGATCCTGGCCGACGACCCCGACGCCCGCGTCGTCGTCCTCTCCACCTACGAAGCGGGGGAGTTCGCCGAACGGGCCCGCCAATCCGGAGCCATCGCCTTCATCTCCAAGTCCGACTTCGGTCCGGGGGCGCTGGCGGCGGCCTGGTCCGGACGAAGCTGAGCCGGCAACGTCCTGCATGTTCGCGGCGCCGCGACGGCTCGTCGTTCAGACGTGTGGAAATCCTCACCCGGGAAATTCGGCCAGCACCATACCGAGAACACGCACGATCACGAACAGTGAACTCATGCGGGCAAGTCGAACGCCCGGCAGAGGCGGAAACCATTTCGCCTGTAGACGAGGGGACCGCGTGGCGGTCAGGGAGGAGTTTCGACATGAATCGATTGATGGGCATGCTGGTGTCATTCGGTCTGCTGGTGGCGCTCACGGCCATCCCGGCGGCGGGAACGCCCGACCACGACAGCCCGTTCGCCGAGCATGGTCACGTCCTCGTGCTCGGCGTCGTGCTCGACGAGACCGGTCAAGTCCCGATCTCCGTGCGGAAGTGCGTGGACCTGGCCAACAACCAGGCGCTGCCGATCCACGCCCACCATGTGCACATGCACTTCGGACAGGCCGGAAACGCACTGTCGCAGAACAACTCGTTCGTCGTGCCGGTGGCGCCGTTCCCGGCGCCCTTCGACGAGCCGGTGTCGTGGACGGACTGCGAGTCGCTACTCGCTGCCTTCGGCCTCTAGGCGCAGAAGACGGAGGGGGAGGGCAGGATTGCCCTCCCCCTCTCTTTTTTCGTTCCCCCGGTCCGGGCGCTCACGGCGGGAGCCGTCGGGTTCATCTCCACGGCCGATTCTGGTCCTCACCCGGCGGCCGCCGTTGGCGGGAGGGCGAGAGCTGATCAAGCCGGCTGCGACGCCAGCTCCGCCGCCACCGCCACGACCCCCTCCACCACTGTGGGCGAGCCGGGACGCGAGCTGATCGTCACCGAGCCGCCGAGGGCGTCGAGTCGATCGGCCATGTTGCCGAGGCCGGACCCCCGTGCGACGGTGGCCGAGTCGAAGCCGGGCCCCGCATCGGACACCCGAAACACCAGGTCGCCGGACACGTCGGACAGCTCGACTCGGATGGGGCCCCGGCCGTGCTTGACCGCATTGGTGAGCGCCTCCGAGATGCACATGTAGACGGCGCCCTCGATGGTCAGGGGATGACGGGCCGCCAGGTGCGACTCCACCTCCACGCCGCCGGGGGCGACGGCCGCCAGCGCCCGGACCGCCGGGCCCAGACCTTCAGCCTCCAGGAGCGGCGGGTAGATGCCGTGGGCCAGGGCCTGGATCTGGTCGATGGCGTCTTGAGCTTCGGTGGCCATCTGCGTCACCAGTGCCTCCGCCTGGCCGGCTCCCTCCCGTTCGGCCTGCCGGGCGGCCATGCCCAGCTCGAGCTTCAACGCCACCACCCGCTGCCTGACCTCCTCGTTGAGCTCGCGTTCGAGGCGCCGTCGTTCCACGTCCTGGGCGTCGAGCAGCCGGCGCCGCGACTCGGCCAGCTCGGCTGCTTTCTGTTCCAGCGCCTGATCCAGCCGGAGCCGTTGCATCACCAGGCTCGCCGAACCGGCCAGATCCTCCACCAGGCGTCGTTCGATAGGCGTGAGGTCGTCGCCGCGACGGGCCTCCACCGCGAACGCGCCGAGTACGGTTTCGTCCGACCGGACCGGAATCACCGTTCCCGGCAGATCATCGACCCCGTCGACCACCGACGTGGGCAGATGCTCGGCCGGTTCCGAGGCCACGGCCCGCAGCCCGGTGTCGTCGGCCACCCACACGGTGGCCAACTGGGCGCCGGTGCCCTTGGCGATCTGCGACGCCATCCGCTCCAACAGGCCCTCTTCTCGCTCAGTGGCGGCCAGCCGTCCGGTCAGGTCGGACAGCACCTCGTAAGGGGTGGCCCGCCGGCCGTAGACGAGCCGGTTGATCCACCGCTGCACCCGGTTGCGCACCGGCTCGAACACCACCGCCACCACCGCCGTGGCCGCAATCGACCAGCCCAGGCTCGAACCGCCCACCAGCGACCCGACCCCGACCACCAGGGCGGCGTAGACCACGGTGATGAAGCCCACCAGCACGCCGAACACCAGCGTCCGGCTGATCACGAGGTCGATGTCGTAGAGCCGGTACCGGGTGATGGCGATGCCGATGGAGACCGGAACCCCTGCCAGGCCGATGGTGGAGATCAGGCTCTGCAGTCCGGGAGCCATATTCGCCAGCCCCAGCGGGTCGAGCGCGAGGCCGATCAAGAGTGAGAACGCCAGAACGGCCACCGATAAGGTGAGCCACCGGAACTGGAGTCGTTCCACGCCCGAGCTGCGGCGGAACCGCACGACGAGATTGGCCAGGGAGGCAGGAACCGCAAGCAGGAGCAGCAGGTTTGCCATGCCCACCGCACCAAGCATCTGCGAGCTGAAGATCTCGTCGTACGGCCGGGTGACCCACGGCCCCAATGTGACAAATCCGACCAACGCCGACACGACCATCACTCCGAACGCCGCCCACATGACCCTTCTCCAACGCAACGAGCTCGCTCGCCCCGTCGGGAACAGCAACACCAGGTGAATGGGAATTGCGAAGTACCCGAGCCACAGCCAGTTGCTGAGGTTGATCAACATTGCCGTGGCCCCGTCGAGGGCGGCCGGCGCCACCGGCAGCGCCCCGTCGGCGATCTCCTCGAGAGTGAACCCGGTGCGACGCACCGCCAACGTCTCCAGCGCCGCGCTCCACGCCCCGCACAGCGCTCCCCACAGCAGCGCCCACACGGCGTTGTTGCCGGGTTGGGACCGAACGAGCACCCAGCCGACGACACCGAAGACCGTGCCCAGCACGATCTGCGTGGGCACGTCGTCGGTGACGCCCATGGCGACCGACGTCCAGACGTTGACGGCGACCGCCGTCACGGCCCCGGCCAGGATGAGGTATCCGAATATGCGACGGGTCGGGTCGGAGAGGGAGATCACGACGGCACCTCCACGGGAACATCGACGGGCAGGGTCCCGGTGATGGTGGTGCCCGTGGCGGGGCTGCTGGCGACGGTGAGGTGGCCGGCAAGGGCATCGACCCGGTCGGTCATGGTGATCAGTCCGGAGCGGCTGGTCGAGGTCGGGTCGAAGCCGGTTCCGTCGTCGCTGATCCGGAACTCGAGGGTCCCGTTGTCTTGGCCAAGGGTGACCGCGGCGGAGGAGGCTCCGGCGTGTTGGATGGTGTTGCGCAATGCCTCCAGCACACAGAAGTAGACGGTGGCCTCGACGTCGCGGGAGTAGCGGTCCATGCCATCGGAGTTCACCGCCACCGGCAGCGGCGCTCGTCGGGCTTGGGCGGCGATGGCCGCTGTCAGGCCTTCGGCTTCCAGGAGCGGGGGGTAGACGCCGCGGGCGAATTCGCGCATGGCGTCGACGGCTTCGTCGGCTTCGGCGGCCAACCGCTCCAGCAGGTCGGCGGTGTGGGTGGCGCCGGCTTGGTCGGCAATGGTCCGGCTCAACCCGAGCTTCACTTTCAGCGCCACGAGTTGTTGTTGGGCGCCGTCGTGGAGATCCCTTTCGAGGCGTCTCCGGGTTTCGTCTTGCACGGCCACCAGCCGGCGGCGGGATTCTCGCAGGGCCTGCACCCGCGCTTCGAGCCGCTCGGTGAGCAGTTGGTTGCGCACCGCCAGTCCCATGCCCGACGCCACCTGCTCGGCCAAACGCCGATCCTCGTCGTTGAGCGGCTGGTTGGGCGGGAGATACAGGTCGAGGGTGCCCAACGTGACGCCGCCGTCGGCGATGGGCAGCCGCACCGGCTCGGCAGGCGCCCCGTTCGAAGCGGACGGCCAGGAGGCCGCTTCCCGCGACTTCCCGTCGATTCGCAGCGACACCACTACCCGGGTCGCCGCCGTCCCTTCGGCCAGCCAACGGGCGGCGTCGTCGAGTAGCGAGCCGCCGGTGGCGGCCACCCGCCGCGAGAACTCCGACAGCACCTCGTAGGGGGTGGCTCGCCGGCCGAACACCACCCGGTTGGCGACCCGTTCCAGGCGGCGGCGGACCGGCTGGAACGCCACCGCCACCAGCGCCGTTGCCCCCACCGCCAGCACCGGGTTCGGTTCCGACCCGGTACCGACCCACGCTCCGACGCCCACCACGATGGCCACGTAGACCAATCCGATGAACCCGGCCAGCGCCGCATACACCAGCGTCTTCGAGATCACCACATCGACGTCGAACAGGTGATGGCGGGTGATGGCGATGCCATAGGTTCCGATCAAGACGAAGTTGGCGAGGGCGGCGATGACGGTGATCCCCGACATCCACCCCACCAGCGTCAGCGGCACAAAGACACCGAGACCCCACACCACCCACTTGAACCGCGCCCGCTCGTCGCCCTCGGACCGCCTGAATCTGACGACGACCGCAGCCAGTGCCACCAACGGCAATCCGATGTCGACCGGACTGAGGAGATGGAACAAGGGATGCTCCGCGATGACGTAGGTGCTGTCGGGGTGCCAAATGATGAGGTTGCGGACGAGCCCGATGGCGAGCACCGCACCGGCGGCGATGCCCACCGGCCGCCAGCGCTTCGAAGGGAGTGTGCCGTCGGGGAACAGCATCAACCCGAACGTGATGAGCAGAAGCGAGGCGGAGCTCGAGAGGGGAAGGGCGGCGTACTCCAGCCACGCCGCCGCGCGTGGTAGCTCGGCCGGGGCGCCGGACTCCACGGTGAGGCGAAACGGGAGCTCCGGGGCGAGGATGGTTCGTATGGCCGTCGCCGCCGCGAACCAGGCAACCGAGGCGACGAACGCGGTGAGTACCCACACCAGCCGGTTGCGGGGCTGCTGGCCGGATGCCACCCACACCACGGCGCCGAGTCCGATGACGATCACGAAGGCGGTGGGCACGTCGCTCTCGGCCAGCCGGCCGGCGCCGTGTCTCCATACCATGGTCGTGAAAGCCCCGACGACGAGGACGACCGAGGTGAAGACGACCGTCCGGATCGTGGCACGAACAGCCGAGTCGGTCATGGCGATCTCCTCGGGTAGCGATGTGCCGCAACCGGCTTCTCGCGACCTTTCACCAACGCCGGTTCGATCACGTCGCATGGCGGCGGAGCTGCCAGCGCCGCATAGGTCGCTTCGCTCAGCACCGTCTCTCCCGGTTCGCCCCACTGCTGGAGACGCTGGGTGAGGTTGACAGTGTCGCCGACGACGGAGTATTCGACCCGCTCCTCGGACCCCAAGAGGGCGGCGGCGACCGTGCCGGTCGAGATGCCGATGCCCAGGCCAAACGGTTCCAGCCCCTGTGCGGTCCAGGCGTCGTTCACCCGCGCTTGCGCCTCGTGCATGGCGTCGGCGGCGCACACCGCCCGTTGGGCGTGGTCGGGCATCGGGTCGGGGGCGCCGAACACCGCCATCACGGCGTCGCCGACGAACTGCATCACCGTGCCGCCCTCGGCGAGAATCGCCCGGTTCATCTCGGCGCGGTGGAGGTTGAGCTGGCCGGCGAGGGTGGATGGGTCGGATCGCTCGGCGATGGTCGAGTAGCTGCGGATGTCGGACATGAGCACCGTGACGTCGAGTTCCTCGGTCTCGCCGATGCGCCGCCCCTCGCGCCGGAGCTTGTCGGCCACGCCGCCGGGCAGCAGTCGGGAAAGCTCTTCGCCTTGTTCTTCTCGGTCGGCTATGGCTCGCTGCAGCGTCCGCAGCCGGTCCAGTGCTTCCTGGTGGCCGCCGCTGAGACCATCGGCCAGCTTGACGAACAACGACTCGATCCGGCTGTCGACGTCGGCGGGCGTGGTGTCGAGGGCGAGCGCGATCGCCTTGATCGGAGTTCCTTCGGCCACCATGTCCAGCAACCGTTCCTCCCCGTCGTCCAGCAGCCCGTCCGATGACACCGGCCGCGTCAACGCCTCCACGATCATCGGATCGAGCATCGATCCGCCGGTGGCCACCTCTCGGACGGCCCGCACCAGTTGGTCACCCTCGGCCACCCGGTCCTTCAAAAGATACGCGTATCCGGCCGCTCCGTCCGAGAGCAGAGCAACGGCGTACTCCGGGTCGTCGTACTGCGACAGGATCACCACGCCCGTGCCGGGGTGGCGCTTACGGACCAGCTTGGCCGCTTCGATGCCCTCCCGGCGGAAGTCGGGCGGCATGCGAATGTCGGTCACCACCACCTGCGGTTGGTGGGCGACCGCCCCATCGACGAGCCCGGCGTAGTCCGCCGCTACGCCAACCACCTCGAGGTCGCCGGCCAGCTCCATCAGCGTCTGGACGCCGGTGCGGACCAGCAGGTTGTCGTCGGCCAGAAACACAGAGATCGCCATGACCTCATTGTGCGAGCTCCCGCCGGGCGCCACCAGGGTGACGCCCGCCCAATCGGGGTGCGGAAACCCACACCTCCAAAACCAGGGCTGCACCATTCATCGGACGGATGCGGTGGCGGATGCTGGAGGGGTACCCGAAGGAGGAACACCCATGCGTATCGAATCATCCGTCACATCCATCAGCTGGATCCCGTCGGAGGCGGTCACCGGGTGGAGCCGGGTCCCGCTGGACCTCAACATTGGCCACTACGACCAACCGCCACCCGACAGGATCACCGACGGCAAACTCGACGAGCTGAAAGCCGCCGATCGCCTGCGAGCCGCCAACCGGCTGGCCGCCTGGATCGAAGTCCGGGAAGGCGAGATCGTCGACGCCGGCTACAGCGGCAGGGCCGTGGTTGGCTCGACCTCAGGTGGGATAGGGCCGCTGAAGCTCACCTATCCCGGGGTCGGGTTCCCGGTCCTCCAGGAGGAGCCCGTCATCGCCGACGGCACGGCCCGGTTCGTGCAATCGGTGGGGGCTCGGACGGGGGCGCCGTTGCCGCGACGGATCGACCGGCCGCCCTACATGCGGATCACCGGCCCTACCACCTGGGTGACTCTCGGCCTGGAGATCGGCGTCGACGGTTCGGCACCTCACGAGGTGGTGGGAGCGTCGCCATTCCCCCGCCATTGGATCTACGACCACAGTGGCCGGCTGGTCGAGAAGAGCGGTCTGGTCGACTGGGCCGACTGGACGCGCCGCTTCGACCACGACCGGTCGCCGTGGCACGGGGTCGAGCACGAGGCCGTGGTCGCGGCCGTCGAGAGCGAAGTCGAGCGTTCCCTTTCCTCGATGCTGATGGGACTGAAGCCCAAGATCCGCAAGCTGGCCAAGGACAGTCTTCTCACCACGCAGGGCGAGCCCGGCGCTGAGATCTACCTGGTGCTCGACGGTGTCTTTGCGGTTGACGTCGATGGCGAGACCGTCGCCGAAATCGGACCCGGTGCCATCGTCGGCGAGCGGGCCGTGCTGGAAGGCGGGAATCGAACATCGACCGTCAGGGCGCTGACTCCCAGCAAGGTGGCGGCCGTCAGCGGCCAGGCCCTGGATAGGGGAGACCTGGCCGAAGTGGCCTCGGGCCACCGACGGGAGGAAGGCTGAGTGGCGGTGACCATCCTCGGTTGCCGGGGCTCGACCCCGGCGACCGGGGCCGAGTTCGCCCGCTACGGCGGTGACACCAGTTCGGTCGCCGTCGCCAATGCCGGCGAGACACCCCGGCTGGTGCTTGACGCCGGCACGGGATTGCGCAGGCTGTCCGACTTGCTGGGTGCGGAGCCCTTCCGGGGATCGATCCTCCTCACCCACCTCCACTGGGATCACACCCATGGACTGCCCTTCGCCCCGGCCGTCGACCGGGACGACGCCGAAGTCGACCTCTACCTGCCGGCCCAGGGTGAAGATCCGGTCGAGGTGCTGTCGCGGGCGATGGGCCCGCCCCACTTTCCCGTCACGCCGGCGCAACTCCGGGGTCGGTGGCGGTTCCATGCCCTCGACGCCGGCCGCGTCGTGATCGAGGGATTCGAGGTGCTCGCCGGCGACATCCCGCACAAGGGGGGCCGCACCTTCGGCTACCGGGTATCGGACGGCGCAACGTCGTTCGCCTACCTCCCGGACTACTGGCTCGCCGAAGCGGAATCGGAACCGGTCGATCTGGTCGCCGGCGCCGATCTCCTGCTGCACGACTCCCAACACACCGCCGCTGAGATGAGGGACAAGGCGTTTCTCGGTCACTCCAGCGTGGAGTACGTGATCGACCTCGCCCGCCGCCATGTCGTTCGGCGCCTGGCGTTGTTCCACCACGACCCCGCACGCACCGACGACGAGATCGACGAGATCGTGGCGCGGTTCCAAGGCTGCGGCGTCGACGTGACCGCCGCGGCCGCCGGGCGGAGGTACCAGGCGTGATCCCCACGAACCGAATGAGGGAACCCGCACCCTGACTGGCGGGCTACCCCCATCGACGGAAGCACCCGGACCAGGCACCTTGGAACCAGGACAAACCGACCCGGCGAAAGGAGCGGTCGTGAAGGCATCGAACAGAAACCCGGCCGACGTACACCCGGTCGGCGGAGCACCGGCTCACTCAGAACCAAGGAGGGATGACATGACTGAGACAACCACAGGCGGACGGACCACGACGTGGCGCACGGTTGCCCAAACCGGCGCCTGGGCCTTCGTGGTCTGGGCCGTCGTTCTCCAGGCCGGGTCGCTGTTCTTCGACCCGTTCATGACGCTGGTGGCGGTGCTGTTCGCCATCGGCGCCCGGGCGCTGCGGACGGGCAAGCGGTCCCGTGTGATCGCCTTCACCGTCCTGGCGGCGCTCGTGATGGCGGCCAATCTGGCGTTCGCCGGCGACCTCCGGCACCCGGAGTCGGCTGCATCATTCGCGCCGGCACTGTTCGGGACGTTGGCGATCGCGTTGGCGTTGGTTGGAGGGATCGGCTTGCTGCGAGGCTGGGCACCCGATCGGGCCGGACCGGCCCGCTGGGCGGCCCTCGGTGTGTTCGGTATCGGTGTGGCGGCTGCGATCTTCATCTCCTCGATGACGACCACCGAGCTGGCACAACCTGGTGACGTGGTTCTCGCCGTCGACGGGTTCGCCTTTGCTCCGGGGATGGTGGAGGTGGATCTCGACGAAGGCGGTCTGTGGATCGACAACCCGGAGATGTCCCACCACGCCTTCTCGGTTCCCGAGCTCGGCATCGAGCTGCAGTTGCCCGCCGGCAAGGCCCGGCGCATCGACCTGGGCGAAGCGGCCCAGGGCACCTACGACTTCGTATGCAGCATCCCCGGCCACCAGTCGATGACCGGCCAGCTGATCGTGACGGACTGAACTGCCAGCTGGATCGGCGGGGTGGTTTGGTTGGACCGACCGCCCCGCCCTCGCAACGGCTCGGAGTCGACTATCCCGCGACGGTGAGCCGCCCACCTCGATGAGGCCTCCCACCAGGAACAGGGAGGCACACGACCTTGACCTCCTTCCGATTCAGCGGTTGACAATTGACTAAACGAATCCTATAATCAATAGGCGATCCGTTGAGCAGAACGATGACCACGCGCAAATACGATTCACAACTCAGGGATGACCAGGCCGCAGCGACCCGCGACCGCATTCTCGACGCCGTCGTGGAGGTTCTCGCCGAGGGCGTCGATACTCTGTCGGTCCCCGCAGTGGCCGAGAGGGCCGGTGTGTCGGTGGGAACCATCTACCGGCATTTCGGCGACAAGGCAGGATTGCTCAAGGCACTCATCCCCCACGCCGGGCGGAGATCCGGCATCGAGGTTGAGTCTCTTCCAGAGACCATGGAAGAAGTCGACGAAATCGTCCGCAAGGTGTTCCACCACTTCGAGAACACCGACGATCTGACGAGAGCCGCATTCGCCTCGCGGATCGGGCGCGATGTGCGCATCCAGGGGACGCCCGAGCGACTCGATGGAATGCGGGAGGCGTTCCGTAATGTCGATCCTGAGATCCCGCCTGATCAACTGGAACACCTCGCCAAGCTGGCATTTGTTCTCACCACCTCCGACGTCTATCTCCTATGGCAGGACCGGTTGGGTCTCGGTCCAGACGAGGCTGCGGACGAAGTGATGTGGACCATGAGGACATTGATCCAACGCATCCGCTCGTGACCCGTGAAGTGATCAATCTGGTGAGCGCCGGCGAAGCGTCTCTTGCCGATGTCGGTGGGAAGGCTCGCGGTCTTGGTTTGTTGAGTGGGGCGGGGTTCAAGATCCCGGACGGGTTCGTGGTGACACCCAACACCGACCTGAACGACATTCAGTTGGGTCCCCACATCGAAGGGCTCGGTGACGGGCCTTTCGCCGTGCGATCCAGTGGGGCGCTCGAAGACGCTCCCGAGGCGTCACTCGCCGGCCGGTACCGCTCGGTTCTCCGTGTCGATGCTTCTTCGATCCTGACAGCCATTTCCGAAGTCAGAGAATCCGCACGCCTCGCGAATGGACATGTCATTCCGGTGCTCACTCAAGTCATGATCGACCCGGTGTGCGCGGGGGTTGCCTTCACCGCCGATCCAGTCACCGGGGACAGAGACACGACGGTCATCACTGCCACGAGCGGCCTCGCCGACCGACTGCTATCGGGTGAGGTCCCGGGAGACGAGTGGACGGTGGGAGCGGGCAGGGCCCGACCGGTCCGGAGCCCTGAAGGTGTGTTGGGAAAGAGGTTGGCCAAGCGCATCGCCCGACTGGCTGCTGACATCGAGCGGGAGTTCAAGGTTCCGCAGGACGTCGAGTGGGCCTGGGACGGAGAACAGCTCTGGGTGGTGCAAGCTCGACCCATCACCGGGCTACCGGACGCGGTGAGTTGGGAGCCGCCCGCCCCGGGCGTGTATCACCGATCCTTGCGATTCGGTGAGTGGATCCCCGAACCGGTCACGCCGCTGTTCGAGTCGTGGTTGCTGTCCCGCATGGAAAGGCGCCTGCACGAACGACTGAACGAGCTGATCGGACAAGTCGCCCCCGAACCCCTCCACGTGGTCGTCAACGGCTGGTACTACTACTCGCTCAACTGGCTGCCCGCTCCCGGTGTCGCTTTCACGAGGAACTTCATCAACATCGTCGGCCGGGTACGCAAGGACTGGAGGATGGCGGCTCCGATGTTCCCCCAAACGGTTCGTTTCGGCTACCAGCGGTGCGAGGACGATTGGAGGGACAACGTCCTGCCACGCTATCGCAGCGCGGTATCAGACGGCGAAAAGGCAGTCGAGACGCTCGAGCCCCTCGAGCTGATCGAACTGGTCGACGAATTGGCGAACGAAGCGGGAGACTATTTCGGCTCGATCGCGACCGTCGCCGGCTCTGCCTACAAGTTCGAAGCACAGCTCGCGCAATTCTGGAACAAGCATCTGAAGGAGGAGCTCGAGCTCAGTCACATGGTGGTGCTGCAGGGATTGGATATACCTGAGGAGGTCTATCGAACACCGCGTCTCGAGACGCTCGATTGGTCTGTCCGGCCGATGAGTCCAAGCCATGACCCTGTCGACGCCGGTCAGCTGAAGGAGCGGCGCATCAGGACGGTGCAAGCGGCCGAGGAAGTCTTGGCCCGCTCGCCACGTCGTCTTCGCAGATTCCGAAGGTTGCTCACTGAGGCCCAATATGTCGTGCCCGTGCGCGAGGAACAACTCGGCCTGCTCTCACTGCCCTGGCCGGTGATGCGCCGGGCAGTTCAGCGGCTGGGTGAGGCCCTCGCCTCGGCCGGGGCGCTCCGCTCGCCAGACGACATCTTCCATCTGAACCATGCCGAGGTCCTGTTCTTGCTCGAGAAGCCGGAGCCAATGGAGACCATCATCTTGCAACGACGGGAAGAACGGATGCTGGCGGCCAAGATGGTCGCACCCCTCTGGGTTGGGAAGGTCCCGCCAATAGTCCGGTTCCTCTTCGAGTACAGCGGCAAGACCGTCGGAGCGGTCCGCTCGGACGATGCCCTGGTCCGTGGCGTACCGGCGAGCCCCGGTCGGGCGACTGGTCGAGTGCGGGTAGTGCGAGAATCGTCGCAATTCGACGATTTCGTGGATGGCGAGGTTCTCGTCGCCCCTCTCACCGCACCTGCTTGGACCTACCTCTTCGATCGAGCGGCAGCAGTGGTCACCGACGTTGGCAGCGCCCTTGCCCACGCCTCGATCATCGCCCGCGAATATGGGATACCCGCAGTCGTGGGTTGCGGAGATGCCACGGCGCGCCTCAAAGATGGGCAACTCGTGACGGTCGACGGCTCGACCGGCAATGTCGAGTTCGCGGTGGCACCGGCCGAACGATGACGGCGCAGGAGCCGCAAGAACGGGCGGATGGGAGCCGACCCGCCAGGGCTTGAACGGTGCTCGGGCAGTCGAGGATCGGTCACCTTCTTGACCTCATCGCCCTTCAATTGCAGACCGACGTACCCTGCTCCAGCCGCTGACCTGGCCGTGGTCTGTGCCTCACATACGAACCGCCCGCTGTCAGACCGATTGATTCTCGAGGCAGTTCTACTGGTGAATGTCAAGTGGAGGTGACGGGATTTGAACCCGTGACTTCTACGTTGCGAACGTAGCGCTCTGCCAGGCTGAGCTACACCCCCAAAGGAACGGGCTAGAGGTTACCGCACTCCGCCGAGCTCGAATCGGGTTCTGTCAATGCTCCGCGCCCGGGTCGTCGGCACCCGATCGGCCTTCGTGGTCGACCTCGTGGAGATCGGGCTCGAGGTAGACGATTGCGGCATCGGGAGCCGTATCGCGCATATTCTGCTCTGCGACGTCTATGGCGTCGGCCAATTCCGGGTTCGATAGATGGTGATCGAACTCGACCTTGGCAGCGACGAGGATCTCGTCAGGGCCCATGTGCTGGGTACGCATGTGGATGACGCGGCGCACGTGGGGCGAGGAAGCGAGAGCGTGCTCCAAGTCGGCCTGCACCTTGGGATCGGCGGATTCACCGAGCAGCAGACTCTTCATCTCGATGGCGAGGATCACCGCAATGACGAGGAGCAACAAACCAATCGCCAGCGTGCCTGCCGCGTCCCATCGAGGTTCGCCCGTCGTGACCGCCAGCGTCACGCCGATCAGGGCCAGGATCATACCCACTTGAGCACCGAGGTCCTCGAGCAGGACGACCGGTAGTTCAGGCACTTTGGCCTGGCGGACGAACTGCCACCAGGTGCGATCGCCCTTCAAGGGTCGCGACTCGACGATGGCCGTTCGAAATGACCAACCTTCCAGGATGATGCCGAAGATGAGCACTCCAAACGCCCAGGCGGGCGAGGTGATCTCGTGGGGATGCCGGAGCTTCTCCACGCCTTCGAACAAGGCGAACACACCACCGAGCAAGAAAAGGACCACCGCGACGATGAACGACCAGAAGTACCGGGCCCGGCCGTAGCCGAACTGATGGGTGGCCGACGCCTCTCGTCGCGCTCTGCGACCTCCGAGAAGCAAGAGGGCCTGGTTGGCGGAGTCTGCCACCGAGTGAATCCCCTCGGCGAGCATCGAGGAGGAACCCGTGAATGCCCACGCCACGAACTTGGCGACGGCGATACCCGCATTGGCAATCAGCGCAGCCAGCACTGCCTTGGTTCCGTGTCCTGAGCCTGCCATCGCTATCGGTCCCTCTGTGGTTCGGTTGGAACGGCGGTCACCTTAGAACATCGCGCCTCGGGGGTGCTCGCGATCAAGGTGCGGTATGCCGCCATAAACCGCGTGGCCGGTAACCTGTGCCGCATGCCACGCAGCCTCTTTCCCGTTCTGCTTGCCCTCGTTCTGCTTGGGGCAGCGTGTTCGGGCGGTGCTGGTGAGACCACGACAACCGCCGTTCCGGTGGAGACGACCACTGCGCCGGAGACGACGCTCCCCGCCGATACGGCCGGCGCCACGACCTCGCCGACGACGGAGGGCACCACGACGCCGAGTGTCGATCCTGACCAGCCGACCGAGGCGACGATCGTCGCCGATGATCCCAATCCCGAGTTGGTTGCGACCATCAACGATCTGATTGCGATCACCGAGGAGACTCGGGGCCTCAAGTTCCTTCGCTCGCCGCTCGTCGCCATCGTGACCGAGCAAGAACTCGCCGACCGGGTCTCGGCTCTGATCGAGGAAGAGCTCGAGCCCGAGGAGACGGCCCGCGACGATGCCGTATACGAGGCGCTGGGCATCATCGGCCCGCAGTCGGATCTGCGCGGGCTGTTCATCGATCTGTATACCGAGCAGGTGGCCGGCTTCTACGACGGCGACACCGAAGAACTGGTCGTGCCCGCCTCTGACGGGAATCTGACTGCACTGCAGAAACTGACGATGGTCCATGAGCTGGTGCATTCGCTGACCGACCAGCACTTCGAATTCAACGAGCACAGCAACATGCTCTACGACGAAGACCGTTTCGACGAGGCTTCCGCGCTCAGCGGCCTGCTCGAGGGCGACGCCACTTGGACGGAGCTGATCTACTTCCAGACGGCCATGTCAGTCCAGGACCAGCGCGAGGTGCTCGAGGAATCTCTGAACATCGACACCACGACGTTGGACGGTACACCGTCGTTCATCGCCGATTCGCTCATCTGGCCGTATGACCTCACGGGGGGCACGGGCTTCGTATCGAGCTTGTGGACCGAGGCGGGCGATTTCTCCGCAGTCAATGCCGCCTACGAAAGCCTTCCCACCAGCACCGAACAAGTCATCGACCTCGACGCCTACCGGGACCGTGAGGAGGCAGCTGCGGTCACGTTGCTCCCCACACCGGTGCCCGGTTATGAGGTGGGTGAAGAATCGACATGGGGCCAGCAGGCCTACGCAGCATTGTTCAACCAGTCGCTTTCTACTCGTACCGCCGAAGATGCCGCCAATGGGTGGGGCGGTGACGTTTACCGGGTTCTGTGGGACGGCGACAACGCCATATTCGTCAACCTGTTCGCGGGCGACGAAGCGAGCGACGCAGAAGAGATGTACGCAGCCTGGTCGGAACTCGGCCGGACCCAGATCCCCTCCGACCGGTATTTTTTTGTCGGGACAACCGGCAATGAGGTGCTGGTGATCGTTGCCGACTCCGAAGCCGCGGGTGAGGCCGTCCTCGAGCCTTATCGAGCCACATTCGCCGACTGATGGTCCGGCGAGCCGGGTCAACACCCCTCTGGTATTGGCCATTGCGGCGTCGTACCGTCGGTGCGTGGAGCATGTGACTCTGACGACTCCGTCGTGGACTTCTGGACCGGTGGTGATTGCCGACACGTTCTATCGGCGACTGCGCGGAGTGCGGATCGTCCCTCCCCGCCACGCGCTCCTCCTCCGCGCCGCCTCGGTTCACGGGATGGGGATGTCGTCACCCCTGACAACGGTTGCGTTTGACAGATCCGGCCATGTCTTGGCGGTGGGTCGGCTCGCTCCGTGGCGACTCTGGGGCAGGGCCGGGGCGCGAATGATCCTGGAGATGGATCTGGAGGAGCCGATCCCCGATGTTGGAGAACGTGTTGCGATCCGCCCTATCGTGGGTGAGTGTCCGGAGTCCTCTATGTGTGCGCCACCCCCATCGGCAACTTGAACGATGTGACGAAACGGCTGGCCGACGTGCTCGGCGAAGTCGACATCGTCTATGCGGAGGACACCCGTCGCACCGGCCGGCTCCTCGAGCACCTGGGTGTGTCGGTGCAGTTGCGTTCCTACTTCGCAGGCAATGAAGACACGAGGGCGCACGAAGTGGGAGAGCGAATCGCCGCAGGAGACACGATCGCATTGGTGAGCGATGCTGGGACACCGTCTATCTCCGACCCGGGATTGTCGGCGGTGGCTGCCGCCATCGCCGCCGGGGGCCAGGTGGTGCCCATCCCCGGACCGAGCGCAGTTACGTCGTTGCTGGCCGTATCGGGCTTGCCGACCGATCGCTTCGTGTTCGAGGGCTTTCTGCCGCGCAAGGGCAAAGACCGGGCCAGTCGGCTCGCCGCCGTTGCCAGTGAGCCGCGCACCGTCGTGTTCTTCACGACACCCAAACGACTCGAAGCCGACTTGTTCGATCTCGCCGGCGCCGGCGTCGATTCGTGGCGGCCGGTCGTCATCGGCCGGGAGCTGACCAAGCTCCACGAGGAGATCTGGAGGGGTGCCCTTGGGGAGGCTCTCACCACCGAGTTCGATCAACGGGGCGAGCTCACTGTTGCCCTCGGTGGTGCAGGCGAGCCGAAAGCGAGTTTGGACGATGCTGTTCGGCAGGCGCAGCGACAGGTGGACGCCGGAGCCAGCGTCAAAACCACGGCAGCCGAGGTGGCATCCGAAACAGGGTTGCCCCGTCGCAAGATCTACGAGCGTCTGATTCGGGGGGAACGCTGAGTCCTAGGTCAGTTCGTTGCGGCAGCTCGCACACACGCCCTTGCCACGAAAGGCGATGACGTCGGTGGAGGTGCCGCAGAACGTGCAGCTGGCGTCCAGCTTGCGAATCACGATGGCGTCGTCTTCTACGGCAATCGCGAGCTGGTCGCCCTCTTGAATGTTGAAGAGCCTGCGGGTCTCGGCAGGAACCACGATCCGGCCCAGGTCATCGATTTTCCTGACCATTCCGGTGTCCATCGGAGCCAGTCTACTGATCCAGCGGCGCCGCTACCCTCACCGGCGTGTGGATCGACACTCATTGCCATCTGCAGCTCACGGACAGCAACCCAGCGGAAGTCCTCGATCGGGCTGTCGACGTGGACTGGGTGGTCGTGCCGGGAATCGATCTCGCCTCGAGTCGGGCGGCAATCGACCTCGCCGCCGCCGATTCGCGTATCCGGGCCAGCGCCGGCCTCCACCCCCACGATGCCGCCCGTTGGAACAAGGAACAGGGGGCAATCGAAGCCCTGATGAGCGAGGTCTCAGCCGTGGGCGAAATGGGCCTCGACTACTACCGCAACCTCTCCGATCCCGAGGAACAACGCATCGCCTTTGCGGACCAACTGGCTCTCGCCCAGCGCCACGACTTGCCGGCCATCGTGCATTGCCGCGACGCTTTCAGTGACGTCTACGACCACCTGGGTCGGTTCGATCTCGGCCCCAAGGCGATCCTCCATTGTTGGACGGGTGGGCCGCGCTGGACAAAACGGTTCCTGGAGTTGGGCGTCACGTTTTCGTTCGCCGGCCCGGTGGCGTTCGAAAACGGCGATACGGTCCGTCGGGGCGCCGCGTTGGTGCCTCCCGAGCGGGCCATGGTGGAGACCGATACTCCGTATCTGACACCGCCGCCGTTCCGAGGGCAAACCAATGAGCCGGCTCACGTTGCGCTGAATGGAGCGGCGCTGGCCGAGGTATGGAGTATCGACATCTCCCAGGTTGCCGAGGCGACCTCGCAGCGTGCCCGAGTGGTCTTCGGGTCATGAGCCAGACGCCAACCGAGATCCGGCGGCTTCTCGATCGGCATGAGCTGCGCCCCCGCAAGCGGCTCGGGCAACATTTCCTGGCGGATCCCAACATCGTGCAACGCATCATCGACCTCGCCGATCTCGGCGCGGGCGCCGCGGTCCTCGAGATTGGTGCCGGCACGGGAGCACTCACTCGCGCATTGGCCGAGCGCGGCCACCATGTGCGCGCCTATGAGGTCGACGAAGCTCTGCGGCCGCTGCTGGCCGAGGTGCTCGCCGGCCTGGAGGTCGACGTGCGCTTCGAGGATGCCGCCGCCGTCGAGTTCGCCACCGAGCTTCAGGGCGAATGGACACTCGTCGCCAACCTGCCCTACAACGTCGGGACACCGATTGTGCTCGACCTCATGCGCCATGTCCCGGCCGTGTCGCGTTTTTGCGTGATGGTGCAGAAAGAGGTGGCCGATCGGCTCACCGCCCAGCCTGGTTCGCGCGTATTTGGCCTGCCCTCGGTGGTCGCCGGGCTGTACGCCGAGCGCCACAGCATGTTCACGGTCCCGCCCCAGGTCTTCGTACCGCCGCCCCATGTGGGGTCGGCGGTGGTCCGCCTCGATCGTCGCGCAGCACCGGCGGGCGCCGAACGGGCAGTTGACCTTGCCGCGGCCGCGTTCAACCAACGCCGGAAGATGCTGAGGCAATCCCTCAGAAACACCGTGCCCAACCCCGACGCGGTGCTCAGCTCGGCCGCCATCGATCCCACCCGGCGACCAGAGACGTTGACGGTTGAGGAGTGGTTGGCACTGGCGGAGGCCTGCCTATGACGGCTGCGCTGGGATTCGCCAAAGTCAACGTCACGCTCCGTGTGTCGCCGGTGCGCGACGACGGCCTCCATCCGATCGAATCGCTGGTGACGACGATTGACTGGGCGGACCGACTGGTGGCCACCCCGTCTGCAAACGACAGTCTGGTGGTCGACGGCGCCCAGGCCACCGGGGTGCCCAATGATCGATCCAATCTGGTGTGGAAGGCCGTGGATGGCCACCGTCGCGACACCGGCAAACGAGCCGGCCTCGATTTGGCCCTCACCAAGCACATCCCGGCGGCCGCAGGCCTCGGGGGCGGCAGTGCCGATGCCGCCGCAGCTTTGCGGCTCGCGGATTCGGTGGCGAGCACGGACCGTGCGGCACACCTTGCCGCGGGCCTCGGGGCAGACGTGCCGTTCGCGTTGAAAGGAGGTTGGGCGAAGTTGTCCGGCCACGGCCAGCGGGTCGATCCTGTCGACGCCTCGTCCGATTTCGCCTTGGCGTTGGTGGTTCCCCCCATCCAGTTGAGCACGCCCGAGGTATACCGGGCGTGGGACATGCTCGGCGCGCCGATTGGTCCCGAGATGGATGACCCCTCACTTCCCGCATCGCTCCAGGACTGGGCGCCGCTCGTGAACGACCTCTACCCGGCAGCGGTTCACCTCGACCCACAGCTGGGGGAGTGGCGCCGTCGCCTCGAGGACGCTTGGAATCGAGGCGTGATGATGAGCGGAAGCGGATCGACCTTGTTCTCGTTCTTTCCCTCGCGAGAGGATGCCGAGGAGGCGGTGGATCCCTTTCGCGGCGAAGCGCGAGCCGTTCGGGCGGCGACTCCGGTGCCACACGGCGCCCAAATCGACCAGGGCTAGACTGGCGCCGCTCAACGAGCGCCCCATTTGGGGGGTGGTGTAACTGGCAGCACGACGGGTTTTGGTCCCGTTGGTACGGGTTCGAGTCCTGTCCCCCCAGCGAACCACGGAGGAGAGAACATGGCCACAACGGTGGTCGTCATGGCCGCAGGGCAGGGAACTCGGATGAAATCCGATGTTCCCAAGGTGTTGCACGAGGTTGCCGGGAAACCGATGCTCCTTTGGGTGCTCGACGCTGCCCAGCAGCTGAACCCGGATCGGATCACTGTGGTCGTCGGCTACGGCGCCGAACAGGTTCGATCGATACTCCCAGACGGTGTCGACCATTGTGTTCAGGAACAGCAATTGGGGACGGGTCATGCGGTCCAGACGGCCGTGGACCACATCGGCGATGTGTCTGCCAATACCGTGGTCGTTCTCTCCGGCGATACGCCCGCCCTCACCGGCGAAGCGCTCATCGAGCTGGTGTCCGGCAAGGAGAAGATCGGGGCGGCCGCGTCCCTTCTGACGGCCGAACTTCCCGACGCCCGCGGTTATGGACGCATCCTGCGTGACGGTTGGGATCGGGTCGTTGGCATCGTCGAGCACAAAGACGCCAACGCCAAACAGCGTGAGATCCGCGAAATCAACGCCGGCATGTACGCCTTCGACGGCGCCAAGCTGTTGGAGGGCTTGTCGCAGCTGAGCAACGTCAACTCACAAGGCGAGTATTACCTCACCGACGTGATCACCCATTTTTCGGAGCGGGAATTCCCCCTGGTGGGAATTCCCACCGACGAAGCCGTTATTGCCGGGGTCAACAGCCAATGGCAGCTGGCAGAGGCCAACCGGCTGATGCGCCACCGCATCGCCACCGACCTCATGCAGAAGGGTGTGTGGATCCAAGATCCGTTCAACGTCTATCTGACCGCTGATGTGGTGGTCGAGCCCGGAGCCTTCTTGTACACCGGCGTCCACCTCGAAGGCGCCTGTCGGGTCGAGGAGGGAGCCTCGGTTGGGCCCGACACATTCGCCCGGGACTCGTCGATCGGGGCCGGGGCCCGGGTCTGGTATTCGGTTCTGCGCGAGGCGGAGATCGGCCCCGAAGCCGAGGTGGGTCCCTATGTTTCGCTCCGCCCGGGAACCGTTCTCGGGCGTGGCGCCAAAGCCGGCACCTTCGTCGAGATGAAAAACACCACCCTTGGCGACGGAGCCAAGGTGCCGCATCTCAGCTACATGGGTGATGCCGAGATTGGTGATCGTGCCAACATCGGGGCTGGTTCCATCACGTGCAACTACGACGGTGTCGACAAACATCGTACCGAGGTGGGAGAGGGGGCTTTCGTGGGAAGCGACACCATGTTGGTGGCGCCCGTTCGCATCGGTAAGGACGCGGTGACCGGGGCAGGCTCCACGATCACCAAAGACGTGGCGGACGGAGCCCTGGCAGTCGAACGGGCTGACCAGCGAGAGATTCCTGGCTACGCTGCCCGCTTAGCGGCCCGCAAGCGAAAAAGGAACGCTGACTGATGGAGGTCATCTCCCGCAAACGCCTCATGCTCTTCTCCGGCGGAGCCAACGAGGCGCTCGCCGAAGAAGTCGCCGATCTGCTCGGCGTGAAGCTCGGCAGTCTCCAGCGGTCGACGTTCGCCAGCGGCGAGATCTATGTCCGTCCCAACGAGAGTGTTCGCGGGGCGGACTGTTTCGTCATCCAGAGTCATACTCGCCCAATCAACTTCCACATCATGGAACAGCTCATCACGATCGATGCGCTACGAAGGGCGTCGGCTCGCAAGATCACCGCCGTGACGCCGTTCTTCGGGTACGCCCGGCAGGACAAGAAGGTGCTGCCTCGCGAACCGATCACGGCTCGGCTGATCGCCGATCTCTATATGACGGCCGGAGCCGACCGCATCGTGTCGGTGGATCTCCACACTGGCCAGATTCAGGGCTTCATCGACCGGCCATTCGACCATCTCACTGCCAACCCGATCTTTGTCGATCACCTCACGCACGCGCTCGACGGCCCGACCACGGTGGTTTCCCCCGATGCCGGCGGCGTGAAGCGGGCGGAGCGCTTTGCCCGTCATCTTGGCGCCTATGTGGCCTTCGTCCACAAGCGCCGCGAAGCCGAAACCCACAACGAGTCGGCAGCTTTGGCGGTCATCGGCAAAGTCGAAGGACGGCATGCGGTGATCGTCGATGACATCGTCGATACGGCTGGAACGGTGTGCAACGCCGCCGAGCTGTTGATGCAGAAGGGTGCCCTCAGTGTCACCGTGGCTGCCACCCATGGAGTTCTCTCACCACCGGCCGTGGATCGCATCAAGAACGCGCCGATCCACCAAATGATCGTCACCAACTCCCTGCCCCTGCCTGAGGAGGCCGTAGGCCTCGACAAGCTGGTGGTGCTCTCGATCGCCCCGATCGTATCGGAGGCCCTCGAGGCGATCTTCATGGAGAGTTCGGTCTCGCAGATCTTCCTCGGCGAAAACGTCTGAGTCTTGAAGTCGCACATCATCGAAGTGCGGACCGGGACAGTTGATGCCGCCTTCGATCTCACCGCTCAGGTGGCCGAGTTCGTGCGTGGGGAGGGCGACGGCCTGGCGTCCGTCTTTGTGCCCCACGCCACCGCCGGCATCGCCATCCTCGAAACCGGTGCCGGATCCGACATCGACCTGCTCGGGGCGATCAAAGTCTTGCTCCCCAAGGATGACCGCTGGCGGCACCGCCACGGTTCGGCGGGGCATGGGGCCGATCACGTGCTCCCCGGACTGGTGGCACCCAGCATCACCATTCCCGTCATTGACGGCTCGCTGGCGCTCGGTACCTGGCAGTCGGTTGTCCTCGTCGACACCAACCACGACAACCCAATCCGGCTGGTCCGGCTGTCGTTCATCCCCGGCTGAGGCGGCTATCGGCCCGGTCCGGCCACCCACATGCCGTTTTCGTTGGTCACGTTCAGCTCGTACTGGAGATGAACGACTCGACCCTGGCCGTCAGTCGCTGCCACGGTCACGTTGGCGGTGTCTGCGTCGGGGGCAGCGGCGATACCCGTGACGACGATGTCGGTATACGGGGCTTCGGCCGGTCGCTCGCTTCCGTAGGCACCGGCGCCATCGGCGAGGTACCACCTGAGGTAGTCCTCGACTGCGGATGCCATCGGCCCGTCGGAAGGGGGAGAAAAGACTGGCTGATTGGGCGCCTCGGCTCCAATGATCGGCGGTGAGGTGCGAGAGGGGAGGCGGGTGGCCCGAACCGTGTCGCCGATGGATTTCATCGTCACCTCGTAGTAGTGGATGCCCTCGGGTGCGAAGCCGCCACTCACCGCCCCCATTTGATCGACGGCTACCACGACGGTGTTGGCGCCATCGCCGACATCTTCGACGGTCAATGCGGCAGATCCCGCCACATAAAACGATCCCGGTTCCATGCCGGCGAGGTCAGGCTCGTAGCCGAGGAACGGGACGATTGCCGCCTCGTTGCCCTCTCCTGCCTGGGTGAGGAATGTGCGCACATACATCTCCGCAAAGCCCGGGATGTTGACTGCGGCAGAGTCGGAGCGTCCGTACGTCCACACGGCCGCCGCCGAGGCGAGCGCTAGGAGCAGAGCCACTGCGATGATGATCGGCGTCCTGCCGAGTCGCGACCGGCGAGGAGGAGCGACGATCGCGACGGGCGGCGCAGGCGGATCGGCTGTGAAGTCCGGTTCGGGATAGTGGATGGCAGTCATTCTTCGTTCCCTTCGAAGGAGGGCAGCACGAGGACCTCACCCGGGTAGATGAGATCTGGATCACCCGAGACGAGGTTGCCCACGTTGGTTTCGATCACTGCCGACCAGTACGCCACGAGGTCGGCGCTTGATGGGCTCACACCGGTGATGGCAGCCAGGTGGCTCTCTGAGATACGCCACAGGTTGTCGCCGTCCACCACGATATGGGTGGTCGCCTGCGCTTGCTCGATGGTTTCATCAACCGAGGTGCGGGCCGCGCCGATGTTTCCGGATTCGGCAGATACGCTGCCGGGAACGCCGATGGTCGGCTCATACGCTGGTTCGGTCGGCTCTTGGTAACCAGGAGGGATCACTACGCCATCGTCGGAGACGCGCACCACCGGCTGGAGGGAGTCTCCCGTCGAAGGGACGGTCAGCTCCACCGACGCGCCAGCGGTGGGCGGATGAGCTGTGGACGGATCGGGAGCGGGTGGCGCCAGCAGCACGGCCGCCGGAGCGGCCATCGAAGTCGCCAGCGTCACTGCGGCAACTCGCCGGGTGATGCGGCGGACAGATGGGACCGTGGCCCACTCGACAGCGCGAATCGCCGCAGGGATATTCGAGAGAACCGCCAGGATGTAGAGAACGGTGGAGACTACGAACCAGTAGGACAGGCCGAGCGCAACGATGCGGATGACCTCGGCAACGGCATCCTCGATGGGGCTGCGAGCAAGCCAGTCGAGCGGATCGGACCAGTCGATCGGGAACCGCAATGAGATGCGGTGGAGCCCGACGATGGCGAGGGTGCCCACCGACAGGGACGCTGCCAGCTGTGCTCGCTCTTTCCACATGCTGTCAATCGTACTGCGTAACTATATACCAGTCAAATACCTTTGTATAACGCTAAACAATCTCAGCGAGAGATCGTCCTGAGGTTGGTAGCCTGTTTCTCACATCACACAAGAGGAGACATGGTGCGTGCACGTATCGGCGTGGCCGAAGGTCGGGAATTCGAGATCGAAGCCGGCGACGACTTCGTGAAGAAGGTCGAACAGGCTTTCGCCGACGAAGTGGGCATTCTCTGGACAAAGGACCTCAAAGGCAACGCCGTCGGAGTCCCCGTCTCCCGGATCGCCTATGTCGTCGTGGATGCCGAAGAAGGCAAGGTCCAAGTCGGCTTCGCCTAGTTTTTGGTCGGTCGACTTTGAGACCGGCCTCGGGTCGTGTGTCTCTTTGATGGCTGACCGGTGATCTGGGGTTTCACACCGGGCTCAAACAGACGCTGGTCGACCGACGGTCCTCGCCAAACGCGAAGCGTTTCGCTGCGGCAGGTGGCCGTGGGGTTCTCCCCCCTAACGGGTCTACTTCGTGGTCGGTCGACTGTTTCTCCCTCCAGCGAGGCATTGGCCGAGCGTTGGGGGGAGTACCCCGGAGGGGGGAGGGGGGCCGAGCCGAAGGCGAGGTCTCGTGCTCAGCGGGATCAAGCCTGTCACCGGCCCTTGATTGGTGGGAACTCACATCGTCGCCGAGCGGTGCTCCTCAACGAGAAAGAGGGCCCCGTGGCCCGCTTTCTGTCGTTATCCGTATCGCCGGAGTCAGCTGGCGCGGCGGCGCCGTTCGGCTAGCCAGCGCTTGCGCAGCCGGCGACGTTCGTCTTCGGCGTAGCCGCCCCACACGCCTGCTTCCTGATTGGACTGGAGGGCGTACTGGAGGCAGCTTTCTTGCACAGCGCATTGGCCGCACACTGCCTTGGCGGCTTCAATCTGGTCGATTGCCGGACCGGTGCTCCCAACCGGGAAGAACAGGTTCGCGTCGGAGTCTCGGCACAATGCCAACTCTCGCCACTCGGCAACGATGACAGTATCTGGGTCGGGGGTGACCAGCATGTCGTCTTTGCTCCTTTTGCGGGTCTCGCATATTGGGGAAAAAAGTATGGGGTTCGTGTGATTGGTTTCACGTGTCCTCTTTGTGAATTCTTTCACAAAGAGGACGGAACCGATTCCATAGCCTTGATTGGTGTATGAATGGGACTGTACCTGCGGTTAATTTACCGAGCAAGGGATATTCGAGATTTTTTTCACAAGGAGTCGATATTCATGCGAATAGCCGGTCATCGGGGCCTTCCGAGGCAGTTTCCGGACAACACCTTGGAGGGCATCACTGCCGCCATGGCCGTGTGTGACTACGTCGAACTCGATGTCCGGCGGTCGCTCGACGGAGTGAAGGTCCTTTCCCACGATCCGACCATTGAAGGTGTTGACGTTGCCTCGACACGGTGGGAGGACTTGCAGCAGATCACGGTCGGTGACGGGTTTCATCCCACGACGTTGGACGCCGTTTTGGCTGCGATCGGCGACTTTCCTCTCGACATCGAGATCAAGAATTCTCCGCTCGAACCGGGATTCGATCCCGAGGGGCGTTTCGCGTGCGACGTCGCAGCGATGGCCCGTTCGCACGACGTCTTCACGTGCTTCTTCTGGCCAACCGTCGATGCTGCGAAGGCAGCGACACCCGGGCTGCACACCGGACTGCTCATCGATGAGGGCGGTTCGATCACCGAGGCTGCCCGTTATGCCGCAGCCAACGACCACGGCGCCTTGGCGCCGCATTGGTCGTTGTTGCTCGAGGATGAGGCAGTGAGCAGAAGCCTCGTGTTGGAATTCGAGATCGCAACGTGGACCGTCGACGACTCCGAGGTCGCCGCCCGGTTGGCCGACCTCGGGATTGACTCCCTGATCTCCAACGATCCGGTTGGGATTCGCGATGCGCTTGGACTCCATTGAGAACCGGACCACAATCGGACGGTCAACCTCTGGGAAAAGGACCATGTCGATAGAAACCGAACTGTCAGATGAGCTCAAGGATGCGATGCGCGCAAAGGATCAGCGTCGCCTCGACGTGATCCGGGCCGTGAAAACGGAGCTCGGGAGAAAGATCACGGAACCTGGATTCGACGGAGTGGTGGACGACGACGTTTACCGAGCGGTCATCGATTCCTTCGTGAAGAAGGTCAAGAAGTCACAGGTCGAATACGGCGAGCTTGGCGACCGTGGTCGAGAAATGGCGGATCGACTCGCATTTGAGGCCGAATACCTGAGTCGGTGGCTTCCTCAGAAGATGGACGAGGGGGCAACCCGCCAACTCGTGGCCGAAGCGATCGCCGAGCTGGGGCTCTCCGACCCCGGAGACAAGGGGCGGCTCATGGGACATCTCATGAAGTCCCACAAGGACGATCTCGACGGTCAGCTCGTCAATCAGATCGTGACTGAGGCACTGGCCGGCGCTTGAAGCTTCCCCGCTTCAAACCAATGCTGGCGACCAAGCAACGCCGGCCTTTCGACGATCCCTCATGGGCATTTGAGCTCAAGTTGGACGGGATCCGGTGCTTGTGGAGCTGGGACGGTGACAAGCCCGAACTGCGATCGAGGTCCGGACTCTTGATGAACAGCACCTACCCCGAGTTCCTCCATTACCGGCCACCAGTTCCTTGTGTTCTCGACGGGGAGATCGTCGCTTTCGGAGACGACGGGAACCCGTCGTTCGGACTGCTTCAGGGCCGTATGAGTCCCGGCCAGGGCACCTCGCCGGCGCAAGTGGCGCTCGTCGTGTTCGACGTGCTGTATTGGGACGAAGATGTCACCCAGCGGTCGCTGCAGGAGCGGCGCCAGATCTTGGAGGCCATCGAACTCCCGGCACCTTTTGTGCGTGCCGACCAGGTCGTCGGGGAGGGCACGGCCCTGTTCGAGGCAGTGGTCGAACGGGATCTCGAGGGCATCGTCGCCAAACGCCTCGATAGTCCCTATGCCTCAGGTCGCCGGTCAGACGCGTGGGTGAAAGTCGTGCACAGAAAGGCCATGCGAGCCGTCGTCGGCGGATACCTGCCCGGCACTGGTTGGCGGGAGCGAACCTTTGGCAGCCTCACGCTCGGCCTCTGGTCGGGTGACCTGCTGCGCTACATCGGAAACGTCGGGAGCGGTTTCAGCGAAGCCGACGTTCGTGATATCGCAGACGCTCTGCGAAAGATGCATCAGGACGCCACGCCGTTTCACGATGATGCCACGATGCCCCGAGAAACCGTATACGTGATCCCATCGCTGGTTGCGCACGTCGAGTACGCCAACTGGACCAACGACGCCCATCTGCGTGCGCCCGTATTCAAGGGCTTTGGAGGTGAGCCCCATGAGGACATCACATGGGAAGTGGAGGGGCCGGAGGCCTAGGCTCGCTCCATGCCGCCTGCCGCGTCCGTTTCGATCATCGACGTATCGCCCCGCGATGGCTTGCAAAACGAAGACATCTTGGTCTCTACCGCCGACAAGGTCCGTCTCGTCGAGCATCTCATCGCCGCCGGGGTGCGAAGCATCGAGGCGGCCAGTTTTGTCCACCCTGAGCTCGTTCCGCAGATGGCCGATGCCGAAGACGTCATGAGGCGGGTACCGCGACCGAGCGGAGTCCGCTACATCGGCTTGGCGCTCAACGAACGAGGTGCGATCAGGGCGCTCGAGGCAGACGTCGACGAGATCAACATGGTTGTCGCTGCCTCCGATGCTTTTTCGATGGCCAATCAGGGTGTCGATGCGTTTGGCGGGGTCGATCGCGCTGTGCAGGTGGCTGCGCTCGTCGCCGACGCAGGTCGTCCACTGTCAATCACGGTTTCGACCGCGTTCGGCTGTCCCTTTGAGGGCGAGGTGCCCATCACCCGGTTGACCGAGGTGGTTGAGGCAGTGGCAGCAACCAACCCGGTTCGAATCAATATCGCCGACACGATTGGCGTGGCAGTCCCCTCGGACGTTGCCGAACGCCTCGCGTCCGTCTCCCGCGTTACGCCAGAAGGCGTCGACCTGGCGGTGCATTTCCACAACACTCGAAACACGGGCTACGCCAATGCGGTGGCGGCGTATGATGCCGGCGTCCGCACGTTCGATGCCAGTGCCGGGGGCATCGGAGGCTGCCCCTTTGCTCCCAACGCCACGGGCAACATCGCCACCGATGACCTGGTCTACCTATTTCATCGTATGGGAGTTGAGACTGGCATCGACCTTGCACGTCTCGTCGAGGCGTCGACGTTTCTCGAAGGACCTCTGGCGAAGCCGGTTCCGGCTCTCCTCCCCAAGGCTGGGCCATTTCCCCATGGCTCGATCAGCGGAGCGAGCGTGTGAGCAACTCGGCGACATAAGCGGACCGGTCCAGATTCAGCCGGGTGGCCTGCCTATCGATCTTGGCGAGATCATCCGGAACGATGTTCAGTGGGATCTGCGTGCGCCCCGCCGAGCGATTTCTCGCCGCAAGATCGATTCCGGTCAGCTCGGCGTCGATCATCGGAGCATGCTTGGAGAATGCCTCGAGCACGATGTCGAGGAAGAATCGGTCCTCCTGTGCCGCGGTTTGGCGCAACCGGGCAGCGATGGCGGTCGGCAGAGACAGCGTGATTCGCTTCTTCTTGACTGCCCGACTCCGGGTTGGCTTGGAAGCAACCGGCGGCGGTGGCGGGCCGGGCCCTTTCGGGGGGCCGTGATGTGGCGGCGCGCCCGGCGGAGGAGGCGGGACGGCGAACCCGGCTCGATCCCGTCTCTGCTCACCCATGTTCGTGCTGCCGATTCATGATCGAACGCTGTGGGCGACTTCACCCAGCGAAAGCAGGATCTCCGTGGCCAGCTTCTTGTAGTCGGCGGCGAGGCCGGCTGCCGCGACGGCGAGTCGGTCGCCACCGGTGCTGCGTTGACTTCGCTTGATTCTCTGTGCGATGGGAGCGCGGTTCTTGCCGGGTTCAGATCGATGGGCATACTCGTGGGCAAGGAGGCCTTCCCGGCGCATGTCATACGCGGCGCGGTCAGCTCTCCGAATCATCGATTTGAAAACCGGAGTTCCACTCCCCAACTCATCGATCATCCGGCGCCGCTCCTCCGATCGAACAACCGCCCGTGGCGACGCGTAGTCGAATAGGGCCACCCCAAGCAGCTGAAGATCGGGATTCGCGGTAGTGCGTACGGCCTCCATCTGACGTGTCATCATCTCGAGCCCGCCTCGTGATGCATCGCCGAACTTCACCGGGGCGACCACCCAATGAGTGGCAGCCAAAGCGGCCTCCACCGCATAACCGCCGGCAGCAGGTGAGTCGATGAGAACGAGGTCGTAGAGTTCCTCGAGGGGCTCGACGACGCGCAGGATGTCGAGGACCCTCGTGGCATCGATAATGCGGCGATCGGTGAGCATCGCCAGGAGTTCCTTTGTGGCAGAACCGGCGGGAACGGCGTCGAGATTCCTCCGCACATCCCGGAGCGGTCGGATGGGAGCGCCAGAGATCACCGCATCGAACAAGCCTTCGCCCTCGTCACTCAAGCCGCGTTGTTTGTAGCCCAAATCCGAACCGAGCGAGCCGTGCGGATCGAGGTCGATGACGAGGGTTCGCCAGCCGCTCTGAGAGGCCAATCCGGCCACGTTGGCGCAGATAGAGGTCTTGCCGACGTCGCCCGTCCCGTTCGCGAACATGATGGATTGATAAAGCACTCGTACAGCCGGTCTGACGGAGATATGTTCACGGCATCGTAGGATCGGCGCCGCCGATCTCAGCGTCATTCACCCATGGAAAGCGGCGGCTCTCAGCCGGCCTCTCGCTGCGCTTTCGTGGCCTCCACGCTTGCCTTCAATGCCTCGAGAAGGTCGACGACCTTGGTGGGCTCGGGAGCCTCGGGCGCCACGATCTCTTCACCGTCGATCTTCTTCTGGGCAAGCGCCTCGATCGTCTCCCGGCTCTTGTCGACCCACGCCGAAGGGTCGAACTTCCCCGACAGGTTGTCGATGATCATCTGTGCCATCGCAACCTCCTCGTCGCGGATTTCGACCTCGGTCTCGAGCTCTTCGAACGCGGGCTCTCTGATCTCGTCGGGCCAGTACATCGTCTCGAGCACGAGGACGCCTTCCTTGGCCCGCAGTGTGGCGAGATACTCCTTGTCCCGGAGAGCCACCTTGCAGAGCCCAACCCGTTTGCCCTCGCCGAGAGCATTGAGGAGGATGTTGTACGCCTTGATGCCGGTCTTCTCAGGGGCGAGGTAGTACGACGATTTGTAATGAATCGGATCGATGTCGCTCTCGTTGACGAACTGGACCACGTCGACGAGCTTGGTGCCCTTGGAGGCAGAAGCTGCTTGGAGGTCCTCGTCGGTGAAGATCACGTAGCGGCCCTTCTCGACCTCGTAGCCCTTGACGATCTCCTCCCAGGCAACTTCCTTGCCGTCGGACTCGGCAACCCGCTTGTACTTGATAGGGCTGCTATCCGACTCGCGGAGCATTTTGAACTTGGGCGTTCGGTTCTCAGTGGCCGAGTAGAGGCCCACTGGAATCGTCACGAGGCCGAAACTGATGGCGCCTTTCCAAATAGATCGCATCCCTTCAGCATACGGGGTTTTCGCGGTCTCGGACAGAGGGAGCGAGTGAGGATCACCCGGCTGGCGGGCCGAGCGGCGCTGACTTGGCGAATGCTTCTGGTTTCGAGGTCGTGGGGCGCAGTACACTTCCAGCCCTTGCCCTCGTAGCTCAGGGGATAGAGCACCGGCCTCCGGAGCCGGGTGCGCAGGTTCGAATCCTGCCGAGGGCGCTCTTCAGGCCGCCGGCCTGAAGAGCGCAGAGGAGCCGCTTCACCAAGCCTGTCCGCAGTGTGGTCTACGAACTCCAGTGCTTCCCTTCCCGTGTATGTTGGGACCCGTGGCCTCCTGGCGGTACCGTCGCACCATGGAGCGGTCGCTGTTGCTGGTACACAGCCCGTTGCTGGGGCCGTCTTCGTGGCTGCCGCTTGCCGATGTCGCCCGTGAGCGCGGGTACTCGGTCGCGATCCCCGATCTCACTGGTGTTGCGTCCGCTGCACCGCCGAACTGGTTGAGTCTGGTGGAGGAGGCAGCGGCGGGAGCCGTCGAACTGTACGAGCCGATTGCTGTCGTTGGCCACTCCGGGGCCGGGCCCTTCTTGCCATCCCTTGGTGAGCGTCTCAGCCACCGTCAGCCAGAGTTGGTTTTCGTCGACGCGATGGTGCCGGCCGAGACGGGCGTCCATGTCGCGCCCCAACGTCTTGCCGAGCTGCTTGACGAACAGACTGAGGATGGCCTCCTCGCGCCATGGCTGGCCTGGTGGCCTCCCGATGTCGTCGAAGAACTGGTGCCGGACCCGAGTGACCGAGATGCGCTCTTGGCTGATATGCCGAGACTCCACCGCTCGTTCTACGACCAGGAGATTCCGATGCCTCACGGATGGTCTGACTTCCGATGTTCCTATCTACGACTGAGCGCTGCGTACAACGACGACTTCGAAGCAGCGGGTAGCCGGGGATGGCCGACAGCGGTGTTCGCCGGCACCCACCTCAGCGCGGTTACCGATCCGAGGGCTGTGCTCGATGCCCTCGAGAGACTGCTGGCGCAGGCTTGAGCACCGCGGTTTGCCGAGCAAACTGCAGACTTCGTTGGGCCCGGGGCCCAAGAAAGCGGCTACTCGGCTACTTGCACCTTCTCCACGGTGTGGCCGTCGATGACGTAGCCTCGACCGGGTGGGTAGGGCGCCGTTGCCTTGGGGAACTGGTGGCCGTACATCTCGGCGATGCCGGCGACTGGCTGGATGGCGACCGCTTTGCGGCAGTCCTTTATCCGCTTGGTCCAATGGGTGTACGACCGGGTGGCGTCCTCGTTGCGCATGGCCGCAATCACTCGAACGTTGCTCTTGCGGGAGCCCAACAGCCGTTCCAGCCCCTGTGACTGAACCATCTCGGCATCGTCGACAAACACCACGATCGGCTCGTCGCCGGAATCGGCCAGCGCTGCTGCCAACGCGTCGACCTGGTCGAGGTCGGTCACCAGATACTTGAAACAGCCCACCTTTGTCAGCGGCGACTTCCGAGGAACGATCGCCACCAGTTGGGCGTCGGACTTCTCGGCCAGTTGCCTCGCCATGGCAGCGAGAACCGAGCTGCGACCGCCTCGCATGGGCGAAGTGACCAGGAGATGATCGCCTTCCTCGAGGGACACCCCGGACACCGACAGTGCCGTCTCGCCGATACCCACCGGCAACCACACGTGATCTGGCGCGACCGCGGCCTCCGGCAGGTCGGCCCGGTCGACGGAGGCTGGAAGCACCGGAACCAATGGCTGCGGAGCATCCGCGGTCTCCCGAATCGGCACCCCCTCGTGAATGACTGCCACTTGGCCCACCAGCCCGGTCTTGACGTCGATGAAGCCCCCATACGGCAGCTCGTCGACGACGGCGGTTCTCTTCAGTCCGAGCGCCATCGCCTGGCTCATGTCGGCGAACTGAAAAACCAGCCGATCCACGATCAAGGTGGCGAGTTTCATTGGAAGGGCGTTGGGGCGATTCATCGTGGCAATCAGGTGGATGCCGAGGGGCGAGCCCTTGGCGATGACGTCCCCGACCACGTTCAGGTATTCGTGGAGGTGATACGAGTCGTAGGCATCCCGGAAGGCGCCGGCGTCGTCGATGACGAGGAAGAGACTGGGCCGCTCGGCAACCACGGCCGGTTCTTTGCGGCGCTCCTCGAACTCCCTTCGAAGCATCCGCAACAGCTGCATCTGCCGTTCTTGGTCGTCTGCCTCCACGGGGGATGCCACATGCGGCAGCCCGGTGACTCGTTCGAATGTATGGGTGCCGAACTTCATGATGAACACGTGGGCCGCTTGGTGTGAGGAGCCGGCCGCGATCGATCGGATCGCCGTTTCGGCGGCAGCTTCCGGGCCTGTTCCCGAAATGCCATAGAGGCCCAGCGCACTCTCGGCGGGCTTCCACGCGAAGCGGCTCTGACGCTGCTTGGACGGCTCGTCGACCAGTCCGAGTGTCACATCGTCGCTTGGCAACAAGGTGTGCAACGGAAGATCGGGCGTGAGGGCCGGGGGCCACGGCGTGTGACCAGGTCGCATGTCGGTGGCGACCGCCGCCCCCCGGATGGCCTCAACCAGCCGTTCGAGGTCGGTCTTGACTCCTTCGGGAATCGTTGCGGTAGCAGCCTGCGGTCCCTGCGGGTCGAAGCGCACGTCGTGAAGCTCCACCCGGCGTTCAACGAACCCGGTGGCTCCCGTGACCAGCGCTGTCTGGAAACCGACCAGCTCCGAAGGGCCAAACCGAACATACCCTCGACCTGGAATCGAGCGCGGCAGCCCTGACGCAGCATCGTCCCCCAAGACGTCCTTGGAATCGCTGGTCGACTGGACTCGCAGCGACATTCTCAGGTTGGTGTTCGCTCTGATGTTCTCACCGATGACTCCGGCGGGGCGCTGCGTCGCCAACATCAGGTGGACGCCGAGGCTGCGGCCCCGAGCTGCGATGTCGACCAGTGCGGCCATGAAGTCGGGCATTTCTTTGGCCATCGCTGCGAATTCGTCGATGACGATGAAGAGCCGGGGGAGCGGATCAGCCAGCCCGAGATTCTGATAGCCCATCAGATCGGAGGCGCCGGCGTCGCGCAGGCGATGCTCTCGGTATTCGAGCTCGGCCTCGAGACAGGTCACCGCCCGGGTGGCAAGGCTTGGGTCGAGGTCGGTGACCAGGCCCACGACGTGGGGTAGCTCGGAACAAACGTCGAAGGCGCTACCTCCTTTGTAGTCGATGAGCACGAAGTTGAGATGCTCGGGATCAACGCGCGCTGCCAAGGACGCGACCATCGTCCGGAGCAGCTCGCTCTTGCCCGCACCCGTGGTGCCGGCCAATAGCCCGTGTGGGCCATCGCGAACCAGATCGATCTCCAGGACCCCGGCGGCCGTGCGGCCGATCGGCGCCTTGATGGTGTCGCCGGATGCGGCCCACAGAGCGGTGATGTCGCCGGCTGTGGGATTGGGCAGCCCCAGAAGCTCCAAGAGATCAACGTGCCCCGGGAGTGAACCACCGATAGTCACTCGCTCGGGGTCCTCGATCCGTGCCAGCGATCGGGCCGCCTCATCAGCCACCGGCTCACTCATCAGGACGCCGCTGATCGAGCCGACGGTGCGTCCCGTGGAGGGCTCCGATACCACCAACGATGCTCCCGGACGCACTTCGACATTCATCGACGTGATCCCCGGCAGGCCGCTGAGCGAGTCGGCGATAACCAGCACGGCGACTTGATGCTCGGACGTCAGCGAGGCTACGAGCCCGGCTCGCTCAGGCGTGTACTCACCATCGAGGACGACCAGCGCCGGCCGGTCACTCGCGCGGAGCTCGGCAAAAACGGTGGCGGCATCTTCGACCGTTGCCGCCAAGAGATGGCGACCCTGATCGCTTTCCGAGTGGGGCAACCATCCCGCGAACCTCCACCCGTCGGCACACGATGGCTGGCACACGACGGCTATGCCGAGGTCGGCTGGTCCGTGGTGAATGGCTGCCTGAAGGACGAGGCTCCGAGCCAAGCCGCGGCTCACCTCGGGAGGTCCGGTGAGCCCCACGACCGATCCGCCCGACACATCGACCTCGATGGGCAAACTCCCGCGCCGATCGGGGGCGGCCAGCATCGCTGCGACCTCCGGTTCCACCTCGGCGGTTACGACCGCGGGCGCCAAGGGAGCGGGCCCGTACCCGACGAAGAGGCGCATGAAGTCGACGTGGTGGCGGCGCCGCTCCCACAGGCGATCGTCGCCGAGCACCGCCCTCTGGATCGCCTTTGGCAGCGACGGATGGCGACGCCTGGCCGTGTCGTGAAGGGCTCCACGCCACACATCCAGTGTCACCGCAAACTCCCGAAGTGCCTTTCGAAACGCTGCCTCGGCTCGCTTGCTCCCTTTGCGGTTGCGCATCTTGCCGTCGATGAGGTTGGCCAGCAGCATCAGCGGGCCGATCGCGATGAAGATCAGAAACGCCATGCGCTGGAAGATGACCATCATGGCAACGCCCATGACCACGGGACCCAACAGCATGGGCCAGCGGAATGGCACGGACTGTTGGCTCACCCGATCACGGGTCGGGGGGTCGAGCGGCGCCGGATCTTCGGGGGGCAGCGTTCGCGGGGGCCGATTGAAGCTGGGACGAGGGCGCGGGACGACTCGGCGAGGAGCGGGAGCTACGGAATAGGCGGTGCTATCGATCTCCACGACGTCGCCGATCGAGAGGGCCAGCGGGTGGTGGTGCATGCCGCCCGACACGCGGATACCTCGGTGAGGGTCTGGTACCAGATGCGCGGATCCGGTGCTATCAACTTCGAGCGTGCCTGCCCGGCGACGGCCGCCCAACGCGAACTTTCCAGCAGAGTATCGAATGCTGCTCCCGGCGTTGTCTCCAGAGACGGCCAAGAGCTCCAGTACGGCTTCCTGGTGGGACGGCTGGGTGGGCGTGGTTGCCAGCAACGTACCGTCCTCGATGGGAACGTCCGCCAAAGACATCGACGCCGGGAATCCCTGACCGTTGACGAACAGGGTCGTCGGCCATTCGTGGCCCGTTCGGTTGGTGAGAGCCTCGACGACGTCGCCGACGGTGGCGCTGCCAGAGGTCGTCAGGTGATAGTCGTGGCGGCTGCCTGCGGGGCTCAGTGCGACGACCCGCTTGGCGCCCGTTGCGGCGGTCGTGGCAACGGTGCTC
>JBFGJH010000006.1:0-85538 GCA_041577335.1 Acidimicrobiia bacterium | reverse complement strand
TCGATCAGCACCTGGAGTCTGGCGCCGGGGTGACCGTCGCCGCCATTCGCGTTCCCCGCGCCGAGGCATCTGCCTTCGGTGTTCTCGACATGAGTGCCGACAGGAAGATCAGCCAGTTTCTCGAAAAGCCCGACGACCCTCCCGCCCTGGCGGGCCACCCCGACATTGCCTTGGCCTCGATGGGCAACTACATCTTCCGGACGGACGTGCTGCGCCGAGCCATTCTGGCCGACCAGGAAGCCGAGACCGCGCACGACATGGGAGGCAACATCGTGCCCGCTCTGGTCGACGAGGGAGTGGCGTATGGGTACGACTTCGCAGATAACGACGTTCCCGGCCAGAGCGAACGTGAGCGCGGCTATTGGCGTGACGTCGGCTCGATCGACGCCTACTTCGACTCGAGCATGGACCTGACATCCATTGATCCCCAGTTTGATCTGTATAACTCGGAATGGCCGATCTTCACATGGAACTTCCCTCGTCCGCCCGCCAAGTTCGTCCACGATGCGGCCGACCGTCGCGGGGAGGCTGTGAACTCACTCGTCAGCGCCGGAGCCATCATCTCGGGAGGCTCGGTCCACACATCAGTGATCTCGCCCCAAGTCCGGGTCAACTCCTATTCGGAGGTCCACGACTCGATCATCTTCTCCGGTGTCGATATCGGCCGGGGCGCCCAGGTGAAGCGAGCGATCATCGACAAGAACGTCGAGGTGCCTGCGGGCGCCAAGATCGGCATCGATCTCGACCGAGACCGGGAGCGATTCACAGTCACCGACAGCGGGATCGTGGTTATCGGCAAGGCCGACCCGGTGGAGGTCTGAGAGAACGGTGCTTGCGCGACCTACGTGAAGTGCACGCTGTATTTGTCGCGGTAGGCCTCGGAGAACCTCAGCCAGATCTCGCTGATGGTTGGGAACGAGGGGATGGCGTGCCACAACGTGTTGAGGTCGACCTCGCCGACGATGGCGATGGTGGCTGCGTGAAGCAGCTCGCCGACGCCAGGCCCAACAAATGTGGCGCCAACGATGGTCTGGCGGTCGCCATCGATGACCAGCTGGCTGGTGCCTTTGATCCCCTGGCCCAAGGCTGCCGCTCCCGCAGTCCAACCGACATCGTATTGCACGGTGTGAACGTTCATTCCTCGATCGGCGGCTTCGGCCTCCGTCAAACCGACTGCGGCAATGGCCGGATCGGTGAAGATCACTCGCGGAACGGCTGCGACGTCGCCCCATGCCTTGGTGTCATGCCCGGCGATGTGATTGCCGGCGATGCGTGCTTGGTACTTGCCGGCATGGGTGAGCAGCGCGCGTCCGTTCACGTCGCCAACGACGTAGAGCCACCGGCCGTCGATTCCCGTAGCGAGGAGATGTTCGTCGACCTGGATGAACTTGCCTGGCTCCAGGCCAACCGTCTCGAGCCCGAGATCGGCCGTGAGCGGGCGTCGTCCGATCGCAACCAGGATCTCATCGGCTTCCACGATGATCCCGTTTTCGAGGTGCCCCCGCACAGGGGCGTCCGAGGCATCGCGTTCCACCTTGACCATCTTGGACTCGACGTGGACGGTGATGCCGTAACTCTCCAGAGCTTCCTTGAGCTCGGCGCCCACGAATGGCTCCTCCCGGGGGAGGAGACGCGGAGCCATCTCCACGATCGTGACCTCCTCGCTGCCGAGATCGTTCCACGCTTGTGCCATTTCGACACCGATGACGCCGCCGCCGAGCACAAGCAGGCGCCGGGGCACTTCCTTGGCCTCGGTGATATCGCGATTGTCCCAGGTGCGAGTTTCCCGCAAGCCTTCGATGGGAGGGATGAGAGCGCCGGTTCCGACGGCTACGACGACAGCCTTGGCGGCTGCGAACCGGGTGACGGTGCCATCATCGGTAGTGACCTCCACGGTGCGTTCGCCGGCAAGTCGACCGTGACCGCGGATGAGATCGACGTTGGCGCTGTCGAGCCAGTTCACCTGTCCTGAGTCGTCCCAGTTGGCAGCGAGTGAGTTGCGGCGCTTCAGGGCCTTCTCGACGTCGAGGTCACCCGTGAGGGCGGCTCGTGCACCGGGAACTCGCTTCATCATGCGCATCGCCTCGCCGGGCCGGAGCAGGGCTTTGGAAGGCATGCATCCCCAGTACGAGCATTCTCCGCCAACAAGCTGACGTTCCACAATGGCCACCTTGAGGCCTCCCTGGGTGGCGACATCGGCGACGTTTTCGCCGGCAGGTCCGGCGCCGATGACGAGCACGTCATAGTCGGTGTTGGTGGTCATGGTTCCTCCGCAATTTGTCGGGTGGGCGTCTATGTGGTTCCAACGCGCCGACGGCTGCGCCTGTTCCAATTGTCGGCCAATGCGACAATTGTCGCGCCGAGGTCACCGGTGGCGGGAGCGAAGCTCGTCAACCACCGTGCCGGCGGGTATTCCCCGCTCTGCCAGCAACACCAGCAGGTGGTACAGGACATCTGCGGCTTCGGAGGTCACCGCGGCTGCCGTATCGGCACCGGGCGTCACGGAGTGGTCTTTGGCTGCGAATGCCACCTCACCTGCCTCTTCGAGGAGTTTCCGTGCCGGGCCTTCCACACCTTGGGAGGCCAGCTCTGCCGTGTAGCTGGCGGGCTCTGCATCCGTGATCCGAGCGACGATGACCGACTCGAGCTGGTCGAGCCAAGCGAAACCGGGGATGGCTGCGTCGCCGAAACAGCTTTGTGAACCGGTGTGGCAGGTCGGCCCGGCGGCCTCGACCTTGATGAGCAGCGTATCGCCGTCACAGTCGGCAGCGATGTCGACCACGCGGAGCGTGTTCCCGCTCGTTGCCCCTTTTCTCCACATGGTTTGGCGGCTGCGGCTCCAGAAATGGACGTCGCCGGTGCGGGTGGTGAGGTCGAGCGCTTCGGCGGTCATCCATCCGACCATCCGCACCTGGGCGGTAGCGGCGTCCTGGGCCACGACGGTGATCAGGCCATCGCGGTCGAACTCGAGATTGGTGGGAATCATGCCGTTGCCCGGGTCGGATAGCCGGCTGCGGAGATTGCTCGCTGGACTTCGCGGATAGAGATCTCGGAGCGGTGGAAGATGCTGGCGGCCAACACGGCCTCGGCATCTCCTGACGCGATGGCCGCAACGCAATGACCGACTGTTCCTGCTCCACCGGAGGCAATGACCGGCACGGGCACTGCGCTGCTGATGGTCCGGGTGAGCTCGATGTCGTACCCGTCCTTGGTGCCGTCGCGGTCGATCGAAGTGAGCAGTATCTCGCCGGCACCAAGCTCTGTGGCCTCACGGGCCCACTCCACGGCATCGCGGCCGGTGGGCATTCGTCCGCCGTTCGTCACGACTTCCCACCACCCACGCCGGCGAGCGGCGTCGATGGATACGACCACACACTGCGAGCCGAAGGCAGAGGCACACTCGGCCACCAACTCGGGACGCTCCACTGCGGCCGTGTTTATGCCGACCTTGTCGGCGCCCGCCCGCAGGACAGCTCGCATGTCGTCCACCGAGCGGACGCCGCCTGCGACGCTGAGCGGTATGAAGACTCCGGCGGCGGTTCTCCGGACGAGGTCAAGCAGGATTGCCCGGCCGTGCGGGGAGGCAGATATGTCGAGGTAAACGATCTCGTCGGCCCCTTCGGCGGCGTAGCGGCGAGCCAGCTCGACGGGGTCTCCTTCGTCGGAGAGGTTTTGGAAGTTGACTCCTTTCACGACCCTGCCGTCGGCAACGTCGAGGCAGGGAATCACTCGTTTACGCAGCACGCTGCACCTCTTTGGTGAAATTGGCGAGCAGACGCAGCCCCGCCGGCCCCGATCGCTCCGGGTGGAACTGCGCTCCCCATACGTTCCGTTGCCGGACTGCAGCCACCAACGGGGTTCCATGGGAGGCTGTGGCTACGACCACAGAAGGGTCGAGCGGAAGGGGGGCATAGCTGTGCACGAAGTAGAAGAGCGGTTGGTCGCCGAGGCCGGCAAGAAGCGGGTCGGGTCGAACGATGCGCAGCTCGTTCCATCCCATGTGGGGAAGGCGGGGAGCATCCCTCAGTCGTTCGACGGTCCCGGAGATTATGCCGAGGCATTCGGCTCCGTCCTCCGCCGATGTGTCGAACAGCACCTGCATGCCGACACAGACGCCGAGAAGTGGGCGGGTGAGGGCGCGCAGCGGTTCCACGAAGCCGGCAGCCGATAGTCGCTCCATGGTTGCCGCAGTGGCGCCGACGCCGGGGAGAACCACGCCGTCGGCGCGGCCGAAATCCGGCGTGGTGACCACTTCGACTTCCGCCCCGACCTCTTCGAGTCCCTGGCGAATCGAGACAAGGTTGCCGGCGCCGTGGTCAACCACCGCCAGCTTCACCATGGCCGGCTCCTCACGTGACCCGACCCTTGGTGGATGCGATTCCCAGGCGATGATCGTCGATTGTCACGGCCATTCGCACGGAGCGCGCCAGCGCCTTGAACGCCGCCTCGGCGATGTGATGGTCGTTGCTTCCCGACGCCTCGAGATGCACCGTGAACCCGGCCGTGCGGGCCAGCGCCTCGAGGGCATGGGCGAGGTTCTGGGTGGTGAGGTTCCCGATATAGGGAGTGCGGAGCGGCAGTTCGATCACCCCGAAGGGACGGCCCCCTACATCGACTGCGCATTGCGCGAGCGCTTCATCCATCGGGATCGTGGCTTGGCCGAATCGCATGATTCCTGAACGGTCCCCCAACGACTCACCGAGTGCCTGACCCAGGACCAGAGCGGTGTCCTCAACGGTGTGATGGTCGTCCACCTCGAGATCGCCGTCGACCTCGATGGTGAGGTCGATGAGCGAGTGGTGACCGAAGGAGGTGAGGACATGATCGAAGAAGCCGACACCGGTGCGGACCTTGCACGATCCCGTACCGTCGAGGTCGACGGTCACCGAGACGCTGGTCTCCAGGGTCTGCCGCGATATGGACGCCGCTCTGGTCACGATGTGGGCCTTTCCGTTTCGAATCTGATCGCCGCAGCCAACCCGTGAGCCGTGAGGCCCTCGGCTGCGGCAAGGGTCTCGATGGTCGGGCTCAGGCGGGCAAGACCACCCTTGCTGATGCGCTGCACCTGCCGCCACGACCCGAAGTCCTCCAGGGAGAGCGGGCCGTACGTAGCAGGCAGGCCTCCGGTCGGAAGCACGTGGTTGGCTCCGGTGGCATAGTCGCCGGCCGATTCGGCCGCATAGGCGCCGACATAGACCGAACCCGCCGCGACGACTTCCTTGCTGTCGCGTTCGGCATCTTCGGTGGCGAGCGAGACATGTTCGGGGGCGTACTCGTTGACGAACATCAATGCGTCGCGGCGATCGGAGGCAATCGCGATAAGGCCGTGGTTGGCCAAAGACTTCTCGAGGATCGTCGAGCGTTTGAGTCCGGGGAGCAGCGCGTTGATCTCTCGTTCGACGGCGTCGGCGACGTCGGGATCGGTGGTCACCAACACGGCCGGTGAATCGGGTCCGTGCTCGGCTTGGCAAAGCATGTCCACTGCGACCCAGCGCGGGTTCGATGTTGCGTCGGCGAGCACGAGCGCCTCGCTTGGGCCGGCCGGAAGATCGATGGCGCAGTCACCGAAAACAGCCAATTTGGCGGCGGTGACCCAGCGATTGCCGGGGCCCACGATCTTCTGCACCGCTTCGAGGGTTTGGGTCCCGTACGCCAGAGCCGCGATTGCCTGAGCCCCGCCCATCACATGGAGTTCGGTTACTCCGACCAGGGCGGCCGTCGCGAAAAGGACCGGAGGCACTGAGCCGTCGTCGGCGGCGGGGGAGGCCACCACAACCTCTTCGACTCCCGCCACGAACGCCGGTACCACCGTCATGATCAGTGTCGATGGGTAGGCCGCCTTGCCGCCCGGCACGTACGCGCCCACTCGGCGCAACGGCGACCAGGTTCGGGTGATGGCGACGCCATCTTCGCTGGACACCACCAGCTCGCTCGGGGCTTGCGCGCGGTGGAACAGGGTCACGCGTTCCACCGCAACCTCGAGGGCCGTCCGAAGCGCGGGATCGAGTTCGTCCAGGGCTTGGTCCAATTCTTCAGCCGCGACCCGGCGCGGCCCCGACCTGCTGCCGCCAAACCGGGCGCCCGCCTCGACCAGGGCTTCGTCGCCTCCCTCACGAACCGAGGTCACGATTGCGGACGCCCTCGACCGGGTGGCTTCGTCGGGAATGACGGATCGCTGCGTGAGAAGGCGGCGTCCGCCGGTGGGGAGGTCGGCGAGGGTGACTCGGGTGAGCCTCATGTGATCATCTGCCCGATCGGCAAGACCAAGATATCTCGCCCACCGGCCGCCTTGAGGTCGGGGAGGAGGTTCCACACCGCATCGGAATCGACGACCGAGTGGACAGCGATCATCCCAGCATCGGCCAAGGGCACTACGGTCGGAGCGCCCAAACCAGGGATGATCTCCGTGATGGCTGGTACGGCATCGGCAGGAGCGTTGAGGAGGAGGTACCGCTTGAGACGCGCCGACGCGACCGCGCCCAGCGCCAATGCGATGCGGTCGATCTCGGCGGCCCGCCCAGCCATGGCGGCCCGGTTGGCGACCAGCACGGCCTGGGACACCAACAAGGTGTCGACCGGGCGAAGTCCATTGACCAGCATGGTGCTCCCGGTGGAAACGAGGTCGACGATGGCATCGGCCACGCCGAGCTTGGGGGCAACCTCCACCGATCCTCTCAAAGGCACCAAGGTGACATCGATATTGCGGTCGGCGAAGAAACGCTCGGTCACGCGGGGGTGCGCGCTGGCAACGGTGAGGCCTGCCAGGTCGTCGATCTTTGCTGCTTCGGAGGCATTGGGCACGGCAGCGACGAGCGAACATTTGCCGTAGCCCAGTGTGACCAGTTCGGGGAGGGCGGTCTCATACTCGGCAAGAAGATCCTGGCCGGTGATGCCCAGGTCGGCGACCTCATCCGCAACGAGTTCGGGAATGTCGTCGGCACGGACGAACAGAAGGTCGAGGTCGACGTTGCGGACGTGGGCAGAGAGCGCCCGGCCATTCCGCTCGAAGTCGAGCCCCGACTCCTTGAGCAGCTGGGTGGTCGGGTCCATGAGGCGTCCCTTGTTGGGGACGGCGAGACGGAGAATTCGATCGGTCATGCGGAGTCGGCCATGCGGTCGAGCGCCAAGCGATAGCCACCCATTCCGTGGTTGAGCCACTGAGCGACTCGGGTGACCGTGGCGGTCGACGCCCCTGTTTTGTCGGAGATTTCCCGGTAGGGGAGCCCGTCGTCGAGCATCCGCACTATCTGCCACCGGTGGCTCATCTCGATGACTTCACGATGGGTGCACAGGTCTCGAAGAAACGCCCCGGCCTCCTCGGTGGTGCGGAGCCCCACGATGGCGGCCAGGAGCTCCTCGGTCTCAGGAGTGAGCCAATCATCACGATCGTCCATGTTGCTCTCCACAATCACTACGTTGTAACATGCTAAAACGTTAGCACATTACAACACGGCGGCAAGAGAGATCGACACCATGCAAATCATCCCGGCAGTTGACGTGCTCGATGGCCGAGTTGTCAGGCTCTTGCGGGGGGACTTCGACGCCGTGACGGAGTATGCGGGAGACCCGGTGACGCTCGGCCGTCGCTGGATCGATGAAGGAGCCGAGCTCGTCCACTTGGTCGACCTGGCAGGCGCCAAGACCGGCCAGCCGGACGTCGCGATGTGGGAGGCTTTCGGCGCGGCCGGCATCCCTTTCGAGGTGGGAGGCGGCATCCGAACCAATGCACTGGTCGATGAAGCGATTGCGGCGGGCGCCCATCGGGTGGTCTTGGGGTCTGCTGCCGTGTGGGAGCCCGAAATCGTTGGCGAGGCGGTGCGCGCCCACGGAGCTGATCGCGTCGTGGCAGCGGTGGACGTGCGTGATCGCCATGCCACCGGATCCGGCTGGCTCGACGAGGGCAAGGAGCTCGGTGGGGTCATCAGATCGTTGGCAGACATCGGGGTGAAATGGGCCATGGTGACCGCCATCAGTCGCGACGGGACGCTGGCGGGGCCGGATGTCGACCTCGTTCGCCAGGTGCTTTCCGCCAACCCCGCGCTTTCGGTCATCGGCTCGGGAGGGGTAGGCACGCTGGAGCACCTCACGGCATTGCAGGCCGGTGGAGCCGTGGCAGCCATCGTTGGTCGGGCCCTGTACGACGGCGTGTTCACGTTGTCCCAGGCGATTGCCCGAATGGGCGGCGAGTGAGTATTGGCGCCGCAGCGAGTTCAGTCGCCGTGGTTGGCCCGTTCGCCGAAGTGATCCAGCGCCCCTTCGATTTCCGCCCAACCAACTTCGAGAGCATGGTCGTCCCCTCGCAGGGTGGCCAAGGCCGCTTCTCTGAGCAGCCCCGTGATGTCGGCGAACGACATCCCCTCGGTGCGCTTGGCCAATTCGTCGAGGTCGACCATAGGGGCGAACGGCACGTCGACGATGTCGAGCAGGGCGCGCCGTGCCGCCTGCTCGGGGAGGCCGAGCTCGATATGGACTTCGAACCGGCCCGATCGGAGCAGGGCCGGATCGATGAGGTCGCGGCGGTTGCTGGCCGCCACGACGACCACGTCACCTCGGCCGTGAACACCGTCGATCTCCGTGAGAAGGGCGGCGACGACAGAGTCGGTGACCGAGCTCGTCGAACTGCCCCGGACCGGCGCGAGAGCATCGAACTCGTCGAAGAACAGGATGGACGGGGCGGCGGCGCGAGCGCGGGCGAAGACCTCGCGGACGCCGCGTTCGGACTCGCCTACGAATTTGTCCAGAAGCTCTGCGCCTTTCACAGGGAAGAAGGCAGCTCCTGCTTCGTGGGCCAGGGCACGAACAACGAACGTCTTGCCTGTGCCGGGCGGGCCGTGCAACAGGATCCCTCGGGGAGGCTCGATACCCAGTTGGGCGAAGCGCTCCGGTTGGGTCATCGGCCAGATCACGGCTTCGGTCAGTCGCTGTTTCACGTCCTCCAGGCCGGCCACCCGCTCGAAGCCGTAAGACGGGATCTCCCCCAGCGAGGCCGAGCCGAGCGAGGGCGTCGTCTCTTCGACGGCCGCGACCACTGCCTCCGTGGTCAGGGGCGTTCTGCTCATCGCCACGCTGGTGGAGGCGTGCACCACCGCCGCGACGATATCGGCGCCGGAGAACCCCGCCGAACGGGCCGCCAATCGCCCGTAGTCGACATTGTCGGTAGGGACCTTGGCGAGCGCCGCCTCGAAGAGCAGGCTCCGGCGATCGAGATCAGGAGGCGGTATCGACAACGTCCGAGGGAGCAGAGGCGATGACGTGATGGTCGAATCCAGCCGTGCCACCGAAGCCACTCCCAACACGGCGGCGATCCCGGGCTTCTCGGCGACTGCATCGAGAAACCACCTCAGGATGGCGGCGACCTGGGTCCGAAACGGCGACAGGCCTTCCTCGCCGGCAACCGCCTCGAGCCGGTTCACGAAGATGACGGTCGGGGGGCTCGTGGTCTTCACTGCTTTCTCGAGGTGGTCGAGGAGCCGCTCGGGTTTGAAAACCAGGTCGAGATCAACCTCATGCACACGGGCACGGGTCGTTTCTGCGGCGCGGCCGACCAACTCGGCTTGACCACAGCCAGGCGGGCCCTGAAGAAGGATCCCGGCAACCTGGGGGAGACCCCAAGCCGACGGCAGGTCTTCGACGGACGTGAGCAGTGACAGCCAGCCGGTCATGAGCTCGAGTTCCGACTCGAGGCCTGCCAGCAGCGCGTCAGCCCGCGTGGGCGAAGACGGGAGTCCCAGAGACTCTGGTTGGGAAGTCTCCGCGGCGGGAGGGGCGCCGGCGCCAACCGGTCGGGTGGCATGGGGGGCGGAGCCGGCAGCAAATGACGGTGTCGAGTCGCCCTCGGCCACGATCACCGTGGCAACGCCGACGGTGGCGGCTTTGGGAGGCTTCATCTCCACCACCTGCAGCTCGATGGCTCCATCGCCGCCGTTGGAAAGGTACGAAGCGTCGATGCTGAGCGTATCGCCGGGTGTGACCGGCGTTCCGTGAAGCGCGGCAATCAGGTCTTTTGGGTTGCCGGGGAGCTCGTCACCGGCAACCACGATGCGTTGTGCGTGCGGCAGCACCGCCCGTCTGGCCTCGATCGCCTGGCCTTCGGACACGCGGGCGTTGCGCATGCCGATGGGCCCCAACAGCAGTCCGGTCGGTTCCCGTACTGCGCCGGGGCGGACCATGACATGCGTGCTGCCGATCGCGATGACTCCGCCGCCGGGCAAGCCCATGGCGGCAAGCAACGTGGCGTCTGCTGACGCCACGGGGTCGGTGCCGGGCCGAACCGTGAATCGCATGACTCAATGGTAGAGGGTGGCGGTGACACGATCGCCGCTCGCTAGGCGGCGAGCTCGGGGGCCAGTATCGGTTGGCGCCATGTGCCGCTGGCTTCGAGGATGCGGACGTCAGGCGACTGGAGCCAGGTCCACAGGACGCGGGCCTCTTCGCTCTCCATCACCGAACCAGGCACCTCCGGCACAACGTATTCGGGAGTGGCCAGCGGAGTTGGCAACGGTGCGGCGCTGCCCTGCCAGGCTGCCTCGAATCGGCCGTGATCAACTGCCACTTGGTCACCGTTGCGGTGTTCGGCGAGGATTCTGCCGGCCTCGGTGAGGGCTTGCCATGCGGCTCGTCGGTCGAGCGCTGTTGCCAAGGCCCGGTACCGATCCCGGAGCCAGGCCGCTTCTTCATACCGCTGGTCCGATGCAAATTGGCGCATCCGGTCCCGGAGCGGCTCGAGCACGAACTCAGGAGAGGCGGCGAAGGCGCGCAGCAATGTGGCTACGACCTCCTGATATGCCGCCTCGTCGCCGTTTCCGTCACACGGGCATGTCGCAACGCCCAGCTGTGCGAACGCGCAGGGCGCCGAGCGCGATCCGGGACGGCTGGTACACCGGCGCAATGGCAGGGCATCCCATAACGCCCACATGACTCGCTCGGCCGACTTTCGACTCCGGAACGGACCGAGATACGCCAGGCCGTCCACCTTGAGCGTGCGCACGAGTGACAATCTCGGAAAACGTTCGTTGGTGACCTTCACCCAATGACTGGACTTGGGTGGCTTGGAGCGCCGGTTGTACCGCGGACGATACGAATGGATGAGCCGGAGCTCGGTGATCGATGCTTCCAACTCGGTGGCACACACCCGATAGTCGACGGTTTCGAGCTCGTTGAGCATGTTGGTGACGGTGCGTCGATTGTCGCCGTAGAAATACGACCGCACCCGCGTTCGCAGATTCTTGGCCTTGCCAACGTAGAACACCTCACCGCGCCGGTCCTGGAAAAAATAGACACCGGGGCTTCGGGGAAGCTCGTCGGCGAGCGCGATCTTCCTGTATGAGGCCGAACCCCGGGCCGTCGGGAGTTGCAACAGGTCTTCGAGGGCCGTGACGCCGACGGTGCCGGCTCGCTCGAGCAAGCAGTGGAAGACGTGGGCAGTGGCGGCCGCATCTTCGTACGCCCGGTGGGTGGGTGTGATCGGAGATCGGAAATGGGCTGCCAACGAGGACAGTTTGAGGTTGCGGACCTCGCCTCGCACCAGACGGCGGGCCAGGCCCAACGTGTCGATCACCTTGTTCTCGAGCCTCCCGTATCCGAGCCGCATGGCTGCTCCATTGAGGAAACTCATGTCGAACCTGACGTTGTGGCCAACGATGACAGCGTCCCCCAAGAACTCGAGGAACGAGGGCAACACCTCTTCGATCCGAGGCGCTTCGATCACCATCGCGTGGGTGATCCCGGTGAGAATGGTGATGAACGGCGGGATCTCGGTGCCAGGGTTGACCAGCGTTTGAAAGCTCCCGACTTGATCGCCTCCCACGAACTTGGCGGCGCCAATCTCAGTGATCGAGTGCTCCGCCGCCGACCCGCCGGTGGTTTCGAGATCGAGAACGCAGAAGGGCACCTCGTGCAGGGGCGCTCCCATCTCGTCGAACGTCCGCTGCAGCATGGGCACTGAGGTGTCGACCACGGATCTTGCCTTGTTCTCGGGGCCAAAGAACCTACCTCGAACATACGTTCGATGTCAACGACTTCGTTGTCGGACTGCTTCGTAGAGCACGATGGCGGCTGTGGCGGCAGCGTTGAGCGAATCGCCGACGCCGTGCATGGGAAGGAAGACTCGGTGGTCCGCCGCCTCGATCCAAGCGTCTGACAGGCCCTGATGTTCGGCACCGATGATGCACGCGACCGAGCCGGTGAGGTCGGCTTGCGACCACTCAATCGTGGCGTCGGGAGTCGTGGCAACGATGGTCACATGATGCCGCCGCAACCAATCGATCGTGTCGGATGAGGTGGCCACCGCCGTCGGCAGAGAGAACACAGATCCGAGGGACGCACGGATGACGTTGGGCCCGAAGGGATCGACTGCGGGATCTGCCACAATGAGACCGTCGCTGCCGGCGCCGTCCGCGATGCGAATCATCGCCCCGAGATTCCCCGGTTTTTCGATCGCCTCGACGACGAGATACAGGCCGGCCCGAGCACCGGGCCCGGGTAATGCCTCCAATCCGGTTGGCATTCGCTCACCAACCAAGACAGGGGATGAAGCGCCGCGTACTGCCAGTCGGTCGAGGGCGGGGCCTTCGACTTCGATCACGGCTGCTCCCAACCGACGGCACGTTGACGAGAGGCCGGCGTGGGACCCGACGGGAACGAACAACGTCTCCGGTGTCACGCCGGCTGCAAGCGCCCGGCCGATCTCGGTCTCTCCCTCCACGAGAATGAGCCCGGTGCGGACTCGATGCCGGCGCGATCGCAGGGCGACGGCCCTTTTGATCCGCTCGTTGGCGGCGCTCGAGATGATCACGGCGAGGTCGGCCCCGGCGCGTGGTGGTGGAAGCCGGCCAACCGCTCGAGGTTGGCAAGGTCGACGTCTTGCCCGAGGCCAGGGCGGTCGGGGACGGCGATTGCGCCTTGTTCGACGACCCATCGCTCAGTGAGATCAGACGCCAGGTAATGGGCCGATCCGGGCAGATCGGCCGGCTCGGTCGTGGGCGCCGACCGGGCGAAGGCGAGGGCATGACCCCGACCGATGCCGGTTTCGAGCATCCCGCCGACCAGCACACCCAGCCCGAGCTCGCGGGCTCGGCGTGCCACCTCGCCGGCCCTGGCAACGCCGCCGAGCGGCCCCGGTTTCACCGCGATGATCGCGCCGGCATCCGGCCCGGCCTCGTCGAGTTCGGAAAGAGAGCGAATCGACTCGTCCAGGCATACGGGCGTTGTGGACCTCTCGCGGAAGCGGCGATGCTCGTCATATGCGGCAGCCGGGAACGGCTGTTCGACGAAGACCAAATCGAGACGGTCCACAGCGGCGATGTCGAGCTCGTCCAGATGCAATGACCCGTTGGCGTCCACCGCCAGCGGGGCATCGGGAAACGCGGATCTCACCGCGGCGACCCGTGACCAGTCGTTGCCGCTCTGTTTGAGCTTGATTCGTCGATAGCCATTCCGGATTCGCTCCTCGACCATCACGATCGTGCGGTCGATGGGCTCATCGCCGATGACGGCGCCGACCTCGACCGTGCCCGGAGAGCCGCCGTATTCGGTGGCGAGCGATCGCCCTTGCCGGCGAGCGGAGAGATCGGAGAGGGCACCCTCGACCGTGGCGGCAATCATGGGTCGGAGTCGACTGCCTGGCCAGCCCAGAATGCCGTCCAGGTCGGTAGCCAACGCCGCGAATGCCGACTCTGCCGACTCGGGAGCGGTGTAGGGAGTCGAGTCCGCAACGCATTCGGCCCATCCATCGACGCCATCGACATCGGTGAGTCGGAGGATCACCGCGTTACGGGACACCTGGACGCCGTTGGCGGTCGCAAAGGGTTTCACGAACGGAACCCGCGTCAGCCAGACGTCGGCGGACCCGAGCATTATCGAGTAGCGAGGTACAAGGACTGCAGCGACCGGCCCAGCGGACCTGCCTCGTCTGCCAGGTCGCTGTCGGCCAGCCCGATACCGTGCGGGTTCCATTCACTGTGCGACTTGATCCGTATCCATCGACCGACTGGCTGTCGGTGCAGGTAGACCGTGAGGTCGGGATTCACAAACGTCACATCCGTGAGTGACCACCAGCTGATGCCATTGCCACAGTCGGCGACCGGAAGCACCCATTCTGCCGGGTGCATCTCCTCTCCGGCGATGGTGTCCGCCAGACACCGCATCCACAGTGTTCCCGGCCCGGGCCCGGTTTTCGAACCCGGTTCCCAGTGGGTGTCCACCGAGTCGGGAAAGCCAATGTGGTCGTGGGCGATCGGGAGGGGGAAATCAACGGCGTCAGGCTCGCGGCGTTCATGGACCACTCGGCGGTACTCGGGCACGGGGATACCGTCTTCGCGCCGGATATGGAGACCCATCGCTCGCGCCACGAGCTGGTCCTCTGCCATGAGATCCGCCGTGGTCGTATAGACGCTCTTTCCGGGGCGAACGACCTCGGTCTTGACGGCCAACGCCGTCAGCGGGACCGGCCTGAGCAGCTCGATCGTGATTCGAGCCAGGTCCATCCCCGATTGGGCGGCGTCGATGAGGTGGCGCGCCAGGAGCGCCGAGGGCGGTCCGCCGTGCTGGGAGTCGGGTGACCAAGGGCCCCGGGTCAGCTCTGTTGGTTCAAACAGATCGCCTCGCCGGACGTAATACGCTTTGCTCATTGGCGATGAGGTTACTCCCGGTGCCAGCTCACTCGTCCCTGCCGGCCCGGCTCGGAGATCGCTGAACCGACCGATGGAGCATCGGCGGCGTGGCCGATTGTGATGATCCCCGCCGGGTCGATATCGCCCCACTCGAGCAGGCGCGCCAGGTCAGGGATATTGTGCGAGCCAAGGAAACCGGCGCCGAGACCCTCGTTCGCCGTGGCCAGGAGCATTGCCTCACAGGCGGCACCGGCGTCGAACCACCAGTACGGGACCTTCCAGGCATTCACCGGTGTGCTGGCGGCCTTGTCTGGAGAGTTGTATCGATCCACATAGTCTCCGATCCGCACGCCAAGGGCGACCAGCACCGGGGCGGTCCCGAGCCAGGGCCGGTAGCCCTTCGCGACCCAATCGGACTCGCCGGCGGCGTCCGCGATCTGGCGCCGCAGGCTGTCGCCCGTGACTATCGCCAATCGTGTTCCTTGGGCGTTGCCGGCGGTCGGGGCGGCCAAACCCGCCGCAACGATTCTTTCGACCGCGCCCTGGTCGACCGGATCCGACGTGTAGGCGCGAACCATCTTGCGGCGTCGGATCACGCTTTCGAATTGCATATGTTCCTCCCGGTGTGGCGGAATCGTATCGGGAGCGTAGGGTGGCCGTATGAATGAGCGCCGGTCCCCATTGCTGCAGATTCTGGCGGGTGTCGGGTCAGCCCTGGCGGTCCTGGCGACGCTGGTCGCTCCTCTTTGGATGATCGAGATCGGGTTGGTGGCGCTCTCTGCCTGGTTTCTCTCCTGGGTGGTCAGGACACAACTCTGGCGTTTATCCTCGCCACGCCGGATTCCGCGGCTCATGGTCTTTGCTCCGCTGGGCATCGGCATAGCTGTCAACCTTCACCTCGTGAACGCAACAGCCCGCCCGGCACTCGCCCTGAACCTGCTGATCTTCCTCGCCGCGTTGGTCGTTGGGCTCTTTCGCGTCTTCCGGGCTCCCGTTCCGCCCCTTGAGCCGGCGGGGCCAATTTCCGAGCAGCGGTAACGTGGGCTCGTCCCAGATCGATCCGAGGTAGCACGTGGTACACGCTCAATGGCCCGACCCGCCATTTCACGCGGTTTGGTCGCGCGGACACGGCTGCCGGGAGCTTGCCAACGCGCTCGACAGCCGCGCCCAGCGCGTCGATGGCAACACGGAATCCGCCTGCCTGGGAGAGAAGGCCTCGTTGCTGGTCAGCCGTCGCATGTCGACACGCTTCGACCTGGTATCGATGGCGGTTCCCCACGAGCTGGATCTGACAGCCGCCGAGGCAATTGTGGCTCTCGTCGGGGGTGGACCCAACTCTCGGCTCGCTGCCAAGGTGACGGTTCGGCTCGGTCGCTCGCTGGGTGTCCCGGTTCGCATGCTGTGCGCGTATCGGACCGATGAGGAGCAGGCGGGGGCCTTGACCACAGTCGAGCAGCTTTTCGCACAGGAGCCTTCGCTCGAGTTCCGTACCGTACAAGCGGACAGCGCCGCGGAGATCGTCGAATCGCTTGCACCCCATGAGGTCGCCGTGCTGGGCGCCCCAGCCGGTTGGTGGTTGCAGCGTCAGATCTTTGGCACCGGCGCCCGTTTGCTCGCCAACGTGCCGGCGGGAGCCGTGGTCGTCAAGGACGCCCCGGCTCGCGTCTTCCAGATGATGGACGAGCCCCTTGGAGTTGGGCCTCTCATGGCAGTCCGCGATGCGCAGCTGCTGTTCCGCGAACGGCGGCTCGCCGTCGTAGACGAAAACCGATTGCTCGGGATGGTCTCATCGACCAGGCTCTCAAGCGCCGATCCCACGGCGTTGGTAGGCGATCTCATCGAGGAAGTCGAGCCGCTCCGCCAAACGGACCTACTGCCCGATGGCGCGATCCCCGCCGACCTTCCGATGCCCGTCGTCGACGGCAACGGCCGGCTGACCGGGATTCTGAATGCACCTGACTGACCGATCAGTGAATCATTCGTAAACCAAACAACGCAATCGTCATTACGGTGAGTCCGGCAACCAAGATCCGGTAGTCAGGGTGGCGACGGGCTGCGACTCCCAGGATGAGCAAGACGAGAACGGCGACTGCCGCCTGGAAGGCGACCCCTGCGTCGGTACGTGGCAGCAGCAGATCGAGCACGCGTCCCAGCCTAGAAGTGGTGGGCCACCCAGTTCCTGCGGATCGCCGCCATGCCGACCGAGTCGAATCGTCGAGCCACTAGCCTCGTTGGGACCCAAGGGAGGTCTGTGTTGTCAGCGGTGAACGGGTATTACCGGTTTCCAACGGTCCATGAAGACATCGTGGTCTTCGTGGCCGAGGACGACCTATGGAGTGCCGATGTGTCGGGTGGCCCCGCCCACCGCCTCACCGCCAACCCGGGAACAGCCTCGTGGCCATTGCTGTCGCCGTCTGGCAACCAGGTGGCGTTCACCAGCCGCGATGAGGGGCAACCCGACGTGTGGGTTCTGGACCTGTCTGGTGGTCCGGCGCGTCGTGTGACGTATTTCGGCTCGATGAGCCGACCCGTTGCCTGGGAAGCCGAAGATCGCCTGATTGTCGCGACCGATTGGCAGCAGCCGTTTGCGGGCTGGCTTCACCTTGTGGCCATCGACCTCGCCAGCGGAGTGCCCCATCCACTGGGGGTTGGACCCGGCGGTGCCTGGTCGGCCCAGCCGAACGGCAGGGGGAAGGTGCTCGGCCGCGTCGGGCGCGACCCGGCGCAATGGAAACGCTATCGCGGCGGCCGTCGGGGACGGCTCTATGTGGATCGGACGGGCGATGGCGAGTTCGCTCCATTGACCGAGCTCGAAGGGAATCTCGCCAGCCCGATGTGGATCGGCAATCGCATCTATTTTCTCTCCGACCACGAAGGCCATGGAAACCTCTATTCCGTGACCCCGACCGGCCGCAATCTCGCCCGGCATACTCACCACGAAGGCTTCTATGCTCGCAACGCCTCGACCGACGGCAGGACGATCGTCTTTCATCATGGTGCCGATCTGCGCCGCTATGACGTGCGTACCGAGGCTGACGACAAGATCGATGTCAAGCTGCCGAGCGCGCAGCCGCAGCGCAGCCGGCGGTTTCAGAGTCCGGGCAAGCACCTCGAATCGGTCGAGCTTCACCCCCAAGGACATTCGGTGGCGATCGTCGCTCGCGGCTCAGTGGTCACGATGCCGTTGTGGGAGGGTGCCCCGGTCACCCATGGGTCAGGCTCCCTCCATCGGGACCGGCTGGTGGGATTTGTTGGCACGAGCGACGCGCTGGCCGGGGTAACCGACGAACCGGGCGAGGACGCCCTCTTTGTAGAGCCTGCCGACGGCAGCGGCCCCCGCCGGATCGTCACGGGAGACTTTGGCCGGATTCGTTCGCTGGCGTTGTCGCCGGCGGGCGCCAACCGGGCGGTCATAGAGAACCACAGACACGAGGTGATGCTGGCCAACCTGGAGAGTGGCAAGTTCCGCACACTCCACCGGAGCCAGTATCTATGGACGTTGGGAGCGTCGTGGTCGCCAGACGGCCGGTGGGTTGCGTTTGGTGCCATGGTGTCGCAGACGACTGCCGCGCTCTTTGTCGCAGACGCCCGCACCGGCCGCACCCGTCAGGTGACCTCTGGGGAGTTCTTCGACGTCGATCCGTCGTTCTCATCCGACGGCAAGTACCTGTTCTTCTTGTCGAGCCGAACATTCGATCCGGTAGCCGACTCGATCTTCCACGACTATGCCTTTCCGTCGTCGTACCGCCCCTACCTCATTGGTCTCCAAGCCGACACCGTTTCACCGTTCGCTGCCGAGCACCGGGCTCCCCGCTCGCCGGGAGGGCCGCCCAAGCCGGACAAAACCAAACCGGAGAAGAGCGCCGGCAACGGTGAAGAGAAGCTCACGGTGCGAGTCGATTTCGATGGTATCTCCGACCGGGTCGTGGCTTTTCCGGTGCCGGTCGGTCGCTACCGCCGCATCATGGGAGCGGGCGCCGACCGAGTGCTGTTCTCCTCTGCGCCGGTGCAAGGGGCGTTGTCTCACAACCACCGAGGCGGTCGCCTGGAAGCATGGGACTTCATGGCCGCCAAGGTCGAGCCCGTTGCCGAGGGGGTCTCAGATTTCACGGTCTCGGCCGACGGCTCGACGCTCGCCTATCTCTCCGAACGGAAGCTGCGGGTGGTTCCCTCGTCGCTCAAGGGTGGCGAGAAGAACGGCAACGAGAAGCCCGGACGCGAATCTGGCTGGGTGGATCTCGATCGAGTGAGGGTCACGGTTGATCCGCCATCGGAATGGCGCCAGATGTTCCATGAGGCTTGGCGACTCCAGCGCGACTACTTCTGGCGCGAAGACATGGCCAAGGTCAATTGGAAGGGCGTATTGCGCCGATTCGAGCCTCTGCTCGATCGGGTTGCCTCGCGCTCCGAGTTCTCCGATGTCATGTGGGCGATGCAAGGCGAGTTGGGCACATCTCATGCGTACGAGATGGGTGGCGACTACCGACCTGAGCCGACGTGGCGGCAAGGGTCGCTGGGCGCCGATCTGCGCCAATTGCGATCGGGCCGGTGGGTCCTCGACTCGATCCCGTCCGGCGACTCATGGTCGGGCACCGCGTCGAGCCCCCTGGCTGCCCCCGGGCTCCGCATCTCGGCCGGCGATCGAATCGTGGCGGTCGATGGCCTGGATGTCGGCAAGGAGGTGACTCCGTACCAAGCCCTCGCCGACCGGGCGGACTCGGCCGTCCGGATCGTTGTGCAGCGCGGCAGGAACAAGCCTCGATCCGTTGTCGTGAAGACGCTGAGATCAGAGACAGAGCTGCGCTACCGCCATTGGGTGGAGGCCAACCGGCGGCGCGTGCATGAAGTGTCGCAAGGTCGGGCGGGCTACCTCCATATCCCAGATATGGGGCCGGCCGGCTTCGCGGAGTTCCATCGTGGTTGGAGATCGGAAGTCGATCGGGAGGGCCTGGTGGTCGACGTACGATTCAATCGGGGCGGCAACGTCTCGCATCTGCTGCTCCAGAAACTCGTTCGCCAGCGGATCGGGTTTCGGGTCACCCGTTGGAACGCCCCGCGAGCTGTGCCTCGGGATGCTCCGACCGGGATGATGGTGGCCTTGACCAACGAGCTTTGCGGCTCCGACGGCGACATCTTCTCGCATACCTTCAAGCTCCTCGGCCTCGGGCCTCTCATTGGAGTGCGCACGTGGGGTGGCGTAATCGGGATTTGGCCCCAGCAGTCGCTGGTCGACGGTACCGTTACCACCCAACCTGAGTTCGGCAGCTGGTTCACCGATGTCGGATTCGGGCTGGAGAACTACGGCACCGATCCCGACATCGAGGTCGAAAACCTTCCGCAGAGCTACGCAGCCGGTGTCGACGAGCAGCTCGAGCGCGGAATCACCGAGATCATGGAACGTATCGCAGCATCGGAGCCTCTGGTACCTGACTTCGGCGCCCATCCGTCGATGAGGGCTCCCAAGCTCCCGGCCGGCGATTGACGAAGGAAGACAATGACGAAAACCACCACTACGGCCGCACGAGCTGTCGATGCATCCAAGGTCTATGGAGAGGGGGACACCGCCGTCCATGCCCTTCGAAACATCAGCGTCGAATTCGCCGCCGGAGAGTTCACCGCCATCATGGGCCCGTCGGGCTCGGGAAAGTCAACGCTCATGCACTGCCTCGCCGGCTTGGACTCGCTGACATCGGGGCAGGTGTTTCTGGGCGATACCAATCTCGGAATGCTCAACGACAAGCAACTCACCGAGCTGCGCCGCGACAACATCGGTTTCGTCTTTCAGGCCTTCAACCTCATCCCTACCCTCACCGCCAGAGAAAACATCTTGCTTCCCATCACCATTGCGGGCGGGAAGCCGGAGAGTGAGTGGGTAGAGAATGTCATCGATATTCTCGACATCCGCGATCGACTAGGCCACCGCCCTTCCGAGATGTCGGGGGGTCAGCAGCAGCGTGTCGCCGCAGCGCGAGCCCTGGCAAGCCGCCCGGCAGTCATCTTCGGCGACGAGCCGTCCGGCAACCTCGACTCCAACTCCTCGGCAGAGCTCCTGGGCTTCCTGCGTCGAGCGGTCGACGAGTTCGGGCAGACCATGATCATGGTGACCCACGAGCCTTCAGCCGCCGCATATTCCGACCGCATCGTTTTCCTGTCGGACGGGCACATCGTCGATGAGATGCGCGACCCCACCGCCGAGAAGGTGTTGGATCGGCTCAAGACACTGGAGGGCTGATGCTCAAAGCGAGCCTGCGCGGGATTTGGGATCACAAGGTGAGGACGCTGCTCCTGGCAGTTGCCGTGGTGGCGGGCGTGTCATTCGTCTCTGCCTCGTTCGTATTCACTGACACGATCGGCGACGCCTTTTCCGGGGCCTTTGCAGACGCTGCCGAGAGTCTCGACGCGGCGGTCACCATCGACCCTGACACCATCGAAGATGATTTTGCGTTCGGGCAACAACGCATCGACGCCTCATTGGAACAAGAGATAGCGGCCGTGGAAGGTGTCGATGGGGTCTTTGCCAACCTGACGGCATTCGTGCAGATCATCGAGGAGGACGCCGCCGCGACGGCCGGATTCGGCGGCCCACCGAACTTCCTTTTTGCCTGGACGGGCGCTCCGGGTTCGTTTCAGCTGGTGGCAGGAAGGGCCCCTGAAGCAGGTGAACTGCTCGTCGACGCCGACACAGCTGCTGACAAGGGCTGGTCGATCGGTGACACCGTCGTCTTCAGCGCACTCGGGCCCAATGAGACGGCCACGCTGGTGGGCATCGGCGACTTCGAGGGGGGGAATCCCTTCGGCGGGGCCGTATTCCTCTTTGCCCCGCTCGAGGAGGTGCAGCGGCTGGCTGACGCGGAGGGCCAGGCCGACACATTCGACATCACTTTTGTCGATGGTGCGGATGCCGAGGACACGCTGGCGGCGATTGCGGCGATCCTGCCGGAGGGCGTACGAGCAATTGACGCCCAAACGGCGGCGGCGGAAGCTGCTGAAGAGCTCGAGCAAGGGCTGAGTTTCATCACGATCTTCCTGTTGATCTTCGCGGCCGTGGCCGTATCGGTCGGCATCTTCGTTGTATACAACGCATTCCGTACTGTGATCGGTCAACGAACCCGTGAACTGGCTCTCTTCCGTCTCCTCGGGGCAACCCGCCGCCAGGTCCTGACCTCGGTGCTCGTCGAAGCCGCGGTGATCGGCATGGTGGCCACCGTGCTGGGCATTCCAGGCGGCGTGGTGCTCGCTTTGGTTCTCCGGCTGGCCCTGAGCATCTTCGGCGGCGACCTGCCTGCCGGGAACATCACGCTGGCGCCGCGTACCGTTCTCATCGCTGCCGCGGTCGGCATCTTCACGACCGTATTGTCGGCGCTCATCCCGGCGATCCGCGCCTCCCGTGTATTGCCCATGGCCGCTTTGAGCGATGTCCATGCCCGGCGGATTCCCACAGTTCGCCGTTGGGTGATAACCGGCGTGCTGCTGTCGGCCGGGCTGGGGGTCTCCTACTGGGCTCTGGCAGCGGATCAGGCCCTGTGGATCGTTGGCGTTGGCGCACTACTCATCATGGCGGGCACCTATGCGCTCGGAGCAGCAGTCTCCAACATCGCCATGCATGGCGCCGGTCGTGCCATTGATGTGATCGGCAAGCCGTTCCGCCGCTCCGGGACCACGATCACGCGCCAAATGGCGATCGAAAATGCCCGGCGGGCCCCACGACGCACCGGCGCAACCGCGGGAGCGCTGATGATCGGGGTGTCACTGGTGACGGCCGTGGCCATCATCGTCTTCTCGATCCAGACGACGACACAGAAGGCCCTGGAGCAGGCGTTTCCGGCCGACGCGGTCGTGTTCCCCGGCTTTGGGCCGATCCAGGCGCTCCCCGAAGGCGTTGAGGACGCGGTACGGGAGCTCCCTGAGGTCGAGACGGCGGCGGCAATCAAGTCCGCGCCTGCGCGCGTCAACGGCCAAACCGATTTCCTGGTGGGCGTCAACCCCGAGGAGACCGATCTCATCGTTGTATTCGATAGGATCGAGGGCTCGTTCGATGATTTGGTGGGCGCCACGGTGGCGGTACAGCGAAGCGAAGCAGAGCGGGTCGATCTGGCGCTTGGCGACGACGTCGAGATCTTCGTGACGGGTGATCCTGTCGATCATGAGATCGTGGCGATCTTCGATCTCGGCTCTGATGTGTCGGACCAGGCGAGTTTCTACATCAACAAGGAGCAGTACGCCACCCTCGACCCGACACTTCCGGACATTCAGATGTCGGTGGCCTTTGCCGACGGCGTGGGTATCGACGAAGGCAAGGCGGCAGTGGAGACGGCGCTGGAAGACTTCGGAGGAGCACAGATCTTCACGCAGGAGGACCTGCTCGGCCAGATCGAGGCCGCTCTCTTGGGTGTGCTCGTGCTGATTTTCGGCCTCTTGGCCATGTCGATTCTGATCGCGCTGATCGGCGTGGTCCTCATTCTCAGCCTCAGCGTCTTCGAACGCACCAGGGAGATCGGACTCGTCCGGGCGATTGGTATGATCCGCTCGCAGGTCCGGTCGATGGTCCGGTGGGAGGCTTTCTTGGTGGCAGTCCTCGGCGCGGTATTGGGGATGCTGGCCGGGCTCGCGCTGGGTTGGTTTGGCTCATGGGCCGTCTTCGGGGAGGGATTCTCCTACGACGTGCCGTGGCTTCCGGTCATCGGCGGCATCTTCGGCGCAGGCATCGCCGGCCTCATCGCGGCCTGGTGGCCGGCATACCGGGCGGCCAACCTGAACATCCTGGAGGCGATTGCCTACGAGTAGTTGGGCGTTCTCGCTGCTCATTGGCACGAGGTCGCCGCCCCGGCCCCGCCGGACTCTGCCGCCAACGTCGTTCGCAACGAATCATGCGCACGACACGACTCCCGTCTCTGGGTCTGGGATGGCTTCGAGGAGGGTGAGCCGGCGACCTTGATCAGCGAAGCAAGCAACAACCGGCTCCGGTTCGATCGCAGGCAGGTCAGCGTCGGTGACACAGTTGACGAGCGCCCGATATGCGTTGACGTTGGAACCCAGGTAGTCCGATGATTCGTCGCATCCACGTATCGCAACGAAAGCTGAGTCGACGGCCTCGATGATCTCCGGCGTCTTGATCGAAGCGTTCGACTCGATCTTGAGGCCGTGGTCGCCGATCATCAGCACGATATCGTCCTGGGGGAGCTCTGCCAGAAATGAGATCAGGAGCCGGCTGAAGCATTGCACGTTTCTCGCGTATCCAGATTCGGTCGATGCCACGACATCTCCGATCGCGCAGTCGGGGCTCAAGGTGAAGGGTGCGTGGGGGATCAGCAGGTGGGCGTAGATGAGCTCGCCGGCGCCCTGCTCACTGGCAACGTGTTCCAGAACTTCGAATTGCCGGACGGCGCTGGCTGGCCAGAACGAGATGCCCGAGCTCGGGCTCAAGAGGCCGATGATTGAGCTCCGTCGGACATAGTTTCCGAAATCATCCATGGTCGTCTGATGGCACTGCGTTACCAGCTCGCCGCAGCGGGCTGCGCTGATGGGAGGCCGGATCATGACGACCTCGCGGCCAGCCTCTCGATAGGAGGCGGCGAGCGGATGCTCGCCAAGGAAGACCGCTGCCTGGGGGGCAAGGTCTTCGCCAAAATACGTGCCGGGCACCAACGGCTCGAGTGAGAGGATGGAACCGAGCGACGGATAGGTTGACGGATACGGGCTGCGGGCGTCCTCGGAAACCACGAAGCCGGCTGCGCTGAGAGCCTCCTGCGCATCACCACCATGGACGGGGTCGATTTTTTTCAAGAATTCAGCGGCAGCGAGTTCGTCGAACACGAGAATCCAGGTACGGCGCGTTTCGGTCACCTCGAAATCTGCGGTGGCCGCGAACGGAGGTGTTAGATCGGTGAAGACCCGCAGCGACGGGGCGATGGTGACAAGAGTGATCGATACAATCACGGCCGCCAAGGGCAGCACGCCATCCGATCTCAAGATGCGGATAGTGACAAACAGCCACAGGCCATAGAGGAGCGCGAAAGCCAACGGTGCCGTCCAGGTGCCAAGGTCCAGAAACCGATCGACGGCGATGGCCCTGCCAGAGATCCAGAGTGGCCAACACACCGCGATCGCCAGCACGATCGATCGCTCCCATGGAGTCGATTCAATGGCCCTGATTGCCCCTGCGACGGCGGTGACGAGCGCAAGAGAGATGGCGGTCACTATCAAGAGTTGAGACCACGGCACGTTGGTTGGCGGGAACCACGGGGCGTTGGTGCGGTATGCGATGAAAAGATACGCGCCCGGACAGAGGACGCCACACCCAGCGACGAGTGCCATCAGAGCTGCGCGGCTACGGGCTGCTCTCACCGCGAGACCGCGTGATACAACAGTCGGGTTTCGCTCACCCGGCGTTGAGCTACAACCTCGAAAGCACTCAGAAGGGCAGCCTCGAAGGCATCCTTGGTGTATCCGCGTGCCGCCAAAGGCCGAGCCGCAGTGATCTGTTGAACCCGCGCGTCCTCGGGTTCGACGAACTCCACGACGATCTCCGGGGCAACCCATCGCATCAGCTCGACGGTTTTGGCGAGCGGTATGTTCCCGCCAATCGACAAGTGATGGATGACGGCGAGGAACGTAGCGAAGGTGGCAGGGGCACGGTCGATGAGAGACCGGCGTTCCGTCAGCATGAGCCCGCGGCTTGGGGTTGGCGCCGTGATATCGATGACTGCGGGGTGAATCACTCGAGATGGGCGACAGGCTGCGACGAGCTCTTCGACGGCTCCCGGGTCTCGCTCGATTGCAAGGACCGTTGGGAAATACTCGGCGAGGATGCGCGAGAAGCGTCCGGCGTTCGCCCCGACGTCATAGGCCCAGCCGATGCGCTCCGACGAGGCGGCCGCCGCCCGAACAAATTCTTCCTTGGTCTCCGGCGTTGCTCCGTCGTCGGTATAGACGGACTCGTAGCCGGCCCATTCGGTCGATGCTGCCGAGGTCAGGCGCTTGATGAGTTCGCGAAGGTTGCCGACCATCCGAGCGACCCCGGCGGGCCCTGGTCGGGCGTCTGCGCGCAGCGCCCGACGCGACTCAACCGTCATCCGCTGGGCACGCCGCTCCAACACTGCTCGTGCCTTCACATGCGTGAGCACTCCCTTGCGGCGGATATCCGAAAAGCTGAGCATTCTCTCGAGGTCGAGGATGGACAGGCCATGGTCGCCCAGATACCGCTGAAATGGCACGCCCCGGTAGGCCTCCAGCATCAGCGGCGCCAGGAAGTTGTCGCAGAACTGCCCGTACGCCGACCACTGTTCCATCTCGCCAGGGCGGAAAGAGCCGAGATCAATGAAGACAGCTTCGGTGCCCTGAAAGGTCACGTTGTCAGCCGGAGCGTCGACAATCGTGAACCCCGATCGGGCGGCGAGCTCAGTGATGTCGAGCGTCAACAGGGCGGCCTCCTTGAGCATCGAAAAGCTCCACTCGCACGGCGCTGAGACAAATGGGAGCCTGGCGGTTGAAATGCCTGCGTGCCATCCCGGAGGGGGGTCGGCCCGTTGGAACGGCAGGACCGATCGTGAAGCGAGCCCCGCGGCCATCGCGGCGGTCAATCCCTGTGACGCTTCCTCGGTGAGGCCGCGAAGGACCCCTCCACCTGTGACAAAAACCTGGCTGTCGGGATCCCGAAAGGATCCGTCAACGGCCTCGATCACGCTTCGGATTCAACCGGTTGTTCTGAGACAACGTCGGTGGTTTCTCCTCGGCCGAACATGCGCCGGATGCGAGCCCGAAAAAAGACGGCCGCTCCTGCGGCGCCACCGACGAGCGCTTGGAGAATCAGGCTGCCTGCAGCCGGATCGATGTAGGCAAAAGTTGGTCGCATAGATACCCCCGCGTGAGAGGCAAGCTTATGACGGGACCAGGTGCCTGTCGAGGGTGCCACGCCAAAATAGGGCGGTGGGCCTAGTCCCTGCTGGAGATGGCTTCTGCGATGCGGTCGCCGATTTCGTCGGTTGACATGCCCATGTCGGGGCCGCCCATCGAGCCGAGGTGGGGGAGCACGCTGGCCGCGGCGGCTTCGACCGCCTGGGCGGCGTCGTATTCGCCGAGGTCCGCCAAGCACATGGCAGCAGAAACGACTGCGGCCACCGGGTTGGCCCAGCCTTTGCCGGCTATGTCGGGCGCCGACCCGTGGACGGGCTCGAACATCGAAGGCACACCGGGCGCTGGGTTGATGTTGCCTGAGGCAGCGAGGCCCATCCCGCCCTGGACCGCCGCTCCCAGGTCGGTGATGACGTCGCCGAACAGGTTGTCGGTGACGATGACGTCGAAGCGCTGGGGTTGCGTGACCATGTAGAGACACATGGCGTCGACATGCTGATAGTCGAGTTCGACATCAGGGAAGTCCGGGGCGACCGCATGCAAGGTGCGTTGCCAGAGATCGCCGGCGTATGTGAGGACATTGGTTTTGTGGACCAACGTCAGATGGCGGCGCCGGCGTTGCGCCCGCTCGAAAGCGTCGACCACAACCCGTTCGACTCCGAAGCGGGTGTTGACCGATTCCTGGATGGCGACCTCGTGAGGCGTGTCCTGGCGCATGATGCCGCCGGCCCCCACGTACATGCCTTCGGTGTTCTCGCGCACGACCAGCATGTCGCAGCGCTCAGAGGTGAGACCAGAGACAGGAGAGCGGACCCCTGGGTAGAGCCGGACCGGTCGCAGATTGACGTACTGGTCGAGTGCAAATCGAATCCTCAGCAGGAGCCCCCGCTCCAGTACTCCCGGCGGCACGTCGGGGGTGCCGACGGCGCCCAGCAGGATTGCGTCATGGTGGCGCAGCTCGGCCAGTTCAGGCTCCGGGAGGACATCGCCGGTGCGAAGGTACCGGTCTCCTCCCAGGTCAAAGGCCGTGAAATCTACGTTGAACCCGTACCTATGGGCGGCAGCTCGTAACGCCTTACGCGCCTGGGTCATCACTTCGGGTCCGACGCCATCTCCGTCGATGAACGCCATTGTGTAGTCAGCCATGCATGCTCCTCGATCCGGCAGCGAGTGTACCTGTTGGACTACCGCTCGACCGACACCAGATTGAGCGCCTGGACGAAAGCGCGCGCCGATCCTTCCACGACATCGGTGTCGACGCTTCGACCGGACACCGAATGATCGCCCACCTGTACGACGACACTGACCTCAGCCATGGCATCGGCTCCCGACGTCACCGGCACGACCCGATAGTCGAGCAGCTTGGCGTCGACGGCGAAGGCGGCCCGCAGCGCAGCAAAGGTCGCGTGCACCATGCCATCCCCGCTTCCCTTGAACTCTTTCTCGGTGCCGTCAATTTCGACGACGACTCTGGCCTCGGGCGTCACTGTGTTTCCCCCCGCCACATGGAGTGAGACGAGATGGACGGGAGTGTCGGGGGAGCGGGGCGCGTCGGCGCAGATGACGCGGATTTCCTCTTCGGTGATCTCCACTTTGCGATCCGCCAGCTCCTTGAAGCGGTCGAACGCCTTCTGGAAGTCGGCGTCCTCGAGCACGATGTCCATCTTGTCGAGAGCGTCGGCGAACCCTGCCCTCCCGGAGTGTTTTCCCAACACGATCCTGGTGCCGGTCTGGCCCACCATGGTCGGGTCCATGATCTCGTACGTCTCGCGGTCTCGCAGCACCCCGTGCTGGTGAATCCCGGATTCGTGAGCAAAAGCGTTGCGGCCGACGACGGCCTTGTTGAATTGAATCGGGTAGCCAGTGAGCGTCGATACGAGCCGCGAGGTCTCGAACAATTGGGTGGTGTCAGCGCCGATCTCGACGCCAAAGCGATCCTCGCGTGTCTTGATGGCCATGATCACCTCTTCGGTTGAGGTGTTGCCCGCTCGCTCCCCGATCCCGTTGATGGCGCATTCGATCTGTCGAGCTCCTGCGTCGATGGCCGACAACGAGTTGGCCACCGCCAATCCCAGGTCATTGTGACAGTGCGTCGACATCACGATGTCGTCGTTCCCTTGCCTCACCTCGGTAAAGATCGATGAGAGCAAGTCCACGTAGTCGGCAGGAGTTGCGTACCCCACGGTGTCAGGGATGTTGAGGGTCGTTGCGCCGTTGGCAACCGCTGCCTTGCACACCGCCATCAGAAAATCTGGATCGGTGCGGGTGGCATCCTGAGGGCTGAATTCGACATTGTCTGTATAGCCACGAGCCCGTTTGACGCCTTCGATGATGGACTGCAACACCTCTTCGGGAGTCATCCGCAGCATCCGTTCCATGTGAATTGGGGACGTTGACTGGAAGACATGGATCCGGTGTGAGTCGGCGTGCTTCACAGCGTCCCACGCCTGGTCGATGTCGTCGGGGACGCACCGGGCAAGGCTGGCAATGGTTGGGCCTTTGACCTCCTTGGCGATGCGGGCCACCGCGTCGTGGTCGCCCGGCGAAGCCGCCGCGAACCCGGCCTCGATGACGTCGACTTTGAGGGCGGCCAACTGGTGGGCGATGGCTACCTTCTCGTCGGGGGTGAGGGCGATCCCCGGGGCCTGTTCGCCGTCGCGAAGTGTGGTGTCGAAGATGATCAATCGGTCTGACATGGGAAACGAAATCCTTGTGCTGGAAAGCGGCGCAGCCGCGGGCGTGTGTGACGTTGTCGCCGGGTCGGCTTGGAAGCCGCCCGGCTAGATAAGCCGGCTCCCTGTCGATTCGGCACCCGAGCAGCGCGCGCCCATCTCAGGAAATCGCTTTCAGCTTGCGGGCCTTGGGCTCGCGACCCAGTGCTATACGCCCGGACTTCGCCATGTCGATGATTCCGTACGGCCGGACCAGCTCCAAGAAGTCATTGATCTTGCTTGGCTCGCCGGAGACTTGGAAGGTGATTGACGTCGATCCGACGTCGACGGCGATTGCCTTGAAGATCGAGGCGATTTCCAGCGCATCAGACCGGTTGCCGGGTGAGGCCGACACACGCACCAACATGACCTCCCGCTCCACGGACCTCGCCGGGTCGAGCTCGGTGATCTTCACCACATTCACCAGTTTGTGAAGTTGCTTCTTCACCTGTTCCAGCTCGGGAGCCTCGACGACGATGGTCATGCGCGACATACCCTCTTCCACGGTCGGGCCCACCGCCAGTGAGTGGATGTTGAAGCCGCGCCGAGCCAGGAGTGACGACACCCTGGCGAGCACGCCTGACTTGTCCTCGACCAGGACCGACAGCGTGTGATACATCAGCTGTGCCTCCTGAATCCGACGGGTCGGGGCGCCTGGGGCTCCATCACAGGTCCTCGGGGCCGAGGAGAATGACGTCGTTCGAGCCGCCCGCCGGCACCATCGGGAACACCATTTCGTCACGATCCAGGACGAATTCCATCACTACCGGCCGGTCGTTGATGGTGAGTGCCTTCTCGATGATCGGGGCGACCTCTTGCGGGTGCTCGGCGCGAAAGCCTGCGCATCCCATCGCCTCGGCCAGCTTCACATAGTCAACGGCGCCAACTCCGAGCTGGCTGGCCGATAGGCGGCCGCCGTAGAAGAGGTTTTGCCATTGGGTCACCATGCCATGCTGGCTGTTGTTGAACAGCGCCACCTTGATGGGGATTCCGTCAACGGCTGCCGTGATCAACTCCTGGAAAGTCATCTGGAAGCAGCCGTCGCCATCGATCACGAGCACCAGCTCGTCGGGCATTCCCGCCTTGGCTCCCACCGCCGCAGGGATGCCGAAGCCCATGGTTCCCAGCCCCCCCGAATTGATCCATCGGCGAGGATCCTCGAATTTCCAATACAGCGAAGCGAACATCTGATGCTGTCCCACGCCGGAGACCACGATCGCGTCTCCGCCCGTTATGCGGTGCAGCTCCTCGACAACGTATTGCGGCTTGATGGTCCCGTCGGCCGATTGTTCGTATTTGAGCGGGTGGTCCCGCTGCCACCGGCCGAGCTGGTCGGTCCATTCGGTCCAATCGGGTGCGGGCCGGTCGCCCCATTCTTTGGCCAAGGCCGCGAGAACCGCCTGGGCGTCGCCGACAACCGGGACATCAGCGACGCGCACCTTGCCGATCTCGGCCGGGTCGACGTCGGCGTGGATGACTTTGGCGTTGGGGGCAAAGAAGTTGGGATCGCCGGTAACTCGATCATCGAACCGGACTCCGATCGCGATCAGCAGATCGGCGTTTTGAATCGCCGTCGTGGCTGTGTAGGTGCCGTGCATGCCCGGCATGCCGAGATTGAGGGGGTGGCTGTCGGGAGCGCATCCTCGTCCCATGAGCGTGGTGACGATGGGAGCACCGGTCATGTCGGCGAACGCCATGAGCTCGGGCGACGCGTTGGCCTTGATGATCCCGCCTCCGACATACAGCACCGGTCGGCTCGACTCCTCGATGAGGTGGACGGCCTCACGGATTCGACGCGCATGGGGCGCAACGGTTGGTTTGTAGCCAGGCATTGCGAGATCGGTGGGGTCTTCCCATTCCAGCTCGGCGCCAAGCACATCCTTGGGAACGTCCACCAACACCGGGCCGGGCCGGCCCGACGAGGCGAGGTGGAACGCCTCGTGGATGGTGTTGGCGATGTCTTTGGCGTCGGTGACGAAGTAGTTGTGCTTTGTCGCGGGCATCGTGATGCCGGTCGTATAGGCCTCCTGGAACGCGTCATTGCCGACCGCAGTGGTGGGGACCTGGCCGGTGATAGCCACCATCGGCACCGAGTCCATGAGGGCATCAGCCAGCGGCGTCACCAGATTGGTGGCGCCAGGGCCCGACGTGGCAATGCACACACCAACTCTGCCAGTTGCCCATGCGTAGCCCTCTGCCATGTGTCCCGCCCCTTGCTCGTGGCGGGCGAGGATGTGGCGAATGGGGGAGTCGTACAGGGGATCGTAGGCCGGAAGTATTGCTCCACCGGGCACACCGAATACGATGTCGACTCCCTCGTATTCGAGGGCTTTGATGAGGGCGTGGGCTCCGGTGAACGTCATGAGGATTCCTTGGTATGAAAAAACCCTCCGTGGGGAGGGCAGTAGGACACACACGTCGGGCTGTGACGCGGTGTCTACACAAGTACGAGGATCGTCGGCTTCATATTGACGGTTGAGTATGCAGGGAGCCAATGCCGAAGTCAAGGCGTGCTGGCTCCGCCGGCGTGGAGACGGGGAAGGTTCGCAAGCAAGGGTCGGTAGCATGCGGCCGTGAGACAACGATGGGATGTTCGACTTCTCGGGCCGGCGATCGAGGCAACCCGTGTGCACCTCGCCGATCTCGATGCCGATCAGGTCCCCCACGCGCTCCGTCCGGTCAACGCCAGCTCGGCTCGGCGGCTGCCCCCGCCCCTTGCCGCGGTCGTTGTGAGAGAGCTGGATCGATCCGACGACCTCAGAGGCGAGGTGGCGGCACTTCTGGATCCGGATGACGAGACGCTGCCTCAGAAGGCGTCTTTGGCATTTGTTGTGCGCCCCGAAGGGTGGGAGGAGCTGATGGATGGGTATGGCGCTGACCAGACCAACCGCGTCAGCCAGGCCGAGTTCGATCGCCTGACAGATCGGATCGAGGCGTCGGAAGCCGAGCTTGCCAAGGCGCGCGACAAGCTGAAGAAGCTCAGGAAACAGGCGAGTGCCGATGCTACCGAGGCTCGTGCGAAGATCGCCGATTTGAAGCGACAGCTGGCACGGGCCCAAGCTCCCGGGCAGGAGATCGAATCGAAGCAGCATGAGCTCCTGCAAGCGGCGCTGGCTGAACAAGCGAGCCTTCGCGTGCGAGTTGAGCGGGCCGAAGCGCTCGTTCTGAAGCTTCGTGGCAATCTGCTGCGCGCCAAACGGTCACGGGGGACTGGGCAAGCCATGCCGGGCTTCGATCGCGTCGGGCCCCGCCCGGTGGATCTGGCCAAGACACTCGATGCGTTGTCGGTGATCGCCGCCGTCGATCACGTCGCGTCATCAGAGCCCGGGGCGCCTTCGCCTGGATTTGGCTTGCCGCCGGGAATTCGACCCGACTCTGCCGAGGCGATGGAGTGGGTCGTCAAGGGGGCCGGGCCGGTGACGATCATCATCGATGGCTACAACGCCGCCTGGCTGATCGACGCGGGTGCGTTCTCGTCGGCGCGTGTGCGGCAGGAGGTGGTGCGAAGAGCCGGGCTCCTCAGAGGTGCTTCAGTCGCCCCTTCCAAGGTGATCGTGGTGTTCGACTCCGAATATGGGGCGAGCGAACCGCCATCGCCTGGTCCGGTCGCCGTCCGCTGGGCTCCTTCGGCCGACGATGAGATTCGTTCCCTCGCCGACACGCTGGGTGGCGACGTCGTGGTGGTGAGCACCGATCGCGAGGTCCAGGAGGGGTCCGCCCTTCATGGGGCGGTTGTTCTGTGGAGCGAGGCATTCGTGGGTTGGACCGGTCGCTGAATCTGTCACACCCGGCCCGTACCCTCCCATACATCAGGGCGCTCCCCGGTCGATCGACCAGCGTGGATGATGACCGAGGGCGCCCGCCGAGGAGAAACAGAGGACGAATGTGATGTTGGTCGATTGCGATGAATGCGCCATGCAGCACACCGATGCGTGCCACGACTGTGTCGTGACGGCGATCCTGCAGATCCAGCCCGGTCCGATCGACCTGGAGGCGCCCGAGATCGATGCTCTGGAGTCCATGGCCGATCTGGGCCTCGTGCCCACGCTGCGACTGGTCCCAAAAAGCCAAGCAGGCTGAGGCTTTTGGTGAGGCACCGGTAGCCTGAGATTCATGCCAGTCGAGCCGACCGACGAACCTGCGCAGACCGATGTCGTGGCCAAGCCCGCCGGCACAAGCGCGTCCATACCGAGTGCCCTCTCCACCGAGGTGAAACGGCTCGGGCGAGCTGCGGGCCTCGATGCGATTGGCTTGACAACTGCGGCCCCGTTCGCCTCGGCGGCCGTCGAGATTCAGCGCCGCAAGCGAGTCGGCACTTCGGGTCGACTCCGGTTCACGTACGGAGATCCGCGCTCAACGGACATCGCCCGATCAGTCCCGGCCGCTCGCTCACTCGTGGTGGCGGCGAGCTCCTACGTTCCCGCGATCGGCGAGCCTGCCAGTCGACCGCTGGTGGGCCACATTGCCCGGTTTGCAGTCGGCGACGCGTACGAGCCCCTACGGCGCGCCTTGGCCCAGATCGCCGAGTTCCTGGTGGCTGAGGGATACCGGGCAGAGGTCATGGTCGACGACAATCGGCTCGTCGATCGCGCCGCTGCGGTTCGGGCCGGGATAGCGTGGTGGGGGAAAAGCACGATGGCGATCGCTCCGAAGTTCGGCCCGTGGCTGCTATTGGGGTCGGTGGCCACCGATGCACTGCTTGTTCCCGATGAGCCGATGGCCCGTGACTGTGGAACATGCTCCGCCTGCATCCCCGCGTGCCCAACGGGTGCCCTCGACCACGTCGGCACGCTCGACGCAACCAAGTGCATCGCGTACTGGCTGCAGACTCCGGGAATCATTCCCCGTCAACTGCGCACGGCGATCGGGAGCAGGATCTATGGCTGCGACGAGTGCCTCGTCTCGTGTCCACCGGGGCAGCGGATTTCTGCCGAATCGCGACCAACTGCCGCCGGGGCTGTGGACCTGGACGATCTTTTGACGGCGAGCGACGCGGAGCTGTTGGCTCGGCACGGCCATTTCTACATCCCACGGAGGAATCCTGCCTATCTGCGTCGCAACGCTCTGGTGGCGCTTGCCAATGTCGGTAGGCGTTCCCACTTCCAGCTCATCGAGCCCTTTCTCGACCATGAGCTGGCAGACGTCCGAGCTCATGCGGTGGCGGCGATCGTCGCTCTGGGGGGGAGTGCCGCGGAGCCCCCTCTGGCTGCCAGGCTCACCCAAGAGTCGAACCCCGATGTCATCGTCGAATACGGAGCCGGCACCTCTTAGGCCGGCCCACGGCCGGGACTACACTCCGGCGCCTCATCCGACAGACCTCTGACCGGCCAAGCGGCCTGACAAGGAGATGGTCTCATGGGCCAATTGAACGCCGTCAGCGCAACAATCACCCAACAAAAGTCCCAAGGCGCCTCCCAGGCAATGCTGTACGGAGCCGGGCTCACCCCCGAGGACATGGACAAGCCGCAGCTCGGCATCGCCAGTGTTTGGTACGAGGGCAATAGCTGCAACATGCACCTCGACCAGTTGGCGGCCGCGGTGAAAGAAGGCGCACAGTCGGCTGGGCTCGTGGGGATGCGGTTCAACACCATCGGGGTGTCCGATGGCATATCGATGGGAACCGACGGAATGAGCTACTCGCTGCAATCACGCGATCTGATCGCTGACAGCATCGAGACCGTCATGAACGCCCAGTGGTATGACGCCAACGTCTCCATCCCCGGATGCGACAAGAACATGCCGGGCACCGTCATCGCCATGGCTCGGGTCAACCGGCCGGCATTGATGATCTACGGAGGCACCATCAAACCGGGGTTGTCATCGGATGGTCGACCCATCGATGTCGTGTCGGCCTTCCAGGCGTACGGGGAGTTCCTGGCCGGCAACATCGACGACGAGACGCGTCTGGACATCATCCGAAATGCATGTCCCGGTGCCGGAGCCTGCGGCGGCATGTACACCGCCAACACGATGGCGTCCGCCATCGAGGTCATGGGCATGTCGTTGCCATACAGCAGCTCGTTGCCTGCGGTCGACTCCGCCAAACTGGCCGAGTGCCGGGCGGCCGGGCCGGCGATCCGGCACTTGCTGGAAAACGAGATCCTGCCTCGCGACATCATGACCCGCCAGGCATTCGAGAACGCCATGGTGGTCGCCACCGTGCTCGGCGGATCGACGAACGCCGTGCTCCACCTCATCGCGATGGCTCGTTCCGCAGGGGTACAGCTGACGATCGACGATTTCCAGGCAGTGACGGACCGCACCCCGCTCCTCGCCGATCTCAAACCGAGCGGGAACTATGTCATGCAAGATCTGCACAATGTCGGAGGGACTCCTGCCGTCGTCAAATACCTGCTCGAGCGCGATGCCCTCGACGGAGACTGCCTGACCGTGACCGGTCGCACGTTGGCCGAGAACGTCGCCGACCTGCCCGGACTGGCCGATGGGCAAGATCTCCTCCGTCCGTGGGAAGACCCGATCAAGACCACCGGCCACATCCAGATTCTGCGAGGAACACTCGCGCCCGACGGTGCCGTCGCCAAGATCACCGGCAAAGAAGGCGTGCGATTCGAAGGCCCCGCTCAGGCGTTTGATTCCGAGGAAGCCATGTTGGCAGCCCTGGAGGCAGGTCGTATCAAATCAGGATCGGTCGTGGTGATTCGGTACGAAGGGCCCAAAGGAGGGCCGGGGATGCCAGAGATGCTGACGCCGACGTCAGCGCTGATGGGCGCAGGTATGGGCGGCGAAGTCGCCCTGATCACCGATGGGCGTTTTTCCGGGGGGTCACACGGATTCATCGTCGGCCACGTGACGCCCGAAGCGCAGCTCGGCGGTCCGATCGCGCTGGTCGAAGACGGCGATCACATCACGGTGGATGCCACGACCAACTCGATCGATCTCGGCGTCGACGCCGAGGAAATGGCCCGGCGACGCGCGGCTTGGCACGAGCCGGCGCTCAAAGCGACCAGCGGCACCCTGTTCAAATACACACGGCTGGTGAAAACTGCTTCCGAAGGCTGTGTCACCGACGAATAGTCCGCCCCGACTACTCTTTCTGGGGTTATGTCCGAGCAAACCAGGTGCCCGAGTTGTGGAGCCGCGAATGTGGCCGGATCTCCGTGGTGCAACCAGTGCTTCGCAGCGCTCGGTGTTGCCCAACCGGAGCCTCCTCCGGCAGCCGTCGAAGTCTCGCCTCCGCCCGCCCCGGATGTGACAGCCACTGCGGCCGGGCCTGGTTCCGTGACGATCGATCAGGCCCCCGAGCACCACGCCGACACTGACGACCAACCCACTTGGCAGTGCCAGATCTGCCAAGAGTCCAATCCGCTGACTTCGGATGCGTGTTCGGTGTGCAAGACGCCGATCTTCGTCTCTTTCGGCGGCGGGCGAGAGTCCGAGCCAACGCTGTCGCCGAGCGAGGCCCTCTCTCAGGCGATTATTCCCGGCCTTGCCCACATGCGGCTTGGTCATGGGCTCATTGGTTTCACGATCGCCCTGTTGGTGTGGGTGCTCATCGGTTTTGCGCTCATCATTGCGTTCGCCGGTGGGGCGGCCATATCGGCGTTGATCGTGTTCGTGGTCGCCATCGGCATCGTGCTCGTCTCGGTGCACGACGCGCAAAGGCTGGCTCAGCGCCAGGCCGATGCCGTGATCCTGAAGCCGCGGATTCTCACGTTCGTGGCGCTCGGGGCTATTGCCATGGTTGTTGCCATCATCTGGATTCAAGGCATCTCCGGCGCTTCGGCCAACACCTGAATGGCGGATGGCTCCTCATGTTGATCATCTCGGACGTGCATGCGGCGTTCGGCGCATTGGGACGAGCCGTAGCGGGCAAAGAGCCGCTCCTGGTGCTGGGTGATCTCGTCAATTTCGTCGATTATCGGACCGGCGATGGCATCGCCAGGGATCTCTTCGGGGACGGTTTTGTTGCGAGCATTCGGCGGTTGCGGGCTGCCAATGACTTCGACGGCTCGCGGCGTCTCTGGCGAGAAGAGGCTGCGACCCGACAGATCGACATTCGCCACGTCGTACACCAACACATCGAGCGGCAATACGAACAGTGTGAGCAGGCCTTACGAGGCGGTGAGGTCTACCTGATCCATGGCAATGTCGATACGCCATCCATGCTCGTCTCCCACCTACCGGCCGGGGCGAGCTACGTGCAAGGTCGAGTCCTCGAGATCGAAGGCTGGACGGTCGGGTTCGCCGGCGGCGGAGCAGAGACTCCACTCGGTACACCAGGAGAGATCACCGACGACGAGATGGAAGGGGTCTTGGCGGCCATGGGGCCGGTCGACGTGCTGTGCACACACGTCCCACCCGCCGTCAGCCCCCTTGCGTATGACACGGTCGCCGGCCACGAGCAACGGTCCTCGCGGCCCATCCTTGCCTATCTCGAGAGGCATCAGCCGCGCTATCACTTCTTCGGCGATGTCCATCAGCCGCGCGCCCAACGGTGGGATGTTGGTCGAACCCGTTGCCACAACGTCGGGTATTTTCGAGCGACGGGTCGCGGCTTCCGGCTGATGCCTGCTGGGTGAACCGTCAGTTCCGAAGCCCCACTACGCTAGAGGGCACTTGCCTCGACCAAGGACGTCAGGATGGCCGAAGGAACAGTACAGAGCATCGAGATCGCCGCTGATGCGGCAACCATCTACGCGGTTGCAGCAGACTTGAATGCCTATCCGGACTGGGCCGAGGGTGTGCGGTCGGTCATCGTGATCGAACTCGGCGCCGACGAACTCCCCAAGCGAGCCGAGTTCGTCGTCGACGCCATGATGAAGAAGATCACCTACGTGCTCGAATACGAGCATGATGCCCCCAACCTGATGACATGGTCGGCCCTTCCTGGGCCGGACATCAAAATGATGCAGGGCTCATACGAGTTCACCGAGCACGAAGGTGGGACCACCGTTGTCTACGCCCTCAAGGTGGACCCGGCGTTCCCGGTTCCCGGCTTCATCAGGCGCCAGGCGGAGAAGACCCTCGTCAACATTGCCTTGCGCGGCCTCAAACATCGAGCGGAGGAATCGGTGGAGGCTGAGTGAGGGTCCTCCTCGTCACCGGCAAAGGGGGCGTCGGCAAGACAACCGTTTCAGCCGCCACAGCCCTGGCGGCTGCCGATTCCGGTCATCGCACCCTGGTCACGTCTACCGACCCTGCTCACAGCCTCGGCGATGCGTTCGACATTCCGCTCGGGGATGACCCGCGTTCGGTGGGCGTCAATCTCGAAGCGCAACAGATCGACGGCCAGGAGCAACTCGAACGCCACTGGGGCGAAATCCACCGCCAGCTCATGGCCGTGTTCGATTGGGGGGGTGTGACCGGGATCGAAGCAGAGGAGTTTCTCGTCTTTCCCGGCATGGACGAGCTTTTTTCTCTGCTCGAGGTCGAGCAGCACGCCGAAAGCGGGAAATACGACACCATCGTGGTCGATTGTGCTCCAACGGCTGAGACGCTTCGCTTGCTGAGTCTCCCCGAGGTGCTGTCGTGGTATTTCGAGCGGATCCTGCCGGCCGAACGAAGGATCATGCGTGCCGCACGACCCGTCCTCAGTAAGGTCTCGAATCTGCCCGTTCCCCACGACAGCGTCTTTCAGGCAGCCGAGGGCATCTTCTCCGGCGTTGAGGCCGTGAAACGGCTTCTCTCCGACCCCGCCATAACCACTGCCCGGCTGGTGGTCAATCCTGAGAAGATGGTCGTCAATGAGGCCCGGCGGACCTACACCTACCTCAGCCTGTTTGGCTACGGAGTCGATGGTGTCGTCGTCAATCGCGTGCTGCCGGATGAGATCGACGATCCGTACTTCTCGCGGTGGCAATCGATCCAAGCCGGCCATCTCACCACCATTCGGGAGTCCTTTGCCGGCATCGACGTGCTTCCGTTGCGGCTCTTCGATGAGGAAATGGTCGGCGTCGACCGGCTGCGCCGCCTCGCCAAAGAGCTCTACGGTGACCGTGATCCCGTTGACGACTTCCATGCGTCGGTGCCCTTCACGGTCAACGAGTCGGACGACGGCGCGCTGACCATGCACCTGGCGGTTCCCTTCGCCCACAAAGAAGAGCTCGACGTCATCCGCCATGGTGACGAGCTCTACATCACCGTGGGACCGTATCGCCGCTCCTTTGTGCTGCCGGACACGCTCCGGAGGCGAAAAGTCCAAGGTGCCGACCTCGCCGAGGGCACGCTCACCGTCCGCTTCGAGGGGTCGTGATGGGGGACGGCACCGATCGAGCGCAGCGAGCTATGAAGAGAGCGGCTTTTCATCTCCTACGAGCCGGAATCGAGACGCTCCGAGCGGTCGAGGCCGTGATTGTGGAGTTGCGGGCCGAGCAATCCGAGCCGGCTCCTGGCCCTGAGAGGATCGAGGTGAAGTGATGGCGGCCACAGCTCCCGGCGCCACGACTCTCCCCGCGCTGCGAACCACCATCGGCATCGACCTCGGAGGCACGAAGATGACGGCCGGACGAGTGTCGGCCGACGGTCGCATACTCGAACAGAGAACCGTCCCACGGCCACAGGACCCGAGTGCCATGGCCCATGCGCCCATCGCTCTGGCCAGTCAACTCATGGCCGACGATGTCGGGGCAGTGGGCCTGGGAGTTGCCGGATTCGTGACCGACGAGGGTGTGTTGGTGTGGGGCCCCAATGTCGTCGGCGAGAAGGTGCCGTATCGGGACCTCATGTGGGAGCGATTCGGACTTCCTGTGACCGTGGACAATGACGCCAATTTCGCTGCCCTCGGGGAAGCACGGCTGGGAGCGGCCCAGGGCTATCGGCACTCGATCATGATCACGCTGGGCACTGGCATCGGCGGCGGCATCATCATCGACGGAGACGTATTCCGCGGGAGCGGATTCGCCGGCGAGATCGGGCACATCATTGTGGATGTCGGAGGGCCGCAATGCACGTGCGGCCAGCGTGGCTGTTGGGAGACGTTTGCGTCGGGCCGCCGCCTCGATCAGCTCGCCCGCGATATCGCAGCCCGCCAACCCGATGGAGAAGTAGGCAGACTGGCCTCCGGTGGCGTCCCGGACGGAACCCACCTCACCGAGGCGGCCATCGCCGGCGATGAATCGGCCATTGCCGCAATCAGGGAAATGGCAGATTGGCTCGGCATTGGCATCGCCAACCTGGTGGTAACGCTCGCACCCGAAGTCATTGTGATCGGCGGCGGCGTCTCGCGTGCCGGAGATATCCTCTTGGACCCGGCGCGGGCGGCAGCGACGGCCAGTATCGAGGGAGCCGCACACAGGCCGGAAACCCCTATTGTGGGGGCGACGCTAGGAGCGAACGCCGGTCTCATCGGAGCGGCGATCGCCGCAAAGGAGACGATCGATGAGTGAGGCCATTCGCCCCGATGGGGTCTACGGCCCGGATGGGAAGCCTCTCGATGGCTCGACGAGCATCGTGCGTGACACCATCACCGCCATTCCCAATTTCGTGAAGCTCCTCTGGCGCCTTGGCCAAGACAGCCGGGTGCCTACCGGCTCGCGAATTCTGATGTTCTCGTCGCTCGCCTATGTGCTGTTCCCTATCGATTTCTTGCCCGATGTGATTCCCGGCGTGGGACAGATCGACGATGCGCTGCTCATCATCTACGCAATCAATCGGGTGCTGCGCACCGCCGGTCCCGATGTGCTCGACGAGCATTGGGACGGCTCACCGAACGTGCTCAATCTCATTCAGGGAGCGTCGGACGTGGGCGCGACCCTGGTGCCCAAGCGCCTCCGCTCGTTGCTCGACCGCATCTGAGCGAAGCCGCCCCAACCGACGGCGGCGCGCCCGAATCGTGAGGCCGGACGCCGACGGTATGCCCGTTACAATCTGAGCAATGGAATTCAGACGTATCGGCAACCTTCCGCCCTATGTGTTTGCCGAGGTGAATCAGCTCAAGCTCGCGGCGCGGCGGTCCGGCGAAGACATCATCGATCTCGGTTTTGGCAATCCGGATCTGGCGACACCACCGTTTGTCGTCGACAAGCTCATCGAGGCAGCGCGGGCTCCCAAGAACCATCGATATTCGCAGTCACGGGGTATTCCCAATCTTCGTAAAGCAGCCGCCGACCGCTACCAGCGCCGATTCGGCGTCGAGCTCGATCCCGAGACCGAGGTCATCAGCACGATCGGCGCCAAAGAAGGGCTCTCCCACCTCATGTGGGCCCTGGTGCAGCCTGGTGATGTTGCGCTGGTCCCGGAGCCTTCCTATCCGATCCACATCTACGCCCCTTTGTTGGCCGGGGCTGAGGTTCGCAAGGTACCCGTCGGCGCCGACGACGACTTCTTTGAATCACTTCGCCAGGCTTTTCTCGATTCGTGGCCCCGCCCCCGGGTGATCGTCACGTCCTTTCCGCACAATCCGACCACCAAGGTCGTCGACATCAGCTTCTTCGAGCGTCTCGTCGATTTTGCACGTCAGCGACAGGCGTTCCTCGTGCATGACTTCGCGTACGCCGACGTAGCGTTCGACGGCTACCAGCCTCCCAGCCTGCTCGAGGTCGACGGCGCCAAAGAAATCGGGGTGGAGCTCTATTCCCTCACGAAGAGCCACAGCATGGCGGGATGGCGGGTTGGTTTTGTGGTGGGCAACGCCGAGGTCGTCGGAGCGCTCGCCAAACTCAAGTCGTACCTCGACTACGGCACATTCCAACCGATCCAAATCGCATCGATCATCGCCCTCAACGAGGGAGACGAGAGCGTCCTCGAAGCCAACGCCGTCTACGAAAAGCGCCGTGATGTCCTCACCGACGGGCTGCACCGGGTGGGATGGAAAGTGGAGAAACCGGCGGCAACCATGTTCGTGTGGGCGGAAGTGCCGGGCCCCTATGCCGAGATGGGATCACTCGAATTCACGAAGTTCCTGCTCCGCGAGGCAAAGGTGGCGGTATCTCCCGGGATCGGGTTTGGGCCGACCGGCGAAGGACACGTGCGCTTCGCCCTCGTCGAGAACGAGCACCGCATCGGCCAAGCCGTGCGGGGAATCCGTCAGGCCCTGACGCGATTGTGAGGCTCGGCGGAGCGATCCTCCGCTATCGCCGTCTCATCAGCCATGACGAGTAAGGCGGGCCGAGGGCCCGCCTTACGAGTTACTTGATGAGACGGAGGGTCAGCGGGTACTTGTATGTCTCGCCGTCGGCAGCCTTGATGGCGCCGATGATCACCAGGACGATCCATGCGATTGACACGATCGGCAACAGCAAAAAGCCGATGAGGACAACGACCGAGATGCTGGCCACGATCGTCCAGATGAGGAAGCTGATATTCATGTTGAGCGCCTCGCGGGCGTTCTCTTCCACGAATCCGCCTTTGTCCTTTTGGGTGAGCCACATGACGAGCGGGCCAACCACCGGCAAACCGATGAGCGCCGATGCTGCCGACGCGTGCGACAACATCGCCAGGTTCTTTTCTTCGGCGGTCGGTCCTGCCATTGGCGTGGCGTCGGGTATTGCCACGTCGGCGGGTGTTGGTGGGGCGGGGGCCGGCTCGCTCGCAGCTTCGGCTGCCGATGCCCCGGCTGCCGGCTCGGCGGCGGGCGCCTGGAACGGATCTGCGGAACCCATGTCCACCGGAGCGGGCGTGCCGCATTCCGGGCAACTCGCCAGTTCGCTCTCGAATTCGGTGGCACAACTCGTGCATGTAGTCATGTGACTACCTCCCTTTTTGTCTCGGTCACTTGCTAAACACCCGAGCCGGGTCACCGGTTCCGTCGAGATCTCGCTGCTACCGCGAGGTAGGCCTGCTCGGTGTAGTCCTTTGCCATCCGGTGCGCTGAGAAGGCCGCGCCGCACGAAGCCAAGGACTCTTTCATCCACTGTACCCATCCGACGGGGATGTCGTTGTCATCCCGGTCGTAAAACAAGGGAACGATTTCGTTCTGAAGGACGTGATACAGACCAACGGCATCCTCGTTGTCCTGGCGGTGTTGGTCGCCGATGTCGTGGTCGTATCCAAAGGTCCATCCGTTCTTGCCGGTGTGAGCTTCTGCCCACCAGCCGTCCAGCACCGACAGATTGAGTACGCCGTTGATCGCCGCCTTCATGCCGGACGTGCCGGATGCTTCCTGGGGTGGGCGCGGGTTATTCAGCCAGACGTCGACGCCTTGAACGAGGAAGCGGCCCATCCGCATGTCATAGTCCTCCAGCATATAAACGTGGCCGCTGAGTTCCGGCATGGCAGCCAGCTCGTGGATCTGGCGGATGAGACCTTGCCCTTGCGCGTCGGCGGGATGGGCTTTGCCGGCGAACACGAGCTGAACAGGTCGATCTGGATTCGTCAGGATTGCCTGTAGCCACGGCACATTGTGGAATAGGAGGTTGGCCCGCTTGTAGGTGGCAAACCTCCGAGCGAACCCGATGGTGAGCCGATCGGAGGGGAACATCCGGTCCACGGCACGGAGGTGATCCGGTGACGCTCCGTGGCGAGCCAGTTGGGAGCGCAGGCGGCCGCGAGCAAAATGGGAGAGAATGTCCTTGCGGCTCTGGTGAGCCTGCCACACCTCGCGATCAGGAAGGTCGCGAAGGCGGTCGGTGAGGGCAGGGTCCTCGACGAGGGCGATCGGCCAGTTGCTCCCGATCGCATCGGTCACGAGTCTGGCGATCGGGCGGCTCATCCAGCTGGGGGCATGCACTCCGTTGGTGATGCCAATCGCCGGCTGAGAGAGAAGCTCCGCCCATGTCTCGGCGGCCACGTGCCCGTGGCGCCGGGAGACACCGTTTACGACCGTCGCCAGCCTGATCGCCAGCGCACCCATGTCGAAGGTGCCGGTTTCGCCGGCTCGAGACGTCCCGAGGTGATTCAGGTAGGCGAGATCGGCACCGACCGACAGCGGCCACGAGCCCAGGTACTTCTCGGCGAGTTGGAAGTCGAACCGCTCGTTGCCGGCAGGAACCGGGGTGTGGAGCGTGAAAACGGTGCTGGACTTCACTCTCGTCTCGGCTTGAGCGAGCGTTCGCCCGGCGGCGACCTCGGTGGCGAGGCGCTCCAGCTGGGCCATTGCGGCATGACCTTCGTTGAGGTGCCACACTTCCGGCTCGATATCGAGAGCACGGAACACCCGCACTGATCCGATCCCCAACACGAGCTCTTGGCAGAAGCGCATCTCTCGGCCCCGGACGTACAGCAGGTTCGTGATGGGCCGGTCGGACGCCTGGTTCTCGGTGATGTCGGTATCGAGAAGGAGGACCTGAACACGACCGACCTGCATCGACCACGCCGCCGCCCACACGGTGCGGCCCGGGAATTCGATGGGGACTCGCAAATGGCCCCCGGTCTTGCTGGCAACCGGACGTACCGGCAACCGGGAAAGGTCGAGGATCGGATACTGATGCTGTTGCGACCCTTCGGCTTCGATTGTTTGACGAAAATAGCCGCGCCGGTACATGAGGCCCGTGCCGACGAAGGGAAGACCGAGGTCAGATGCAGACTTGGCATGGTCCCCTGCGAGAACCCCGAGGCCTCCCGAGTAGATGGGCATCGACGAGTGAACGCCGTATTCGGCGCACAGGTAGGCAATCGTGCCGGGATTGTCGGCGTGGTGGCGGTCGTACCAGGTGTCGTCGGATTGCATATACGCATCGAAACGTGCGACCGCATCGGCGTAGCGGTCCACGAACGCCTCGGAATCCGCCAGCAAGTCCCAGGACGCCTGATCGACGGCGCTCAGGAGTTCGATGGGGTTGCGGTATTGCTCCCACAGGATGGGCGACACCGAGCGCCAGAGATCGGTGGCTACGTCGTCCCAGCTCCACCACAGGTTGTATGCCAAGTCATACAGGCGGCTGAAACGGTCGGGGATGGTTAGCTCAGTGGTGGTGAGGACCGGTACCTTCACACGCATGAGATATGTCTTCCTGGATTGCGAGCGGCAATCGTAGCCACAACAGAATCGGGTATCGTCGCGCGATGGCCTTTCCAGACGGCGTTGCCGACTTTCGCTCCGATACCGTGACGCGGCCAACAGCCGCCATGCGGGAGGCCATGGCCACGGCGGAGGTTGGCGATGATGTGTACGGAGAAGACCCCACCGTCAACGAGCTGCAGGAGCGCTGCGCCGAGACCGTCGGTCACGAAGCTGCCCTCTTCCTGCCGTCCGGGACGATGGGCAACCAAATCGGGATTGCCCTGCACACGCGCCCTGGGGATGGCGTGGTGTGTGTGGAGAAGGCACACGTCCGCTACTACGAGGGCGGTGGAGCTGCTGCCAACTCGGGAGCCCAGCTGCTGCCGGTCGCCAGCGCCGACGGTGTGATTCGTCCCGATCAGGTGGCAGCGGTTGGCGAGGGCGATCCGCACCTGCCTCGACCAACGCTGCTCATGTGGGAGAACACCCACAACCTCTCAGGCGGGACCGTCGTTCCGCTCGACATCTTCGGGGCAACCTCGCAGGCGGCACGGGATCGCGGCTGGGCGATCCACCTGGACGGGGCCCGCATTTTCAACGCGGCAGTCGCCGCGGGCGTCGATGTGCGCGATTACACGGCACGGGTGGACACCGTGCAATTTTGCCTCTCCAAGGGTCTCGGTGCGCCCGTCGGATCGATCATCGCCGGCTCGCGTCAGCTCGTCGACAGGGCTTTGGCAGTGCGCAAGCGACTCGGCGGTGGCATGCGTCAAGCAGGCATCATGGCGGCGCCTGCGCTGCTCGCGCTGGAACATCGGCACGATCTCGCTCGTGATCACGAGTTGGCCCGCCGGCTCGCCAAAGAGATCGAGGCGCGTGCCCCCGGGACGGTCGATGAGCAAGAAGTCGCCACCAACATGGTGTTGATGGACGCCGGCCCACTTCCGGGCGGGGCTGAGCGCTTCCTCCACGAGATGGCTGTCCGCCGGGTGAATATGTTCGCGATCAGTGACGACGTGCTCCGGTTCGTCACTCATCGCGATGTCGACGATCAGGACGTTGATCGGGTCGTCGACGCTTTGGACGCTGTGCTCGGCGCGTCGTAACCGTGAGTCACCGACGGAGGTCCAACCCCTGATGTTCGCTGTGCTGTTTCCTGGTCAAGGAGCCCAATTCGTCGGAATGGGTGCCGACCTCTTCGACGACGGACCTGACTGGCTTGGCGAGCCCGCCAGCGCCGCACTCGGATGGGACTTGGCCGACCTATGCCTCAACGGGCCCGAGGATTCTCTGACTCGAACCGAACATGCTCAACCTGCTTTGTACAGCCTCTCCGTGGCTCTCTGGCAACTATTTGCCGGGGCTTTGCGCGAAGCCGATCTGCGGCCGGTGGCCATGGCCGGGCACTCACTCGGGGAGTACAGCGCTCTGGCGGCCGCCGGGGCACTGTCGCCCGAGGGCGGACTGCGCCTCGTCGCGGAGCGCGGGGAGGCCATGGCACAAGCCGCCGACGCGGCCGACTCCGGAATGGCTGCTCTCATGGGGGGAACTCGGGAGTCGGCTGAAGACCTGTGTTCAGCCCGCCGAGACGCTGGGGGGAGCCTATGGGTGGCCAATATGAATTCTCCCGGCCAGGTGGTGGTGGCAGGTGGCGCCGACGACCTCGAATGGGCAGCCGAAGAAGCTCGTTCCTTCGGCATACGGAGGGTCATTCCGCTCGCCGTGGCAGGCGCGTTTCATACACCATTCATGGAACCCGCCCGAAACCGGCTGGTGGCTGCCCTCGAGACGGCCGAGATCGGAAATCCGGAGCCGGCCGTTTGGAGCAATGTCAGCGCCGCGCCTCTGACCGCCTCCGATATCAGGGACATGCTGTCGCGTCAGATCGTGTCGCCCGTGCGATTCGAAGAGACGCTCGCCGGCCTGTTCGCATCGGGCGTGACGACGTTTGTCCATGTGGGGCCCGGCGACGTAACGGCCGGATTGGTGCGGCGGACCGTGAAAGACGCCACGGCCGTCGTGGTCAACGAGAAGGCGGGGATCGCGGATGCTGTGGATGAACTCCTCCGGCTCGGTACTATGCCCGGAGTAGAGGAGACCTGATGCGCAACGCCAAGATCACCGGCTGGGGGAAAGCACTACCCAAGGCCGTGCTTTCGAACCACGACATCGAGTCGTTGATCGACACCAACGACGACTGGATCACCACCCGCACCGGGATCAAGGAACGCCGGATCTCTCACGTGGAAACCTCTGATATGGCCGCCATCGCCGGCACTCGAGCCATTGCCGCGGCCGGTCTCGAGGCGGACGACATCGACCTCATCATCCTGGCGACGTGTTCAGCGGACACGGTCATACCGGCAGCGGCGGCCATGGTGCAGGCCAAGATCGGCGCCGCCAACGCCGCGGCATTCGATCTGAACGCGGCTTGCTCTGGGTTCATATACGGGCTGGTCGTCGCTGACAACATGATCAAAGGCGGCACCAACCAAAAAGTGCTGTTGGTTGGCGCAGAGAAACTCCACTACTTCTTGGATTTCACCGACCGCTCCACCGCTGTTCTCTTCGGTGATGGAGCGGGCGCCGTCGTACTCGAGGCAACCGACGAGGACTGCGGCCTGCGGTCGAGCGAATTGGGAATGGATGGTGAGGCCGCCGATCTCTTGTGCATCCCGGGCCTTGGAACGGCCGGAAAGGTCGAAGCTCCCGATCCGCGTTACGCGGGGGTGCGGATGGAGGGGTCCGAAGTATTCCGGCGGGCAGTCACGATGATGGGCGATGCGTCAGAACGCGTGATCGCCAGAGCGGGCCTTTTACTCGAGGATGTGGATCTGCTTGTTCCCCATCAGGCCAACGTCCGCATCATCGATGCCACGGCCCGGAGGGTGAAGCTCGATCCCGACAAGGTATTCGTCAACATCCACGCCTATGGCAACACATCCGCAGCCACCATCCCCATTGCCCTCACCGAGGCTCTCGAGATGGGCCGCATCAAGCCGGGTGACAACCTGGTCTTCGCAGCTTTTGGCGGCGGCCTCACCTGGGGCGCGGCCGTGTTCACCTGGGGAGACCGAATCGAGCCGATCCGGATCTCAGACGTCGACTTCCCGCCATCTTCGGCTTCGGCGGTCGAGCTCCTGCAATCCAACTTCGAGTTCTTCGGGGTGGGGGAACCCTCCGAATGAGTCGTGTTGCACTCGTCACCGGAGGGGGGCGAGGAATCGGAAGGGCGATCTCATTGGCCCTCGCCCAATCGGGCCATGCGGTTGGTGTCAACTATGCCGCCAACAGAACTGCTGCCGACGAGGTGGTCGGCCTCATCGAGGCAGGTGGGGGAGAAGCCATAGCCCTGGCCGGCAACGTTGGCGTTGGCGACGATGTCCAACAGATCTTCGCGCAGGTCACCGAGACCCTCGGGCCTGTCGATGTGCTCGTGAACAACGCCGGGATCACTCGTGACGGCCTGCTGATGCGAATGGGCGAAGACGAGTGGAACGAGGTGCTACAAACCAACCTCAGCTCGGTCTACCTGTGCACCAAGGCGGCGATGCGGTCGATGGTTCGTGGCAAATGGGGCCGAATCATCTCGGTCAGCAGCGTGTCCGGTATCGCTGGTAACGCCGGTCAGGCCAACTACGCCGCTTCCAAGGCGGGCATCATCGGGTTCACCAAGTCGATCGCCAAGGAGGTTGGGACGAGGGGGATCACCGCCAACGTCGTTGCGCCCGGATTCATCGCGACCGACATGACCGCCGCCCTCGGAGAGGGGGCGGAGCACGCGGCCGCTTCGTCTGCCGCGGTTGGCCGGATGGGCACACCCGAAGAGGTCGCCGCGGCGGTTGATTTCCTGGCCTCGGACGCAGCCTCCTATATCACCGGCCAAGTCCTCGTCGTCGATGGCGGCTTGGCCCTGTAAATTCTCAGAAGCGAGGAAAGGAAACGAAATGGAACGATCCGAAATCGAGAGCAGGCTCAACGGCCTTCTCGTGGCTGAGCTGGGCCTCGACGAAACCAAGATCACCAACGACGCCCGGTTTGAGGAAGACCTCGAGGTTGATTCACTCGGCGTTGTAGAGCTCCTCATGGCGCTCGAAGACGAGTTCGGCGTGCAGATCCCTGACGAGGAAGCCGAGAACATCGGTACCGTTGGGCAAGCGGTCGATCTCGTGGCTAGCAAGCTGGCGGGCTAGTGCAGCGTCGACGGGTTGTTGTCACCGGCCTCGGGACGGTCAACCCGCTCGGCCACACCGTCGATGCAACGTGGGAAGCGGCCTTGGCCGGGAAGTCTGGGATCGGCCGGATCGCCTCGTTCGACCCCGGTCGCCTGGCGACTCAGATAGCTGCCGAGGTCAACGACTTCGATCCTGAGGCGTACTTCGATCGCAAAGACACGCGACGGATGGACCGCTTCACTCAGTTCTTCATGGTCTCGACGCTGCAGGCGCTGGAGGATGCGGGCATCGCGTTTGAGCCAGAAGATCCCGCCGCGCGTCGCGCCGGTGTGATCATTGGAGCGGGAATCGGTGGCATGCTCACCTTCGTCGAGGGTGTTGACGTGTTGCGCGATCGCGGTCCCAGCAGGATCAATCCGCTGACCATTCCCAAGCTGATATCCAACATGGGTGCCGGTATGGCCTCGATCCATTTCAATTTGATGGGACCAACCAACTGCACGGTGACGGCATGCAGCGCCTCGGCGAACGCCATCGGAGACGCGACGGAGATCATCCGTCGAGGGGCAGCCGAAGTGATGGTGGCAGGAGGCAGCGAGGCTGTGATCTGTGAGTTCGCAGTGGGATCGTTCAACAGCTCGAAGGCCCTCAGCACGAACAACGATGACCCGGCGGGTGCTTCGCGACCGTTTGATGCCGATCGAGACGGCTTCGTTCTCGGCGAAGGCGGGTCAACGTTGATTCTCGAGGAGCGGGAGCGGGCGCTGGCGCGAGGTGCCAAGATCTATGCCGAAGTGGTCGGTTATGGCATGTCCGCGGACGCCTATCACATCACCCTGCCCAAGCCGGGCGGCGTCGGCGCTGCCAGGGCCATGACTGCAGCCATGGACGACGCCGGTATCGGGCCCGACTCCATCGATTACATCAATGCCCACGGTACGTCTACTCAGGCAAACGATTCCACCGAGACCGCCGCCATCAAACTTGCTTTCGGCGAAGACAGAGCGCGGGCGGTGGCGATCTCTTCGACGAAGTCGATGACCGGTCACCAGCTCGGCGGGGCGGGAGCGATGGAAGCAGTGTTTTCGATTCTCGCCATCAACAACAATGTTCTGCCTCCAACGATCAACTATCAGACGCCCGACCCCGAGTGTGATCTCGACTACGTTCCCAACGAAGCGCGCCACACACCCGTGACCACGGTGATGAGCAACTCATTCGGGTTCGGCGGGCACAACGTCGCGCTGATCTTCTCCGAGCACACGTCCGACTGAAGATCAGGTTTGGTCGTCGTCTCCCCGCTCGCACCCCGGGCTAGGAGGTGGATCGCCTTGGGCGGCTGCTGCCCGCCACTCTCCGAGTGACCGGTCCGCCAGAACGGCGACCGTGCCGAAGCCAAGCGCGGTCGTCACCCCTATGCCGATGCCCCACAGGAGACCGCTGAGACAGAGCCCGTCGCATGCCGCCAAGGCATAGGCGATAGCCCCTCCCAGCAGGCCGCCGGCAAGTGCCGGGACGAAAATCCACGGATTCGGGTAGCGGCGCACGTCCATCAGAGCCGTCGCCCATCTCGATCAACGCCGGCAGCCCGCCGTACCTCCTCGGGTGCCAGCGCCGCAAAGACCGGCTTGACCTGGCCCCGAATCGGCTCGAGCGGCGAGACCACGAGAAGAGCAGGCTTCGTCCAGGCGAACCAGGTCGTGACTGCTATCACTGCGATCACGACCACGGTCTGCCAAATCGAAGGGGCGGTGAGTGAGGCAAATATGCCACTCGCCGGTACGAGGATCCGGGCGGACCACAATCCGGCGACCCACGCCCGGCTGAACGCCCAGGCAGTGGCGGCGGCGACCGCCGTCCACACTGCCCCGGCAACGATTTCCACCCGGAGGAGGCCGGCGACATAGGGAACGGCCAAGAGAGCCAGTGGCAGAACGATCACCTGATAGGGAAGCGGAGTCGGGGGAACGAGGCGGCGCGTCCAGCGATCGAGTGGCGGGCCGATCACCACGTACAGTCCCATCGCCCCCAGCGCGAGGGCAGCCCACCACCAGGGCGTTTGCTCTGTGACGGCCAATGCAATAATGCCGGAAGTCAGCGTCGCTGTCAGCATCCGCCTCGCCCAAATGCCGTGCGTCACCAGGAATCCGACCAGGGCGACGGCCCCTTCCCACGCCAGGGCGAGCGCGATCAACGTTGCAGAGCCATCCGCACCCGGCGCCAGCAGGATGGCGCCGAGGCACGTCACGATTGCAGCGCTGATGATCGCCGAGATCAGAACAGGTTGCTGGTGCACACTTCCATTATCGCGGCAACGGCCTCGCTCATGATCACCAGGCCAGAACCGCGGAGTCGCGGGCCTTCTAAGATCCCGGGATGGCAGAGTCATGGCCCGGGGAGTATTCGTATTGCCCACACTGCGCAACCCCGCTCGGCCCGAAGAAGATCGGCAATCGCGTTCGGATGAACTGCCCGAGTTGCGAGTTCGTCCACTGGCGCAACCCTGCCGTCGGTGCCGCGACGGTGATCCGGCGTGATGGTCGGATTCTGTTGGTGAAGCGAGGCCCTGGGACGGCCAGGTCCGGCTACTGGGCAGTACCCGCCGGCTACGTCGATTACGGCGAAGAGATCAGGGCTGCCGCGGCGCGCGAGCTCCAAGAAGAGACGGGCCTCATCGCTGACATTGGCGAGGTCCTGTGGGTGGCTTCGAACTTTCACGATCCCGGCAAACTGACAGTCGGTATCTGGTTCGAAGGCATCGAACGAGGCGGCCGACTGGTGGCCGGCGACGACGCGACCGAGGTCGGGTTCTTCTCTCTCGACGACCTTCCCGAACTGGCGTTCGAAACCGACTACGCATTGTTCGAGGCACTCCGCGAACATGGCTAGCGGGGCGGGAAGGGCTCCTGCTCGTCAGGGTCATAACGGCTGACCTCGCGCCAAGCTGAGTCTTTCTCCAACGTGATGACGGTGGCGTGCTCGGGCTTGTGGTCGTGCTGTTCGCGGAGGGTTCTCCCGGTCAGCAGGAGCCGTACGGCCTGGACAGGATCCTGGTGCGAAACGACGACGACGTCGCCGGTGCGATGGTCTTCGCAAGCTCGCACCACGGCTTTGGCCATGCGGTCGGCGCATGCCTCGAGAGATTCGGGAGCAAACGGCAAGTCCCACGGGGATTCCAGATACGTCTCCAGTTCTCCGGGAAAGCGCTCCGGCAGGTCTTCCCACACGATGCCTTGCCATCGGTCGGCCAGCTTCCACTCGGTGAGTTCATCGTCCACATGAACGGGCAGGCCATGGGGCTGAGCTATCGCGTCGGCAGTCGCGACTGCTCGTCTCAGGGGGCTCGACCATACCGCCACGATCGGCCTCCGCCGAAGGTACCTTCCCGCGTCAGCCGCCTGGCGCCTGCCTCGGTCGGTGAGCCCAAAACCTGGCATCCGGCCGTACACGACGTGCTCGGGGTTGTCGACCTCTCCGTGTCGGACCAGATGTACGTAGTTGGCCATAAGCGATGATGTTAGGACCTCGATCGAGTCGCAGGATCCCGTTGGTCGCCACAGGCGCGACGAAGCCATGCAATCCTCGCCTGCGCGCAATGAGACAGAATGAGAGACGCGATGAGCGCCGCCCCGCTACGGTTTTTGCGTGTTCACAGAGCCCATCATTCATGTCGATATGGACTCGTTCTTCGTCGAGTGCGAGCGACTGCGTGATCCTTCGCTTGGCGGCAAACCGGTGGTTGTCGGCGGTGGCGGCAATCGGGGCGTCGTGGCCTCTGCCTCGTATGAGGCGCGGCGGGCGGGGGTGCATTCTGCCCAACCGATGGCCCAAGCCAGGCGCATGTGCCCGGCGCTGGTCGTGGTCCCCACCGATCATGGGTACTACCGATCGGTCAGCGCCTCGGTGTTTGCCATCCTGCGATCGTTCACGCCATTGGTCGAAGGGCTGTCGGTCGACGAGGCGTTTCTCGACGTCTCGGGCCTCACCCGCCATTACCAAAGCTCCGTTCAGATCGCTCAGGCTGTCCGGGAGCGAGTCGGCGCCGAGGTGGGAATTCCTTCGTCCGCAGGGGTGGCCGCCACCAAATTCATGGCGAAGCTGGCGTCCACGCGCGCCAAGCCCGATGGGATGCTCCATGTGCCGGTCGAGAGCCAGCTCGAATTCCTGCACGCGTTGAGTGTTCGCGCGTTGTGGGGTGTAGGCGAGGCAGCCCATGCCGCCCTCGAGCGGGTTGGTGTGCAAACCGTCGGCGAACTCGCCGACTTGGACGTCGCGATGCTCCAGCGCCTGCTCGGCGCAAGCGCCGGCGCCCATCTCGCCGCGCTCTCCCGCGGCGAAGATCCCCGACCGGTGATCGCCACTTCGGAAGCCAAATCCATCTCCGCCGAACAGACCTACGGCGCCGACCTTCACGACGCAGCGCTGATCCGCACCGAGGTGTTGCGGCATGCCACGCGAGTTGCCTCTCGACTTCGTCAAGCAGGCGTCGCAGGTCGCACAATCACCCTGAAGCTCCGTTTTCGGGACTTCGACACGCCCGTCCGTACGCTCACGCTGGCGTCTGCCACCGACGTGACCCGTGACCTGCATCGGGCGGCGTTGCAGCTTCTCGAGCGAATGCCGCGTCGCAGCGAAGGTGTGCGGCTCCTGGGCATCGGCGTTTCCCATCTCGAGCCGCGCGATGCCCCGCGCCAGCTCGCCACCGATCGGCCTGCCAAATGGGACGATCTCGAAGATGCCGTCGAAACCGTGCGCCTCAAGTACGGCGAAGGTGCGGTGGGGCCGGCCGTTTTGCATACTGATGGTGACGAATGAGGGTTGCAAAAAAAAGCCGAGATTCGCTATGCCGGTTGCGCAGGGAGCCTGCGTATACTGAGATGAGTCGCTGAAGCCAACGCTGAGGGAGTCGCGACAGATGGGTTTGGACGACCGAGAGCAGCGCATTCTCGCAGAGATCGAGCGGCGGTTCTATGAAGAGGACCCCGATCTCGCCGATGCCGTACGCAACATCACCAAGAAGGTAACGTCGCCGTGGCGGCAGCGTGTCTTGGCTCTCGGAGTGATCTTGTCCATCGCAATGGTGGCGACCTACCTGTGGAACGTGTGGATAGCTCTCGCAGGCTTCGTGTTCCTCGTCGTGTCGGCCTTCTTCTTCATGCGCGAGGTACGGGGCCGTTCCGGTCGCCTTCGACTGGTCAACGGGGCCAACGAAGACGATCCGGAAGGGAGAGCCCGGCGTTTCCGGCGTCCGGGTTGATTTCGATCGACTAAGGTACCGGACCCCAGAGGGTGGGGGAAGGCTGGATGCCGGCGTCGCTGGAGACGCGACGGCGCAGCAGCGGCGGAAGTGTTCCGCCGCGCTAATTGGAGGTAGGACGGCCCCAGACTTCGGCCGTCTTGAGGTTGGAGGAGACGGACTTGCAGGAGGGCTTCACGGCGCAACAAGCGTCCAAGCTGACGGGGTGCACCCAACACCAGTTGCGCTATTGGGATCGGGTAGATCTCGTGAGACCTTCCATTCAAAGCACCGGCGGTCGTCCAGGAGTGCGGCGCATGTACAACTTCCGTGACCTCGTCGCGTTGCGGGTCGTTCGTTCTCTCCTCGACAACGGGATGTCGGTCCAGCGCGTCCGACGCGCCTGGGACTACCTCCGGCGCAACGCCGACATGGACACTCACCTCGCCGACGTTCAACTCGTCACCGACGGCACGTCGATTTTTCACGTGACTTCGAATCAGGCCCAGCTGCTCGATGCACTGAAGGAAGGGCAATTGGCCTTCTTCGTGGCCATCGACTCAATCACCCGCGAGGTTCAAGAAGACGTCACCCGGTTCGAGCTCGACCGAGATCAGTTCCTCGACGTGCTGCGGCGAGTTGAGGAAGACGTCGCCAGCGGTTGAGGGTTTCGGGGTGTTAGCGCCGCGTCGACTTGACCGATGAGACGATCTGGCGAACCACCGAGCGCGGGTTCCACACCCGGCCAACCCGGCGGAGCATCGAGCTTGAGTCTCTGATGGTGGCCTCTGTCGATTCGAGAGCGTTGACGCTTTCCCGAATCATGGTGGCGGTCACCCGTCCTGACGAGCTCCATAGGTGAGTTGCGTAGTGGCGAGCCAGCGGGTCGAGCGAGTCGAATGAGGACTCGGCGACCTCGGCCGGGGTGGAGACGTCCGAGGCCCGCCACATTCCGGCGTCGCGCAGTTGGTCGGTGACCTCGTTCCACGCTGCGGTCACATCGCCCTTGAGCAGCCGTCGCATACGCCACCGGCGCCGGAGGACCTTGACCAGAGGGACGAGGACGAGAATTACCGAGCTGGCCGGGATTCGCCACCACCAGTCCGGCAGGCTGAGGTTGTTGAAGAACGAGTTATCGGCCGCCGCCGCGGCTGCCTGCGCGTTCAGGAGCGCCTCCCGCTCGGCGAGGAGCTCGGGAATCCGGATTTCGTCGTCGAACGGCGATCCCTGCGCGGCACCGGGGGAGTCGGCTTCAGCCAACTCGTCCTCCAGCGGGATCGCGTAATCGGCCGGCACAAACGCCAATGCCGAAGAGGTCGAGGGATTGACGCCATCGCTGCGAGGGGTCGGATCGAACTGAACCCAACCGTGGTCGTCGATCCAGAGCTCCACCCAGGCATGGGCGTTCTTCTGGCGAACGGTAATCAGGTTGTCGTCTGAGATCTCGCCGGGCGTAAAGCCCAGGACAACCCGAGAAGGCAGGCCAACCGCACGGGCCATCACCGCCATTCCGGTCGCGAACTGTTCGCAGTAACCGGTTCGGAAGTTCGGCGACTCCGGGTCGAAGAGCCAGCTGGCCAAGTCAGTTGCGGAATGACCCGGATCGATATCGACCGAGTAGAGGAACTCCTGTGGGCTGCGATAGAACGACTCGAGCAGAAGGGCCTTCTCGTAGTCGGTCACACCCAGCTCGGTGAGATCCAGCGCTTTTTCGACGATCCGCGGATCGAGCTCTTCGGGCAGCTCCTCGAACACAGCGATGTTCTGAGGTGGCGAGAGGGGACGGCGCGCTGCACTCGGCGACCCGCCGAAGCGACCATCGGCAGCAGCGGCGGCGAACATCGGCGAGAAGGCGCCGTCCACGGAGGCCAGTTCCGACACGGGGTCGTCGGGGACCACGGATCGGATCGTGTAGTCGAGCCCTTCCCAGGTGAGCGCATCGAACTTGATCGCACCGTCCTCGCGCACCCGAAGGCTGTCTGCCAGCACACGGTTGTCGGATTCCAGGTCGATGGGCGAGTACACGTGGGGCACGTAGTTCTGCCGCAGGCTCCGGATTTGGACTCGCTGATCGACAGTACGGGTGAGACCCTGATATTTGTGGTCGCCGCGTTCCCATTGCGTCGTTCGGTTTGGGTCGCCGGAACTCAACAGCCCCGGGTACCAGTGCGAACCGTCGTACCGCTCGAGGGTGATGAGGCGCCAGAACATTCGCCGGGCCGTTGCGGGCTCCGATGTCCTTGCCACGAAGACGGGCTCGTCCCCGAGCGAGATGAGATCTGTCTGAACAGTCGACACGAAGAGGTTGTAGGAGACCCCGCCATAGATGCCCGTTCCGATACCGGAGCGAGCTCGCCAGTTGAGCAGGCCAACCGACGGAACGACCGCCGACACCATGAGGCCGGCCACGGTGGCACCCACGACGAGCACGGACAGGTACGCAAGCGAGCGGGCCAATGCGGTCCGCTTGAGCATCGTCCCCGAGACCGTGTGCAAGCGGCCCGTGGCGCGCCGGCGATCTTCGATCACCGAGATCAACAAGGCCGCCCCGACGACGGCAAGGAAAGCGGCGATCCAGCCTGGTCCCGAGGGAGTGCGGTCGATCGTAGCGAGCTGCAGGTAGAGGACCGCCGGCCCGCCTATGGCTGCCAACGGACGGGAGGTCTCGACGGCCCATGCGGCAACCGCCCCGAACAGCCAGAAGATGGCTCCGAGCGCCGCCACCAGCCCGGCGACGGGAATGACCGGAGCGGTGCCGAACCGCAGCAACTCGAGAGCGAAACTCAACTCCTCCGCCACCACCGGGCCGGTCGCTGTGGTGGGGAGGATGCCCCAAGTCGTGTCGGGAGCAAGGTACGTGACGATGATCAATCCGACGGCCGCCACGTTGACGCCGGCCACCAAGAGCACGGATCGGCGGTATGCCCAGACCGCCCACGTGGCCAGCATTCCGAGCAGGAATGCGCCGGCGATGATGAACAGCCACGCGGACGTGTCCTCGGTGCGGATGAGACGACTCAGACGGACGATCGGTAGTGCCGCCGCAACGAGGGCGATCAGGAAGCTGAGACGGAGGACCATGGTTTGTCCACTGAAGCGAGCCATACAGGCGCCCATTTCTCGTTGGTGCCTGCACGGATGATCGTGACGCCGGCTTGCCGGAACATGGCGTCGATGTCGTTCTTGGTGTCGGTGGCCGACATGAGGATGGCGGTCCGGTATGAGGCGGAGAGCACCCGGTGGGCGGCCAAGAGGCCGGAGTCGGGCTCGCCCCCCACGAAAATGAGCGCCCCACCCCGCCCGGCTCTCTGAATCCGGCCGGCCGCTTCCGCCAGGTCGAAACGTTTGACCAGGTCCACATCCGCCAGCATCTCCATGGCGGCGATGTAGTGGTTGGCTTTCCTCTGCAGCGGCCGATCTCCTATCCAGAGCTCGGCATCGAAACCGCGGTGGTGCAGATGGTGGATGACCGAGGCAGCGCCTCGCACGGCTTGTTCGAAGAGCGCCGAGTTGGGATAGGAGGTATTGCGGGTGTCCAACATGACGAGGGCCCTCGATTGCCATGGCGTCTCGAGTTGACGGATCATGAGCCGGTCCCGCTTGGCCGAGCTCGGCCAGTGAACCCGGCGCAGGTCATCACCGGTCTCGTACTCGCGAATCGTGAAGAAATCCTCGCCGCCGCTTTGGCTGAATTCGGGGCGAGACGCCTGCGTGGACGGATCGCGTCCCTGGGAAGTCGGAAACCCCGACAGCGGCTCGATGGATGGATAGACGACGAGGACATCCTGATCGCCGACCGCGCCTCCCAGCCGCACGAGGCGGAGCGGGTCCGTGGTCCAGACCCTGGCCGGCCCGACCTCGAACCGACCGCGCGGTCGGCACAAGATTTGGTAGGAGGCGACGCCCGGGTTGCGCTGGGTGATTTTGGCGGTGACGAAAGTGGCCGAGCCGAGCCCGACCACGTGGTCTTCGACTGTTGGGTTCCACAACCCAACTCGGGATGAGGTCACGATTCTGGTTTCCACCATCGCCAGGTCACCCTCGCGCACCGTCGACGGCGTCAGCTGACGTGTGACCGTCACAGTCGGCTTGTTGAGCCGTACGAACACCAGGCCGAAGAGCAGAGCGCCCAAGAGGAGCAGGCCCGTCGTGAACAGCTCGACCTCTCCCAGGCCGAGCCAGAGCAGAGCCAGGGCGGCAGCAACCCCGAACGCGATCCAGCCGCGTTCGGTCGGCATCAGAGCCGATCCCTGCCTGGAATTGGCAACTGCCCGACGATCGACGTGATGACTTCATGCATTGACGTGCCTCGCATGGTCGCTTCGGGCCGAAGCGCCATCCGGTGGGCAAGGACTGGCTCGGCCAGCGACTTGACGTCGTCGGGTGTGACGAAGTCGCGGCCTTGGTGGAGCGCCCAGACTCGGGAGACACGTTGCATGAACAAGGCGGACCTCGGGGAGGCGCCCAGGAGGATCTCGCCATGCTCCCGGGTGGCTTCGACGAGATCAACGATGTAGGCCTTGATTCCTTCGGCGACATGGGCGGTCCGAGCCATCTCGATCATCGCCCGGACCGTCTCGGCAGTGACCACCGGCTCGAGCTTTTCGTACACCGAGGCAGCCCCGTGTGTGTCCAGGATTTCGAGCGACTTGGCACGGTCCGGATAGCCGATCACGAGGCGCATCATGAAACGATCGAGCTGCGCTTCGGGAAGCGGATACGTGCCCTCGTGCTCGAGCGGGTTTTGGGTGGCAACGACCATGAAGGGCGGCTCGAGTGAACGCGTCACTCCATCGGAAGTCACCTGCCGCTCGGCCATGGCTTCGAGCATTGCCGCTTGGGTCTTGGGGCTGGCGCGATTGATTTCGTCGCCCACGACGATATTGGCAAAGATGGCGCCGGGCTTGAATTCGAACTCCGATCGCTGCCGGTTCCACACCGATACGCCGGTGATGTCGCTGGGAAGCAGGTCGGGCGTGAACTGGACCCGCTGAAACACACAGTCGATGCTTCGTGCGAGGCTCTTGGCCAGCTGCGTCTTCCCGACGCCGGGCACGTCCTCGATGAGGAGGTGGCCCTCAGCCAGCAGGCAGGCAATGGTGAGATCGATGACGGAGCGCTTGCCCTGGATGACGTGCTCGACGTTGTCGGCGATCGAGTCGAACTGGCGCGCGAACTCGTCGGCACTCGTCAATCCGTCGGCGACGGCCATGGCTATCGGTCTTCTCTCACAATGTTTGCCAGGTTATCAGGGTGGCGAAAACACGCGCCGGAGACGGGTCGTGTGGCCGACCGTTCCGGTCTTATACTCGGCCACAGAGAGCGGTGGGAGGGAATTGTGATACGGCAGTCACTGGGGTCATTGGCCCGCCACCCCGACCTGTGGGTTGAAGCCGTTCGGGCGTCCCGATCGGCCGCGCGGGGCCGAAGTCTCCTGGCCGACCCCGGGTATATGGCGTGGCGGCGGGAGACCGCCTACGGCCGTGGAGATGCATCGATGCCCGCGTCGGACCTCATCGAGTTTCTGCGATGGCGAAAGCGTCAGAGAGGCCTGCGTCGATGACCCTCGAGGACGAGCTTCTCGCCGTGGCCGGAGTGACCGATGCCCTGGTTTCGATCGGTGACTCGGGCCCGGTCGGTATACAGCTCGAGATCGCCCCAGGGTCGAATCGGGAATCGCTCGTCGAAGCCATCGCTCGGATCCTCCGAAGCAGAGGTCTCAATGCCGACTTTGCGGCGGATCCGGTGCGGCCTGCTGCACCATCAGCCGTTGCGTCGGATCGTGAGGTGATCAGTTCCCAGGAGTCGCCCCCGATTCCTCGGGCTGCGGCAACGGGGAAGGATCTTCGACCGGTGAGGCCGGTTCCGGCCCGGCCGGCAATCGGCACCGTAGCCGTGTCGGAGAACGATCGAGGCGTTCGCATCGCTGTGCGACTCACAACGGGACGGAAACGTTCGACCGAGAGCCCGGCTTCGGAGGGAGCGATTTGGCAGTCGATGGCCGAGCTGCTCTACGAGATGGCCGGGGCCGTCGGGCCGCGACCCCTGGTTGAGACCGTGGAGTGGATGGTCATCGGCGACGTGGAATCGGTCATTGTGGTCATTGTCCTGGGTCAACATCGCCGGCTCGGTGCGGCAGCGACTACAGCCACGCGGCCTCTGGCGGTCGGCCGGGCCATCTGGGCAGCGCTCGCCTAGACCGTTAGGGCTGCCCGCTGCTCGCGAATCCGTTGAAACGATTGGTGATCGAGGAACTCGACCACAACGTCGGCTTGGCCGTCTGGGTCGGTCTCGCTTCCACTGGGCGATCCTTGCTCGAAACGGTGCCGGTACACGGAAGATCGATGAAGCACGTCACGTATGACGACGCGGCTGGGATCCTTGGAGTGCACGGCCAGAGCCGGAAGGTCTGAGTCGTCGGTCGAGGCGATGGCGGCGCCGCTCTTGCGGAGCTCGAACAGGAGGATCTCTTGGGTGATCTTGTCGGCTGACAGCGCGGCGAGGCTGGGGACCACCACCAATTCGGCTTGACCGGCGGCCACGATCGAGTGCAGCGCCCGAAACCCGGGCCGGGCTCCATCAGCGCCAGGGACGTAGCCGTCCTGGCACATCGCCACGAGATGGTATCCGCCTTCGGCGACCCATCGCCTTACGCTCTCAACCTGCATGAATGCCGTGTTCGCTGTTTCGCCCGGCATCTCACGTACATAGCCGACTACTCGCACGGCAAAGCCTCTCTCTGGACGATGCATTGTGTCATCGAGGAAGGTGTCGGCGCAAGGAAGCGCTGGTGCAGCACTGAGCGGCAGCACTGATTACCCGGGACAGCGTTGTTCGGCATGCCGTGACCAGAGGGAACCCAGTGTCCCAACCAGAATCGTGGTTGGAGATGTGGGCATTCGGGAGATGACAATCGACCCTCGACAGGTGGAACAGTCGCGTCTGTGGGTAGCCCACTTTCCAACGATCTGCCCAACCTCGTCCTCGTGTCCCTCCCTGCGAGAGCTGGGGCCCGAGCTCCGAAGTAGGTTCGATGAAGCTGACCCGCGGCAGCGACCCAGGCTGCGCCGACACAGCCTGCCAGGTAACCGATTGGCTCAACCCATGACCACGCGAACCTGCACCTCACGGCACATTTGGGCGTCCGAACAGGGGCCTTCACACCGGAGGAAGGCCCCGTCATGGAGGCGGGGCCCCAAGCGCATTTGAGCGGGGAGGATTCTCGAGGGTGGTATCGTCGGGGCGTTAGCGGTCGATCACATGACGAGGATGGAACGTGCGACGCGCCCTGGTTCTGAATGCGACGTATGAGCCTCTTTCTGTGGTGCCTGCTCGGCGGGCAACCGTATTGGTGCTCAACGAGAAGGCGACGCTGCTCGAGGCCCAGGACGCCATGTTCCGATCCGAGCGAATGGAGATCGAGGTGCCGTCTGTGGTCCGTCTCAACCGCTTTGTCCGAGTGCCCTACGGTCGCTCGGTGCCGCTCACTCGCAACGCCGTGTTCGCACGCGACGGGCACCGCTGTCAATACTGCGCGGCGCCGGCTGAGTCGATCGATCACGTCATCCCTCGGTCGAGAGGCGGTCCGCACACATGGGACAACGTCGTGGCGGCGTGTCGGCGGTGCAATCTTCGTAAAGGCAACCGACTCCCCGATGAGGCGGGCTTCCGACTGGCCAAGGCGCCTGATCAGCCGAGTCGGCACGGATGGGTATACGCCAGAGCGGGCCCACAAGTGGACCCGCTCTGGCATTCGTACCTATTCGCCGTATCGGCGTGAGGGTGGTGCGACTCCCTCGTCGGTACCCTTATCCGCCCGCTTCCGTCGGCTAACTGCCGCTGAGCGAGTCATCGGTCTCTTCGACTTCCTCCGGCGGAACCTGCAACTCCAGCAGCTGCATCAGGAGGGCCCGGGTGCCGAGCTCGACGCTCGGTGTTCCGAATCCGCATGACGGGTTCTCGGCTTCCTCTTTGGTGTCGAAGCGGTTGGTCGTGTTGCTCAAGTCGAGCCATACCGGATTGCCCTCCGGCGGCGTGAGATAGAGCGCAATCGGCGTATCGAGGACGTCGGCCAAGCGGCTGTCGCTGGCAGCCAGGAACGACGACACCATGGTCGCTCGCTGGACCTGCGGCGGCACCATGTTGAACTCAGGGCCTGGGCGCATGTTCATTGCCTCGTCTTGGATGATTGCCTTTTCGTCGTCGGTGAGGTCACCGGCGAACTTGCTGTAGTTGACTATGTCGGTGGTCGGCTGCTCCACAAAGCCCGCCGACTCGACGTGCCGTGCGGTGGTGCCGTCCTCCCAGACTGCGATCATGGGAACTGCCGGATACTGGACCGCCGGGAATGCTCGCTCGACGACGTCGCTGTTCTCGATATCGAAGAACACGAATGAGGTCGTGGCGCTGAAGACCAGATCGGCGAGGCCGCACGCAAACGTCCCCTGCGACTCGAATTCCAGCGTTACTGCGTCGTCCCATTCGATGGAGTCACCTCGGCTGGCCTCGGTCACGCCGGCCGGGGCCGACCAACCTGTGAGAGGTCGAGGCGTGGAAAGGACATCCCACTCGGCGACGACGAATCCGTCTGATACGGCCTGAACCGTCAGCTCGCTCGCCTGCTCACTGGAAGCCTCGAAACCGAGTGTCCAGTGGGCGGGCAGGCCGGGCGGGATGTTCGTCAGGCTCGAAGTTGGAACCGCCATGCGATATGGATCACTACGGTCGAGCTCCTGGACGACGCCTTCGTCATCGACGAGCTGCAACGACGGATAGCCTGGCTCGCCGGAAAGGGCGATAGGTGACATGGGGAGTGGGGTGTCTCCAAGATTCTGGAAGGCGACTGCCACTCGTACGTCGAGATAGTCGGTCCGAACGATCGACGGCACGATGAACGCCCGCTGCACTTCGAGTGCGAAGCCGTCACCAACGAAACGTTCGCCGAGATCCAGCGATACGACATCGGGAGCAACGGGGACCTCATCGTTGTCGGATTGGAACACGGCGTTGACCGGGAGGCCCGGTTTGGCCGCGGCCACGGGAATGGCTGCGAACGCAGTGAGTGATACCACTGCAAGCAGCATGAGTTTGCGCACCATTGTCTTGCATCTCCTACCTTGCGTCGACAGCTGGATGCTGTGTCCCACAACATCGACTCGAATCCCATCCCCCCTGAGCAATTTGTAACGTTGGTTTTGAATACGCTAGATGTAATTACGTGCTTGTGATTTGGGGGGTGCGATGGTGTCTCGGATGTCGTCCAGCCCATGAAACCGGGCTCTGGAGGCCATGACCAGCCGCGCCGCGGCCTCGCGCAACGCACATTCGGCCAGTGCTCCACTTCGCGAAAAAAGTAGCAGGACGGCAGAAAAGGGGTAAAGGTGGTTGACATGTGGGTCGATGTGGTGCAAAGTGGGGCGCCGTGGAGGGAATTCACGACCGCAACGCCAGGAACGCAATCAATGCATGACAAGGACGCACCGTGTTACTCGGGGAGTACAACCACACGATCGACCAAAAGGGCAGACTCGTGCTGCCCTCCAAGTTCCGTGCGGATCTCGCCGACGGCTGCGTCATCACCAAGGGCCAAGAGCGGTGTCTCTACGTCTTCCCCCTCAACCAGTGGGCGGAGGAGGAGGCTCGCGTGAGGTCATTGCCACGCACCGACCAACGTGCCCGCCGCTTTGCCCGATCCTTCTTCGCGAGCGCGGACAGCCAAGAGCAGGACAAACAAGGTCGTGTGCAAGTTGCCACGAAGCTCCGGGAATATGCCGGGCTCGAGAAAGACGTCACGATCGTCGGCGTGGCCGATCGGGTCGAGATTTGGGATACCGAGACGTGGGAACGCCTCCAGACCGAAGCAGATGAGTACTACGCAGGAATAGAGGAGGCGCTCAGCGAATACGGCATTTGATGGCGAGCAATGACGGGTTCATTGTCAGCCCCCCGGATACCAGATTGGAAGGCCCCTTACTCCGCCCGCTTCCGTTTGGTGCCAGCGCCCGGGGGGCTGACAATGCACCAAGAAGATGACCGCTATCACGAGCCAGTAATGGTGAGCGAGGTCGTGAAGATGTTCGAGCCAGAAACCAGGGGAGTGATCCTCGATGCCACGTTTGGTGGCGGTGGGCACAGCAGGGCGCTTCTCGAGGCGCTCCCCGATTCCCGGATCGTTGCCATCGATCGCGACCCTGCGGCTGGCCCCAACGCCAGCGTGCTGTGGGGATCGAAGCGGTTCACGCTCATCGAGGCCGATTTCGGCGAGGTTGCCCAGGTGCTCTCAGACGAAGGCGTGGAAACTCTGGCGGGAGCCGTGTTCGATCTCGGAGTGTCGAGTCACCAACTCGACGAGGCTGAGCGGGGGTTTTCCTATCAACGGTCGGGCCCTCTCGACATGCGGATGGGGCCAGATGCGCCCCACACCGCCGCCGAGATCGTGAACGAATGGCCGGAAGCCGACCTGGCTGCGGCGATTCGAAAGTTCGGAGAAGAACGCTTTGCGCGTCGCATTGCCCGGGCGATCGTGGCGGCTCGACCGCTCGACAACACCGCTGCGCTCGCCGAAGTCGTCCGCAACGCCATCCCCGCAGCCGCCCGCCAATCCGGAGGCCATCCCGCACGGCGCACCTTCCAAGGAATCCGAATCGCCGCCAACGACGAGTTGGAATCCCTCGAACGAGGCCTCAACGGAGCCCTGGAGAAGTTGGGCCTCGGGGGCCGGTGCGTCGTCATCTCCTATCACTCGCTCGAAGATCGCATTGTGAAGCGCCGGTTCGTGGAAGGTGCCCGCGATTGCGTTTGCCCTCCCGACCTGCCCGTGTGTGGATGCGGTCGATCGGCCGAGCTGCGGCTGCTGACCCGCAAGGCCCTCCGTCCCACACCAGAGGAAATCGAGCGGAACCCGCGAGCGCGTAGCGCTCGGCTGAGGGCTGCCGAAAAGGTGGCTGCATGACCGCCCAGCCGATCACCAGCCCGCGGCCAGCTCGTCGGTTTCGGGTTCTCCACGCCCCGAAGCGCACGCCGCGATTCGGAATGTGGCTCATGACGGTCTTGCTCGTCGGGGGCGTGTTTTTTGGCCTCATCTATTCACAGACTCGCCTCAACGAGCGAGCAATCGCCCTCCAAAACGCAGAGCGAGCTATCGAAACCGAGTTGGCACGGATGGAAAGTCTGCAGCTCGAAGTGGCACGTCTCCAGAGCCCGAGCCGCGTTGCGCCGGCCGCCGAGGAACTCGGAATGGTCTTCCCTGGCGAGCGGCACACACTGTCGGCGCCAGGCGTCATCGTCCAATCCGATGAAGGGATCGAGCGTCTGGCCGATCTGAAAGCAGCATTGGGAGCTACTCCGTGATGTTCGATGAGGCCCGACCTGGCGCTGGCGGCCGTGCTCGAGGCGGTAGTCCGCCCGGCTCCGCAGCCCAGGTCCGGCTGATCCGATGAAGAGGCGCGGGAAAGCCCGCGCTCCCCGCCGTCTGCGAGGCACAGACTCGAGAGTCCTCATCGTCATGCTCCTCATGCTCATGGCCTGGGCAACGGTCGGATATCAACTCTTTCGTGTCCAGGTCGTCGATGCCCAAGAGCACGCCGAAAAGTCGCTCGCGCAACGCGAGCGCGAGTACGTTCTGCCGGCCCGCCGGGGCAACATCTACGACCGCAACGGCCGTGAGATGGCAACGACGATCGATGGCGTCACCGTGGTTGCCAATCCCACCGAAATCGAGGACGTCGAGGTGAGCTCGGCATTGGTCTCGGGGTTGCTCGATCTCGAGATCGAAGATGCCAAGGAACGGTTGACCCGAGACAGCCAATTCGTCTACCTGCGCCGCCAGATGGAGCCCAGTGAGGTGGCCGACCTCGAGGAGCTGCAGCTGCCAGGGATCTACTTCATCAGCGAGCCAAAACGAGTGTATCCGGCGGAGACCTTGGCATCACAAGTCGTGGGATTTGTGAATGTCGACGGTGAGGGCCAAGAAGGCCTCGAGTACTTCTACCAAGATCAGCTCGCCGGTGAGGATGGCTTTCAGAGGTACGAGCGCGACCCTTCCGGTCGGCTGATACCGCAAGGCATCATCGAAGTCGAGCCTGCCCAGCCGGGCCTCGATCTCGTTACCACCATCGACGCCAGCATCCAGTTCATTGCCGAGCAGGCTTGCGTCGACACCATCGAGCGGACGGCCGCAAAGGCGTGTACGGCCGTTGTCATGGATCCGTCGAACGGTGAGGTGCTGGCGATGGCAGTGCTTCCGTCGTACGACCCCGGAGCCGTCGCAGACGCCGACCCGGAGGCGTTTCACAATCGTGCAGTTCGCTACACGTACGAGCCGGGCTCCACCCAGAAGGTGGTGACAGTGGCCGCCGCCCTCGAGACGGGGGCCGTCGACTGGCACACCGAGTTCGACGTACCGTACGAGATCAATGTCGGCAACTGGACCTTCTCCGATTTCGGTGACTCGCGGCCAACCACGCGGATGTCGGTGAAAGACATCGTCACACGCTCGTCGAATGTGGGAACGATCATGGTTCAGCAACAGCTGGGGGATCGCGCCCATCGTGAATACCTCGAGAAGTTTGGTTTCGGCGTGCCGACCGGCATCGATTTTTCGGCCGAGGCATCAGGGTTGGTCTCGGTGGACCCCAGTTGCGGTTCCTGCACCGCTTCGGCCGCCATCGGGTATTCGGTGACTGCGACCCCTCTCCAGATGGCAGCCGTCTATGCCACGATCGCCAACGACGGCGTATGGGTCCAACCGCATCTGGTCGCCGATACGGTGGATGGAGACGGGGATGAGCGGCCGGTGGTTCCGGACACCCGAAGGGTCGTCTCGATCGACACCGCACGCACGATGCGGTTTCTGCTCGAGACGGTGGTCTCCGAAGGGACCGGCCAGAATGCTTCGGTGCCCGGCTACAGCGTTGGCGGCAAGACCGGGACGAGCCTCATCGCGGTCGACGGAGAATACACGGAGAACCACATGGCCAGCTTCATCGGCATGGCGCCTATTTCGGAACCGAGGCTGATTGTCGCGGTGGTCGTCGACTCTCCGATCCACGGCTACACCGGTGGCTTGGCCGCCGCCCCCGGGTTCGCCGAAATCATGGAGAAGTCGCTCCACCACCTCGGAGTGGATCCTGATGCCGAAGACTGATCTCGCCACGCTCGGCCGGCTTGTCGAAGGTACCGTAACGGGCGATTCGCGCACCGTCGTGTCCGACGTGATCCACGACAGCCGAGACTCGTCACCCGAAACGCTCTTCGTGGCAATTCGTGGGTTCAGGGTCGATGGACATGACTATGTGCAGCAGGCCATCGACGGAGGCGCTTCCGCGGTATGCGTCGAGAGCCCACAGGAACTCGCCGCGTCTCAACTGATCGTTCCTGACACCCGTGCTGCCCTCCCCAAACTGGCTGCTGAAGTCCACGGCCATCCATCCCACAAGCTGCGGGTGGTCGGCGTGACCGGCACGAACGGCAAGACCACCGTCACCTTCATGGTCGAGTCGATCGCGACCGTTGCAGGCGGCGTGGCCGGCAGGTTGGGGACCCTGGGTGCGCGCTCGAACGGGCGGTCCATCGCTCTCCAACGGACAACACCTGAGGCGAGTGATGTCCAGAGGCTGCTTGCTGCGATGGTCGAAGACGGTGTCGACGTGGTGGCGATGGAGGTCTCGTCACATGCCTTGGAACTGGGGAGAGCGGCCGAGATTCGGTACGCGGTGGCGGCCTTCACGAACCTCTCGGTTGATCATCTCGATTTCCACTCCGACCTCGCTGCCTACTTCGAAGCAAAAGCCCGGCTGTTCGACTTCGCCGACACCAAGGTGATCTATCGCAGTGAATGGGGTGATCGCCTTGCCGCACGCCACCCCGATGCCCTGCTCGTCGGTCCCGGAGGGCAGATCACTGCCCGCGATGTTGTCGAGACCAAGCGGGCGAGTCGGTTCACGCTGGCCACGCCGCACGGGGACGCTGCGGTAGATCTGCCGGTCGCCGGCGATTTCAATATCAGCAATGCCTTGGTGGCGGCCGGATGCGCCGTCCAGCTGGGCTATTCCGTCGACATCATCGCCGCCGGGCTCACCGCGCTCTCGACGGTCCCTGGCCGAATGGAACGCGTTGAGTGGACCGGACCGTTCGACATATATGTCGACTACGCACATACGCCCGAAGGGGTCGAAGTGGCGATCAGCGCCGCCCGCCGATTCACGCAAGGCAGAGTGATCGTCGTGGTCGGTGCCGGAGGAGACCGCGACGAGTCCAAACGCCCGCTGATGGGCGCGGCTTCGTCGGCAGCCGATGTCGTGTGGGTGACTTCCGACAATCCGCGTTCGGAGGACCCCAACGAGATCATCAGCCAGATCCTGGCCGGCCTCCCCGACTCGTCGACACTGCACGTGGAGCCTGACCGAGGGTCGGCGATTCGTGGCGCAGTCGGATCGGCTCGACCCACCGATACCGTCCTGATCCTCGGCAAAGGCCACGAACAGGGTCAGGAAGTGGGCGGTGTTCTTCTGCCGTTCGACGACCACCAGGTTGCGTCAGAAGCTGTTGCGGAGGTTGCCACATGATCAGCATGCTGCTCGCCGCCGGCATCGCATTTGTCATATCCATCTTGGGAACGCCGTACGCGATTCGGGTTCTTCGGAGGCGGAATATCGGCCAGTTCATCCAGGAGGAACTCGAGGGCCACATGCATAAGCACGGGACGCCCACGATGGGTGGCATCGTGATCGTGATCGCCGTGCTGGCCGGATATGCGCTTTCCCATTTCTCGTTGTCGGTGAGCTCTGGGAACGCCGCTCTCACGGTGCTGCCGCTCACCACGGGCGGGATGCTGGCGGTTCTGGCATTCGTCGGCATGGGGGTCATTGGGTTCCTCGACGATTATCAAAAGGTATCCCAAGAGCGCAATCTCGGGCTGTCCAAGGCCGGTAAGTTTGGCGGGCAGCTGGCGATTGCAGGAGTGTTTGCCTGGGCATTGTCGAGATCGGACATGGTGTTCGACATTGGGTTCACCCAGCCGCTTGGCTTCGGCCTCCCGCTGTGGGCTTTCATCGTCGTGGCAGTTGTCATGCTCACCGCTACCGCCAACGCGGTGAATCTCACCGACGGTCTCGACGGTCTCGCTTCGGGATCGAGTGCGCTGGTGACCGCCGCATACATGATCATCACATTCTGGATCTTCAGGAATCCGTCGTTCTACGGAGACTTCGTGGCCCTGGAGCTCTCGGCGCTCGACTTGGCCCGATTCGCAGCCGCCATGTTCGGCGCGACACTCGGTTTCCTGTGGTGGAACACCGCCCCCGCCAAGATCATCATGGGAGATGTTGGATCGCAGAGCCTCGGCGGCGGCATTGCAGCATTGGCACTGCTCACCCACACCGAGCTCTTGCTGCCCATCCTGGGCGGGCTCTTTGTCTTGGAGACCATGTCGGTGATTCTTCAGGTCGGCAGCTTCCGCCTGCTCGGCCGGCGGATCTTCCGAATCGCCCCGATCCACCATCACTTCGAGTTTGTCGGTTGGCCGGAGACCACCATCATCGTGCGGTTCTGGATCATCGCGGCCATTGGCGTCGCACTCGGTCTCGGCTTGTTCTATGGGGACTTCGTGACATCAGGGGGATTGCTGTGACGCGCGTGTTGGTGCTGGGCGCCGGGATTTCCGGGAGAGCCGCCGCGCAGTTGGCCGTGCGGCGTGGCGACTCAGTCACCGTTTTCGACTCCGACCCGGCGGCCGGACAGGATCTTCTCGCCTCTGGTCTCGCCGTCGTCGGCGGAGCTTGGTCGGCCGACCTGCTCGAAGGCATAGAGCTGGTGGTGACCAGCCCCGGCATACCGGAGCGATCGAGACCCATAACGGACGCTTTGGAAGCTCGCATGCCCATTTGGAGCGAACTGGAGTACGGCTCGCGAGCTCTGACCGCGCCGGTTGTGGCGATCACGGGTACCAACGGCAAGACGACGGTGACGGGCTTGGTGGCCGACATGCTCGCCGGTTCTGGCCAGAACACCGTGGCTGCCGGAAACATCGGCACGGCCCTCAGCGAGATCGCCGATCGTCAATGGGATACCGTGGTCGTCGAAGCGTCGAGTTTCCAGCTGCGCTTCATCGACACGTTCCATCCTTCCGTTGCGGTGATCCTCAACGTCTCCGACGACCACCTCGACTGGCATGGAAGTCGGGCGAACTACGTCGCAGCCAAGGCGCGAATCCTCGAGAACCAGACGGCAGACGATGTGTTGGTGTTCGACCTCGATGACGAAACGGCCGCGTTGCTCTCATCCGATGCTGCCGGCAGGACCATCGGAGTGAGCGGTCTGTCGGTCCCCTCCGACGGTATCGGCCGCGACGGAGACCTCTTTCGCACAGGGCACACGGCTATCCCGGTGTCTGACCTGGCCGTCTCGGATCGAGCCTATTTGTTGGACTTGGCGGCCGCATGCGCAGCAGCCGGATCTGCCGGGGCGAGCGCGGCGGCCATCGACCAGGTCGTTCGAGAATTCACGCCTGGTCAGCATCGAAGAACCGTGGTGGGCGCCATCGGGGGTGTTCCCTATGTCGACGACTCGAAGGGCACCAACCCGCATGCTTCCCTGGCCGCCGTCGAGGCATACCCGTCGGTGGTGCTCATCGCAGGCGGTCGCAACAAGGGACTCGACCTCAGTCCGCTGGCGCGCGCTCCACAGCTTCGTCACCTCATCACGCTCGGCGAGGCCGCCGCCGAGCTCGAGGCGGCCGCCTCCGGACCAGTTGTCAGGGCAGATTCGCTCGAGCACGCAGTGGCAATTGCGCGCTCGCTCGCCAAACCCGGCGACGTTGTCTTGTTGTCACCAGGGTGTGCGAGCTTCGACATGTTCGAGAATTACCAAGCACGCGGTCAGGCGTTCGCAGACATCGTGCACGAGCTGGCTCAGAAGGAGGAGCTGTCATGACCACCGGCGTGACTTCCATTGCCAAGGCGCGCTCGACTGCCAAGCGAAGGGCAGAGAACAAGATCGTCAATGATCGGGCCGCGACATTCTTGATGGCAGTGATTGGCGTGCTCGTTGTCGTGGGCCTGGGAGCAACCATGTCGGCGTCGTGGATCGTCGGCCTCGACGGCGGCGATCAATTCGGATTCGTACGGCAGCAGTCGCTCGCCCTCATCATCGGCGTTGGGCTCGCCATCGTTGCCAGCCGGGTTCCGTATCAGTGGTATCAGAAAATGGCGGTGCCGATCTTCGTGCTGGCCGTGGCTGGCCTCGTCGCAGTGCTGGTGGTCGGCGATGTTCGCGCCGGCGCCCAGCGCTGGATCTCGATGGGGCCGATTCAGATGCAGCCGAGCGAGTTGGCCAAGTTCGGCCTCGTGGTCATGGTGGCAGCCGTGCTCACCAACAAGGAGCGACGACTCGACAGCTTCTGGCAGTTCGCTGTCCCGGTGGGCATACCCATCGGCCTCGTTGCCGCCCTCCTCCTGCAGGAGCCCGATTTCGGGACAACGCTGGTCGTGGTGGCCGGTGCAATGACGGTGGTCGCCCTCTCCACGGCGCCGCTTCGCTACATCGGGACCATGATCCTGGCCGGCCTCGCCTTGGCGTCGCTGTTCGCCGTGACCGCCAACTACCGGATGGCCCGTGTGTCCGCGTTCTTCGCTGACAACCCCGACATCCTCGGAGACGGCTATCAGCTCGACCAGAGCTTGAAGGCCTTGGGAACGGGCGGTCTCGGCGGGGTCGGGCTCGGGGAGAGTCGTGCTCGCTGGTTGTTTCTTCCCAACGCCCATACCGACTTCATCTTCGCGATCATCGGGGAAGAGATCGGGTTCGTCGGCGCAGCCTTCATCCTCGTGTTGTTCTCGGTCGTTTCAGTGCTCGGTCTGATGATCGCGTTGCGTGCTCCCGACCGTTTCGGGCGCTTGCTGGCCGGTGGGATCACTGCCTGGATCGTAGCCCAGGCAATGATCAACATCGGAGGCGTCGTGGGCGTACTGCCCATTTCCGGGATCGCTCTTCCGTTCGTGTCGTACGGCGGCACTGCGTTGATCATGGCCCTCGGCTCCGCGGGTGTGCTGGTGAACATCGCCCGCCAAGGTCGACCCGGCGGCCTCCACGGCGCGAGCAGACGAAAGAGAAAATGACCTACGCGATCGCCGCCGCCGGGACTGGCGGGCATGTGTTTCCCGCGCTCGCCGTTGCCGAGGCGTTGGTGGACCTCGGCATCGATCCTGCCCATGTCGTCTTCTTCGGGGGCACCCGGTTCGAGGCCGAAGCGGTGCCGGCAGCAGGTTTCGAACTGATTTCCCTTCCACTGAGAGGCTTGCAGCGTCGAATCACGCTTGACAACCTCAGGATCCCCGGCTCGGTCGCGTCCGCTCGCACTCAGGCGCGCCGAATCATTCGCGCTCGCAAGATCGGGGTGATCCTGGCCGCAGGCGGATATGCCACGGTGCCCGTGGCACTGGCAGCTCGCGCCGAAGGCGTGCCGTACTTCGTGCAGGAGCAAAACGCCCACGCCGGCCTGGCCAACCGGTTGATGGCCCGCGGTGCCGTTCAAGCGTTCACTTCGTTCCCGGACACCGAGGGGCTCGAGATGGGCACGCCGGTCGGCAACCCCGTGCGCCGGTCACTCTCAACATTTTCTCGACCCGATTTGAGGGCTGCTGCCCTGAAGCGATACGGGTTTCTTCCCGATCGGGTCACGGTGGGTGTCGTGGGCGGGAGCCTCGGCGCCACGGTCCTGAACGAAGCTGTGGTGCGACTCGTCACGGGGTGGACCGGCCCCAACATTCAGATCGTGCACCTGGTTGGAACGCGCAACGCCGCAGCGTATGAGAAACGCGCCCTCCAGACCGACATTCCTCCGGCTGTCCGGTGGGCCGTCGTACCATTCGAGGCAGAGATGCAATACTTCTTCGCCGCGATCGACTTCGTGCTTGCTCGAGCTGGAGGAATGGTTGCGGAGCTCACAGCCACGGCGACGCCCTCGATCCTGGTGCCAGGTGGCTTTGGCTCGAAGGGCCATCAAGACGCGTCCGCCAATTATCTCGTGCAGAACCGAGCGGCTGTGGCCGTCGATGAGGGCGATCAGGGCGGCATCGTCGCAGCAGTCGAAGCGCTGGCCCGCGATCCTGAGCGCCGTCGAGCGATGTCCGAGGCGGCGGGTCGCATCGGACATCCGGAGGCGGCACGGGTGATCGCCGAGGCGCTGGTGAGTCGCCATGTCTGAGCTGACGACGCCGAAGGTCATCCATCTCGTCGGTGCGGGCGGCGCCGGAATGAGTGCGCTGGCGAAGTTGCTCAGCCAGATGGGTCACACGGTATCGGGGTCCGACCTGAAAGCGGGTCCGTCCCTGCGCGGGCTGGCCGACCTGGGGATTCGCGTCTGGGAGGGCAGCAGACCCGAGGATATTGCAGAGGCACAAATCGTCGTGGCGTCCTCCGCGGTCCCGGAGCGAGATGCCGAACTGGTTGCCGCTCGCCAAAGGGGCATCACCGTGTGGCGGCGCCCCGACCTGCTCGCCGCGCTCACCCAGGCGACGCCGGCCCTGGCAGCAACCGGCACCCACGGAAAGACGACGTCGACCGCCATGATCGTGGCGGCGCTGCGCGCTACCGGCGCCGACCCGAGTTTTGTGGTGGGGGGAACGCTCAACGGGTTTGGGACGAATGCCCGCCTCGGCGATCCGAATCTGCTCGTTCTCGAGGCAGATGAGGCGTTCGGGACATTCCTGTCGCTGACCTTGCGAGGCTTGATGCTCACCAACGTCGAGGCGGAGCACCTCGAGTTCTACGAGTCGCTCGCCGACATCGAGGACGCGTTCACCTCAGTCGCACGCGCGACAACGGGCCCGGTAGTAGCGTGTTTCGACGACCCCGGCGCTCGCCGCATTGCCGCCCGCACCCGGGCGACTGGCTATGGCACCCATCCCGAAGCCACGTGGCGACTGGCCGACGTGGAGCTGGGGGCTTCTTCGGTCGCGTTCATGCTGCACCGCGACGACTGGTCGATGCCCGTCACGGTTCCTCAACCCGGGCTGCACAATGCACTCAACGCGGCCGGCGCCCTTGCCCTCCTTGGCGAGCTCGGACATTCCCTGACTGACGCCGCCGAGGGAATTCGCCGCTATCGCGGCGTCCAACGCCGGTTCGAGGGAAAGGGCACGATCGGCGGGGTCACGATCGTCGATGACTATGCCCACCATCCCACCGAGGTCATGGCGACGATTCGCGCAGCCCTGGCCGGGGACTGGCGACGGGTGTGGGCCGTGTTCCAGCCGCACCTGTATTCGCGGACCGAACGCCTCTATGGCGAGTTCGGCAGTGCCTTTGCCGGTGTCGATCATGTAGTCGTCACCGATGTGTACGGAGCCCGAGAGGTCCCCGTGCCGGGCATCACGGGCCGGCTGGTTGCCGACGCCGCCGAGGCGCGTACGCAGTCGATCGTTCACTATGTGCCGCACCGCTCCGATCTGGCACGGTACATCGCCGAGCGGCTGAGCCCCGGCGACTTGGTGCTCACGATGGGCGCCGGTGACATCACCTTGTTGGCCGATGAGCTCACGAGGGAATTGACGAGCCATGAGTCTTGATTCACTCCTGAAAGCGGGGAGGATCCAGCGCAATGTCCCAACGCACGACTGGACCACCTACAAGAAAGGTGGTCCGGCCTCCTACGTGTTCGATGCCGAGTCGACGGGTGACATCACTGATCTCGTCCCCTTGGCAATCCCTGTCCTCGTCATTGGCAAGGGGTCGAACCTCGTCATCGCCGACGCCGGCTTCGATGGTCTCGTCGTTCGTCTCGGTGGCTCCTTCAATCTGGTATCGATCGGCGACGCCGGCACGGTGACCGCCGGTGCAGCGGTCGCGCTGCCAGTGCTGGCGCGCACTGCGAGCAAAGCAGGATTGGGGGGGCTGGAGTGGATGGTGGGCGTGCCCGGCACGGTTGGCGGAGCGGTCGGCATGAACGCTGGTTGCTTCGGCCACGACACCGCCGAGTGCCTCGTGACCGCGCAGATATGCAACCTGAGCTCCGGAGTTTGGCGGGATTCCGATCCCCGGGACCTAGAGATGTCCTATCGCCACACCAACATCGTCTCGGCAGACCTCGTCACCCAAGCGGTGTTCGCAACGGCGCCGGCCGACCCCGAGGAAATGGAGGCGACGATGCGGTCGATCACACGGTGGCGGCGCGATCACCAGCCGGGCGGCACCTACAACGCCGGATCCGTCTTCAAGAACCCACCAGGCGATTCGGCAGGCCGGCTCATCGACGAACTCGGCCTCAAGGGCACTGCGGTCGGCGGCGTATCTGTGTCGGCGAAGCACGCCAACTTCTTTGTTGCCGACGCTGATGCGTCGGCGCAAGACATCTACGACCTGATGGTGTTGATCCGTCGAACCGTCGCCGAACGGACCGGCGTCCGCCTGGAGCCGGAAATCCGCTTCGTCGGATTCGAGGCCGAGGGGTGAGCACGATGGACCCCCGCCTCGCCGAGCGACGTCGCCATGTGCTCGAGGAGCGTGCTCGTGGTGGCGTGCGACGGGTGATTTGGCTCGTGACGATGGTCACGGTGGTCAGCGCACTGGCCTGGCTGCTACAGAGCCCGTGGTTGTCGGTTTCAAGCATCGAGGTCTCGGGACAACAACGTGCCGACGTCGACGGCGCCTTGGCCAGGGCAGGCCTCGAGTTGGGTCGCCCGTTGCTCCTGGCGCCGGCTGACGAAGCCCGGGAACAACTGCTCGCGGATCCCTTCATCGCGGATGCCACCGTAGACCGGCTCTTCCCCGACACCATCGAAATCCGCCTCATCGAGTATCAGCCCGTTGCCGTCGTGGACACAGGCTCTGCTCGAACCGTGATCGGCGAAACGGGAGTGGCTCTGGCCCGGGATGCGGACTCGGTGCTTCCCACGATTCGCCTCGACGCGCCCGAGCCACCGTTCGGCGCAGCGTTCGAAGATGGGCGCGTGACCGGGGCGGCGTCGTTCTTCGCCACCTTGGAGCCGCCCTATGTCTCGGGGGCGCTGCTCTTCGAATCGGAAGGGGAGCTGTGGGTTGAGCTGGGGGAGTATCTGGTCCGATTGGGACGCCCGATCGAGATGCCTCAGAAGGCCGCTGCGCTGGCAGCGGTGCTGGGCGAGGGTCAACCGGCCGGTGCGATCATCAATGTCATTGCCCCATCACGGCCTACCGTCCGCTTGGAAGGAGGCCCACAACCTTCAACTAATGATTGAAGGTTTGAAAGCGACAACCTTCAAGCTCAACTAGAGCGTTAGGAAGTGGGGTCTTTACGGATCGCGAAATCCATGTAAAGTTCGACGTGACCGTTAGCCCTCCAGGAGTTTCACCCATGTCGAATACACCACACAACTATCTCGCCGTCATCAAAGTCATCGGCGTCGGTGGGGGTGGCGTCAATGCCGTCAACCGCATGATCGAGGCCGGGATCCGCGGCGTCGAGTTCATCGCCATCAACACCGATGCTCAGGCCCTGCTGATGTCCGACGCCGACATCAAGTTGGACATGGGTCGGGAAATCACTCGCGGCCTCGGTGCGGGAGCCAACCCCGAGGTGGGGAGGGCTGCCGCCGAAGCGCACCGCGAAGAGCTGGAGGAGGTGCTCAAGGGCGCCGACATGGTGTTCGTCACCGCCGGCGAAGGTGGAGGCACCGGAACCGGCGGCGCGCCGGTCGTTGCCGATGTTGCCCGCAACCTGGGGGCGTTGACGGTGGGCGTCGTCACCCGCCCGTTCGGATTCGAGGGTCGGCGCCGCTCGCTCCAGGCTGAGCAGGGCATCCAGAATCTTCGCGATGCGGTCGATACGCTGATCGTCATCCCGAACAATCGGCTCTTGGAAATCGCTGATGCGAAGACCCCGATAGTCGACGCCTTCCGGATGGCCGACGAGGTTTTGAGCAGTGGCGTTTCGGGCATCACCGATCTCATCACGACCCCCGGTCTCATCAACGTCGACTTCGCCGACGTGAAAACCGTCATGCAAGACGCCGGGACTGCCGTGATGGGCATCGGCCAGTCAACAGGGGATGAGCGGGCCAGCCAGGCAGCCAACAAGGCCATCTCCAGCCCGCTGCTCGAGACCTCGATGGAGGGAGCCCGTGGGGTGCTCCTGTCCATCGCCGGGCCTTCGTCGATGTCGCTCTACGAAGTCAACGAGGCGGCGTCGGTCGTGGCGGATCACAGCGACGGCGATGCGGAAATCATCTTTGGGGCGATCATCGACGACAAGCTCGGCGACGACATGCGGGTGACGGTGATCGCAGCCGGTTTTGATGGTCGCAAGGGGTCAACGAGGGGCCTTGCTTCGGGGACGTTCTCACCCTCGACACTCTCGAGCAGCCCGAAGGATCGGGATGACGAACTCGAGATTCCCAGCTTCGTCCAAGGATGATCAGGCCTCCCCACCTGCGGGGAGCCTTCACCACCGGCTCGGAAGGTGATCTGCGACACGGCTCCAGGCGGGCCGTGTCGCACTCGTTGGGCATATCCTCGAACTGGGCCACGGTCCGCCAGGTTCACAGCGACCGGGTGGTCATCGTGACTCACCCCGGCGACGCCGGCGAGGGTGACGGCCTGCTCACTTCGGCGCCCGATGTCCCGATCGCGGTGTTCACCGCCGATTGCCTCGGTGTCATCATCGAAGGCGATGACGGAGCAGCTGTGGCCCACGCTGGATGGCGGGGGCTCGAGCGCGGCGTCGTCGCAACGGCACTGGCTGAAATGGTCGCTTCCGGCATGCAGCCGCGCCGGGCGGCAATCGGGCCGTCGATTGGCCCATGCTGCTTCGAGGTAGGTGCCGAGGTGCTCCGGGAGTTTCCTGTCGAGTTCCATAGCCAGACCTCGTGGCGGACTCCTTCCCTGGACCTCCGGGCGGTGGCGGCTCGCCAGTTGGGAGGCCTCGAAGTATGGAACGCCGACCTATGCACGCGATGTGAGTCGGGCTACTTCTCGCATCGCAGAGACGGGACTTCTCATCGGATGGCGGCACTCACATGGACCCGCTGATCCCCCAACGCCTTGCGGCAACGATCGATCGAATCGAGGCGGCCGCGCAGCGGTCGGGGCGAGCTGGGGACGACATCCAGCTGCTGGCCGTGACCAAGGGACATCCCGCCGCAATAGTGGCGGCTGCCTATGAGGCGGGTCACCGGCAATTCGGGGAGAGCAAGGCCCAAGAGCTTCAGGCCAAGGCAGCCGAGCTGCCCGCGGACATCGAATGGCATTTCATCGGGCCTCTGCAGAGAAACAAGGTCAAGATCGTTCGCCCGTTGGCCGTTGCGCTCCACAGCCTCGATCGGGACGCCCTGGCCGTCGCCTGGGGTGCCGGTCCCTCGGCCCTCGTGCAGATCCGTCTCGGCGGCGAGCCAACCAAACATGGCTACGAGCCCGAGGACGCATTCCGTGCAGTAGAGCACGCCATCGGCGCCGGTGTTCCCGTTGTGGGCCTCATGACGATCCCGCCCCCAGCGGGCGAAGGCGGGGAGCCACGACGGTGGTTTGCCGCGCTGCGGATGCTGCGCGACGAGATTGTCCGCGACTTCCCGTCTGTTCGGCACCTCTCGATGGGCATGTCGGATGACTTCGAGGACGCGATCGAGCAGGGAGCGACGATGGTACGCGTGGGTTCGGCTATCTTTGGCCCGAGAAATCAGCACTAGCGGAGGCAGCTGTGGCATCGCTGTGGCAAAAATCGATGATGTACCTGGGGCTCGTCGACGAGGAGACGCTCGAAGACGTCGCCCCATCGGAGCCTCGTCACGCTACCCAGTCGCGTCGGGTCGAACGAAGCGATCCCGAGCTCGACACGGGTCTGTCGTCAGGGGTGCGCGGACGTCGGGTCGAGCCGCCATCCAACACAGCACGACGCGGCATCGAAGATTCCGCAGGCGGCGGCTCGGGTGCGGCGTCCGGGGCCGTGCGTCCGGTCCCTTCGAGCGATGCGCAGTGTGAGGTCATCACCGTGACCGGGTTCGACCACGCCAAACTCCTAGCGGACAAGATCAGGGAACGTACCGCGGTCTTGCTCAACCTCCGCGACACGGATCCGGAAATGGTCCGGCGGCTCGTGGATTTTGCTACCGGCCTCACCTACGCCCTCGACGGATCGATGCGCAAGGTCTCCGACGGCGTCGTCCTGGTGCTCCCGCCGCGTGTCTCGTTGGGCCGTGAAGAAAAGCGACGTTTGGCGGATCTCGGCATGTACGACCTCGACGACAACGTTCGTTGATGCTGACGGTCGTCTGCTACCTGCTTCAGCTCTACATCCTGCTGATCGTGGCAGCCATCGTTCTGTCATGGTTTCGGGTGCCAGGTGACCACCCGGTCGCGCGGGTCCAACGAAGCCTGCGCAAGCTCATGGACCCCCTTCTCATTCCCATCAGGAAGGTCGTTCCTCCCTTGCGAACGGGTACGTTCGCAATCGACCTCAGTGCCATCATCCTGATCGTCGGCCTCCAGATCATCTGGCGGATCATCTGCTGATAGGACACTCGTCCGCATGACTAAGCTGCCCCGGCAGCGCGGATCACGGATTCGTTGAAGACACCGGCACAAAGGACCAGTTCATGGCGCTCACACCCATCGATGTTCAACAGAAGACCTTTCGTCAGGCGTTCAAGGGCTACGACGGTGGAGAAGTCGACGAGTTCCTCGACGAGGTGGTTGTCACCTTGCGCGACTACGAGCAGCGGGTGCGCGAGAACGAGGATCGAGTGGCGGTCCTGGAGGATCAGCTCCGCAATCGGCTGGATTCGGACGATTCGATCAAGCGAGCTTTCGTATCGGCGCAGAAGGCGGCCGACGAATTGGTCTCCAACGCCAAGTTCGAGTCGGACGCCATCCTCGCCAGGGCCCGCGATGAGGCAACATCCCTGACGGAAGAGCAGGCGGCCGAGAAGGCGGTCTTGCTCGCCGAGTTGGATGAGCTCCGGTCCATCACCCACGACCTGGCCGAGAGGCTGAGAATCGTCGCCGGACGAGAAAGCGAGGCAATGTCGGAGCTGGCTCAGGAGATCGAAGGTTCGGCTGAGCGGTTCGGAGTCATCGATATGGACGCTGAACCAACCCCCGACGTCTTCGACGAACCGCCCGAGATGGTCGAGTCGCCAGGTGATGGTCATGACGATTACGGGGGTGCCGGCGGGACCGAAGCCGAAGGGCCGGTCGGCCCGATCACGGCGTGGACTCGAGCGGCGGGCACCGATCGCGACACCGCCGAAGTTGCCTACGAAGACACGCCCACCCAGGAGGTCCCGACGCTGCGCCGCCCCTGGGAACGAGGCACCGACTGAGCGGACTCAGCCTGCGGGCTCGATCACAAAACCGCCAGCGAGCGCATCAACTGCCACGGGCGGCAGGGACTCCGAACGTTCGATGGAATCGGCCAGCACCTCATCACTTATGAGGGCTTCATGCTCGGCGATAGCCGCAGCGACCTCCTGATTGCCATTCCATCGAACAATGATTCGGTCGCTCACGGCCAAGCCCTGGCCGCGCCTGAGCCGTTGAATCTCCGAGATCACCTCACGAGCCTGGCCCTCGCGGAGAAGATCCTCGGTTACCGCGGTGTCGAGAGCGACACTGACGGATCCAGTGGTGGCGACCACCATGCCTGGCCGAGCCGCTCGGACGAACTCCACGTCGTCCCGACCGATCGAGTGGCCTTCGATCGACAGGTGATCTCCCTGACTGAGCGCCGCGACCTCAGCTTCGCTGAGCGATGCCAGGCCGGCGGCGACCGCCGGCATGGCTCCCCCCAGCCGTGGACCCAATGCCCTGAAGTCAGGTTTCACGCTCACCTGCACCATGCCGTGATCGTCGACGTCCACGGCGACCGACCGAGTGTTCAGCTCGTTCGCGATGATGCCGACATGGCTCTCGACGGCTGCCCTCGTCGCCCGATCAGATGACATCACGGTCACGGTTCCCAAGGGTTGGCGGACCTTGATTCCCTCTTGCTTGCGGAGGTTGTGGCCCAGGCTCACGACGCTGCGCACGACTCCCATCGCCGTCTCGAGCGCCGGGTCGATCTTCTCGCTCTCGCTCTCGGGGAAATCGCAATGGTGAACGCTGGCAGGGGCGCCCGGCACTGCAGCAGCGATGACGAGCGTTTGATAGATGTGCTCGGTCACGAACGGCAGCACAGGGGCAAGCGCTTTGACGAAGGTGATGAGGACCTCGTAGAGCGTGGCAAACGCTGCCAGCTTGTCGGCGTCATCGCCACTCCGTGATCTCCAGAACCTGCGGCGGGAACGCCGGATGTACCAGTTGGTCAGGTCATCGATGAATGACAGCATGGCGCCCACGACGTTGTAGAGGTAGTACCCCTCCATCTCCCGGTTGATGTCAGCCAAAAGCGATTGCTGGACCGAGAGGATCCATCGATCGAGCTCGGGACGGTCGGAAACCTGGGGAGCGTTGGCGAGATCTTCCATGGTGATGCCGTCGGCCTCGGCGTAGGTCGTGAAGAATGAAAAGGCGTTCCACAGAGGAATCAACACGGTGCGGGCCACCTCGTGGACGCCGGCCTCGGAGAAGCGCAGTGGTTCTGCCCGTAGTGCCGGTGAGTTGATGAGATACGCCCGCAGCGGGTCCGCCCCGTAGGTGTCCAAGATATGGCGCGGATCCGGATAGTTCTTCAGGCTCTTCGACATCTTCATTCCGTCCTCCGCCAAGAGGAGGCCGTTGACGACGCAGTTGTCGAACGGCGGCTTGTCGAAGAGTGCGGTTGCCAAGACGACGAGGGTATAGAACCACCCCCTGGTCTGGTCGAGGCCCTCGGCGATGAAGTTGGCGGGGAAACCGCGATCGAAGGTTGCCGCGTTCTCGAACGGATAGTGCTTCTGGGCATACGGCATTGATCCCGATTCGAACCAGCAGTCGAGCACTTCCGGCACCCGGGTCATCGTTCCGGGGCACTCGGGGCATGCAAAAGTGACCGGGTCGACATGGTGCTTGTGGAGATCATCGAGTCGAACGCCCGACCGTTGTTCGAGCTCGTCGATGGATCCAATACACACGGCGTGATCGCCAGTGTCACACTCCCACACCGGAATGCAGCTTCCCCAGTATCGGTTTCGAGAGATCGCCCAGTCCCGGGCGTTTTCCAACCAGTTTCCGAAACGTTTCTCCCCGACGTAGGTCGGCACCCAATGAATGGTCTTGTTGTGCTCGATCATGCGATCGCGAAAGGACTCGACATTGACAAACCAGGTCGGAATCGCCTTGTAGATAAGCGGCGTCCCGGTGCGCCAGCAGAACGGATAGCTATGCCTGATCTGTTCGTGCTTGAGGATCAGCCCCCGTTCCTTCATCATGGTCGTGAGCACCTTGTCGGCATCCTTGACGTACATCCCCGCCACGTCATGCACCGGCTCGGTGAAGCGAGCCTCGGCGTCGACCGGGTCCACGAGAACGTCGAGACCGGCGCCCTGCAAGGCTACGAAGTCGGCCTCTCCGTAGGCGGGAGCCATATGCACCAACCCGGTGCCCTCTTCCATGGTGACGTCATCGGAGCCGATGACGCGAAATGCGCCCCGGTCTCGCTCCTCGCCGAAATAGTCGAACGGCGGCTCGTATGACACGCCGAGCAAATCGCTCCCAGAGGCGTTGGCGACGATTTCGGAATCCTCGCCGAAAACATCGACCAGGCGGTTGGCGGCCACCCAGTGCCGCTCACCATCGTGAAGAACGGCGACGTAGTCGATTTCCTCTCCGACGGCGATGGCCAGATTGGACGGGAGCGTCCATGGCGTCGTCGTCCACGTCGTCAGCCAGTCTCCGGGAGTCACGGCGCCTCGGCCCTCGGTGACCTGGAGGCGCATCGTGATTGCAGGGTCGTCGACGTCGCGGTAGTCCATGTTGGCCTCGAAGTTCGAGAGCGGCGTCGTCGCGCCCCACGAGTACGGCAACACCTTGAAGTCTTTGTAGATCAGGCCTTTGTCCCACAGCTGACGGAACACCCACCACACTGTCTCCATGAAATCGGTGTCGAGCGTCTTGTAGTCGTTGTCGAAGTCGACCCAACGCCCGATGCGGGCCGTGATCTCCTCCCACTGTTCTGTCGAGGTCTGGACGGCGGCCCGGCACGCTTCGTTGTATCGGTCGACGCCGTACTCCTGAATCTGGCGGGGCCCACTGATCCCCAGCTGTTTCTCAACCTCCATCTCGACTGGGAGACCGTGCGTGTCCCAACCAAAGCGCCGCTCGACCCGGTAGCCCCGCATGGTCCAGTAGCGGGGAACGATGTCTTTGATGATCCCGGCCAGCAAGTTGCCGTAGTGGGGCGAGCCGGTGGCGAATGGCGGCCCGTCGTAGAACGAGTACTGACGGTCTTCGGGTCGCAGCTCGATGGAGGTCCGAAATGCATCGATTTCCTTCCAGAGTGCCAGGATCGCCTCTTCCTGCGCTGGGAAGTCAACCGTCGGCTCGACGCGGGCAAAGGTGGATTTCTTGGCGTTCATGGTCCTCCTCGGCAGCGAAATAGTAGCCAAACGTCGCGGCTGGCCCGCTTCGGGCACCGTGGCTCGGTGGCTGCGGCACAATGAGTGCATGCAACTCGATGAACAGATCGCAGGCGCCGTGTCGGTGTCGGCGCGGGGCACGGAAGTGAAGGTATGGGCCGTGCCTGGCGCGAGCCAGACCGAAATCGTAGGCATGCACGCAGGAGCGGTCCGCATCAGGGTGGCGGCCCCTGCCCATGCGGATGCCGCCAATCAGGCGATCTCCGACTTCCTGTCTGAGGTCCTGCAGGCTCGGACCGAGGTGCGGCGACGAACGTCACGGTCGAAACGAGTACTCGTCGACCTGCCGGCTGAGGTGGTCATCGCCCGGCTCACTCAGCGGATCGCGTCGTGACTGCTAGGTTCCGCCGACTCATGTCAGATCACGCCGAACACGAAACAGTCGAGGAGGTCCGCGGCCGATACCTGCTCGTGCTCGGGCTCGTGGCTGCGGTGGTCACCCTCGACCAGGTGACGAAATCATGGGCGGCGGAGACTCTGCCCGGCGAACCCATCACCCTCATCGAAGGGTTCCTGAGTTTGCAGTACGCCGAGAACACCGGAGCGGCGTTTTCGCTGTTCCAAGGTGGCGGACAAATCATCGGAATCCTCGCCGTTGCCGCCGTCATGTTGATTGTCTTCTCGATCCGCAACTTGGGCAGGCGAGCGGAGGTCATTGCCGTGTCGCTGATCGCCGCCGGCGCGATCGGCAATCTCGTGGATCGGATCATCAACGGCGACGGCTTCCTCGATGGCTACGTGGTGGACTTCGTGCGTTTGTGGGAGATCCCCAACTTCAACGTCGCCGACAGTGCGCTCACCGTAGGTGCCACGCTGCTGGTCGCCTTGGCGTTGTTCGCCCGGCCGGCCAACCGATGACGGTCGTGGAGGTAGGCCCCGAGGAGGAAGGTCTTCGCTTCGATCGGGCTTTGGCATCGCTGGGAGGCTTGTCCCGATCGATGGCGCGTGCGCTCATCGATCGCGGTGAGGCAACGTTGAATGGTGAGGTCGTGGCGCCCCGGTCAGCCGTCCACGAAGGCGATTCCATCTCGTTCACTCCACCGGAGGCAGATGAGGCTCTGGTCGCCGACGAGAGCGTGCCGTTCGAGGTGGTCGCCGAGCAGCCAGAGTACCTCGCCATTGCCAAACCTCCCGGCCTTGTCGTGCATCCTGGGACCGGAGTCCGAACGGGAACCTTGGTTCATGGGTTGTTGGCGCGGTATCCCGAAATCGGCGGAGTGGGCCAGCCCGGTCGGTGGGGGATCGTTCACCGGCTCGATCGGGACACATCGGGGCTCATGCTCGTCGCTCGCACGCAGGCCGGCTATGAGGCTCTCTCGGGCATGATCCGCGCCCGAGACGTTGAACGCACCTACTTGGCGCTCGTTGTGGGCTCATTTGAGATGGCGACCGGAACCATCGACGCTCCTATTCGCCGGGACCCTGATGCCCCGATGCGCATGGCGATCAGCAACGACGGTCGCCCGGCGCGCACCCACTATCGGCTCCGCGAGGCCCTGGGTGGCGTGACACTGTTGGAGGTCGAGCTCGAAACGGGCCGAACCCACCAGATCAGAGTGCACTTCGCGTCGATCGGCCATCCGGTCGTCGGAGACCCGGTCTA